>NC_008278.1:3748967-4373794 GCF_000058485.1 Frankia alni ACN14a
CGGTCAGCGGGTGTCAGGGGGTGTCAGCGCTCGCGGATCACCGTCGCCACCGTGTACGGACGGCCGGCCGGGCCGCCCGCGCTGACCTCGTACACCGCGAGGGAACGGCCCCGGTGGACCGCGCGGGTCGTGAAGGTGACGGGATGGTTGCCGTCGCCGGGGCGCAGGAAGCTGATCCGGACCGATGTGGTGTGTGGCGGCCCGTCCGGGTCCGCCAGCGCCACCGCGAGATCGGAGCCGCACAGCAGCACACCGCCGTGCACGGTGTTGTGCGGGTTCTGCATCCCGGGACCGCTCGGCAGGACGAGCGCCGGCCAGCCCGCCTCGGGCCCCGCCGCCCCGGCCGCCGACAACGCCCCGGCCGCCGGTGACGTCTGCTCGGGGATCGCTCCGGCCGACGCCGACGCCGACGCCGACGTCGACGCCGGCGCCAGGTCGAGGGTGTCGAACAGGGACTCGTGGTCCGCGGGCGGCAGGGGCGGGCGCATTCCGCCCGGCGGCAGGATGTCCGCCGGCACGTAGCGGCAACGGCCGGTCGCCACGGCCACCACCCGGCCCTCGCCGTCGTACACGGTGGCGGCGGCGAGCCCGCCGACGGCGTCGCGGCCCAGCAGCGTGGCGTGCGCGGTCAGCTCCGGGCCGGCCCACGGCGGGGGGACGACGACCTCCAGCGAGAGCTGGGAGGTCACCGAATGCCGGTCGCCGAGGCGGGCCCGCAGGATCGCCGAGCCGATCGCGTCGTCGACCACGACCCCGAGCGAGCCGACCGTCGGGACGCCGTCGGGTCCGGCCAGCCACGGCCCGATCCGCATCCGTACCCGGGTACCGTCGTCGCCGTGCACGGGGGGCAGCACCCGAAAGCGCGTCTCGGCGTACTCCCTGGCCCGGGCGCCGGGCGGCTCGGCCCGGCCAGTCGTGGTGGTCAAGCCTTCGGCCCGCCGGCGACGTAGATGATCTGGCCGGAGACGAAGCCGGCGCCCTCGCTGACGAAGAACGACACGGTGTGCGCGATGTCGTCGACCTCGCCGACCCGGCCGACCGGGATCACCCCCGACGACGCGGCGACGTACTCCTCCCAGGTCTTGCCCATGCGGGCGGCGGTGGCCCGGGTCATGTCGCTGGCGATGAAGCCCGGCGCGATGCAGTTCGCGGTGACGCCGAACTTGCCGAGCTCGATCGCCGCCGTCTTCGTGAAGCCCTGCAGGCCGGCCTTGGCGGTGGAGTAGTTCAGCTGGCCGCGGTTGCCCAGCGCCGACGTGCTCGACAGGTTGACGATGCGGCCCCAGCCGGCGTCGACCATGTGCTTCTGAACCGCGCGGGTCATCAGGAACGCGCCGCGCAGGTGCACGCCGATCACCGAGTCCCAGTCGGCCTCGCTCATCTTGAACAGCAGGTTGTCCCGGGTGATGCCGGCATTGTTGATCAGCACGGTCGGCGCGCCGAGCCCCTCGGTGACGGCCGCGACGGCCGCGGTGACCTGCTCGGGGTCGGCGACGTCCGCGCCGACCGCCAGGGCGCGACCGCCGGCCGCGGTGATCGCCTCGACGGTGCCCTTGGCGGCGGCCTCCTCCAGGTCGAGCACGGCGACCGCCAGGCCGTCGCGGGACAGCCGCTGGGCGATCGCGGCGCCGATGCCGCGGGCCGCCCCGGTGACGATCGCGACGCGGGTGGGGGATTCGGACACGGGCGCACTCCTAGCAGTAGAGGTCACGGCAGCAGTAGAGGTCACGGCAGCAGGGTGAGGTCACGGCAGCAGTTGAGGTCAGGGCAGTTGAGGTCACGTGGCAGGTGGGCAGGCAGCCAGGCGGCGGTCGGCGTGGCCGGGCGCGAGGGCCCCAGGGGCACATTTGCGCCCACCTTCCGGCCAGTCAAGCGAATGGTCACCCTGGGCGGCCGGCGCGCCGCGGTGATCTGCGGCGCGCGCCGGATGGGGTATGAAGGAACTCGTGGTCGGCCGGGCCGGTACAGCCGGCGACGCACGTGTCGTCGTGAGTGTCGTCGTCGGTGTCGACGTGACTGTCGTCGACGTGAATGTCGTCGACGTGACTGTCGTCGACGTGAATGTCATTGTGAGGAAACTGCGGACATGACTGTTGCCGGGCCCGTCGGAGCGGCCCCCGAGGAGCGCCCGGGGGCGGACCGGCGCGTGCGCCTGCCGAAGTCGGCCGAGCTCGTCGCCGGGCACCTGCGTCGGCAGATCGTCCGCGGGGAGCTCGCCGCCGGCGAGGCGCTGCCCCCCGAAAGCGCGCTCATGGCCCAGTTCCACGTGTCGCGCCCGACGCTGCGCGAGGCCTTCCGGGTGCTGGAGAGCGAATCGCTGATCACGGTGCGGATGGGGCCGGGCGGCGGAGTGCGGGTGCGCCCGCCGAACGTCGACGTCGCCGCCCGCTACGCCGGGCTGATCCTGCAGCACCAGGGCACCGCGCTCGCCGACGTGCTGGCGGTCCGCGAGGTCGCCGAGCCGCAGGCCGTCGCCCACCTCGCCCGTGCCGGCGGGCCGACGGAGATCACCCGGCTGCGGGCCGCCCTCGACGAGCCGGCCGAACCCGCCGAGTCGCCGTTGGACACGCTGCGCCGCCTCGAGCGGTTCCACCCGCTGCTGATCGAGCTGACCGGCAACCAGACGCTGCGGGTCCTGATGGGCATGATCGAGCACATCGTCGAGCTCGCCGACCGGTCGCGGGTGCAGTCGGACGCCGGCTCGCCCGACCTGGACACGGCGGTCGCGCGCAGCCGGGCCGCCCACGCCCGGGTCGTGGACCTCATCGAGGCCCGCGACGCCGAGCGCGCCGAGCGGCTGTGGCGCCGCCACCTCGTCGCCGGCCGGGACTACCTCGAGCGCGGCGACGGCACCACCGTCCTGGACATGTTCGGCTGACCCGCCCGCCCGGTGCCGGGCGTCCGGCACCCGCCGGCTGCCCGCCGCGCTGCGCCCGCCGGCCGGGTTCACCTCTCCGTGGAGCCGGCGAGGACGTCGACGGCCGCGGCCCCGTCCGGCTGCGCGGGGGCGTGGGCGGTGATGCCGGCGAGCGCGGCGATGCGGTCGAGCTGCTCCTGCGGGTCGCGCAGCAGCAGCCGGTCGGTCGTGGCCCGCTTGAGGTACAGGTGGGCGGAGTGCTCCCAGGTGAAGCCGATGCCGCCGTGCACCTGGACGTTCTCGCCGGCGGCGAGCAGGGCCGCCTCCGAGCAGGTCAGGCCGGCGATGCTGGCCACCTCGGGCAGCTCGGCGGGGGACTCGTCGGCGGTCCACGCCGCGTACATCACCGCCGACGTGGCCGCCTCCACCTCCAGCAGCACGGTCGCCAGCTTGTGCTTGATCGCCTGGAAGGAGCCGATCGGCCGGCCGAACTGCTCGCGCTGCTTGGCGTAGTCCACCGCCGACGCCAGGGCCGCCTCGGCGACGCCGAGCTGCTCGGCGGCGAGCAGGGTGACCGCCGCGTCGAGGGTGCGGGCCAGGCCCGGCGCACCGGCGCCGTCGGCGCCGAGCAGGACACCGGGCGTGCCGGTGAGGGTGACCCGGGTGACCTGCCGGGTCGGGTCGACGACGGGCAGCGCCTCGACGGCCAGGCCTGCGGCGCCGGCGTCGACGAGGAACAGCGACGTCCCGGCGGCGGTCGTGGCGGTGACGACGAACAGCCCGGCGCTCTGCCCGTCGAGCACCCAGTCCTTGACGCCGCTCAGCGCCCAGCCGTCCCCGGCGCGCTCGGCCGTGGTCGTGGGGGTGGCGTCCCAGGGCCGACCGGGTTCGCGGGCGGCGAGGGTGCCGGTGGTGGTGCCGGCGGCCAGGCCCGGCAGGTGGGCGGCGGCGGCGTCGGGGTCGCCGGCGTGCAGCAGCGCCTGGGTGGCGATGCTGGTCGACAGCAGGGGCGCGCACAGCAGGCTGCGGCCGGCCTCGCTCAGCGCGATGCCGAGCTCCACCAGGCCGAACCCGGCGCCGCCGTACTCCTCCGGCACGGCGAGGGCCGGCAGCTCCAGCTCGTCGCACAGCCGCTGCCAGGTCACCGGGTCCCACCCGGTCGGCGTCGCCATGTCGCGCCGCACCGCATCGGCGTCGGCGACCTCGGCGAAGTAGCGCCGGATGCCGCGGCGCAGCTCTTCGTGCTCGGGACTGTACCGGAACTGCACGGAACCTCCAGCGGGTGACCGGGCCCGGCGACCGGAGTGTGGCGGCGAGTCGGCGGACGTCGACGGGACCCTGTGCTTCAGACGGGACCCTGTACTCGAGACAGGACCCTGTGGTCGAGACAGGACCCTGTGCTCGACACACAAGGATAGGGATATTGTTTATCTGATTCTAGCCGTCGCGGGTGTGGGGAGGTCAGGGTGGACACGCGGTATCCGGCGGAGGTGGAGCAGTTCCGTGCCGAGGTGCGGGCGGTGCTGGCGGAGGAGCTGCCCCCGGACTGGCCGGGGACGGGCGCCCTGGGCGACGCGGCGGCGGTCCGCGAGTTCGTGACCGGATGGCGCCGGACGCTGCACCGCCGCGGGCTGCTGGGGGTGGCCTGGCCGGTGGAGCACGGCGGCCGGGGGCTGACCACCCTGCACCAGGTGGTGCTGGTGGAGGAGCTGACCCGGGCCGGGGTGCCGTTCGGGGTGCAGCCGCAGGACTCGACCGGGTTCAAGATGCTGGGCAACACCCTGCTGCGCTACGGCACCGAGGCGCAGAAGGCGACCATCCTGCCCGGCCTGCTGTCCGGCGAGCAGATCTGGTGCCAGGGCTTCTCCGAGCCGAACGCCGGCTCCGACCTCGCCGCGGCGGGGACGCGGGCACGCCTGGTCGACGGCGAGTGGCACATCGACGGGCAGAAGATCTGGACGTCGGGGGCGCACCGCAGCACGGGGATCTTCGTGCTGGCCCGCACCGAGCCCGAGGCGGCCAAGCACCGGGGGCTGTCGTTCCTGCTGGTGCCGCTGGACCAGCCGGGGGTGGAGGTCCGCCCGATCCGGCACATGACCGGCGGGGAGGACTTCTGCGAGGTGTTCTTCACCGACGCCCGCTGCCCCGCGGACGCCATCGTCGGCAAGCCCGGCGACGGGTGGAAGGTCGCCTCGACCCTGCTGACCTACGAGCGCGGCGAGGAGGCGGCGACCAACCCGATCCTGTTCGCCGCGGAGCTCGACCGGCTGGTGGAGCTGGCCCGCCGGCGCGGGGTCGCGGACGAGCCCTCGGTGCGCCGGCGGCTGGCGTACTTCCGGTCCCGGGTGGAGGTCATGCGCTTCCTCGGCTACCGGATCCTCAGCGACGTGCTGGCCGGCGGCGAGCTGGGGGCGGCGTCCTCGGTGTCGAAGCTCTACTGGAGCGAGTACCACCGCGAGGTCACGCAGCTCGCGCTGGACATCGAGGGGCTCGACGGCCTGGTGCTCGTCGGCAAGGGGCCGTCGCGGCCGCTGCGGACCGACGACCCGGGCGCCGACCCGGAGTCGACGACGAGCTGGTGGGAGGTCTCGCTCAACGCCCGGGCGGGCACGGTGTACGCGGGCACCTCGGAGGTGCAGCGCAACATCCTCGCCGAGCGCGTCCTCGGCCTACCCCGCGAGCCAGCCGTCTGAGTCGATCGGCGCCCCGGGCTCGCCGGGGCGCCCGAGCAGGTCCAGCGTGGCCTCGTCGCGCCCGCCCTGGCCGAGGTAGCGGGCGCCGGCGGCCAGGTGGCGCCGCCAGAGGTCCTGCGCGCCGGTGGCGTCCCCGGCCTCGACGAGGTCGACGAGCATGGCGTGCACCCGCACGGTGCCGCGCTCGGCCCGCGCCAGCTCCGGGGTGCCGAGGTCGGCCTCGACGCGCGTCCAGGTGGTCCGGTTGATGATCTCGCCGAGCAGGGTGATCAGCAGGGCGAGCGTCTCGTTGCCGGCGAGGCGGACCACGAGGGTGTGGAACTCGTTGTGCAGCCGCACCCCCTGCACCCGCTCCGTGGCCGCGTCGTGCTCGGCCAGCAGGGCACGCAGCGCCCGCAGGTCGGCCCGGGTGCGCCGGCGGGCCAGCGCGGCGGCGGTCGGCGGTTCGAGCAGCAGCCGGGCGTCCCAGACGTCGGCGATCGTGGTGGCGCGGTGCTCCAGGACGAGCCCCGCGTAGCGCGCCGCGACCGCCGGGTTCGGCGACTGGACGCGGGCCCCGCCGCCCGCGCCCCGGCGGACCGTGATGAGCGACTCCGCCTCCAGGATGCGCAGCGCCTCCCGCAGGGTCGGCCGCGAGACCCCGTACTGCCCCATGAGCACGGCCTCGGGCGGCAGCGCCTGACCTTCGGCGAGGGTGTTGCGGACGATGGCCTGCCGCAGGTCCGAGGCGACCAGCTCGGCCATCTTCGGCACGCGCATCCGCCGGCCGATGGCGTCGGGTGACCGGTGCGGACCGCCTGCGGCCACGCTGTCTCCTTCGGTCGGGCGGGGAGGGATCGGGCGGGGAGGGATCGGGCGGAGCGAGGGCCCGTCGGCGAACACTCTAAGATATAGATAATTTAGCGCTCAAGGCCGACTGGACCGTGTCCCTCGTGTCACTCGGCAGGACCGGGACGGCGTCGCGCGGAAGCGGTGCGGCCACGTAAACGACAGGTGTGGCGGATGTCGGTATATTTCGGTAGCGTCTCCTTTCGCTGGTCAGCGTGCCTCGCCGCGGCAGAAGCCGGGCGGTTGGCCGCACCGGCAGCTATGACGAACCGCGAGTACGGGGGTGCGCGCGTCCGGCGAATTCCGGAGTGATCCTTCTCGTCCGCGGGTTCGTGTTCCGCACGCCGCTCGCGTCCGCTCGGGAGTCCTGCCGGTATGCCTCGCACACGCTCGTCCCTGGTCCTGACCGTCGCGCTGCTCGCGCTGAGTGCGCTTGCGGGCGGCTGCTCGTCGGACACGCAACCCGCGTCCGCCGCCTGTGACACCCCCGGGGTCACCGCCGACCAGGTCCGCCTCGGCCTGCTCTACCCCGACTCGGGCCCCACCGCGTCGACGCTGGCGGCCGTGCGGGGCGGTGTCGACGCCCGCCTGGGGCTGGCGAACGAGGCCGGCGGCGTCCACGGCCGGAAGATCGTCTACGACTGGCGGGACGACCAGGGCACGACGGAGGCGAACGCGATCGGCGCCCGCGACCTGGTCGAGGGCAAGGGGGACTTCGGCATCCTCGAGTACTCCCTGGCCGCCGACGGCAGCGCGGGCTACCTCGCCGAGCGGGACGTGCCGGTGGCGGGCCTGGCCGCCAGCGACGGCTGGTCGACCCGGCGGAACATGTTCTCCTTCTCCTACACCAACGGCGCGCCCACCGACACCTACGGCACGTTCGTGAAGTCCCACGGCGGCACCCGGGCGGTCCTGCTCACCACCGCCCTGTCCACCGGCGTCAACGACGCCGGCGCCCGCCTGTCCACGAGCCTGCGCGCGGTCGGCATCGGTGTCGTCGACCAGATCGGCTACACCGCCAACGCGGACAACCCGGCCGCGATCGCCCGGCGGCTTGCCGCCACCGGCGCCGACACGCTGCTCACCGTCGTCGGCACCCCCGACCTGCCGGCGGTGCTGCGCGAGCTGCCCGCCACCGGGTGGAACCCGAAGGTGATCCTCTCGCTCAGCGGCTACGACGGCCAGGCGCTGGCCGAGGCGGACGGCGCCATGACCGGCGTCGTCGTGCCGGTGTTCTACCGGCCGTTCGAGGCCGGCGGGGCGCCCATCGCCGGCTACCTCGACGCGATGTCGCGCTACGCCCCCCAGATCGCCAATCCTCGCCAGGACCTCGCGATGATCGCCTACATCGACACCGACCTGTTCCTGCGGGGGCTGCAGGAGGCCGGCGCCTGCCCGACCCGCAAGGGCTTCGTCGACGCCCTGCGCGCGGTGCACAGCTACGACGCCGGGGGCCTGATCTCGCCCCTGAACCTCAGCACCAACCTGGGCCGGCCCACCACCTGCCTCGCGTTCGTCCAGGCCACCGCCGCCGGCACCTTCGACGTCCTCGACGAGCGGCTGTGCGGCCGGGAGCTGCCCGCCTCCGGCGGTGCCGGCTGAGCGATCACCGCGCCGGATTCGGCCATATCCGATAGACAGGTAGACAGCGCTTTCTCGGCGCCAGGAACCGGAGGTCAGATGGATCGGGGTGCGGGACCGCTGGCCGGACTGCGCGTGGTGGAGCTCGCCGGCCTCGGCCAGGTGGCGATGGCCGCGATGGCGCTCGCCGACCTCGGCGCGGACGTGGTCCGCCTGATCCGGCCGGGCGGCGGCCCCTACCCGGCCACGGCCGGCGACCCGGTGCTGCGCGGGCGCCGGCACGTCACGGTCGACCTGCGCTCGCCGCAGGGGCGGGACACCGCCCTCGACCTCGCCGCGGCGGCCGACGTCGTGCTGGAGGCGATGCGTCCCGGCGTCGCCGAGCGCCTCGGGATCGGCCCGCAGGACTGCCTCGCCCGTAACCCCCGGCTGGTCTACGCGCGGATCACCGGGTGGGGCCAGCAGGGGCCGCTGTCCCACCAGGCCGGCCACGACATCAACTACATCGCGCTGACCGGGGTGCTGGGGGCACTGGGCCGCGCCGGGGAACGGCCGCTGCCACCGCTGAACCTGCTCGGCTTCGCCGGCGGCGCGATGCAGGGCGTCATCGGGGTGCTCGCGGCGCTGCACGAGGTGGAGCGCTCCGGCCGGGGCCAGGTCGTCGACGCCGCCATCGTCGACGGCGTCAGCATGCTCGCGCAGATGGTCTGGTCGTTTCGCGGCCAGGGGCGGTGGAACGACGCCCGGGAGAGCAACCTGTTCGACGGGCACGCGCCCTTCTTCGACACCTACACCTGCGCCGACGGTCGCTTCGTCGCCGTCGCCGCACTGGAACCGGCCTTCTACGCGAACCTGCTGCTCGGCCTGGACCTGGCCGGCGCCGACCTCCCGGCGCAGGACGACGAGGCGGGCTGGCCGGTGCTGCGCGCCCGCTTCACCGAGGCCTTCGCCCGGCGCACCCGCGACGAGTGGGTCGCCGCGTTCGCCGACCTCGACGCCTGCCTCACCCCGGTGCTGACCTTCGACGAGGTGACGGCGCACCCGCAGATCGCCGCCCGCGGCACGGTCGTCGAGGTCGACGGCGTCACCCAGGCCGCGCCGACCCCGCGCTTCTCCGCCACCCCGGCGCCGCCCCCGCGCCCGCACACCGACCCCGAGTCGGCCGAGAAGGTCCTCGCCGCCTGGCGCGACCGCTGACGCCGGCGGGCGCCTGCGCGACACCTCGAGCGGCCCGGCACGGCTATGTTGGGGATCTTCTACCCTGGAGGTGAGGGCGATGGCCAGTCCGACGCCGCGGATCCCCCGACACATTCCCGTCGACGCCGCCGCCCGGCACGGCTCGCTGCGCATCGCCGACTACCAGATCGGCGATCACCGTGTCTGGGCGGCCACCGACGATCTCGGTGTCGTCGCCCTGGCCGGGACGCGCGAGGAGCTTCAGCAGGCGCTGGAGGAGTTCCCGCAGTAGCGGCGGGCGGCGGAAGGTACCTGGGGCACCGCGGTCGGTGCCGGTTCTAGGCGGACGGCTCCGCGGCCGGCGGGGGATCGTCCCAGGTCCAGGTGCGGATCTCGGGCAGGTCCTCCAGATGGTCGCGAATGTAGCCGTGGTGGCGGCTGAGCTGAGTTTCGCAGTGGGTGACGAGGCGGTCGGTGCCGGGACGGGTGGTGCGGGCGAACTCGATGGCGAGGCGCGCGAGGTGGTAACGACTGACCTCGTTGCGGACGAGCATGTCGAACGGGGTGGTCGTCGTCCCCTGCTCGATGAAGCCGCGGACGTGGAAGCGCTGGGGGTTGTGCCGGCCGTGCAGGAGCTGGTGCACGCCGCGGCTGTAGCCGTGGAACCCGACGACGACGTCGGTCTCGTCGGTGAACAGGGCCCGGAACATCGGGTTGGAGAAACCGTGCGGGTGCAGGTCGCTGCGCAGCAGGGCCATCAGGTCGATGACGTTGACGACACGCACGGAGAGGCTGGGCACGAACCGGCGTAGCAGCTGGGCGGCGGCGAGGATCTCCATGGTGGGGACGTCACCGATGCCGAGGAGAACGATGTCGGGATCGCGCCCGAGCGGGGTCTCGGTGCCCGCCCAGTCCCAGACGGAGCCGCCCCGGGCCGCATGCTCGTCGGCCTCGGCGGCGGTGAGGTACTGCAGGTGCGGCTGCTTGTCGGCCACGAGCAGGTTGACGTGGTCGCGGCTGCGCAGGCAGTGGTCGGCGACGGACAGCAGGCTGTTGGCGTCCGGCGGCAGCCAGACCCGCACGACGCCGGGGGACAGCGGGACGACGGTGTCGATGAGGCCGGGTCCCTGGTGGGAGAAACCGTTGTGATCATTGCGCCAGCAGGTGCTGGTCAGCAGCACGTTGAGGCTGGGGACGGGCTCGCGCCAGCCGAGCCGGGCCGCTTCCTGCAGCCACTTCGTGTGCTGGATGAGCATCGAGGCGGACACCATGGCGAACGCCTCGTAGGTGGCGAACAGGCCGTGGCGGCCGGTGAGGGTGTAGGCCTCCAGCCAGCCCTGGCACAGGTGCTCGGAGAGCACCTCCATGACCCGGCCGGAGGGGGAGACCCGGTCGTCGTGCGGGTCGATCGGGGCGACCAGGCAGCGGTCGGTCACCTCCAGGATGGCGCCGAGCCGGTTGCTGGTGAGCTCGTCCGGGCTGAAGACCCGGAAGGTGGTCGGGTTGTCGCGGTAGACGTCGCGCAGCAGCTCGCCGAGCGGCCGGGTCGTCTCGTAGGAGTCGCGGCCGCGGTGGAGCGGGTCGATGTCCAGCGCGTGTGTCCGCCAGTCGGGCAGGCGCAGCGGTTCGGTGCGCCTGCCCCCGTTGGCATAGCTGGTGGCCCCCAGCCGCTTGTCCCCGGCCGGGGCGAGGGCGGCCAGTTCGGCGGCAAGCCGGCCGTCGGCGTCGAACAGCCGCTCGGGCTGGTAGGACCGCAGCCACGCGTCGAGCTGGGCCAGGTGCTCCGGGTTCTCGCGGACCGTGGCCAGCGGCACCTGGTGGGCGCGGAAGGTGCCCTCCACCTGCACGCCGTCGACCTCGTGCGGGCCGGTCCAGCCCTTCGGGGTGCGCAGCACGATCATCGGCCAGACCGGGGTGTCGGTGACCGTACCGCCCGGGCGGCGGGCGGCGTGCTGGAGGCGCCGGATCGCCTGGTGGGCCGTGGCGAGGGCGGCGGCGAAGTCCCGGTGGACCTGGCGGACGTCGCTGCCCTCGACCCACAGGACCTCGTACCCGTGGCCGGCGAGGTAGGCGGTCACCTGGTCGCGGCTGCGCCGGCCGAGCACGGTGGGGTTGGCGATCTTGTACTGGTTGAGGTTCAGGATCGGCAGGACCGCGCCGTCGCGGGCCGGGTTGAGGAAGGTGATGCCCTTCCAGCTGCCCTCCAGCGGGCCGGTCTCGGCCTCCCCGTCGCCGACGACGGCGGCGACCAGCAGGTCGGGATGGTCGAAGGCGGCGCCGAAGGCGTGCACCAGGGCGTAGCCGAGCTCGCCGCCCTCGTGGATGGACCCCGGTGTCGGCACGCTGACGTGGCTGGGGATGCCCCCCGGGGTGGAGAACTGCTCGACCAGCCTGGTCAGCCCGGCCGTGTCCGCGGACACCGCCGGGTAGATCTCCGAGTAGGTGCCCTCCAGGTAGGTGTTCGCGACCAGGGCCGGGCCGCCGTGCCCGGGGCCCGCCACGTACAGCACGTCCTGGCCGGTCAGGCCGACCAGGCGGTTGAGGTGCGCGTACACGAGGTTCAGCGCCGGTGA
This sequence comes from Frankia alni ACN14a, assembly GCF_000058485.1. Lineage (NCBI taxonomy): Bacteria > Bacillati > Actinomycetota > Actinomycetes > Frankiales > Frankiaceae > Frankia > Frankia alni. Next base: position 3,760,676 of record NC_008278.1, read on the forward strand.
CGTCCCCCAGTGCCCGAGCAGCCGCGGCTTGATGTGCTCGGGGCGCAGCGGCTCCCGCAGCAGGGGGTTGGCCCGCAGATAGATCTGCGCGACCGTCAGGTAGTTGGCGGCATTCCAGTAGGCGATCAGCCGGTCCAGCGACGGCTCGTCCAGCTCCGGAACGGGACTGTCGAGCTCCTCGACATCCACCGTGGCAGTCATGCTGCCAAGACTCCCACCTGTTCCGCCCACCACCTACAGGTGTCCGATTCCGCGTCGCCCGGCCAGGCCCAGCCGGGCCCGGCCAGGCCCGGAAGGTCGGCCTCGGCAGGTCCGAAGGACCCGCGGCCGGGTGCCTTCCGGCACTCGTCGCCGAGAAGTGCCGCGGGGAGGGCGACGACCGGCCCGTCGCGGTGGGCTGTTCGCGGGGCGTGTCGGGACCTTCGTCCCGGTGGCGGCGGACCTTCGGTCCCTCCGGGGGCGACCTGCGCACGATTACCCGGCAGACGCGCCGAGCAGCTCGGTGGCACCCGCACCCTCGCCACGCCGACCGGCGGGGGCACCCACCTGCACTGGGCCACCCCGCTGTAACCGCCGCCCGGGAGATCCTCGCCGGGACGAGCTCCGGGCCGTCGTCGACGCGGCGCAACCGGTGTCCGTCGAGATTCGCCCCGCCGGCCCGCGGTGGACAGGGACGAACGGCTCGCCGGCCAGGACCTTCGGCACGCCGGCACCGCCGGAGCCGCCGGACAACCCACCTTCCTCCGTCCCGCCCGCACCAGAGGTAACGGGCCGGTGGGACCGGCTGCAGGCGGCCGCCGACCGGAGCGCACGTTGGCGGTGCCCGCCGGCGAGATCGCGCGGCGTGAGCTCGGATGGGCACGCCCAACACCGCCCTGCTGGGCGGCTTTGCCGCGCTGACCGGCGCGGTGTCCCTCGCGGCGGCCGAAACGGCGATCCGCGAGTGTCTCAGCGGCCGGTTGGTGCACGACACCATCGAGGCGGCGCGGGATGCCTTCGCGTACGTCCGGTACCAGCAGCGAGAGCGCGCCTCGCCGCCACCGCGGCGTCGACCTCGCCGGGGGTGGCATCGGGGTTGCCGGCATCGGGGTTGCCGGCATCGGGGTTGCCGGCATCGTCGGGGACGGCACGTGGCGTGGCCGCGAGCGGTTGAGGCCGGGTACCTGATCGCCCCCGGCCGCGGATTGCGACGATGAGGGTATGCGAGTCGTCAGCACGTCCCTGCTCGGCCAGATGGTCGCGGGGCACCTCGCCGGTCGCGGTGACGGCGCCGGCAGCCGGCGGCCGGTGGTGGTGGCGTCGGGGAACTTCGCGAGTCCGACGGTGGCGCTGCGGGCGGTGGACGAGGTCGTCGAGTCCTACCGGCTGTTCGTGCTCAATCCGCAGGTGGGTCTGCCGGTGCGAGCGGGGGTGTCGCCGGTGACGCCGTTCGTCGGTCCCGGCATGCGGGGGGTGGCGACGCTGGAGTACGTGCCCTGCCGGCTGAGCCTGGTTCCCCGCCTGCTGGCAGGGCCCTGCCGGCCCGATGTGGTCGTGCTGCACACCAGCCCGCCGGTGAACGGGCGGGTGTCGCTCGGCACTGAGGTCAACATCCTGCCGGCGGCGGTGGAGGCGGCACGGGCCGGCGGCGGGCTGGTGATCGCCCAGCTGAACCCGGCGATGCCGTACACGTTCGGCGACGGGGAGCTGGCGTTGGACATCGTCGACCTGGCCGTCGAGGCGCACCAGCCCCTGCCGAACCCCGCGGTCCGGGCGGGAGACGAGGTGGTGCGGGCGATCGGGGAGCGGGTCGCGGCCCTGGTGGCCGACGGCGCGACCCTGCAGCTCGGCATCGGTGGGGTGCCGAACGCCACGCTCGCCGCGCTGACCGGCCGTCGCGGGCTGCGGGTCTGGACCGAGACGTTCTCCGACGGCGTGCTGGCCCTCGACCGGGCGGGCGCGCTCGACACCGGCGCCGATCTGGTCACCAGCTTCCTGTTCGGCTCGGCGGAGCTGTACGGGTGGGTGGACCGCAACCCGCGGGTGCGGCTGCTGCGTACCGAGACCGTGAACGATCCCGGCGTGATCGCCCGCCAGCCGGCGATGACGTCGATCAACACGGCGTTGCAGGTCGACCTGCACGCTCAGGTGAACGCCTCGCACGTGCGGGGGCGGGTCTGGTCCGGTTTCGGCGGGCAGCCCGACTTCGTCGCCGGTGCTCTGCACGCGCCGGGCGGGCATGCGGTGATCGCGCTGCCGAGCTGGCATGCCAAGTCGGACACCTCGACCGTCGTGGCGGCACTCGACGAGCCGACGACCAGCTTCCAACACAGCTATGTCGTCAGTGAGCACGGCACGGCCGCACTGTGGGGGCGCAGCGTGCAGGGACAGGCCCGGGACATCATCGCCCACGTCGCCGACCCGCGCGCCCGCGACGGGCTCACCCGGCACGTCGAGGCCACGGCCGCGACGCCCTCGGGCTGAGCGGCACCGCGGCTGCCCGGGCGCGTTCCCGGGCGCTGAGGGAGGCCAGCGCCGGGTCCGTCTTCGGCCCTTCGCGCATGCGTTCCAGCACACGGCGGGTGACCGACGGGGAGAGCAACGACTGCCCGGCCGCGGCCGCCCGGATGGCGCTCACGAGGTCGTTGCCACGGATCTCCTTGAGCACGTAGCCGGCCGCGCCCGCCATGATGGCGGAGAACAGCGCCTCGTCGTCGTCGTCGTCGTACGACGTCAGAATCAGACAGGCGATGTCGGGGTGGGCGGAGCACGGCTCGGAGCAGGCGGCAGGGTGCACCGTCACCACCATCCCGGTGCGGCATGTCCGACTCCGGGCGGAGCGGACCGTTTGTCTTCCCGGGCAGGACGATCGGCCCGTGTGGCCGGATGGCTGCCGCGGGATGGTCCTCTCATGAATCTCCCCGGCATTCACCAGTCCCGGTCGGCCGTGACGGCCAGGCCGGATGTGCAGAACGGTGCGCCCAGGGTGGGCCCGCGCCCGCCGCACCGGGCGATCGAGCCCGGCAGCCGGTCCTGCTGCTGCCCCTCCGAGCCGGTCGCCCAGGTAACGCTCGCCCCGAGCGAGACGCGTGCCCACGAGGTCGACATCCTGCTGTGCGCCCACCATCTGCGCCGCAGCGCCCTGGCACTGAGATCGTCGGGGGTCGCCGTCTACGACCAGAAGGGCAACCTCATCGAGGACCCGGCCAGGGTGTTCGGCCGGGATCGCTGACAGGCCGCCCGCTGGATCCGGCGAGCGTCCGCAGGGTGGGCGCGGTGTCCGGAAGACCGGTCAGACCGGTCAGACCGGCGGGACCAATCGGGTTTGTCCGTCCCTGTGGGGACACAAGGTATGCGGAGGTTGAGTGGCGGTAAGCGCGCAGGCGGTTCCTGCCTGGTGCGAGGGGAGGGGGACGTGGGCATGTCGGCTGTGCCGAACGACGGCGTGCCGAACGACGGCGTGCCGGACGCCGCGGGGCCGGACGGGGGCGACCCGAGCGGCTGGTTCCCCCCGCACGTCCTGCGCGACTACGCCTTCCTCGGCGACGGGGAGCGTGGGGCGCTGGTCGGCCCGGACGGCGACCTGGCCTGGATGTGCGCGCCGAGCTGGGACTCCGACGCCGTCTTCGCCACGCTGATCGGCGGCGCCGGCTGCTACGCGGTCACGCCGGTCGGCCGCTACAGCTGGGGCGGCCACTACGACCGCCGGTCGCTGATCTGGAACGGGCGCTGGGTCACCACCGACGGCGTCGTCGAGTGCCGCGACGCGCTCGCGCTGCCCGCCGACCCGCACACCGCGGTGGTCCTGCGCCGCATCCGGGTCCTGGCCGGCTCCGCGCAGATCCGGGTCGTCCTCGACGTCCGGGCCGGTTTCGGCCTGGCGGACATGGGCGAGCTCACCCTCGGCGACGAACGCGACGGTGGGTACGACGGTGGGTACGGGGGCGAGCACGGCGCGGGCGCCGCCTGGACCGGCCGGTCCGGGCCGGTGACCTTCCGCTGGTGGGGCGCCGCGAACGCGACCCGCACCCGTGGCGGACCGTTGGTCGTCACGCTGAAGCTGGCGGCCGGCGAGCAGCACGACCTGCTGTTGGAGATCTCCGACCGGCCCCTGCGGCGGCCGCGGGTCGGCGGCGCGTGCGACCTGTGGCGGGCGACCGAGGCCGGGTGGCGCGACGCCGTCGGTGCACCGGCTGCCGGCTCCCTGGCCGCCGGTGCTCTGGCCGTCCACGACACCGAGCAGGCGCTCGCGGTCCTGACCGGGCTCACCAGCAGCGCGGGAGGGATGGCGGCGGCCGCGACGATGAGCCTGCCCGAGCGGGCCCGCGCCGGGCGCAACTACGACTACCGCTACGCCTGGATCCGCGACCAGTGCTACGCCGGACGGGCGGTCGCCGCGCACCGCCAGTACCGGCTGCTCGACACCTCGGTCGGCTTCGTGGCGCAGCGGCTGCTGGCCGACGGCCCGGCGATGAAACCCGCCTACACGACCCGCGGTGGCGCGGTGCCCGACGAGCGCGTGCTGTCCCACCTCGCCGGGTACCCGGGCGGATCCGACCGGGCGGGCAACCGGGCGGGCGGCCAGTTCCAGCTCGACGCGTTCGGCGAGGCGCTCGAGCTGTTCGGCCTCGCCGCCCGCCACGGCCGGCTCGACGCCGACGGCTGGCGGGCCGCGCAGGCGGCGGTCGACGCGATCGTGCGTCGCGGCCACGAACCCGACGCCGGCATCTGGGAGATCGACGACCGGCGGTGGGCCCACTCCCGGCTGACCTGCGTCAGCGGCCTGCACGCAGTCGCGGCCCACGCGCCGGCCCGGCTGGCCTCCCGCTGGCACGACCTGGCCGAGGCGATCCTGGCCGACGTCAGCGCCGACTGCCTGCATCCCGGCGGCCGCTGGCAACGCAGTCCCGGCGATCGGCGGATCGACGCGTCGCTGCTGCTGCCGGCCCTGCGCGGCGCGCTGCGGCCCGACGACCCCCGCAGCCGGGCCACCGTCGCCGCGGTGGAGGCCGAGCTCGTCCGCGACGACTACGTCTACCGGTTTCCCCCGGACGGTGGCGGGCCGCTCGGCGACTCCGAAGGCGCCTTCCTGCTCTGCGGCTTCCTGCTCGCCCTGGCCCGCCATGACCGGGGCGACCGGCTCGGCGCGCGGGTGCTGTTCGAACGCGCGCGGGCGAGCTGCGGCAGCCCCGGCCTGTTCGCGGAGGAGTTCGACGTCGACCAACGCCAGCTGCGCGGCAACCTGCCGCAGGCGTTCGTCCACGCCCTGCTGCTGGAATGCGCCGCTGTTCTCGCCCCGGATGAACACCGGGATGGCGGGTAGGGAGGCCCGCGCGGGGGATCGGCAGCGGCGATGAATGGCAGCTCACGCTGAATGGAGGCAGGCCGGCATGGCGGAACGCAAGGTGGCTCTGGTAACCGGGGCGTCGGCGGGAGTCGGACGGGCCACGGCGCTCGCCCTGGCCGATCACGGCTACGACGTCGCACTGCTGGCGCGCGGACGCGCCGGGCTGCAGACGGCGGCGGCCGAGATCGAGTCGCGCGGAAGGCGCGCGCTCGTCCTGCCCACCGACGTCGCCGACCACGCGGCGGTGGACCGCGCCGCCACCACCGTGGAGGACCGACTCGGGCCCCTCGACGTGTGGGTCAACAACGCCATGACGACCAGCTTCGCCCCGCTGGCGCAGACCTCGCCGGCGGACTTCCAGCGGGCGATCGAGGTCACGTTCCTCGGTCAGGTCTGGGGCACCATGGCCGCGCTGACCAGGATGCGCCCCCGCGACCGCGGCTCGATCGTCAACGTCGGCTCGGCCCTGGCCTTCATCGGTATCCCGCTGCAGGCCCCGTACTGCGCGGCGAAGTTCGCCAGCCGCGGCTTCTTCGAATCGGCCCGCGCCGAACTGCTGCACGACGGCAGCAGAGTCCGGATGTCAATGGTGCACCTGCCCGCGGTCAACACCCCGCAGTTCTCCTGGTGCCACACCTCGCTGGACCGCCACCCCCAGCCCGTCCCGCCGATCTACCAGCCGGAGCTGTGCGCGAAGGTCATCGTGCGCGCCGCCGTCGACGGCCGCCGCTCGAAAATCATCGGGTCGTGGAACAAGGCCCTGGTCGCCGCCGGTTCGATCGCTCCCGGCTTCGGCAACCACTACGCCGCCCTGGGCGCGTGGGAGTCCCAGCTCACCGACGCCCCGCTGGCGCCGGACCGGCCGGACAACCTGCGCGCGCCGGCCGACGGTGACCGCGACGCCGGGGCGCACGGCATCTTCGACGACCGCGCCGGCGGGTTCACCGACCCCGGTTTCCTGCGCTCGCTGCCCCAGACCGGCCGCACGTTCGCCCGGGCCCTGGTCGCCACCGTCCGAGACCGCCGGCGCCCCCGCGCGCAGCGCCCCCGACCCACGACCGGCGCCCCCGCGCGGCACACGGCCGACGTCTGAGCGAGGCCGGCACGGTCGTGGACGTGACCGCGCGGGCCGGCCGGAACCGGCCGGACCGCGCGGGTGGGACTATGCGGGTGGGACTACTGGCCCGAGCTGCCCGTGGCGGCCACGGAGCCGAGCAGCGAGGCGTTGCCGGAGTCGGCCTCCGCCTTGCGGCGACCCATGCTCTTGGGCTCGATGTCGACGTCGGCCGCCTCGGCGCGCAGCGCCGCGACGGTGCACTTCTCCCGCGGCCGGATGGCGAAGGGGTCGAACGAGAAGGCCCGCATCGCGTTCTCATGGGTGATCTTGTTGATGTCGGCGTCCGAGACCCCGGCAAGGTCCTTGAACAGCTTCTCGGGACCGTGCGGCCAGGTGGAGTCCGAGTGCGGGTAGTCCAGCTCCCACATGATCTTGTCGATGCCGACCTGGTCGCGCAGCTTCACGCCCACCGGGTCGTCGATGAAGCAGGTCCAGATGTGGTCGTAGAAGACCTGGCTGGGCAGCCGGCCGCCGAGGTCGGTGAACGTCCACGCGTGGTGGTGCTGGTAGACGTAGTCGGCGCGCTCGAGGGCGTAGGGCAGCCAGCCGATGCCCCCCTCGGACAGGGCCATCTGCAGGTTCGGGATCCGCTTGAAGATCCCGGAGAAGACCAGGTCGGTGACCGCCATCAGGCTGTTCACCGGGGTCAGGGCGATCATGACCTCCGGCGGCGCGTCCGGGGCGGTGATGTTCATCGACGACGACGAGCCGATGTGGATGCACACGACCACGTTGTTGTCCGCGCAGGCGCGCAGGAACGGGTCCCAGTACTCGGTGTGGTAGCTCGGCAGGCCCAGCTTGGTCGGGTTCTCGGAGAAGGTCACCGCGCGGGCGCCCTTCGCCGCGACCCGGCGGACCTCCTCGGCGGCGAGCTCGGGGTCCCACAGCACCGGCAGGCTGATCGGGATCAGCCGGTCCGGGTGGGAGCCGGCCCACTCGTCGATGTGCCAGTCGTTGTAGGCGCGCACGCTGGCCAGCGCGAGGTCCTTGTCCTTCGCGCGAAGGAAGAGCTGGCCGCAGAAGTGCGGGAAGGTGGGGAAGTTGATGCCGGCGAGCACGCCGCCGGCGCTCATGTCCCGCACGCGCTCGTCGGCGTCGTAGCAGCCGGGGCGCATCTGGGCGTACTCGGTGGGGTCGAGCCCGTACTCCTCCGGGGGACAGCCGGCGACGGCGTTGAGGCCGACGTTCGGGGCGAAGCCGTCCTCGAACGCCCACAGGTCGCCGCCGTTGGGGCCCTTGACGATGTGCGGAGCCCGGTCCTTGTACTTCGCCGGGATGTGCGCGTCGAACAGCGTGGGCGGTTCCACGACGTGGTCGTCGACGCTGATCAGAATAAGGTCTTCGACCTGCATGACACTCCTTGACGCTTGCGGAGGACGGAGGAACGCACCAGATGCCTCCCAGCTCCTCGTCGGTGAACGTGACGCAGCTCTATGAGCTGTAACACTACTAAGACTACCGTCAGGATGAGGGCGTTGTCAGTGATGGAAGCGTCTTCAGTGATGGAAGCGTTGTCGGCGATGAAAGCGTTGTCAGCGATGAGGGCGTTGGCGGGGACGGAAGAGCTGCCGGCCTCGGACCGCCGGGGGCGGCCCGATCCCGGCGGGGCTCAGAACGCCGAGCGGTGGTGGCCGCCGTCGACCTCGATCCAGTTGCCGGTGACGTAGCCGGCCTGCTCCGAGCACAGGTAGACGATCATCGAGGCGATCTCGTCCGGGCGGCCGAGGCGCGCGGCGGGCACCCCGGCGTTGGTGCGCATCCACTCGCGGCGGGCGTCGGCGTCGTGCACGCCGACGTTGGCGTCCATGTACGCGATCGCGTTGGCGGTCTCGATCCAGCCCGGCGCGACCGTGTTCACGGTGATGCCGTAGCGGGCGTACTCGTCGGAGACGGTCTTGAGCAGGCCGATCGTCGACGGGCGGGTGGCGTTGGCGATGGCGTGGTGGATCGCGCCCACCGGCTCCTTGGCGGTCGCCGAGCCGATGTGGACGAAGCGGCCCCAGCCGGCCTCGCGCATCCCGGGCAGCACGGCGTGCAGCAGGTAGACCTGGCTCATCGTGTAGCTGCGGAACGACTCGACATAGTGCTCGGGCTCGGTGATGTCCTCGAAGTCGCCCGGAATGTTGAACACGGTCTGGCCGATCACGATCAGCGGCGGCCCGAACGTCGCCGTGACCTCGGCGACCGCCCGGTCGACGTCGGCGCGGTCGGTGAGGTCGGCCGACACCCCGATCGCGGTGCCGCCGTCGGCCGTGATCTGCTCGACGGCCTCGTCGATGGCGGTCTTCGTCCGGGCGACGATCGCCACCTTGCAGCCTTCGGCGGCCAGCAGGCGGGCGGCCTCGCGGCCCATCCCCTTGCTCCCGCCGGTTAAGAAGACGACCTTGCCGGCGATCCCGAGATCCATGCGTTGTGCCTCCTGGGCGTGGGTGCCCGCTCGCCCGCCGGCCTGCGGCCGGGGCGTCGGGTGGTCAGGTGGGGAACGGCGGTCGGCTCCCGGGGCCCCGCGCCTCGCGGCGGGGTTCGCGGCGGGGAACGAGGTGTGGTCAAGCCGGCAGCCGCGATGTAGAACACAATTCTAGGAACGTCCTGGCGGGAGCGTCAACGCATCGGCGGCGCGGCCACGCGGGGCGTGGGCGGCCGAACCGGCCCCCGTGCCGGGCTGGTGCGGGGGAAACTTGATGCTTCCGTCAAGTTTCGGTCGCCCTGACGAACTGACGAACGGACGAGGTGATCCCGAACTCCGGTGATCATCATGGGGTGCGGCCGGCCGGCCGACCACAGGGAGACCAGGTGTTGATCTTATGACGTTTCCCCTCGCGGGTATCAGGGTGCTGGAGTTCTCCGAGCACGGTTTCGTGCCGTCCGCCGCGGCGGCGCTGGCCGACTTCGGCGCGGACGTCGTCAAGCTGGAACGGCCCACCGGCGATCCGATGCGCCAGATCCACGCCAACCGCCTCGTGCCCGAGGCCGACGGTGAGGAGTTCATGTTCGAGCTGGTCAACCGCAACAAGCGGGGCGTCGCGCTCGACGTGGAGACGGCGGCCGGCCGGGCCGTGTTCGAACGGCTCGTCCGCTGGGCGGACGTCTACATCACCAACCAGCTGCCCCGGGTGCGCCGCAAGCTGCGCACCGAACCCGCGGACCTGCTGGCCCTCAACCCGAAGCTCGTCGTGGCCAAGGGCCACGGCCAGGGCCAGGCCGGCCCGGACGCCGAGGCCGGCGGCTACGACGGGGTCTCCTACTGGGCCCGCGGCGGCGTCGCCCACGTGCTCACCGCGCCGGACGCGCCGGAGCCGACGATGCAGCGCCCGGCCCTCGGTGACGTGCCGACGGGCATGTTCCTCGCGGGCGCGGTCTGCGCCGCCCTCGTCGGAGTCCTGCGCACCGGCAAGGGCGTCGTCGTCGACACCGCCCTGCTGAACGGCGCGACCTGGACGATGGGCCCCGACCTGGCCTACAGCTCGCTGACCGGCCGCCAGATGCAGATGACCGGCGGCGGCCCGCGCAGCCCCCTGGTCAACACCTACCGCACCGGCGACGGCCGCTTCGTCAACCTCGTGATGCTCGACGAGGCCCGCTACTGGGCGCCCGCCTGCACCGCCGTCGGTCTGCCCGAGCTGATCGACGCCTACCCGGACGCCGCGTCGCGCCGGGCCGCCTGGGGCGAGCTGGGCGAGGCGTTCCGCGCGGCGATCGGCGCGCTCACCCGCGCCGAGTTCGACGCCCGGCTGCGGGAGCAGGACTGCATCTTCTCGTTCTACGCGGTGCCCGAGGAGGTCGTCGCCGACCCGGCCGTCGTCGACAACGGCTACCTCATGGCCCATCCGACCCGCCCCGGGCTGCGCCTGCCCGCCGCGCCGGCCCAGTTCGACGACGCGCATCCGGTGATGCGCCTGGGCGCGCCCGCGCTCGGCGAGCACTCCCGCGAGGTGCTGCGCGAGGTGGGCTACGACACCGACGAGATCGACCGTCTGGTCAAGGACGGCGTCCTCGGCAGCCCCCCGGCCGCCTGACCCGCCGCCCGTGACCCGGGCCGGATCCGCCGGTCGCCCAGCGGATCCGGCCCGCCTGCCCGCGACCGCTAGCCGGCGACCGGCTCGTGGGGGACGACGCGGGGGACGACCGGCTGGTGGCTGGTCGCGCCGCCGTCGACGGTGAGCTGCGTGCCGGTGACGTACTTCGACTCGTCGGCCGCCAGGTAGACCGCGGCGGCGGCGATGTCGGCGGGCTCGCCGAGCCGCGGCAGCGACAGCATGCTGCGGATGACGTGCATGTACTCCTCGTCGGCGAGCAGCTTGCGCATGACGTCGCCCTCGGTGTTGATGAACCCGACGATGATCGCGTTGGCGCGGATGGAGTCCGGGCCGTAGTCGACCGACATCTGCCGGGTCAGCGCGTTGATCGCACCCTTGGACGCCTGGTAGGCGGGCCGGGAGCGCACGGACAGGATGCTCGACGACGCCGAGATGTTGATGATCGAGCCGCCGCCCGCCGTGCGCATGTGCGGGATCGCGTACTTGCTCGCCCACAGCGTCCCGTACAGCGCGGTCCGGACGGTGTAGTCCCAGTCCTCGTTGGTGATCTCGTCGACGTGGTTGTCGACGCCGCTGATCGTCACGTCCGTCGCCGCCGCGTTGTTCACCAGCACGGTGACCGGGCCATAGGCGTCGACGGTCGCGGCGATGGCACCCGCGACCTCCGACTCGATCTTGTTGTCGGCGCGCACGAAGGTCGCGGTGCCGCCGGCGTCGCGTAACTCCTTCTCCAGCGTGGTGCCGGTCTCGATGTTGCGCCCGGTGAACGCCACCGCCGCGCCCTCGGCGACGAACATCCGCACGATCCCGGCGCCGATGCCGGCGGTGCCGCCGGTGACCAGCGCGACCTTGCCCTGAAGCCTCATCTGCCGTCCTCTCGGTGCGACCGGTACGACCGGACCTGCTGCTGGTGCGGGGCGCTCATCCCCTGCCCGCGGCCTGCACGGCGATCGCGGCCAGCTCGCCCGGGGTGCTGCCGCGGTGCTCGCGCAGGATGTGGCGCAGCGTCAGGTCGACGTCGGCGCCCTCGGCCCGCAGCGCGGCGACGGTGGAACGCTCGCGCGGGCGGTGGGAGAAGGCGTCGAAGTCGAACGCCCGCAGCGCGTTGAGGTGCGTGATCGCGTTGACCTCGTCGTCGGGGATGCCGGCCAGCGAGCGGGCCAGCTCCTCGGGGCTGTTCGGCCAGGTCGAGTCGCCGTGCGGGTAGTCGCACTCCCACATGATCGTGTGCAGGCCGACCCGCTCGCGCAGCACGAGACCGGCCGGGTCGTCGATGAAGCAGCTGTAGATCTGGTCGCGGAACAGCTCGCTGGGCAGCCGGTCGCCGAGCTCGGTGCCCGTCCACGCGCGGTGGTGGCGGTAGACGTAGTCGCAGCGCTCGAGGGTGTAGGGGATCCAGCCGATGCCGCCCTCGGACAGCGCGATCCGCAGGTCCGGGTAGCGGGGGAGCACGCCGGAGAACAGCAGGTCGGTCAGGGTCGACTGGGTGTTCATCGGGCTGAGCGCGATGGAGACCTCCATCGGCGCGTCCTCGGCGGTCACCGGCACCTGCGACGACGAGCCGATGTGCAGGCAGACGACGACGCCCGTCTCGGCGCAGGCCGCCCAGAACGGGTCCCAGGAGCGGCTGTGCAGGCTCGGCAGGCCGAGCTTCGCCGGGTTCTCCGAGAAGGTCACCGCGCGGCAGCCCTTCGCGGCGACCCGCCGGATCTCGGCGGCCATGAGCTCGGCGTCCCACAGCGGCATGACGGCCAGCGGGATGATCCGGCCGGGATGCGCGCCGGCCCACTCGTCGATGTGCCAGTCGTTGTAGGCGCGCACGACGGCGAGTCCGAGCTCGCGGTCGGCGGTGGCCCGGGTGAGGAACTGGCCGCAGAACTGGGCGAACGTCGGGAAGTTCAGGCTGGCCAGCACCCCGTTGACGTTCATGTCGCGGATGCGCTCGTCGATGTCGTGACACCCCGGCCGCATCTGGTCGAACCGGGTCGGGTCTAAGCCGTAGTCCTCGGGGCGAACGCCGGCGACCGCGTTGAGGCCGATGTTCGGGGTGATCTGCCCCTCGTAGGTCCAGATCTGGTTGCCGTCGGCGGTCTCGACGACGTGCGGCGCGCGGTCGCGGTAGCGGGCGGGGATGTGCGCGTCGAACATGGTGGGCGGCTCGACGACGTGGTCGTCGACGCTGACGAGGATGAGGTCACCGACATCCATGGGGCGCTCCTGTCAGGGGTGGCGGTTGGCGGTTGGCGGTTCGCGGCTGTCAGGCCGTGGCGGCGGGGGCGGGGCGGACGTGGGCCCCGCCGCTCAGGCGGTGGGGACGGTGACGCCGATGTTGTCGACCAGCGGGGTGGTGCCGAAGCGGACCGAGGCGAGCAGGCGGACCTCGCCGTCGCTCGGCCCGCCCTCCGCGGCCGGGTCGAGGGTGTCCAGCGGGCGCAGCGTCGCGGCCTCGACGGCGACGATGTAGTCCGGGTCGGCGACCGGGCGCAGCCGGGCCAGGGCGACCTCGGCCGCGGCGCGGGCGTCGCGTTCCCCGGCGGCGATCGCGTCGGCCGCGGCGGTCAGCGCGGCGTACAGCGCCGGCGCGGCGGCGCGCTGCTCGGGGGAGAGCTTGGTGTTGCGGCTGGAGATCGCCACCCCGTCGGGCTCCCGGCGGGTGGGGCAGCCGATGACCCGCGACGGCAGGTGCAGGTCCTCGGCCATCCGCTGGAACATCACCAGCTGCTGCCAGTCCTTCTCGCCGAAGAACGTCAGGCAGGGCCCCGCGATGTTGAGCAGGGTCGCGACCATCGTGACGAGCAGCTCCATGTGCTCGCCCTCGGGCATGCCGGTCAGGTGCCGCAGCATCCCCGGCATGGCCATGAAGGTGTTCGAGGGCCGCTGGTAGAGGTCGTCGCGCATCGGGATGTAGAAGATGTCGACGCCGGCCGCCTCGAACAGCGCCTGGTCGTGGGCGAGGTCGCGGTTGTAGGCCTGCACGCCGCCGGAGGCCCACTCCAGCTTCAGCGCCCCGTTCCAGAACACCGCGACGACGTCGCACTCCTTCTTCGCCTGTTCGACCAGGGAGATGTGCCCGGCGTGGGTGCCGCCGCTGGTGCCGACCATGGCGACCCGTCGCCCGGCCGCCCGCTCGGCGTCGAGCAGCTCGCGGACCTCGGCATGCTTCTCAGTCGTGATCATGACGCGCTCCAGGGTCGAGGATCATCGCCGCGCTCTTCCGGGGAAAAGGGGCGGGGAAAGATGGTGAGGGGATGTGATGACACTCACGGATCGCTGTCGCCGTGTCAAAGTGCCGTTCAGATTACTGAACAACTGTTCAGTCGACGGACGCGACTGAGCCACCGCGTCGCGACTGCTCGCGAACGCGGTGGCTCAGGTAGGCAGGAAGGGTTGTGTAGCGGGGTTGTGTAGCGGGGCTGTGCAGGCCGGGTGGCTAGGGCCGGTTCTTGTCGGCCGGCAGGATGGCGGGGGCGTTGCGCCAGTCGTCCAGGCCGTACTCGGCGGTGCCGACGTACACCTTGCCGCCGGAGACCTCGCTCCAGTGCGCGTGGTTGAGCTGGTGCAGGGTGAAGGCGGCGTCGAGCGCCGAGCTGAAGCCCATCGCGTCCTGCGCCTGGTTGACCGACTCCTTGACCAGCAGCGCCGCCATCGTCGGGACCTTCGCGATCCGGGCGGCGAACTCCACCGTGCGCTCGGAGACGTCGGCGACGGGGAAGACCTTGCTCACCATGCCCAGCGCGTGGGCCTCGTCGGCGCCGAGGGAGTCGCCGGTGAGCAGCAGCTCCTTGGCCTTGCGCGGGCCGAATTCCCACGGGTGGGCGAAGTACTCCACCCCGCACATGCCCAGGCGGGTGCCGACGACGTCGGCGAACACGGTGTTGTCCGCGGCCACGATCAGGTCGCAGCACCAGGCCAGCATCAGCCCGGCGGACAGCACGTTGCCGTGCACCTGGGCGATGGTGATCTTGCGCAGGTTCCGCCAGCGCTTCGTGTTCTCGTAGTAGTAGTGCCACTCCTGGCGGGTGCGGTTCTCCGCGCCGCCGTAGGAGGCGCCGTTGCACAGGAAGGTGGGATGCAGGTCGGGGCCGTCCGGGTCGCGCTCGGCGATGCTTTCGGGGGTGCCGAGGTCGTGGCCCGCGGAGAACGACGCCCCGGCGCCGCGCAGGATCACCACGCGCACGCCGTCGTCGGCCTCCGCCCGGGCGAACGCCTCCCCGAGCTCGACGAGCAGGCCCCGGTTCTGGGCGTTGCGCGCCTTCGGCCGGTTGAGGGTGATCCGCGCGATCCGGCCCTCACCGAGCGTGTCGTAGTCGATGTAGCGGTAGCTCACGCGGACACCTCTCGCGGCACCTCGTGCGGCGCGGCCGCCAGCCGGGCACGCAGCGCCTTCTTGTCGATCTTTCCGGTCGGCAGGACGGGTAGTGCGTCGACGACCACCGCGGACCGCGGTGACTTGTAGCGGGCGATCCGGGTGGCCACGTGCTCGCGCAGCTCGCCCGAGGTGAGCGTGGCGCCGGGGGCGAGGACGACGACGGCGCACACGGCCTCGCCCCAGCGCTCGTCGGGCACGCCGACCACGGCGCACTGCACGACGGCGGGGTGGGTGAGCACGGCGTCCTCGACCTCGAGGGAGTAGATGTTCTCCCCGCCGCTGATGATGACGTCCTTCTTGCGGTCGACCAGGTGCAGCAGACCCTCCTCGTCGAACACGCCGACGTCGCCGGTGTGGCACCAGCCCTCGGCCAGGGTCACGCCGGTGGTCGCCGAGTCGTTCCAGTACCCGCGGAACATCGCCGGCGAGGCCACCACGATCTCGCCGGGCACGCCCGGCGGGCACTGCGCCCCGTCGTCGTCGAGGATGCGGATCTCGGTGTCCGGGTAGGGGAAGCCGACGGAGGTGAGCCGGCGGTCGCGCTCGGGCCCGGAGCCGCGGTGCAGTTCGCGGGGCAGCCCGGAGGTGATCACCTCGGTCTGGCCGTACAGGTTGAGGAAGCCGGTGTCCGGCATCGCGGCGAGCGCCGCGGCCAGCGTCGGCGCCGTGATGGGCGCGGCCGAGTAGACGATGGAGCGCACCCCGCGCAGCGCCGCCACCGGCGCCGGGTCGGCCACCCCCGGGCCCGCCCCGGCCTCGGTCAGCACCGCCTGCAGCATGCTCGGCGCCAGGTGCAGCACCGTGATCCCCTCGGCCGGCACCGTGGCCAGCAGCGCCGCCGGCTCGAACTGCCGGTGCAGCACCGCGGTCCCGCCGCGGGCGTGCAGGCCGAAGGCCATCGCCATCGCGCCGATGTGGAACAGCGGCATCACCAGCAGGATCCGGTCATCGCTGCCCGTGCGCATCTCGACGTTCATCGTCTGGCCGACGCGGAACATCTCCCGCTGGCCCATGATGCAGCCCTTCGGCCGGCCGGTGGTGCCGCTGGTGTAGATCAGGCAGGCGATGTCGTCGGGCCGGGCGGCGAACGGCAGCGCGTCGCCGAGCGCGGCGTCGCGGAACTCCGCCAGCCCCACGACCTCGCCGCCCGCGCCGTCCGCGGCCACGCTCGCGCCGTTCACGCCGGCGCCGTTCACGTTCGTGCCGTTCACGCCGGCGCCGTCCGGGTCCGCGGCCGGGTCGTCGAGACGGACGACCAGTTCGAGGCCGAGCTCCGCGCGCAGCGCCGTCACCATCGGCAGGAACTCGGCGTCGACGAAGATCGCCCGAGGCTTCGCGTCGGTGAGGATGCGGGCGATCTCGGGCGCCGCGAGGCGGAAGTTGACGGTTGCGATGACGAGGCCGCTGAGCTGCCCGGCCGCCAGTACCTCACCGAAGGCGATGCTGTTGCGACCGAGCAGGGCCACCCGGTCCTGGCGGCGCAGGCCGGCTCGGGCGAGGGCCGCCGCGATCGCCGTCGCGCGACGCAGCAGCTCACGGTGGGTGACGCTGCGCCCCTCGTACAGGTAGGCGGGAACGTCGCCGAACCGCTCCGCATTGCGGCGCAGGATGTCGGCGAGGCAGGGATCCGGGATGTGTTTCGTCGGCACGGGCTACTCCGTCGAAGCTCCGAGCGTTAATGTTTGACGATGATGTCAAACAACGACACCGCGGGCAAGCGCCCCCCGCGGCCGATCGACCCCCGGACCAGCGCGGTCGTCCTGGTGGAGTGCCAGAACGGGGTGCTCGGCCCGGACTCCATGCTGCCGTCGCTCGCGGCCGACTCGGCCGACATCCGCGACGGCCTGCGCCGGCTGGTCACCGCCGCGCGGTCCGCCGGAGTGCTCGTCGTGCATGCCACGTTCGAGGGCTGGCTGGGGTCCACCGACCCCGGGACCGCGCCGCTGTGGCGGACCGCCGCCCAGAGCAGCAAGGACTGGGGCCCCGGCCACCCGGCCACCCAGGTCGTGCCCGACCTGCTCGACCCCACAGACCTGATCATCCCGCGCCACCACGGCCTGTCGCCGACCTGGGGCAGCGAGCTGCTGCCGATCCTGCGCGGGCACCGGGTGAACACGGTCGTCTTCGCCGGCGTCTCGCTCAACGTCGCGATCCCGCTCGCGGTGGGGCAGACCGTGCACGAGGGCTTCCACGTCATCGTCACGCGCGACGCGGCCGCGTCGACCCCGGCCGAGTACGGCCAGCACATCCTGGCGAACACGATCGCCATGCTCGCCCGCGTCACCACGGTCGACGACCTCGCCGCCGCCTGGGCCGCCGCCACCGCGACCGTCTGAGCTGCCGAGCCGTCTGAGCTGCCGAGCCGTCTGAGCTGCCGAGCCGTCTGACGCCGCGAGGCAGCCTGAGCCGAGTTCGCGACAAGTGTTGGCGGAAGTGTCAAGTTTGGCTAGGGTCAGGCGGAGCTCGATGGCCGCGGTGCTGGGCCCGTGACGGTCCGCCGAGCGTCCTCGCGTACCCGCACCGAACGTGACCGCACCGCCGGACCGGCCGTGGTCCCCGCGGCCGATCCGGCTCCCCTTCCCGGAGGCGCCCCATGAGCACCAGCACCGAGTCGACGGCGAGCGGCGTCCCGGCGGCGTCGCCGTCCGCCCGCCCTGCCCCCTCTGCCAGCCCGGCCCCCTCTGCCCGCCCGGCCCCCTCTGCCAGCCCGGCCCACCATGCCCACGCCGTGCTGCACTGCAACCTCAACACCGTCGACGTCGACCGCTCCGCCGCCTTCCACCTGTCGCTGTTCGGCGGCGAGCCGCGGATGCGCTCGATCAGCACCGACGGCGACACCGCCACCATGGGCCTGGGCGCCGGCACCGCCAGCGTCACCACGTTCCTCTACGACCTGCGCGGCCCGCGCTCGGCCCCCGCCGTCGAGCTGGTCGGCTGGACCACGCCGCACACCGTGCCCGCCACCGCCGACCAGCGGCCCACCGGGTTCACGGCGCTGGGCTACCGCGTCGAGTCCCTGCGCATCGTCACCGCGCGCCTGGAGGCCACCGGCGTCGCGTTCACACCGGTGCCCGAGGGACTGGCGGTCCGCGGCGCCGTTCGCCCGGCGTTGCGGCTGACCGACCCCGACGGAGCCGTCATCGAGGTCGTCGAGATCCCCGCCGCCCCCGGCGATCCGCGCCGGCTGCCGCTGCTGTCCCACGAGCGGATGCGCTGCACCGACCTCGAACGCACCCTCGCCTGGTACACCGGGATCGGCTGGACGGTGCGTGACCGTGGCGAGAGCCCGACCGGACCGACCGCGTCGCTGGTCCTGCCCGAGGACCCGACGTTCTCCCTGGAGTTCGTCCAGCAGCCCGCGCCCGCCGGGGCCACGGCGACGCCGCCGGCCAACGTCCAGGGCCTCTACCGGATCGCGCTCGCCGTGGAGGACGTCCGCGAGGCGCACGCCTCGCTCGTCGCCGACGGCGCGATCGGCGACGTCGACGACCCGGTCGTCATGCCGATGCCGGACACGCCGACCGGCGGCTTCACGGTGCTGTTCCTGCACGACCCGGACGGTGCCGTCGTCGAGTTCGTCGACCGTCCCCGCTCGGCCGTGCGCCGCCCCACCGAACCCGCCTGACCCGCCTGACCCGCCTGACCCCGCCGGCCTGACTCTGGCGGCGGGCAGTCCACCCCGGCTCAGCCGGGGTGGATCGTGGCGACGAGCAGGGCCGCTGCCTCGGCGATGATGTCGGTCTCGTCCATCCGGATCTCGGTGGCCCGGATCTTGTACCAGCAGCGGTCCAGCATCGCGAGCACGACCAGGCCGACCGCCTCCGGCGAGCCGGCGGGGTCGTGCTGGCGGGCGTGGAGCAACTCGCCGAGCTTGCGGGCGACGCGGATCTGCGTGCGATGGGAGTCGGTGCGAAAGGCCGCGTCCGTCGGCGCGGACAGCATCGCGGCCAGCGCGAAGGCCCCGTGCTGGTCGAGGTGGGTGAAGTAGAGCCGGATCCACTCCTCGACGGCCGCGGCCGGCCAGTCGTCGGGCACCGCGGTGAGCCGGGCGACGACGGCGAGGCTGGACTGGTACCCGGCCCGGCCGAGCTCGGCGAAGATCTCCCGCTTGTCCCGGAAGTAGGTGTAGAACCCGGCCCGCGAGATGCCGCACGCCTCGGTGATGTCGGCGACGCTGGTGCCCGCGTAACCGTGGCGCAGGAACAGCCCGCGGGCGGTGTCGACGATGACGGCCCGGGTGCGCGCGGCGCGCGGGCCGAGGTCCGCCGCCGAGACGGGGGCGCGTTGTCGGGGAGTGTCGGACGGTTGCATGGCCATCATCTCGAGCGCGTCGACCGTGGCCGCCGTGGCGGGCGGCCGCACGGGGCGACCGCCGGCCACGGCGGCGGTGGTCAGATCGCGACGACCGGTTCGAGCTCGGCGCCGGCGAGAAGCTCGGTGCCGAGCTGTTCGGCCAGGGTACGGTGGTCGCCGAGCAGCAGGTCGAGCGCGGCGGTCCGGGCGACGAAGCGGTGCAGCTCGCTTTCCAGCGACAGCCCCATCGCGCCGCAGACCTGCACGGCGTGGCGCATGACCTCGGCCTGGGCGAGCCCGGCCCGCAGCTTGACCAGCCGCGCCGCCCAGGCGCCGCCGTCCGCCTGCCCGGCGCTGCCCCAGGCCACCGTCAGCTCGGAGCGCAGCGACTCGACCGCCACGTGCGCCTCGGCGAGGCGGTGGCGCACGGCCTGGAAGGTCGCGATGGACCGGCCGTACTGGACCCGCGCCGAGGTGTGCGCGACCGCGATCGCCAGCGCCGCCTCGCAGCCGCCGATGATCTCGGCGGCGAGCGCCCGGCGCCCGGCGGCGACGGCGCGGGTCCACGCCTCGCCGGCCGGGGTGGCGGGGCCCGCCGCGCCCGCCGGCGCCGCGGAGACGGTGAGCCAGCCCGCGGCGGTGTCGAAGCCGCGCACCGGCTGCGCGGCGGCCGCGACCAGCTCGGCCGGCAGGATCCGCAGCGTGGCGCCGCCCGCGTCGGCGGTGTCGCCCGCGTCGGCGGCGTCGAGGGCGGTCGGCACGACGACCTCGGTGATGCCGTCGAGGCCGCCGAGCAGCAGCCCGGTCAGCGGGCCGCGCGGGTCGGCCGGCTGGTCGGAGTGCAGCGGGTAGAGCAGGGCCCGCGGGCCGGTCGCGGCGGGCAGCGCGCCGGCGAGCTCGGCGAGCAGGACGTCGTCGAGGACACGGGAGTGGGCCAGCGCCCGCCCGTGCTCGGCGAACAGCAGGGTGGTGGCGCGGGCCGGGTCGTCGGCGAGCACGTCGGCCCAGCCGAGCTCCGCCAGCGCCGCGGCGAGGTCGCCGCCCTCGGCGAGCACCTCCCGCAGGGAGCCCGCCAGCAGCTCGGCGGTGGCGTCATCGAGTCCCGAAGTGGTCACTTCGCCTCCTTCGGCAGGCCGAGGACGTGATCGGCGATGATCGTGCGCTGGACCTCGGCGGAGCCGCCGAGGATCGTCGCCGAGCGGGAGAACCACCACTCGTTGCGCCAGGCCCTGACCTCGTCCGTGGCGCCGAGGACGAACTCGGTGCCCAGCAGGTCGCGGGCGAGGTCGAACAGGGAGATCTCGACGGTGGCCAGCAGGACCTTGTCGACGCTGGCCTCGGGGCCGACCGTGTCGCCCGCGGCGAGGCGGCGCACGGTGCCGGCGCTGCGGGCGCGCAGCGCGATGATCTGCTCGTAGACGAAGCCCAGGCGCGCGGCCGCGCCGTCGGGCAGCCGGGCGCCGGCGGCGAGCCGGGTGGCGACCTGCCCGCGCAGGTCCCGCAGCCGGCGCAGCGCGTCGGCGGCGCTGAGCCAGGCGTACATCGCCCGCTCCCACTGCAGCAGGTACATCGCGACGGCCCAGCCCTTGCCCTCCTCGCCCACGAGGTTGGACGCGGGGACCACGACGTCGTCGAAGAACACCTCGGCGAGCTCGTTCTCGCCGCTGGCCAGCGCGATCGGCCGGATCGTGACGCCCGGCGCGTCGGCGTCGAGCATGATCATGGACAGGCCGCGGTGGCGCGACTCCGGGGTGCCGGTGCGCACCAGGCACACCAGCCGGCTCGAGGTCGCCCCGTGACTGGTCCACAGCTTCGACCCGGACAGGACGTAGGTGTCGCCCTCGCGCCGCGCGCGGCAGCGCAGCGACGCCAGGTCACTGCCGGCCTCCGGCTCGGAGAAGCCCTGCCCCCACCATTGTTCGCCGCGCAGGTAGGCCGGCAGGTAGGCGGCGGCGAGCTCGGGGGCGAAGTGCACCACCGGCGGCCCGAGGGTCTCCAGCATCAGGTGCGGCGCGGGGATCGGCAGCCCGGCGGCGGCGAGGCCGTCGTAGAGGACGGCGCGGTGGCGCTCGTCCCCGCCGAGGCCGCCGGCCGACTCCGGCCAGCCGTAGCGGTTCCAGCCGGCGCGGAACAGCACACCCATGAGCAGGCCGTGGTCGGCGATGCGCTCCTCGGTGTTCGGGTAGTGCCGCCCGCGCCACCGATCCAGCGCCGGCTCGCTGGCCAGCCACGCGCGCAGCCCGCGGGCGTAGGCGTCGAGGTCGTCGCGCAGGACCGCCGGGTCGGTCACCGCCTCGGCGGCCGTCGGGCCGCTCGCCGTCGGATCGGTCGCCGTCGTGGTGGTCATGCGGGGCGTCCCGCCGCGGCCGCCCGGGCCTTGGAACGCTCGAGGAAGCTGCGCACGAGCGCCTGGTGCTCGGGGGTGTCGAAGGAGGCGAACTCCTCGCCGAGGGCGTACTCCAGCACGCCGGCCACGGCCCGCTTGATGTGCATGTTCAGCGCCCGCTTGGTGCTCTGCACGGCCTGCGGCGGCTGGGCGGCGAGCTTGTCCGCGACCTTCAGCGCCTCGTCGAGCAGCTCCGCGTCGGGCACCACCCGGTTGGCCAGGCCCAGCGAGACGGCCTGGTGGGCGGGGATGCGCTCGGAGGTCAGCAGGTACTCCTTGGCACGCAGCATGCCCATCAGCAGCGGCCAGGTCGGCGCGCCGCCGTCGGCCGCGGTCAGCCCGACGCCCACGTGCGGGTCGGAGATGAACGCGCTCTCGGCGAGCAGCACGATGTCGCTGCACACCGCCAGGTTGCAGCCCAGACCCACCGCGGCGCCGTTGACCGCGGCCACCACCGGCAGCGGGAAGTCGACCATCTCGTTGAGCAGCCGCCGGGCGCCGTCGATCTCGGCGCGGCGCAGCTCACGGTCGTCCCACAGCTCGACGAAGTGCTGGAAGTCGCCGCCGGCGCTGAACGCCCGGCCCGCCCCGGTCAGCACGACCGCGCGCGCGTCCGGGTCCTCCGCCAGATGCCGCCACACCCTGACCAGGGCGTGGTGCAGCGCCTCGTTCGTCGCGTTGAGCGCCTCCGGCCGGTTCAGGGTGACGAGGCGGACTGGACCCCTCTCCTCGATGAGCAGCTCCGGCGCGAACGGGTTGTCCATCAGTTCTCCTGTCGGTCCTGCTGTGCGCCTGCGATAGGTCTGAAAGATCGGCGGGCCGGTACGTCGGCGAGGTCGGTCGGCGAGGTCGGTAGGTCGGCGGTGGGCCCGCGGCGTGCCGTGCCCCGCCCGCCGCGCGACCGGCCGGGCCGCGGCGGGCGTCCGGGCCGCCTCCGGCCGGCCTTCGTCCGCCGGGGGTGAATCTCCCGTCAACTGCCCGCTGCCCTGCCTGGCAACGCCACCGGTGGTGCGCCACCCCGGCCATGAGACCGTTGTTTGACGGAAATGTCAAGTTCTCCTAGGGTGCTCCTGGTGGCGGCGTCAGCCGCCCCCGAGGTCCACTGTGGGACCTGCGGACGGCGGCTCCGAGGGCGCCGTCCGACGAGCGCGCGGCCCGGCCGGTGCCGTCGACCGCGACGGCACGCGGGGTCGCGGGAGGAGGCGGCGTGACGGACACAAGTTCCCCGGCACCAGCGAGTTCCCAGGCGTACGCGAGGCCCGAGCGGCGGCTGCTGCCGCAGCCGACCGCCGAGTCGGCGGCGTTCTGGACCGGTGGGCGCGACGGCAAGCTGCTGATCAGCCACTGTCGGGGCTGCGGACATTTCTTCCACCCGCCGGGCCCGGTGTGCTGGCGCTGCCGCAGCACCGACGTCGGCCCGGAGCCGGTCTCCGGCCGGGCGACGGTGGCCACCTACACGATCAACCGCCAGCCGTGGATCCCCGGCTACCCGCCGCCGTACGTGGTGGCGATGGTGGAGCTCGCCGACGAGCCGGACGTCCGCCTCATCACCAACATCGTCGACATCCCGCTCGACGAGGTGCGCGTGGGCCTGGAGGTAGAGGTGTTCTTCGAACAGTGGCCGGCCGAGCCCGGTCCGGATGACGCGCCGGTGTGGCTGCCGCTGTTCCGGCCGGCCACGGCAACGGTCGGGGGTGCGCGATGAGCGGCGGGCCGTTCGACGGCAAGGCCGTCGTCACCGGGGCCGGCAAGTCCCAGGTCGGCCGGCGCCTCGGGCGCACCGGGCTGGACCTGACCATCGAGGCGGTGACCCGCGCGATCGCCGACGCGGGCCTGTCGGTCGACGACATCGACGGCATCGCCAGCTACCCCGGGCCCGGCGTGCCGGACCTGGGTTTCTCCGGGGCCACGATCACCGAGGTCCGCAACGCCCTCGGCCTGCGCAGCCGCTGGTACCTGTCCTCGACGGAGACCGCCGGGCAGATCGGCCCGGCGATCGAGGCGTGCATGGCCGTCACCCTGGGGTTGGCCAACCACGTCGTCGTCTACCGCTCGGTCTGGGAATCGACCGCGCAGGCCGGCGCCGGCCGGGCGTCGGTGCTGTTCGGCGGCGGGGCCCTGTCCGGGCACCTGGAGTACACCGGCCCCTTCGGCGCGCTGTCCGCGGCGAACTGGCTGTCCATGCCCGCGCAGCGCTACATGCACGACTTCGGGCTCACCCGCGAGCAGCTCTCCGCCATCCCGCTCAACGCCCGCGCCAACGCCGGGCTCAACCCCGACGCGATCTACCGCGACCCGCTCACCCTCGACGACTACCTGGGCGCCCGGATGATCTCCGAGCCGCTGTGCCTGTTCGACTGCGACGTGCCCTGCGACGGGGCGACCGCGGTCATCATCTCGCGGCGCGACGCCGCGGCCGGGCTGCCGCGCCACCCGCTGACGGTGGAGTCGGTCGGCACCGGGATGTTCGAGCGGGCCACCTGGGACCAGCGCGTCGACATCACCACCATGGCGGCGCACGACGTGGCCGCCACCCTGTGGGAGCACACCAAGCTGCGTGCCTCCGACGTCAACCACGCCCAGCTCTACGACGGGTTCAGCTTCCTGACCGTCATGTGGCTGGAGGCGCTGGGCTTCGCCGAGCACGGCAAGGTCGGGCCGTTCATCGAGGGCGGCGAGCGCATCGCCCTGGACGGCCCGCTGCCGCTGAACACCTCCGGCGGGCAGCTGTCCGGCGGCCGGCTGCACGGCATGGGCTTCCTGCACGAGGCGTGCGTCCAGCTCTGGGGCGAGGGCGGCGAGCGGCAGGCGCGCAACAGCCCCGAGGTCGCGGTCGTGGGCGTGGGCGGCGGCCCGGTCGGCGGCGCGATGCTGCTCAGCACCCGCTGAGCCCGACGGACAGGGAGAACGCCCAGATGGAGATCTACCGCAGCGCGGCCGACCTGGAGGCCGCGCTCGGCACCGAGATCGGCCCCACCGACTGGCTCACCGTGGAGCAGTCGCGGATCGACCTGTTCGCGGACGCCACCGAGGACCACCAGTGGATCCACGTCGATCCCGAGCGGGCAGCCGGCGGCCCGTACGGGGCGACGATCGCCCACGGTTTCCTCACCGCCTCGCTGGTGCCGTACTTCATGAACAAGCTGCGCACCATCGAGGGCATCCGGATGGGCATCAACTACGGCCTGGACCGGGTGCGCTTCCCGTCGCCGGTGCGGGCCGGCGCGCGCATCCGCGCCCGCGCGACCCTCATCGACCTGCGCAAGCTCGACGACGGCGCCGTCCAGGTCACCAACCGGGTGACGATCGACGTCGACGGCTCCGCCAAGCCCGGCTGCGTCGTCGAACTGCTGGCCCGGTACTACTTCGCCGACGCCGCCGGTTCCTGAGCCGCCGGTTCGTGAGCCGCCGGTTCGTGGGCTGACGCAGCCCATGCACGCAGGACCTCGCCGGTGTGCTGCCCGACCGTGGGCAGCACACCGGCGAGGGGGGTGGCGCTCGTGGCCGGGTCGCCCGTGGCCGGCTCGTGGGCGGCGCGGGGGGACGGCGCCGGCACGGTGACGGTCGCGCCCTCCGGGGTGCGCAGCGTGCGCAGGGCTCCCCGGTGGCGCAGGTGCGGGTCCGTCACCACGTCGTGGGCGGTGTTGACCGGCGCCCCGGGCAGCCGCGCGGCGGCGAGGCGGTCCACGGCCTCGGCGCGGTCGAGCCCGCCCGCCCACGCCCGCACCGCGGCGCCGAGCTCCCCGCCGACCGTCCCGGCCGGCGCGCCGACGATCGCGGCGAGGTCGCGCAGCTGGCGGGGGGTGGAGACGCTCACCGCGAGCCAGCCGCCGTCGGCGCAGGCGTACACGTCGCGCAGCGCCGAGCCCGCGAGCCCGCCGCCGAGGCGCCCGGGCGGGGCGGCCCCGGCCCCGACCCCCGCCGCCGCCGTGACCAGCGTCGGGCCGACGACGTGCAGCATCGCCTCCACCGGGTTGACGTCGACGACCCGGCCGGGCCCGCCGTTGACCCGCACGTCGTGGCAGGCGGCGGCGACCCCGAAGGCGCCCGCGTAGGCCATCACCGCGTCGCCGAGCGGGACCGAGGGCAGCATCGGCGGCCCGTCCGCATCGCCGGTCATGTGCGTCAGGCCCGCGAACGCCTCGCCCATCGTCCCGTTGCCCGGCCGTCCCGCGGCGGGGCCGTCGGCGCCGTACCCGCTCACGTGCGCCACGACGAGGCGGGGGTTGACGGCGAGCATCGTGGCGGGATCCAGGCCGCGGGCGGCCAGCCGCGCCGCCGGCTCGTTGACGACGACGACGTCGGCGGCGGCGACCAGGCCGCGCAGCGCCGCCCGCCCGCCCGCGTCGGCCGGGTCGAGGACGACCGACCGCTTGCCCCGCGCGACCAGCGGCCAGAACGCGGTCGCCCGGTAGGCGTCCCCGCCGGGGGGCTCCAGCTTGACCACGTCCGCGCCCTGGTCGGCGAGCAGGCTCGCGAGCAGGGGGGCGGCGTACAGGGAGGCGGCGTCGAGCACCCGCAGCCCGGCGAGCGGACCCGCGGCCGTGCTCGGAGTGCCGGCCGTGCTCGCAGTGGCGGGTCGGTTCATCCGAGGTCTCCTTCGCTGGGTGCGGCAGCCCGCGCCATGTTGACAAAGGATTCAACTCTTTGATGTGGTTGCCCTGGTCAAGGAGAGCACCCGTCCGACACTGCCGTCAATCACGGAGCCGCCGTCACCCGCGGAGCCGTCACCCGCGGAGCCGTCGATCATGGACCCCCGCCGCGCCGCCGGAGGCGCGGTGGTCTGCTCGCCGGACGCCGGAGTCTCAGGAGGCGCGTCATGACGTCCGTGTCGAGCGAGCAGTCCGCGGCGGGCGGTCTGGCCGCGACCGAGGCGGTGGCCCTGGCGCAGGCCGCCGAGCAGTGGCCGTGGCTGCTGACGGCTCCCACGGTCGACGGGCTGGTCGCCCGCCGCGCGCAGGCGACCCCCGACGCACTGATGCTCGTCGACGAGCACGACGCCCGGCTGACCTTCGCCGAGTTCGACGCGAAGGTCGACCGGGTCGCGGCGGCCCTGGCGGGCGAGGGCGTCACGGCCGGCACCCGGGTGGCCTGGCAGCTCCCCACGCGGATCAGCACCCTGCTGGTGATGATCGCGCTGCGCCGGCTCGGGGCCCTGCAGGCGCCGGTCATCCCGATCTACCGCGAGCGGGAGGTGGGCGCCGCGCTCGCCGCCGTCGACGCGGAGGTCTTCCTGGTGCCGGGGACGTGGCGGGGCACCGACTTCACGGCGATCGCCCAGGCGGTCGCCGCCGCCGGCGGGCCCGCGCCCCGACTGCTGGAGATCGGCCACGACGCGCCGGAGGCCGACCCGCCCGGCGCGGTCGCGGGCCAGGACCCCCGTCCGGACCAGCGGGCGGACCAGCGGGCGGACCACCGGGCGGACCACCTCCCGGACGAGGTGCGCTGGATCTACTTCACCTCCGGGTCCACCGGCATCCCGAAGGGGGCGCGGCACAGCGACGGCACGCTGCTGGCGACCGCGGTCTGTTTCGCCGGCGTGAGCGGTCTCGGCCGGGCCGCGGGGGAGGTCGGCGCGGTCGGCTTCCCGGTGGCGCACGTCGGCGGGATCCAGTACCTCATCGCCGCGCTCGCCGCCGGCTTCCCGATCCTGCTGCTCGAGGCGTTCGTGCCCGACCAGGCCGTGGAGCTCTTCCGCCGCCATGACGTCACCGCCACCGGCGGCAGCACGCCGTTCTACACCGCGCTGCTCGACCTCGCCGCCGCCCGCCCGGGGGAGCCGCTGATCCCGACGCTGCGCAGCCTCAAGGGCGGCGGCGCCCCCTGCCCGCCGCACCTGGTCGGCGAGGTGGACCGGGTGCTCGGCGCGGTGCTCGCACACGACTACGGGATGACGGAGGTGCCGATGGTGGCGGTGGCCGCCATCGCCGACCCGCCCGACGTGCTGGCCGCCACCGACGGCCGGCCGGTGCCGGTCAACCGGCTGCGCTTCGTCGACGAGGGCGGTGCGCCGCTCGCGCCGGGCGCCGTCGGCGAGGTGCAGGTCGCCGGCCACGGCGTGTGCCACGGCTACACCGACCCGGAGGCGACCCGGGCGGCGTTCACCGCCGACGGCTGGTTCCGCACCGGCGACCTCGGCCGGTTGCTCCCCTCCGGCCACATCGAGATCGTCGGTCGGCTCAAGGACCTCATCATCCGCAAGGGCGAGAACATCGCCCCCCAGGAGATCGAGGCGCTGCTCGGCCGCCACCCCGACGTGGCCGAGGTCGCCGTGATCGGCCTGCCGGACCCCGATCGCGGCGAGCGCGTGTGCGCCGTCGTCGTCGCCCGACCCGGGCGGCCGGTCCCGTCGCTGTCGGAGCTGTCGGCGTGGCTGCGCGAGGCCGGGCTGATGCGCCAGAAGCTGCCCGAGCAGCTCGAGCTGATCGATCTCATGCCGCGCACCGGGCTCGGCAAGGTCGCCAAGGCCCAGCTGCGCGCCCGCTTCGAGCCGCGCGAGTCCTGACCGGCACCGCGCGCAGGGCCGGCATCAGGCGGTAGGGCCGGCGTCAGCGTCAGGCGGTCAGGACCGCCATGATGAAGCCGGCGATGGTGGCGACGACGTCGGTGTCGTCGACCGGCAGGTGCTGGCCGTGGCAGTGGTACCAGGCGCGGTCCATCATCGACTGGACGGCCAGGCCCAGCGCCTCGGGGGCGTCGGTCGGCGTGCGCTGACGGCCCCGCAGGTGCACCCCGAGCAGCCAGACCACGCGCAGCTCCATCTTGTTACGCGCGCTGCCGACGGCCAGATCGCCGGGGCCGGACTGGGCGGACAGGATGAACGCGCCGTGGCGGTCCATGAACGCGAAGTACTCCCACACCCAGGCCGCGACGTCCGCCTGGGTGCAGGGGCGTGCCATGGTCTCCCACCGCGCCATGACCTGCAGGATCTCGTGGTAGGTGGCCTCGCCCAGGGTGTCGAAGATTTCCCGCTTGTCCCGGAAGTACGTGTAGAAGCCGGCGCGGGAGATGCCGCAGGCGTCGGTGATGTTGTTGACCCGGGTGCCCGCGTAGCCGCGCTCCAGGAACAGCCGGCGGGACGCGTCGAGGATGAGCCCGCGGGTGCGGGCCGCGCGGTGGCCCATGGCCCTGGGAGCCGCCTTGACCGCGTCAACCGCCTTGACCGCGTCCGTCGCGTCCGTCGCGTCCATCGCATCGACGGCAGGGGGCTCATCCATGATTCTCCCAAGTCTAGGAGGGGCATGCCGGGGCCGGGCCTGACGGACCTGTCGACGCCGGTGCCTGCCATCGGCCGAAGTGACCCGGCGGGGTCCCACATGTCCGTGTCAGCTACGTTCTGACAAAGTTGACAGTTTCGTCAAGTCGGCTTAGTGTGGCCTCGCGCAGCAGTACGCGAGACAGCACCGAGGTGGCGAAAGCCCGGTCGCCCACGGTCGACGGCACCTGACGCCGACGGCGAGTTCCCCCGGGCAGCGAGGAGCAGCAGCCGTGACGCAGTTCACCGACGCGCCGATCTTCGACGCCGACCAGCACATGTACGAGACCCCGGACGCGCTCACCCGGCACCTGCCGGAGCGCTACCGGCGCGCGGTGCAGTTTGTGCAGGTCGGCCGGGCGACCAGGATCGCGATCAGAGGCAAGATCACCGACTACATCCCGAACCCGACCTTCGACCGGGTGGCGGCGCCCGGTGCCTGGGAGAAGTTCTTCTCCGGCCAGAACCGCGAGGGCCAGTCGCTGCGGGAGATGACCGGGCGGGCCATCGAGTCCCGCCCGTCGTTCCGCGAGCCCGCCCCCCGCCTGGTGGAGATGGACGCCCAGGGCGTCGACGAGGCGCTGGTCTACCCGACGCTGGCGAACCTGGTCGAGCACTCCGCCGCCGAGGATCCCGAGCTCGTCGTCGCGATGATCCACGCGCTCAACCGATGGATGCTCGACACCTGGGGCTACACCCACGCCGACCGGCTGTTCATGACGCCGGTCATCAGCTGCGCCCTGGTCGACGACGCCCGCCGCGAGCTCGACTACGTCCTGGAGAACGGGGCGAAGGTCGTCCTGATCAAGCCGGCGCCGGTCAAGGGCCTGCGGGGCTGGCGCTCCCCGGCGCTGCCGGAGTTCGACCCGTTCTGGGCCGACGTCGAGCGCGCCGGCATCCCGGTGGTGCTGCACTCCAGCCAGCCGCCGCTGGACGACTACATCAACCGGTGGGAGCCGCCGGACTCCAACGACTTCACCGAGATGAGCGCCTTCCGCTGGGTGACGCTCGGCCACCGCGAGATCGCCGACATGCTCACCAGCCTGATCTGCCACGGCACGCTCACCCGGTTCCCGAAGCTGCGCATCGCCAGCATCGAGAACGGCAGCGCCTGGATCCACCCGCTGTTCGACGACCTGCAGGCCGCCTACAACAAGATGCCGCAGGCGTTCCCCGAGCACCCGCTGGAGGTGTTCCGCCGCAACGTGTGGGTCAGCCCGTTCTGGGAGGGCTCCGTGGCCGACGTGATCTCCACGGTCGGCTGGGACCGGGTGCTGTTCGGCTCCGACTTCCCGCACCCGGAGGGCCTCGCCGAGCCGCGCGGCTACTACGCCTACGCCGAGGGCATGGACGAGAAGCGGACCCGCGACTTCATGGGTGACAACGCGCGGCGGCTACTCGGCCTGCCGGTGCGCGACCCCGCCGGTGACCGGTCCCCGGTCGCGGTCTGACGCCGTGGAGTTCAACTACCAGTTTCCGACCCGTGCGGTGAAGCACTGGGAGCGGTGGATCGGCGAGCGTGACCTCGCCGACGTGGCGGTCGCCGCCGAGGAGAGCGGTTTCGACATCGTCTCCACGACGGACCACCCCTTCCCGTCCAGCGCGTGGATCGACGGTGGCGGCCACCACTCCTTCGACCCGTTCGTCTCGTTGGCGTTCATGGCGGCGGTCACCCGGCGCGTGCGCCTGTTGACGTTCATCCTGGTCGCCGGCTACCGCAACCCGTACCTGACGGCGAAGTCCACGGCCAGCCTCGACCTGCTCTCCGGCGGCCGGCTGATCGTGGGCATGGGCGCCGGGTACCAGAAGCCCGAGTTCGACGTGCTCGGCGCGCAGTTCGACGGCCGCGGCGGCCGGTTCGACGCGGCCATCGCCGCGATGCACGCCGCCTGGACGGGCGAGGTCGTCGAGCGCGACGACGACCCGTACTTCCCGGCGTCGGGCCACGTCATGCTGCCCCGCCCGGCGCAGCGCCCCGGCCCGCCGATCTGGATCGGCGGCAACAGCCGGGCGGCGATGCGCCGGGTCGCCGAGGTCGCCGACGGCTGGCTGCCCTTCGAGCAGCCCGCGCAGATGGCGGAGATCACCACCACGCCGAGCCTGGCCGCCGACGAGATCGGCGAGCGGATCGCCACCCTGCGTGAACTGCGCGTGGCGGCGGGCCGCCCGTCCACCTTCGACGTCTGTTTCACCCCGCAGGTCAGCCGGGATCCGGCGCGCGCCGCCGAGGCGCTCGCGGCCGCCGCCCCCGGGTACGAGGCCGCGGGCGTCACGCACCTGTCGGTCGAGTCGCACGCCCGCAGCATCGACGACTGCCTGGCCGAGATCGAGCTGTTCGGCAAGGCCCTCGCGTCTGCCCCGCTCTGAAGAACTGCCGCTCACGTCCCGCACGCTCGACAACGAGGAGAGTCCATGACCACCCTGGCAGCCCCCGGCGACGCGGCCGTGCTCCCGTCGCTGGGCTACCCGCTCTACGACGCCGACCAGCACTACTACGAGACGGCCGACGCGCTCACCCGTCACCTGGCGCCCGAGTACAAGCGGCTGATCAAGATTCTGCAGACGCCGGACGGCCGGACCCGGATGGTGATCAACAACAGGCTCTACACCACCAACCCGGACCCGACGTTCCCGACCGTCGCCGCCCCCGGCGTGTTCGAGCAGTACTTCCGCAGCAACAACACCGAGGGCCGGGAGCTGGCGTCGTTCGTCGGCAGGCTGCAGGAGAGCCAGCCCGAGTACACCGACCGCGACGCGCGCATCGCCAAGCTCGACGAACAGGGCGTCGCCGCGACGATCATGCTGCCGACGGTCGGGGTCGCCGTCGAGGGGCTGCTCACCGACAAGCCCGACGCGCTGCACGCCATCGTCGAGGCGTTCAACCGGTGGATCGAGGACGAGTGGGGCTACTCGTACCAGGACCGCATCATCTCGACGCCGGTGCTGTCGCTGGCCGACCCCGACCTGGCCGTCAAGGAGCTGGAGCGGGTGCGTGACGCCGGCGCCCGCATCGTCGTGCTGGTGCCGGGCCCCGTCCGCGCCGGCGCGATCACCCGCTCCCCGGGCAACCCGATCTTCGACCGGTTCTGGGCGACCGCGGCCGAGGCCGGCATCGTCGTGTCATACCACACCGGTGAGGCCGGCTACGAGTGGGTCGCCGAGAAGTGGGGCGAGGGCGCCTTCGAGGGCCTGCGCACCACGCCGCTGCCCGAGATCATGCAGCTGCACGTCGAGCGGCCCATCCAGGACACCATCGCGGCGCTGGTCGGCCACGGCGTGTTCGAGCGGCACCCGGCGCTGAAGGTCGCCACCATCGAGGCCGGTTCCACCTGGGTGCTCGACCTCGTCCGCCGGATCCGCAGCGCCTACGGCAAGATCCCGCAGAAGTTCGCCGTCGACCCGGTGGAGAGCTTCCGCGAGCACGTCTGGGTCGCGCCGTTCTACGAGGACGACCTGCTCGCGCTCTCCGACGCCCTCGGCATCGGGCACATCATCTTCGGGTCGGACTGGCCGCACCCGGAGGGCCTGCCGACTCCGGGTGCCTTCGTCCGCGACGCCGCCGTGCTCTCCGAGGAGGACCGCAAGCTGATCCTCTCGGACAACCTCAAGTCCCTGCTGCAGCTCTAGCGGCTCGCAGCTCCTGCAGCGTCCTGTGGCGCGGCGGCGGTCCTGCGGGCCTCGGGGCCGACCGCCGCGTCCGGGTAGAACTGCGCGGACCAGCTGCGCAGCGCGCGGAAACCGCGGGCCTCCTCGGTCGCCAGCGCCGGCGCGTCGAGGAAGGTCTGGTTGGTCCAGATGACGATGTCGTCAGGTAGCGCCAGCTTGGCGTCGGCCATGCGCCGTTCGTAGGTTCCGTCGGCGAGGTCGCCGTCGAGCTCGTCGATCCAGTAGGTCGCGAAGATCTCCGTGCGGCCGTCCTCGACCGGCGTGGTGTTGATCGAGATGACCCGGACGCCCTCGCCCATGTGCTCGACGTTGACGCTGACGCCGGGGCCGGACCAGAGGATCTCGATCGTGTTCGCGCTGTCGGTGCGCAGCCTTCCCGCGGCGTCGAGGGCGTGCTCCGCCCAGCCGCGCCCGAAGCCGACCCGCGACCACCACTGCGGCCCCTCCACGCGTTCTTCGAGCACCACCGGGCTGCGCGAGGTGTGGTGGACGAACTGGAAGTGGTGCGGGTCGACGACGTTCTCCAGCACCATCTGCGGGTGGGCGCGCAGGTCGCGGAAGTGCTGGCGGCCCTCCACGCCGGCCGGGTGGAAACGCCGGCTCGCCGCGTGTGGCGCGTCGCCGAGTGCGTCGGGGACCTCCCACAGCGGCTCCCGGCCGGCGGCGTCGTGCCAGACGTAGATCGTCTCGTTGCGTTCGGCCACCGTCCAGGTTCCCAGCTTCGGGCCGCGGTTGGGCCGCTCCTGGTAGGGGATCGACACGTTGCGACCCTCCGGGCTCCAGACCCAGCCGTGGAACGGGCAGCGGATGCCGTCGTCGACGACGCAGCCGCCGTGGGCCAGGCTCGCGCCGAGATGCCGGCAGTACCGGTCGTGGACACGGACCACGCCGTCGCGACCGCGGTAGGCGACGAGGTCCCGGCCGAAGTACCGCAGCGGGACGACCTGTTCCGGGCCGACGTCGACCGACCACGCCACCTGGAACCATCCGGTCAGCGCCAAATCCAAACCGTGCAGTTTCACTGCCCCGACCTCCGCGTTCTCCCGGCCTGCGGGACTTCCCAGAATGAATGCACCCTACGGGGAACGGCATTCCCGGACAAGCCGACGGTCGACGGCCGCCGGGCGGCTCGCCGGCTGCTCGCCCGGTGACGTGCCGGCCTCGGTCCGCGCCGGCCCGGCGGCCGGCGCGGCGGTTTACTTCTGACGAAATCGTCAACTACGATGTGCGGGCTGGATCGCACCCCCCGGGCCGCGGTGCGAAGCATCCCGCCGACATCGGTGCGAGCGGCGTCCCGCGGCGGCTGCGCACTCGGAGGAAACCTCATGATCGTCGCCCGCGACGAGGTCGGCTGATGGCCGACCCCCACGACAAGCTGCGCCGGGAGGTCCGCGCGTTCGTCGCCGAGGCCGGCATCGTGGCGCGCAACGACAGCTGGCTGCGCGGCTACGACCCCGACTTCACCCGCGAGCTCGGCCGCCGCGGCTGGATCGGCATGACCTATCCGACCGAGTACGGCGGCGGCGGGCGGTCGAACACCGAGCGGTTCGTCGTCACCGAGGAGCTGCTGCGCGCCGGTGCTCCGGTCACCGCGCACTGGACGGCCGACCGCCAGATCGGCCCGACGATCCTTCGGGTCGGCACCGAGGGCCAGCGCGCCGAGATCCTGCCGAAGATCTGCCGTGGCGAGGTCGTCGTCGGTCTGGGCCTGTCCGAGACCGAGGCCGGCTCGGACCTCGCCGCCGTGCGTACCCGGGCGACGGCGATCGACGGCGGCTGGTCGATCACCGGGGCGAAGGTGTGGACCACCTCGGCGCACCACGCCACCCACCTGTACATCCTCGCCCGCACCGGCGAGGGGGCCTCCAAGCACGAGGGCCTGACCGAGTTCCTCGTCGACGCCGACACCCCCGGCATCACCGTGCGGCCCATCCTCGACCTCGTCGGGGAGCACCACTTCAACGAGGTGATCCTCGACGACGTGCACGTGCCCGACGACCGCGTGCTCGGCACGGTCGGCGCCGGCTGGAAGCAGGTCACCGAGCAGCTCGCCTTCGAGCGCGGCGGGGTGGAGCGCTACCTGAGCACCTACCCCGTGCTCGCCGCGATGATCCGCACCGTCGCGCGCCATCCCGACCGGGCCGCCACCGAGCGCCTCGGCGAGCTGGCCGCGCGCCTGACCGCGTTGCGCCAGCTCGGCCTGCAGCTCGCCGGCGCCCTCGACCAGGGCGAGGCGCCGGTGCGCCTGGCCGCGGGCCTCAAGCTCGCCGGCACCCGGTTCGAGAAGGACGTCGTGGAGACCGCCCGGTACGTCCTCGACGTCTGCGAGGGCGACACCGAGGCTCACCGGCTGCTCGTCGACGGCCTGGCCGTCGTGCCCGGTGCGTCGATCCGCGGCGGCTCGTCGGAAGTCCTGTACACCGTCATCAGCCGGGCGGAGCTGCCACGATGATCTTCGATGCCGATCTGCGCCCCGTCGTCGACGACGTGCTCGGGGCGAACACCGACACCGCCCCCGGCGCGCTGTGGGCGCTGCTGACCGAACTCGGCTGGCCGGTCGTCGGCGTCGCCGAGGACGACGGCGGCGCCGGCGGGGATCTCGCCGCGGTCGCCGAGCTCGCCGCGGGCGTCGGGCGCCACGCCGTCGCCGTCCCCCTGATCGAGACCGGCCTGGCCGCCTGGGCGCTGGCCGGCGCCGGCCTGCCCGTCGCCGCGACCGCCGAGCGCGCCGCGGTGGCGCTGGCTCCCGCCGGCTCCGTCGAGGCCCGCCGCGACGGCGCCGACGGCGGCGACGCGGGCGACTGGATCTTTGACGGCACCGTCGCGCGCGTTCGCTGGCTGTCCGAGGTGCCCACGGTCGTGCTCGTCGTCGAGCAGGCCGACGCCACCGTCGTCGCCATCCTCGACGCCGCGGCGAGCGCCACCCCGCCCGAGCGTGACCTGGCCGACGAGCCGTCGGGGACGCTGCGCCTCGACGGCCTGCGGGTGCCCGCCGACCGCGTCGCCGCGGCCTCCGCGGGGCTCGCCGGGGACGTGCTCGACCGCGTCGCGGTGCTGCGTGCCGCGGCGATCTCCGGCGCCGTCGAGCGGGCCTGCACGCTGACCAAGGACCACGTCACCACCCGCCAGCAGTTCGGCCGGCCGCTGTCGGCGCTGCCCGCGGTGCGCCAGCTCGTCGCCGGCCTGGCCGTCGAGCGCGACCTGCTCGACGCGGCGCTCAGCGTCGCCGTGACCCGCCCGGGGCGCGGCACCGCGGCGGCGGCCCGCGCGGTGGCGGCCCGCAGCGCCGGGACGGTGGCGACGGACACCCACCAGCTGCACGGCGCGATCGGCATCACCCAGGAGTACCCGCTGCACCTGGTGACCCGTCGGCTGTGGTCGTGGCGCGACGACGAGGGCACGCAGCGGCGCTGGGAGCGGCTGCTCGGCGACGAGGTGGTCGCCACCGGTTCGGACGAACCGCTGTGGGCGCTGGTCACCGGCGCCTCCGTCTGACCGCTCGACCGCTCGACCGCTCCACCCGCGCACAGGCTCGACCGCGCACAGGCTCGAAGGCTCGAAGGAGAGTGGGAATGGCACAGCAGGTACCCCTGGCCGAAGATCTGTTCACCTGGCCGGCGGAGGAACCCGCCCTGATCGGCGGCCGGTCGTCGGACGGCAAGGTCGTCTTCCCGTACCGCAGCCACAAGCTGGTCGGGGGCGTCAACGAGGAGCTGGAGCGGGTGGAGCTGCCGCGCCGCGGCACGCTCTGGACGTTCACGGGCCAGCGGTTCCGCCCGCCGTCCCCGCCCTACACCGGCGACGACACGCCGAAGACGTTCGAGCCGTTCGCGGTCGGCTACGTCGAGCTGCCCGGCGCGCTGCGGGTCGAGGCCCGGCTCACCGAGGCCGACCCCGACAAGCTGCACATCGGCCAGGAGATGGAACTGCGCATCGTCCCGTTCGGCACCGACGCCGACGGCAACCAGACCTTGATCTACGCGTTCGCCCCGGTCGGGGCCGAGGAGGGACACGGCGATGGCTCCGAGTGACGTTGCGATCATCGGCACGGGCCTGCACCCGTTCGGGCGCTACCCCGGCAAGTCGGCGCTGGAGATGGGCGAGGACGCCGTCATCGAGGCCCTCGCCGACGCCGGGGTCGAGTGGTCGGCCATCCAGGCGCTCTACGCGGGCAGCATGGAGGTCAAGAACCCCGAGGCGATCGTCGGCCTGCTGGGCCTGACCGGCGTGCCGGGCCGGGCGGTGTTCACCGGCTGCGCGACGGGCGCGACCTCGCTGGCGATGGCGGCGCACTCCATCCGCCTCGGCGACGCCGACATCGCGATCGCCATCGGCCTGGACAAGCACCCCCGCGGCGCGTTCTCCGACCACCCGTCGGTCTCCGGCCTGCCCGGCTGGTACGGCGAGGCCGGCCTGTTCCTCACCACGCACTTCTTCGGCATGAAGATCAACCGCTACATGCACGACTTCGGTATCACCCCGATCACGCTGGCCCGGGCGGCGGCGAAGGCGTTCCGCAACGGCGCGGCGAACCCGCGGGCATGGCGGCGCACCCCGATGACCGCCGAGCAGATCCTCGAGTCGCAGTACCTGAACTACCCGCTGACCCAGTACATGTACTGCTCGCCGGACGAGGGCGCCGCCGCGGTCGTGCTCGCCCGCGCGGACCTGGCGTCGAAGTACACCGACAAGCCGATCTACCTGCGCGCCAGCACCCTGTTCTCCCGCCGCGAGGGCGCCTTCGAGCTGCTCAGCCCGTCGCTGCCGCTGGAGACGGCCCCGAGCCCCACCGTCTTCGCCTCCCAGGCCGCCTACGAGCAGGCCGGCATCGGCCCCGAGGACGTCGACGTCGCCCAGCTCCAGGACACCGACGCCGGCTCGGAGATCATCCATCTGGCCGAGAACGGCTTCTGCAAGGACGGCGAGCAGGAGACGCTGCTGGCCGAGGGTGCCACCGAGATCGGCGGGAAGCTGCCGGTCAACACCGACGGCGGGCTGCTCGCCAATGGTGAGCCGGTCGGCGCCTCCGGGCTGCGCCAGATCCACGAGCTGGTCACCCAGCTTCGCGGCCGCGCCGGGGACCGCCAGGTCGCCGGCAGTCCGCGGGTTGGCTACGCCCATCTCTACGGCGCCCCCGGCACCGCCGCCGTCACCATCCTGTCCACCTGAGCTGACTGACCCGACGACGAGGGTGATGGCGTGAGTGTCGGTGCTGGCATGAGTGTCGAGAGCGGGAAGCTGGCGGAGCTCGTCGAGCCGGGCAGCCGGGTGGCGCTGGCCGACGGGATCGGCGCGCCGCGGTCGGTGTCCGGCGAGCTCGCCGCCGCGGCTGCCGCGGCGGGCGGGGTGCGGCTGCTGCTCGGCTGGCTGCCCGTCGCCGACCGGGAGCTCGACCTCGCCGCCTTCGCCGACGTCCGCGCGGTGATGTCCGGCTGGGGGCTGCGTCGGCCGGTGGACGACGGGCGGGTCCGCGCGCTGCCGGTGCGGCTGTCGGCGGTGCCGTCGCTGCTGCACGGTCCGCTGCGCCCGGACCTGCTGGTCGCCACGGTCGTGCCGGCTCCCGGCGGCGGCTACGCCTTCGGTACCGAGGTGGCGTGGATGCACGCCGCGATCGCCGCCGGCGCCCGCGTCGCCGGCGTCGTCGCCCACGCCACCCCGCACTGCGACGCGGGCCCCCCGCTGCCCGCCGACCGGCTCGTCCTGGTGGGGGAGACCGACACCCCGCCGATCGCGCTGGAGTTCAGCCCCCCCGGCGACGAGCACCGGGCGATCGCCGAGCGGGTCGCCGCCCTCGTCCCCGCCGGTGCCCGGTTGCAGGTCGGGCCGGGGGCGCTCGGCGTCGCGGTGCTGGAGGCGCTGCGCACCCCCGTGCACATGGACTCGGGCCTGCTGCCCGAGGGCGTCGTCGACCTCGACCGCCGCGGCCTGCTCGCCGGCACCCCGGTCACGACCTACCTGGCCGGCGGTCCCGGCCTGCTGGCCTGGGCGGCGGGCCGCCGGCTGCTGCATCCCATCGAGCACACCCACGACCTGGGCCGGCTGTCGAGCGGGCTGCCGTTCGTCGCGGTGAACACCGCGATCGAGCTTGACGAGCAGGGCCAGGTCAACGTGGAGGGCTTCCCTGGCGCGACCGTCGGCGGCGTCGGCGGCCACGCCGACTACGCCGCCGCCGGCGCCCGCTCGCCCGGCGGCCTGTCCATCATCGCCATGCCGGCGACCCACCGCGGCCGCCCCACCCTCGTCGAGCGTCTGTCGGCCCCCGTGAGCACCCCCGGCCACGACGTCGACGTCGTCGTCACCGAACACGGCACCGCCGACCTGCGCGGCCTGGACCGCCGCGAACGCGCCGCCGCCCTCCACCACCTCTGGGACCGCCCGGCGTCATCCTGATCTCCGCGTGCCCGAATTCCTCTGGTGGGTTCGGCGTCCGGTTTGGCGCTGAAGTAGGACCCGGATGGTCCGTTCCCACGCAGGCCTCTCGCACCGGCCGGCCGACCCCGACCCGGATCGGCGGAGATGACCGAGACGCCACAGCAGTGACCGGGACGAGCTCGCCCGAGCATCAGACAAGGCCCGAGCGCAGCGCCAGCCGCAGCGGAACCGACGCAATCACGCGCCCGCCCTGCGGCGCAGGCACGATGACCGTGACGCGGTTCCGCGGAACACCAAGATCGTCTTTGGGGTGCCGGCTTGGTTGCCGGCCACGCCGCCGGCTTGGTCGCCGGCGTGGCTTCCAGGCGCCGTTGCGGGTCTGCCGCCGGCTGGTGCGGGTTCCGCGGCATTCCATGTTCGGACGCCCTGATGCCCTGATGCCCGGACGCCGTGCTGCAAGCCGGGTTCCGTGTCCGGGGCGGGGGTGCGGGTCGGTCGCGGCGGTGTGTGGGCGTTGCCGCCTGGTTGATCTTGGTGGGTTTTTGTCGGTGGGGGGTGGGACGATGTTCGAGTCCTGT
This sequence comes from Frankia alni ACN14a, assembly GCF_000058485.1. Classification (NCBI taxonomy): domain Bacteria; kingdom Bacillati; phylum Actinomycetota; class Actinomycetes; order Frankiales; family Frankiaceae; genus Frankia; species Frankia alni. The sequence continues at coordinate 3,800,075 of NC_008278.1, forward strand.
TCGACGACACCCCTGGCCCGGTGATCATGATGGCTGTTCCTGTGTTCCCCGTTTCCGCCGATCCTGCCGCCTCCTCGGCGCTGGGGGTGGATGTGGAGTCGGCGTCGTTGGGGGAGGTGGAGGAGGTGATCTGCCGGTGGGCGGGGCGGATCGCGGCGGCGACGTGTGCCTGGCTGCTGGCGGTGGCGGCGTTCGATCGGCGCCAGGGCTGGTCGGGGATGGGGCTGGGGTCGTGTGCGCACTGGTTGTCGTGGCGGTGCGGGATCGGTCTGCGCACCGCGCGGGAGCAGGTGGCGACCGGGCATGCGTTGGAGCGTCTGCCGGCGATCCGGGCCGCGTTCGCCGCGGGCACCCTGTCGTATGCGAAGGTCCGGGCGGTGACCCGGATTGCCGACGAGCATTCCGAGCAGGCGTGGTTGACCCATGCCCGGTTCTGCACCGCCGGGCAGATCGAGCGGCTGGTGCGTTGCGCCCGGCAGGCCCGCGGGCAGGAGAAGACCCGCCGGTCGGCGCCGCGGCTGGGGTGGCAGTACGACGACGACGGGATGCTGCGGGTGAGCGCGGTGCTTTCCCCGGACGACGGTGCCCGGCTGATCGCGGCGTTGGACGCGGCCCGGGCCGGCCTCGACACCACCACCCCCCTCGACTCCCCCGGTGATGCCGAGGCCGGTGAGGTGCCGGCGGACGGGGAGAGTGTGGTCCGGGCGCGGGATCGTAGGCGGGACGCCGAGGCGCTCGTCGCGTTGGCCGACGGGTTCCTCGACCGGCAGGCACCCGGGCTGACGGCCCCCGAGCACACCCTGACCGTCCACCTGACCACGACCCTGCCCGACACCACCGCCAGCCCCGACACCACCGCCAGCCCCGACGGCACGGCCAGCGGCGGCGAGGACAGCACCCCGGCCAGGGCAGCAGATGGTGGCGCCGCGGGGCCGGTGGGGATGGCGCGGATCGGGATCGGGGCGTGGGCGCAGGTCGACGGGGGGATCGGGCTGTCCCGGCAGGTCGTGGCACGCCTGGGCTGTGACGGGTTCCTGCGCGGCCTGGTCACCGACCCCGACGGCAACAACCCGCTGCACCTGGGCCGGCGGCAGCGTCACCCCGGCCAGCGGCTGCGTGACGCCGTCTACGCCCGCGACCACGGCCACTGCCAGTACCCCGGCTGCGGACACACCCGCTTCCTGCAGATCCACCACCTCACCGAATGGACCCGGGGCGGTGACACCGACATCGACCGGCTACTGCTGATCTGCTCGGCCCATCATCGGGCCGTCCACGACGACGACATCCGCCTCGACCGCGCCCCCGACGGCACCGTCACCGCCCGCACCGCCGACGGCCGGGTCCTCACCGCCGCCCCACCCCTGCTGCCCGGACCCGAACCCGCCAGCAGACTCGCCCACGCCACCCGCCACATCACCCCCACCGCCATCCACACCCCCGACGGCGGCCGACTCAGCCTCATCGACTCGATCCACGCCCTCCTCAACCCCTGATTCGGGACAGACCCCGACGCCGACGGTTCCGCGGAACCGGCCAGGGTTACCATGGACGCATCATGGAGCTCTGACACCACCCGCGTCCGCGGCCGAGGCAGCGTCCCGGCGGGCGAGAGATGCGATCCTCTCGGTGGTGTTCGCGTGGCTCAGTCCGCTCTTTCCGCATCCGACCTCGTCCGCTCGCTGGGTGGGCGCCGTGTTCTCGACGGGGTGTCGCTCACCGCGGCGCCGGGGCATCGCGTCGGGCTGATCGGTGAGAACGGAGCCGGCAAGAGCACGCTGCTGCGGCTGCTCGCCGGCGTCGACGAACCCGACGGCGGCGCCGTCACGCGGCCGGCGGACGTCGGCTTCCTCCATCAGGAGATGCCGTTCGATCCGGCCGCGACGATCGCCGACGTGCTCGACGAGGCGCTGCGCGAGGCCCGCGAGGACCTCGGCGAGCTTGACCGGCTCACGACCGCGCTCGCCGCGACCCCGCCGGAGGGCCCCGACCATGCGGCGTTGCTCGCCGCGTACGGCGTGCGGCTCGAACGGGCGCAGGACCATGCGGCCTGGGACGCCGACCGGCGCGCCGAGATCACCCTGGCCGGTCTCGGGCTTGGTGGGATCGATCCGAGCCGGGCGCTGGCGACGCTGTCCGGCGGGCAGCGGGCCCGTCTCGCTCTCGCCGCGTTGCTGGTGCGCCGGCCCACCGCGCTGCTGCTCGACGAGCCGACGAACCATCTCGACGACGACGCCGCGGCCTTTCTGGAGGAGCAGGTGCGCGCGCTGCCCGGGGTCGTCGTCGCGGCCAGCCACGACCGGGCGTTCCTCGACGCCGTCTGCACCGACCTGATCGACCTCGACCCGGCTGTCGACGGCCCGACCCGCTACGGCGGCGGCTACACCGCCTACCAGGCGGCGAAGCAGGCCGAGCGGGACCGCTGGGAGCGGCGCTTCGCCGACGAGCAGTCCGAACTCGCCGCGCTGCGCCACGCGGTCGCGACCACCTCGCGCACCATCGCCGCGAACCGCGGGCCGCGGGACAACAACAAGATGAGCTTCGGCCTGCTGACGAACCGGGTGGAGCAGCAGATCTCCCGGCGGGTGCGCAACGCCGCGCGCCGCCTCGACGATCTGGAGCGCCACCAGGTCCGCCGCCCCCCGCCGCCGCTGCGCTTCGCCGCCCCGGCGCTGGCGAACCCCTCGCCGGACGGGACGCTGCTGGCGCTGCGCGACATCCGCGTGCCCGGCCGCCTCGCGCTGGACCGGCTCGACCTGACCGCCACCGACCGGGTTCTCGTCACCGGCCCGAACGGTGCCGGCAAGTCGACGCTGCTCGCCGTGCTGGCCGGGCAGCTCGGAGCCGCCGCCGGCGGTGGTGAGGTGCGCCGCCGCGCCCACCTGCGGGTCGGGCTGCTGGCCCAGGACAGCGTGTTCGACCGGCCGGAGCGCACCGCCGCCGACACCTACGCGCGCGCCGTGGGGCAGCGCCGGGCCGAGACCGTGCCGCTGGGCGGTCTCGGCCTGCTCGCCCCGCGGGAGCTGGGCCGGCCGGTGGGGGAGCTGTCCGTCGGGCAGCGCCGCCGCCTCGCCCTGGCGATCCTCGTCGCGGACCCGCCCGACCTGCTGCTGCTCGACGAGCCCACCAACCACCTCTCGCCGCGCCTCGCCGACGAGCTGCAGGACGCGCTGGGTCCCGGCCCCGGCGCGATCGTCGTCGCCTCCCACGACCGCTGGCTGCGCTCCCGCTGGCCCGGCCGCGAACTGCGCCTGCCCGCCCCGGCCTGACCGGTCAGCGGCGGGTGTCCGGCTTCGGCGGCGCCGAACGCAGGCGCAGCATCGCGCGGTACATGGCGGTGCGGCTCGGTGGCGGGGGCAGGGCGAGGTGAGTCTGGGAGTCGGGGTCGGCGGCGAAGGAGCGCAGCAGGTGGCCGACCAGGCGTCGGGAGGCGGCCTCGGCGGCGGGGCCGCTGGCGGCGACGACGCCGGCGTTGGCCATGAGGATCACGACGAGGTCCTGGTGGGCGAAGTCGGGTCGCAGCCGGCCGGCGGCCTGGGCCCTGGCGATGAGCCGGCCGAAGTCGGCGGCGACCTCGTCGCGCTGCGACTCCAGCGCCCGCGCGGTGGGGAAGGTCCGGGTCAGGACCTCGGTGAAGCCGAGGTCGGCGACCTGCATGCCGCAGACGGTCTCGAGGAACCGGCTGAACCCGTGCCAGGGGTCGGGGTCGGCCAGGGCGGCGGACATGGCGTCGCGGTAGCCGGCCATCTTGGGCCCGAACACGGCGCCGACGAGGTCGTCGCGGGTCGGGAAGCGGCGCAGCACGGTGGCGATGCCGACGCCGGCGTGGCGGGCGACCTCGTTGGTCGACACCGACAGCCCCTGTCGGGTGAACAACTCCCGGGCGGCCTCGACGATCCGGTCGCGGTTGCGCCGCGCGTCGAGGCGGATCCGCTGGCCGTCATCCGTCACGGCTCCGACCGTACCGCACCATCTGGAGCGCCTTATCCGGTTGTCCCGTAGGCTGCGCACATGCTCGAACTCGGGGTGCTATCGCTCAGCGACCGCCAGGTCCGGCTCGGGACGGGGGAGCGGGTCGGTCACGGTGAGCGGCTGGACGAGATCGTGGGTCACGCGACGCTCGCCGAGCGGGTCGGGCTCGACCTGTTCGCCCTGGGGGAGCACCACACCCTCGACTTCGCCGTCTCCTCGCCGGCGGTCGTGCTCGCCGCCGTCGCCGCCCGGACCAGTCGGATCCGGCTCACCAGCGCGGTGACCGTGCTGCCGATCCTCGACCCGGTGCGGCTCTACCAGGACTTCGCCACCCTCGACCTGCTCAGCCACGGCCGCGCCGAGATCATCGCCGGGCGCAGCGCGTACGCCGAGCCGTTCGAGATGTTCGGCGAGCACCTCGCCGACGCCGACGCGTTGTTCGACGAGAAGCTCCGCCTGCTGCTGGCCCTGCGCGAGCGGGAGCGGGTGACGTGGCGCGGCCGCTTCCGCCCCCCGCTGACCGACGCGCCGATCACGCCCCGGGCCGAGCCCGGCTCGCTGCCGGTGTGGGTCGGGGTCGGCGGGTCACCCACCAGCGCCGAGCGGGCCGGCCGGCTCGGCCTGCCGATGGTGCTCGGCTACATCGGCGGCCCGCTCAGCCACGCTCGCCGGGCCGTCGACCTGTACCGGGAGGCCGGCGAGCGGGCGGGCCATCCCGCCGAGCGGCTCAAGGTCGGCATCTCGACCCACTTCTACGCGGCGGCCTCCGAGCAGGACGCCCGCGACGTCCACCCGTACTACTACGAGTACCTGCGTCCCAAGACCCCCGGCGGGCGCGGCTTCGTCGTCTCCGCGGAGGCGTTCGCCGACGGGATGCGCCGCGGCAACGCCATCATGATCGGTACACCGGCCCAGCTCGTCGAGAAGATCCTCGACGCCCACCAGACCCTCGGCCTGGACCGGTTCTACGGCCAGATCGACTGGGGCGGCCTACCCCGCGAGCAGGTCGCCGAGTCCATCCACCGCTTCGCCGAGGCCGTCGCCCCGGTCGTGCGCACCCACACCGACAGCCAGCCCAGCGTCGCCACCCGCTGATCAGCCTCGCCCACCGCTCAGCGGCGGGGGCCCCAGGGGGTGTCGGTGCGCAGGCGGGCCTTGTCGACCTTGCCGGCGGCGTTGCGGGGCAGCGGCTCGGTCAGGATCGCCACGTACTGGGGGATCTTGAAGTCGGCGAGGCGGCCGGCGGCATGGGTGAGCAGAGCGGGGATGTCGACGGCGGCGCCGGGGCGGGGGACGATCGCCGCGGCGACCCGCTGGCCCAGGCGCGGGTCGGGCACGCCGACGACGGCGACCTCGCCGACGCCGCCGAACGCCGCCAGCACCCGTTCGACCTCGATGCTGTAGACGTTCTCGCCGCCACGGTTGATCATGTCCTTGATGCGGTCGAGCAGGTGGATGCGCCCGGCGTCGTCGATGCGGGCGAGGTCGCCGGTGCGCAGCCAACCGTCGACGAGAGCCTCGGCGGTGGCCTCGGGGCGGCGCCAGTAGCCGCTCATGAGCTGCGGGCCGCGTACGAGGAGCTGGCCGATGCCGGCGGCGGCCTCGGGGCCGTCGAGGCGCAGTTCGGTGGCGGCGACCGCGCTGCCGACCGTGTCGGCGTGGGCGAGGACGTCGTCGTGGTCGAGGCCGCTGACGCAGGCGGCCTCGGTCAGCCCGTAACCGGGGCCGAAGCGGGCCGCGGGGAAGGCGGCGAGCAGCTCCGCGACCTGGCTCGGCGGGGTCGGCGCGGCGCCGTAGCTGACCAGCCGGACGCGGGAGACGTCGGTGCGGGGGAAGTCGGGGTGGCGCAGCGCCTGCCAGTACATCGCCGGCACGCCGTTGAGCACGTCGATGCGCTCGTCGCGGATCGCCCGCAGCCAGGCGCCGGTCTCGAAGTGGGTGGCGATGACGACCGTGCCGCCGGCGAGCAGGGCGGGCAGCCACTGCATGCCGAAGGCGAGGACGTGGAACAGCGGCGCGGCGATCAGCGTCCGGGTCACCTCGGTCGGGCCGAGGTGCAGGGCGCGGCGGCACTGCTCGGCCGCGGACAGCAGCGCCCGGTGCGACAGCATCGCGCCCTTGGGCACGCCGGTGGTGCCGGAGGTGTAGAACAGCGCCGCCAGCGCCTCCGGGTCGTCGGCGAGCCGGACGGTGGGCGGGCCGTCGGGCAGCGCGGCCGGGTCGTCGACGACGAGCGTGGCGGCGGAGTCGGTGACGATGTGGGCGACCTCGGCCGGGGTCAGCCGGGTGTTGACGGGGACGGGCACGGCGCCGGCGAGGATCGCGCCGAGCACCGCCGCGCACCAGGGCGCGCCGTTGGGCAGCCGCACGGCCACCCGCTCACCCGGGTCGACGCCCGCGGCGACGAGGCCGCCGGCGACCCGGCTGGCCGCGTCCCACAGTGCGCGGTAGGTCAGGCGCTGGCCGGTGGCGAGGTCGACGAGGGCCTCGGCGTCGGGCACCCGCTCGACGGTGGCGCGCGTGCCGTCGCCGACGGTGGTCGCCAGGCCGGTGAAGCGCAGCCCTGCCGCGGTGCGCACCGTGCCCGCGGTGTCCGGGCCGGGGCCCGGTGCGGCAAGCCCCGGACCCGGCGGCGGCGAGGCGGCTGGGACGGTGGCCGTGCCCGCGCCGCCGGGCACGGTGGCCGGGTCCGGGGCGGCGCTCACACGCCGGCCTTGGCCAGCAGTCGCTCGTAGTAGACCGCCGGGCCGCCGAACAGCAGCTGGGAGGCCTTCGCCCGGCGGTAGTACAGGTGCGCCGCGTGCTCCCAGGTGAAGCCGATGCCGCCGTGGACCTGGATGTTCTCGGTGGCCACCGCGAGGAACGCCTCGGAGCAGACGGCGTGCGCGACGGCGGCGGCGACGCCGGCGTCGGGGGCGTCGGCGAGGCCGTCGACGGCGCGGGCGGCCTCGCGGGCCGCGGCGTCGGCGACCTGGACGCGGGTGAGCATGTCCGCGGCCTTGTGCTTGACGGCCTGGAAGCTGCCGATCTGCCGGCCGAACTGGACGCGGTCCTTGGCGTAGGTGGTGGACGCCTCCAGGCAGGCGCGGGCGGCGCCGACCTGCTCGGCGGCCAGCGCCGTCGTCGCCACGTCGAGGACCCGGTCGAGGACCGCCGCGGCGCCGCCGGCCGCGCCGACCAGGCGGGCGGGAGTGGCGGCGAAGGTGACCTTCGCGATGCGGCGGGTCAGGTCCAGCACGGGCAGCGGGGTGCGGGTGAGCCCGGCCGCGTCGGCGTCGACGGCGTACAGGCCGGGGCCGGCCGGGCCGCCCGCGACGACGAGGAGCACGTCGGCGCCGGCGCCGTCGAGCACGAGCGGCGCGGTGCCGTCGAGGGTGACGGCACCGCTGTCGGCACTTGCCGTGCCGGCGCTCGCCGTGACGGCGAGAGCGTCGCCCGCGCCGCGCCCGCCGAGCGACCAGCCGCCGTCGACGGACGGCGGGGCGAGGGTGGCGGTGGTGGTGCCGGCGGCGATGCCGGGCAGGATCCGCGCGGCCTCGTCGCCGCCCGCGGCGACCAGCGCGGTGCCGGCGAGCACCACCGAGGACAGGAACGGCGAGGGCAGCAGCGCCCGGCCCATCTCCTCGAGCACGACGGTGAGCTCGACCAGGCCGTAGCCGTCGCCGCCGTGCTCGGTGGGCAGGGCGAGCGACTGCAGGCCGAGCTGCTCGGCCATCTGCGCCCAGACCTTGTCGTCGTAGCCGCGCTCGGAGTCGATCGCCGCGCGCACCGCGCGCTCGTCGGCCTTGGCGGACATGAAGTCGCGTACCGCCGAGCGCAGCTCGTCCAGCTCGGTGCTGGTGGTGTTCTCGCTGCTGGTGGTGACCTCGGTGCTCATGCGGACCTCGATTCCGTGGCGCCGGCCGAACGGCGGAGCTCCCGGAACGGCGACCTGGTGTCGATACCGGGCTCCTTGGGCAGGCCGAGCACCCGCTCCGCCAGGATGTTCTTCATGATCTCCTCGGTGCCGCCGAGGATCCGCAGCGCCGGGGTGGACAGCAACAGCTCGGTCCAGGAGTAGGTGCCCCACGCGCCGGTGTCCGCGATCAGGCGCGGGCCGATGATCTCGGCGGCGAAGTGGGCGCCCCGGGTGAGGTTCTGGGCGTACATCAGCTTGGACACCGACGCCTCGGGGCCGGGCTGCTCGCCCGCGCGGAACCTGCGGACCATCTGGTGGTTGAGGTACTCGGTGGCGAGCGTGTCGGCGTGCAGCTCGGCGAGGCGGCGGCGGGCGGCGCCGTCGTCGAGGCGGCCGTTGGCGCGCAGCAGCTCGGTGAGGAAGGGCAGGGCGACCACGCGGCCGACGGGGCCGGCGCCCTCGCCGCCGACGCTGGCCCGCTCGTTCATCAGGGTCGTCAGGGCGACGCCCCAGCCGCCGTCGACGGGGCCGAGGCGGTGGTCGTCACCGACGTGGACGTCGGTGAGGAAGACCTCGTTGAACTCGGAGCCGCCGCTCATCTGGCGCAGCGGGCGCACGTCCACCCCGGGGGCGGTCATGTCGACGACGAACGCGGTGATGCCCTTGTGCTTGGGGTTGTCGGGGTTGGTGCGGCACAGCGCCAGCCCGATCGCGGCGTGGTGCGCCACCGACGTCCAGACCTTCTGCCCGCCCAGCACCCAGCCGTCGCCCTCGCGCACGGCCTTCGTCTCCAGGCTCGCCAGGTCGCTGCCCGCGGCCGGCTCGCTGAACAGCTGGCAGGCGATGATCTCGCCGCTGTAGAGCCGGGGCAGGTAGCGCTGCTTGAGCTCGTCGGAGCCGTGGGCGAGGATCGTCGGGCCGATCATGCCGAGGCCGATGAGGGAGAGCACCCCGGTCTCGGGCACGTCGTAGGCGGCCTCCAGGCCGTCGTAGACGAGGTCGTGCAGGGTGGTCAGGCCGCGCCCGCCGAACTCGGTCGGCCCGGTGATCCAGCCGAAGCCGTTGTCGTAGCGGGTGCGCTGCCAGGCCTTGGCCGCGGCGACCTTGGCGTTCTCGATCTCGGGCGGGTCGGTGCTGAAGTAGGTGATCCGGTCCTCGCCCTCGCCCCAGGCGACATCCTCGGCCGCCCGGGCGCGGCGGGTGGCGTGGGCGTCGAGAAACGCGGTGACCTCGGCGACGAACTGGTCCATCTCGCTCGGCATGGGCGATCTCCGACTGGGGTGTCAAGTATGGCGGAAAATCCCGGCCTGCAAGCGCACACCGGGGCGGCATGAGCAAGGGATATGGCCTCATGACACTAAGGTTTGACGAATATGTCAAGTAGACCCTAGAGTCGCCAGCGTCGCCGTGCGGACTGACCGGGCAGAGGAGCTGACGGGTGTCGCAACAGGGTGAGCGTCTCCTGGAGGGACGCGTCGTCATCGTGACCGGCGGAGGCCGGGGAATCGGCCGCAGCCACAGCCTCGAGCTGGCCGCCCACGGGGCAACTGTCGTGGTCAACGACCTGGGCGTCGGAGTCCGCGGGGAGTCGTCGCAGGAGGAGCCCGCCGACGCCGTCGTCGCCGAGATCGAGGCCAAGGGCGGGGTCGCGGTGCGCGACACCGGCAACGTCACCGACTGGGCGGCGGTGCGCTCCCTCGTGGCGAACACGGTCGAGCGGTTCGGTCGACTCGACGCCGTCGTCAACAACGCCGGCATCCTGCGGGACGCGACGATCACCTCGCTCACCGAGCAGGACTGGGACGCCGTCATCGGCGTCCACCTCAAGGGCACCTTCGCCCTGACCAAGCACGCCTGCGACTACTGGCGGGCCGAGTTCAAGGCGGGCCGCCCGGTCGCCGGGCGGATCGTCAACACCACCTCCGGCACGGGGTTGGCGGGCAACGTCGGTCAGGCCGCCTACGGCGCCGCCAAGGCCGGCATCGCGAACCTGACGCTGACCACGGCGCTCGAGGGCAGCCGCTACGGCGTGACCGCCAACTGCATCTCCCCGGTCGCCGCGACCCGGATGACCGCCGGCACGGGCCTCGCCCAGCCGGGCGCCGACGAGGGCTTCGACCGGTTCGACCCGGCGAACTCCTCCCCGGTCGTCGCCTGGCTGGCCTCGGAGCGCTCCGGCTGGCTGACCGGGCGGGTGCTGCGCATCGACGGCAACACCGTGCATCCGGTGGACCCGTGGAGCGTGCGCCGCGGCTACAGCGCCGCCCGCGGCGGGCGCCTCGACGCCGCCGAGCTCGACGCCGGGCTGCGCGTGGTGCTGGGCACGGCCCCGGCGGGCCTGGCCGGCCTGACCATCATTTCGTGACCGCGGTGTTTCCGTGAATTCCGGTGTTTCTGTGAGCGGTGTGCCTGTGATCGGGGAGTCCGTGATCTGCTGGCGGCGAGAGGAGACGACGCGATGACGACGGTGGCCGCTGTCGGTACGTACCTGCCCCCCTGGGGCAGCGCGCGGGGACGGGTCCTGGGACCCGACGAGGACGCGGTGACCCTGGCCGTCGCCGCCGCCCGCGCGGCGCTGGAGCAGGCCACCCCGGCCGGCTCGGCGACGGCGCCGGACGTGCGCCGGGTGGTTTTCGTGACCCGCGAGCTGCCGCTGCTCGTCGGCGGCAACGCCGCGGCGCTGCTGGCCGGCATCGGGCTGCCCGACGACGTGCCCGTGGTCGAGCAGGTCGGCGGCGGGCCGGCGGTGTTCGACACTCTCGGCGGCGCCGAGGCCGGCACGCTGGTCATCGGCGTCGACGCGGCCGAGTCCGGCCCGGTCGGCGCCGCCGCGGCGCTGCTGTCCGACGGGGCCGGGGTCGGCGTGGAGCCGATCGGCCGGATCGTGCGCAGCCTGCCGGTGCACAGCCGGGAGAACGGCGGCGGCCCTCGCGACTACTCCGACGCCCGGCTGGAGCGCGAGCGCGGCGTCGGGGTCGCCATCGAGCGTCTCGAGCTCACCGACAAGCCGGTCGTCGTGGCCGGGCTGCCCGCCAAGCAGGCCCGGGCGCTGTGCGCCGGGGTGCCGCCGACGCTGCCGACGACGGGCGCGAGCGCGGCGCTGTTCGCGCTGGCGGCGCTCGCCGAGGTCGGCGCCGGCGGCCTGGTCCTCGCCGTCGAGCAGGGGTCGGCGACGGCGCTGCGCGTCGACGGGGTGCCCGCGGTGCGCCGTGACTCCCCGGCACTGCTGGCACCGGAGAAGCTGACCCGCACCCCCGGCCCGGACATCGCGATCTCGCTGGCCGCCTACGAGCGGGCCTTCGACGCGAAGCTGCGCTGGGACGCGGGGAAGTGCGACGCCTGCGGCACGCTGGCGCTGCCGCCGCGGCGGCGGTGCCTCAACTGCGGCTCGGAGGACGGCTGGTCGCTGACCCCGCTGCCGCGCACCGGCGAGGTGTACACGGTCGTCACCGTGCATGTTCCCGTGCCGGGATTGCCGACGCCGTACTCCCTGGCGATCGTCCAGCTCGACGGGGTGGACGTGCGGGCGCTGGTGAAGGTGACCGGCGCCCCGGCCGGCACCGTGCAGATCGGCGACCGCGGCCGGCTGGTGCTGCGCCGGGTCGCGGTGCGCTCAGGAATTCCGGACTACGGATATGCGCTGTACCCGGATGCGGCCACGGCCGCGGATGCAGGCGAGGGAGCGGTGCGATGAGGCGAGTGGCGGTGGTCGGCGCCGGGATGACGGCGTTCGGCGAGCATTTCGGCCTGGGCATCAAGGAACTGCTGCCGATGGCGGTCTCCGAGATGGCCGCGCACGTCGACAAGGGCCTCAACCGTGACGACATCCAGGCGGCCTGGTTCGGTGAGCTGACGACCTCGGACGGTTTCCCGACGGGCATCCTCGCGGACACCTGCGGGCTGCTCGACATTCCCGTCACCCGGGTGGAGAACGCCTGCGCGACGGGTAACGACGCGGTCCGCAACGCCACCTTCGCGGTGGCCTCCGGCGCGTTCGACGTCGTGCTCGTCGTCGGCGCGGACAAGGTGCGCGAGTCCTCGGCGCGCAGCACGTTCTGGGAGTGGGCGGGCCTGACCCGCGACATGGCCTGGGACTACCCGCTCGGCCTGGTCGCCCCGGCGAACTTCGCCCTGCACGTCGCCCGCTACCTGCACGAGTCGCCCGCGACGAAGGAACACCTCGCGATGGTGGCCGTGAAGAACCACAAGCACGCCGTGCCGAACCCGAAGGCGCAGCTGCGCTACGAGATCACCGTCGAGCAGGCGTTGAACGCCCCCGTCGTGGTCGCCCCGTTCAACCTGTACGACTGCACGCCGCAGAGCGACGGCGCCGCGGCGCTGCTGCTCGTCTCCGAGGACGTCGTCGAGCGTTACACCGACCGTCCCGTCTGGGTGCGCGGCGTCGGGCTCGGCCTCGACCGGGTCATGCACCAGCACAAGAAGGACATGACGACGTTCCCGCCGACCGTGAAGGCGTCGAAGGCCGCCTACGCGATGGCGGGGCTCGGCCCCGAGGACATCGACGTCGCCGAGGTGCACGACTGCTTCACCGGCGTCGAGCTGATCAGCTACGAGGACCTCGGGTTCGCCGAGAAGTTCGGCGCCTACAAGCTCATCGAGAACGGCGTGACCTCCGTCGGCGGCGCGAAGCCGGTGAACCCCAGCGGCGGTCTGAAGGCGAAGGGGCACCCGCCGGGCGCCACCGGCGTCGCGCAGTGCGTGGAGCTGTTCGAGCAGCTCCGCGGCGAGGCGGCCAACCAGGTCGACGGCGTCCGCACGGCACTCGCGCACAACATCGGTGGCCCCACGGCGGTGTCCGCGGTGACAATTCTGTCGTCCCAGCGGGGCTGACCGGCCCCAAGGCCAGAAGCCGGACGACCGGCGGCCGGAACGACACAGACGAGAAAGGGACCGGATGACACTGGCAGGCAACGTCGCCCTCGTGACCGGCGGAGCGGGCGGCCTCGGTGAGGCCACGGTGCGGGCGATCGTCGCCGCGGGCGGGTCGGCGATCATCGCCGACCTCAACGACGAGCGCGGCGAGAAGCTCGCCGCCGAGCTCGGCGACGCGGTGAAGTACTCGCGCACCAACGTGCTCGACGACGACTCGGTGCTCGCGACGATCGAGGCGGCCGGACAGCTCGGCACGCTGCGCTACGCGGTGGCGGCGCACGGCGGCTTCGGTGTCGCCGAGAAGGTCGTGCAGCGCGACGGTTCGCCCGCGTCGCTGGACGGCTTCCGCAAGACCGTCGACCTGTACCTCACCGGCACGTACAACGTGCTGCGCCTGACCGCCGCGGCGATCGCGCGCGCCGAGCCCGGCGAGGACGGCGAGCGCGGCGCGGTCGTGACCACGGCCAGCATCGCCGCCTTCGAGGGCCAGATCGGCCAGTCGTCGTACGCGGCGGCCAAGGGCGGCGTCGTCGGCCTCACCCTCGCCGCGGCCCGTGACCTCGGCTCGCTCGGCATCCGGGTGGTCTGCGTCGCCCCGGGCACCATGCGCACGCCGATCATGGAGTCGGTCGGGCCGGAGGCGCTGGCGAAGTTCGGCGCGGCGGTGCCGTTCCCGAAGCGGCTCGGCCACCCGTCGGAGTACGGCGCGCTGGTCACCCACATCCTGACCAACCCGTACCTCAACGGCGAGACGATCCGCCTGGACGGCGCGCAGCGCTTCCAGCCGCGGTAGGTCCCGCGGCCGCGGGGGGCGCGGTGGCGACCCCCGCGGCCGAAGCACGTTGTCGAACAGACAGGGGGAGTGGCGATGATCCGAGCAGGTCATCCCGGCCATGGACCGCGCATCCCGGCGGCGGCGACCCCCCGGCGCCGGCCGGATTCGATCCGGCGCACCAGCACCGTCGACATCGCCGGCGGCCGCGAGCTCACCGGGCCGCTGGTGCTGCGCGGGCGGGGCCGCGACCTGGTCACCGACCCCACCGGGGCCGGGCTCGAGCTGGCCCGTGCGGCCGTCGAGGTCGAGATCGACCGCGCGGGGCGTCCCGCCGTCGCCCGCGTCACCGCCGACCCGCCCCTGCCCGGCGCCGAGGCGCTCGTCGGTGCCGGCGTCCCCGGTGGGTTCCGCCGGGCCGTCGCCGCGGCCCTGCCGGCCGAGACGTCGTCGCTGGGGCACCTGCTGCTCGACGACGTGCCCGGCGCGGTCATCATCTCCGGGTACGCCTGGGCGGTGGAACCCGGTGAGAACGGGCCGCATCCCGGCGGCATGGCGCAGGCCGACATCTGCTCGGGCTGGCGCTCCGACGGCACCATGATGATCTCCATGCGCACCGAGGGCGGGCTGCCGCCCATGGCCGGCCCCGTCGCCCCCGACCTCGCCGACCCCGACGACCCGGCCGCCTGGCACGAGCTGGCGCCGCTGGCCGTGCACGGGGTGCGCCGCCGCCGGCGGCTCGACCTGACGGCCCACGACGGGCTGCTCGACGTCGACGCGATGTTCCGCGACACCTACGTCGACTCCGACGGCGACGAGACCGTCGTCCACGAATACGGCCTGACCGCCGGGATCGACGCGGCGACGTTCACCGTCGTCACGGTCGCCGCGCAGCCGCGGGTCCTGCCCTGGGTCGAGTGCCCGCTGGCCGGCGCGAGCGCGGACCGCCTCGTCGGCACCGACGTCCGCGCCGTGCGCGGACTGGTCGGCGGCGCCTTCCGCGGCATCTCCACCTGCACGCACCTCAACGACCTGCTGCGTTCCCTCGGTGACGTCGAGGCGTTGGCCGCCGCGCTCGGAAAGAATGTCGGGGCGGTCCGCCCGGTATCCCTGTAGTACCGTCCAGGAATGGTCAGGGATATTCGTGAAGTCACCCCGGAAGAACACTGGAAGCAGTTTGAGGAGGCCTGGACGGCGCTGCTCAGCTACCGTTATCTGGGAAAGCTGAGCCCCGATCTCGACAGCGAGGTCGAGCGGGAGACGATGCCGCTGCGCCACGACATGCGCAACTCCACCGGTGGCATCATGGCGGCGCCGCTGTGCATCGCCTCGCCCGAGCCCTACTGGCTGGACAGCCAGTGCGTGCCGGCACCGGTGGTGATGTCCTACGACATCCTCGACAGCGCCCGCGACGTCCGCGGTGTGGCCGTGCACCGCGACGTCATCCACCTCGGCCGCTCCATGGGCTTCAGCCGGTCGCTGACGGTCGACGCCGACGACCCGAGCCGGGTGATCGCCGTGTCGTGCGGGACCGGGGTGAGCCTCGGCGACGTTCCCGAGGACTACCAGAAGGTCTCGAACCCCCCGGTCCCGGTCGTGGACTCCCCGTCGCTGCCGCCGCTGCACCAGGTTTTCGGGGCGCGCCGCGGGCAGGACGGGGTCTGGCGGCTGCCCGAGGTCACCCCGGAGCTGTCCTCGCCGCACGCCGCGCTGCACCTCGGGCCCATCAACATCGTCCTTGAGGCCGCGGCGACGGACGCCGCCGCCGCGCACGCCGGCACCGACGCGCTGCAGGTCGACAGCTGGATCGTCATGTTCGTCCGCCCCGGCGTCGCCGGGCCGTTCCGGGCCGAGGCCGAGGTGGTCAGCGGGCGCTCCGAGCGGATCGCGACGCAGTTGACGCTGCGCGACGAGGGACGAGAGGACCGCATCGTCAGCGTCGCCCGCGCCGTCTTCCGCCGGGTGTGACGCACGTCGGGTGAGCGGGCCGCTTCGGGGCGTCCCGTCATTGACGATACTTGCGGCGGGTTCATAGAATAGCGTTCTACGTGCGGCGAATAGGTGTCCTCCGTATCCTGCGCCGGGATTCCTCTGTCATTCGGGATCTCGTTTGCGTCGGTTCCGCCGGCCGAGCCGCATCGAGTCCGAGGGGTGCTTCGCGTGCCGGTTCCGGTTCCGGTCATCAATGACGCCGTCACCTGGTGGGAGCTGATCGAGCGCCGGGCGCGGGCGACCCCGGAGCTGGCGATGCTCGTCGACGCCGCCGGGCGGCGGCTGACCTTCCGCCAGTTCCGCGATGTCGCCGAGCGGGCCGCCGCCGGGCTGTGGGAGCTGGGGGTGCGCCCGGGGGAGACGGTGAGCTGGCAGCTGCCGACGACGATCGAGGCCGCCGTGCTCATGTCGGCGCTGGCCCGCCTCGGCGCGGTGCAGAACCCGCTCATCCCGGTCCTGCGCGAGGCCGAGGTCGACTTCGTCGTCGGCCAGCTCGGGGCCCGCTGGATCGTCGTCCCCGAGGTCTTCCGCCGGTTCGACCACCGGACGATGGCGGAGAAGGTCGCCGCCCGCCACGACGCCCGCGTCCTCGTCTGCGATCCCGCCGCGCCGGCCGGGGGAGGGCACGCGGGGGTCGCGAGGCACGCGGGGGTCGCGATCGGACTGCCGCTGGGCGATCCGGCCGTGCTCCCGCCCCTGTCCGAAGCCGGGGCCGGGGACGGTGCCGGGGACGCGGTGCGCTGGGTGTTCTACACCTCGGGCACCACGGGCGTGCCCAAGGGCGTGCGGCACACCGACCGGTCGGTGCTCGCCAGCTCCAACGGGATGGTCTACCAGCTCGGGTTCACCGACGCCGACGTCGCCTCCATCCCGTTCCCGCTGGCGCACATCGGCGGCCCGGGGATGCTGGGCCTCATGACGCGGGTCGGGTGCTCCGGCGTGCTCGTGGAGACCTTCGACCGGGAGGCCACCCCGGCGATGCTCGCCCGCCACGGCGTGACGATGCTCGGCAGCGCCGCCCCGTTCTTCCACGCCTACCTCGACGCGCAGCGCCGCCACGGCGACGAGCCGCTGTTTCCCCGGCTGCGGCTGTGCGTCTCCGGCGGGGCGCCGAACGAGCCGGGCCTGCACACGCGGATCCGCGCCGAGCTCGGCGGCGCCGGGATCTGCAACGGCTGGGGCCTCACCGAGCATCCCGTCGTCGGCTACGCCGCGCCCGGGTCCCCGGACGACCGGATGGAACGCACGGCCGGCCGCCCGGCGCCGGGCGTCAGCGTGCGGGTCGTGCGCGCCGACGACACGCCCGCCGCCCCCGGGGAGGAGGGCGAGCTGCGCCTGCGCGGCCCGCAGCTGTTCGCCGGCTACACCGATCCCGCCCTCGACGCGGACGCCTTCGACGAGGCAGGCTACCTGCGCAGCGGCGACCTCGGCTACGTCGACGCCGAGGGCTGGCTGCACCTGACCGGGCGGCTGAAGGACATCATCATCCGCAACGCGGAGAACATCTCGGCGCTGGAGGTCGAGGCGGTCGTGCTGCGCCATCCGGCGGTCGCCGAGGTCGCCGTCGTCGGGCTGCCCGACGCCCGCACGGGGGAACGCGCCGTCGCCGTCGTCGTGCCCGACCCCGACCAGCCGACGCCGACGCTCGCGGCGCTCGTGGCGTTCTGCCGCGCCGAGGGCCTCGCCCCCTACAAGATCCCCGAGCAGCTCGAACTCGTCGCCGAGCTCCCCCGCAACTCCATGGGCAAGGTCCTCAAGCGCCAGCTCCAGCTCGCCCTCTGATGCCGAAGCTGGACTCCACCGGAACTGACTGAGCTGCAGGAATAGTCGAATTAGGGTGAGAGGGTGGGGCGACGTCGGCGGGGACTTGGGCAGGAGGGCATGGGATGAGTGGCGCGTATGACGGCGTGCGGGTCCTCGACGCGAGTGGGGCGATCGCGGGCGCGATGGCCGCGATGTACCTGGCCGACCAGGGCGCCGACGTCGTGCGATTACTCCCGCCGGGGCGCGGCCCGCTCGACGGCGGCCCGGGTGCGCTGTGCTGGGACCGCAACAAGCGGCTGTGCGCCCTCGACCGGGCGGCGCCCGCCGGGGCGGCGCAGCTTCGCCGCCTGCTCGCCGCCGCCGACGTGCTCGTCGTCGACGACACCCCCGACGAACTCGACCGCGACGGCCTCGACCCGGACGGTGTGCGCGCCGCGCATCCGGACCTGATCCACCTGTGGCTGCCGCTGCTCGCCCCGGCGGCGCCGTGGGGCCGGCTGCCGGCCGACCCGCTGCTCGCCGACGCGGTGTCCAGCGCCTCGGGCGAGCACGGCTCCTACGACGGTCACCCGCTCGCGCTGGTCACCCCGATCGCCGCCTACGGCCAGGCCATCCTCGGCGCGACCGCGGTCGCGGCCGCCCTGCTGGGCCGCGACGGTGCCGGCGGCGGGGGTGCCGGTCGCGGGAGTGCCGGCCGTGGGCGGGCGGTGCTGGTCAGCGGGCTGCACGCGACGGCGGCGATGCAGGCCGCGAGCCTCACCGACGCCGAGGGGATCATCCGCGCGAGCCAGCCGGGGGGCGGCGGCTCGTCGCCGAACTACCGGCTCTACCGCTGCTCCGACGACCGCTGGCTCTACCTCGGCGCCCTCACCGAGCCGCTGTTTCTCACCGCGCTCGACGTGCTCGACCTGTTCGAGGTGCTGACCATGCCGGGCGTGGACGGCTCGATGCTGAACATGCTGCGTCCCGGCGTCGGCGCCCCGGTCGTCGCACGGCTGGCGGCGCGCTTCGCCGAGCGGCCGCTGGCCCACTGGGAGCGGCTGCTGACCGACGCCGGGGTGCCCAACGCCCCGGCGCAGACCCGCGACGAGTGGTGGGCGGGCGAGGTCGTCGCGTCGAACGGGATGCGCCGGGTGCACGTCCATCCCGAGCTCGGCCCGGTGGAGATCCCCGGTGATCCGGTCCGGCTGAGCCGCACCCCGGGGACGTTCTTCCACCTGCCGAGCACGCAGGCGTTCGTCGACGCCGCAGCGGTCTGGACCGATCCGCGCCCCGCCGCGGCGGCGGGGGAGCCGGCGGGGGAGCCAACGGGGGAGCCGGCGGCGCCGCTGGCCGGGCTGCGGGTGCTCGACCTGGGCAGCTTCGTCGCCGGGCCGTTCGGCTCGACGCTGCTCGCCGACTACGGCGCCGAGGTCATCAAGGTGGAGGGGCCCGGCGGCGATCCCTACCGGATCTACACCGTCTCCTTCCTCGCCTTCCACAAGGGCCAGGCCGACATCGTGGTCGACCTGAAGACCCCCGAGGGTCGGGAGACGTTCCACGACCTGGTGCGCAGCGCCGACGTCCTGCTCGACAACGTCCGCCCCGGCGTGCGCGAGCGCATCGGCACCGACTACGCCACCCTCGCCGCGATCAACCCGCGGCTCGTGCGCGGCACGGTCACCGCCTGGGGCACCGGCAACCCGCTGAGCGCCACCCCCGCGTTCGACCCGCTGCTGCAGGCCCGCTCCGGGCTCATCACCGCCCAGGGCGGCGCCGGCGCACCCTGCCAGAGCGCCATGCTCGTGCACGACATCGGCACCGGGTCGCTCGTCGCCTTCGGCATCCTCGCCGCGCTGTACGCCCGCCGGCGCGACGGGCTCGGCCAGGAGGTCGTCACCACGATGGTGAACTCCTCGGTGATGATGCAGGCCGGGGAGTTCGTCCACCACGCCGGGCGGCCCGCGCCGGCGGTGGGCGGCCACGAGTACGTCGGCGACACCGCGGTGCACCGGCTGTACCCGTGCAAGGAGGGCTGGGTCGCCGTCGCCGCCACGACCCCCGAGCACGCCGCCGCCCTCGTGGCCGCGTTCGGCGAGGGTTCGGAGCCTGGCGGGGGACCGGGGCTCGGCGGGGGATCGGAGGTCGACGCCGTGGCGCTGCTGCGGGCGCCGGCCCGGGGCCCGGCGGCCGAGCGGATCACCGCGGCGCTCGCCGGCCTGACCGGCGCCGAGGCCGCCGGCCTGCTTGCCGCCGCGGGCGTGCCGGCCGCGCCCGTCCTCGACCGCGGCGGGTTCCTGACCGATCCCTGGTTCGCCGCGGCGGGCATCCTCACCCGCATCGACGAGCCGGACCTCGGGCCGTGCACGGTCGTGCGCCGCTACGCCGACTGGTCCGGCAACCCGGTCGAGATCACCGCGGCGGCGCCGCCCCCGGGGGCGGACACCCGCCGCATCCTCGCGGGTCTGGGCTACTCCGACGACCGCATCGCCGAGCTCCTCGCCGCGGGGGCCGTCCGGGAGCACGCCGCGCCGTGATCCAGCCCTGGGGAGGCCCGGCGGCGCTGGCGTGACGACCGTGGCGCGGTTCCGCGGAACACCATGATCGTTGAGCTGGGCGGCGTCAGGCGGGATCGGTCCGCGGCAGGTCGCCGGCCTCGCTCAGCGCGAAGACGGTCCGGGAGTGGTAGGTGTCGTTGAACTCCCACAGCCGGCTGATGCGCTCGCCCGAGAACTCGAACAGGAAGTGGTACGCCTGGTCGTAGTGCCTGCCGGCGACGGTGACCGCGTGGCCCTCCGTGAGGGCGGCGACGCGGTCGTCCTCGGCGGTGAGCGTCGTGATGGTCTGCTGGATCGGCGCCCGCAGCAGCTCGGTGTTGACCCAGTCGATCGACGCGCGCATCTGGTCACGGTCGGAGAACCGTCGCGTCGACAGGCTGAACCAGGCGGCGTCGTCGGTGAGCAGGTCGAAGGCGCCGGCCACGTCGCCGGCGTTCATCCGGTCGAAGAACGCCCGCACCGCCGCCTTGTTCCGTGCCACCGCGTTCCGTGCCACCGTGTTCTGTGCCGCCGTGTTCTGTGCCGCCGTGTTCTGTGCCGCCGCACCGGTGTCGGTCACCTCGGGGGTTCCTTTCGTCGGCGCGGCTCCTATGCTGAACATCTGTTCAGTGGGGCGGGCGCAGGCAGCGAGGGGGATGGGTACATGTCGACGCAGCTGACCGGGCCGGAGGATCTCACCGCGAAGGCGCGCATCCGGGCGGCCGCCTTCGCCCTGGTCGCCGAGCGGGGCGTGCACTCGACGACCGTGCGCGGGATCGCCCAGCGCGCGGGCGTCTCACCGGCCCTGGTGATCCACCACTTCGGGTCGAAGCAGGGGGTCATCGACGCGATCTCGACGTGGATCGTGGAGTACCTGCACCGCAACACCCGCGAGCCCGACCGCGGCGGCGACCCGGCGCAGGCGCTGCAGCGCCGGCTCGTCCGCTTCGAGCGCATGGTCGCCGAGGTGCCGCTGCTCGGCGCCTACGTCCGCCGGATGCTGCTCGACGGCCAGCCCGACGGCCTGGACTGGTTCCGCCGCGCGGTGGACCTCTCCGCGGAGGAACTCGCCCACCGCGAACGCATGGGCAAGGCCCGACCGTCGACGGACCTGCGTGCCGAGGCGGCGATGCTGTTCATCCTCGGCTTCGCCCCGGTCCTGCTCGGCCCGATGCTGGAACACGCCCTGGGCCTCGACTTCGACGACGAGCGGTCCTGGACGCGGTGGCGCGACGCCGAGTCCGAGCTGCTGACCTCCGCGCTCTACCCCGGCGCCGCGACCACCGACGCGCCCTGACCGGCCGGCCAGGGCCCGGCCGGTTCAGGTGCTGAGCCGGTTCAGGTGCTGGGTCGGTTCAGGTGCTGGGCCGGTTCAGGAGGTGCGGGGGAAGTGGAGCATCGTGCGGGCGTTGGTCTCGGTGATCTTCACGACCTCGTCGTCGGGGACGTTCGCGAGGACCTCGGCGGCGCGCTTGCGGCTGTTCGGCCAGTTCGAGTCGGAGTGCGGGTAGTCGATCTCCAGCATGATCCGGTCGATGCCGACCTTGTGCCGGTTCTCCAGGCCGAACTCGTCGTCGATGAAGCAGCCCCAGAAGTGCTTGCGGAACAGGTCGGAGGGGCGGGCGTCGAAGTCGATCGGCTGGTAGTAGCGGTGGCGCTCCCAGACGAAGTCGGCGCGCTCGAGGATGTAGGGAATCCAGCCGATGCCGCCCTCGGCCAGGGAGAACTGCAGCTTCGGGTGCTTCTGGAGGATCCCGGAGAACAGCAGGTCGGTGGCCGACCACATGAGGTTGGTCGAGAAGATGGTGATCGCCACGGCGAACGGGGCGTCGGGGAGGACGACCTCACCGGGAATGGCGCGGGTGGCGGCGAAGGAGAAGCCGGGCACGTAGCTGCCCGAACCGAAGTGCAGCGAGATGACCATGTCGGTCTCCTCGCAGGCCTCCCACACGGGCTCCCAGGCGGCGTTGTGGAACGAGGGCAGCCCCAGCGGCACGGGGCTGTCGGGGAAGGAGATGGTCCGGGCGCCCTTGGCGGCGGTGCGACGGATCTCCGCCGCGGCGAGCTGCGGGTCCCAGGTGGGGATCAGGGCGAGCGGGATGAAGCGGTCCGGCGCGGCCGCGCACCACTCGTCGATGTGGAAGTCGTTCCACGCCTGCACGCACAGCAGCGCGAGGTCCTTGTCGGGCGCGCGCTGGAACACGCCGCCGCCGAAGCCGGGGAAGGACGGGAAGCACAGGGCGGCCTGGATGCCGTCGAGGTCCATGTCCTTGACCCGGGCGACCGGGTCGTAACAGCCGGGGATCATCTCCTCGTAGCGGACCGGGTCGATGCCCCACTCCTGCGGCGGGCGGCCGGCGACCGCGTTGAGGCCGACGGTCGGGAAGACCGAACCGTCGTAGTGCCAGACGTGCTTGCCGTTCAGCTCGACGATGCGCGGGCCCTGCTCGCGCAGCGCCGCCGGTAGCCGATCCTGCCAGACGCGGGGATGTTCGATGAGGTGGTCGTCCACCGAGACGATCTGATGATGATCCTGCAGCGGCATGAGACGCGCTCCCTCGTCGGTGTTGCGGTTGGGCGCGAGGCAGCGTACCCAATGTTGACGCATTCGTCACCTGATCGCTGTCCGCCCGTCAGGCGACTGCGTAGTGCAGCCGAGTGTCGACGTGCCGTGCAGACTGGGCAGATGCCTCGCGCACGCGAGGGAGCTGCGCGCCATCGCGGTCCGCCGGGCGTTCCGGCGGTCCGCCGGGGCCCTCCGTTGGCGGTGGCGTCAACTACCGTGATGTCTCTCCGCCCGTCCGCCTCACGGGCACGTCATCGCGCCGCCGTCCACCCACCGTAGAATGATGTTCCACGGGCCGTGGCCGGCCGCCGGCGCGCGCCCAGGGATCTGCTGTGCGCCGACGAAGGGAGCGCCGATGGCGAGTCCGCTGCGCTACCTCGACGATCCCGCCGCCCTGGCGCGCGAGCGCGCGGCGTTCATCGCCGCGGCGCTGGACCTGCTCGCCGCGACGGACACGGTGGACCTGCAGGTGAGCCGGATCGTGGCGCGCGCCGGGCGGCACAACGCCGCCTTCTACCGGGTGTTCGGGTCGAAGGACGGGCTGACCCTCGCCGTGGTCGAGGAGGCGACGCGGCGCACGGCCGTGGTGGTGGAGCGCCGTGTCGCCGCCGCCGAAGCGCCCGTCGAGGCGGTACGCACCTGGGCGGTGGCGCTGCTGTCGCTGGCCCGGGGCGAGGCGGCGCGGGCGATCCGCGCCCTCGCCCTGGACCGCTACCGTCTGCTGCACCGCTTCCCGCAGGCCGAGGCGACGCTCACTCTCCCGCTGCGCCAGCCCCTGACCCGCACGTTGCGCCGCGCCGCGCTGCCGCGGGCGGAACTGCTCGCCGACGCCGCGTTCGAACTGGTCATGAGCCGCCAGGCAGCCTGGATCGCCCTTGATCACCAGCCCGACGCCGACGAGGTCGCCGCCTACGCGGAGCTGGTCCTGGACCTCGTCGGACTGGCCCAGCCCGCCGCCTCGCGGTAGCCGGGCGCACGCAGGGGCGCCCCGGAGCCAGTGGCCCCGGGGCGCCCGTCTGCGTGTGCCGCCCGCGAGGGCAGGCGGAACCGTCAGCTCGCGCCGAGCTTGAAGATCCCGGTGGTGTCGAGGGAACGGAAGTTCGTCAGCGTGCCCTCCTTGTCGGAGTCCGCGATGAACCCGGTGGTGGAGCAGATGTTCGGCGAGACCGAGTTCGCCTTGCCGTTGCACTGGAAGGTCGCGCCGCCGCCGAGCGGGTACGTGGTGGGCGGCATGGTGTGCAGCGCCGTGGCGATGGCGGCGGGGCTGGCGTCCGTGCCGGGCACGGAGTTCACGCCGCGCACCAGGCCGAGCATGCCCTGGTAACCGCTCATGCTGATCGCGTCGAACTTCAGGCCCTTGCCGTAGGCCTTGAGCACGGCGTCGAACAGCTTGAACTCGGGCGTGGACGGGTCGACGTTGGCCTGCGCGATGATGTTGACGCCGGAGAAGCCGCCGGGGATCGACGCGCCGTGGTCGGCGCCGATGCAGCGGTCCAGCGCGGTGATCGGGGCGGTGATGCCGAGGGCCTTGATCGCCTTGATGGCGCTGGCGCAGAACGTCGGGTCACCGATGACGTGGTACATCGCCGGCTTGTTCTTCTGCGCGGTCTGGACCTGCGGGGTCATGTCGGCGGTGCCCGGCGGGATCGCGATGACCTCGGCCTTGGTCCCGGCGTTGGCGAAGAACGGCGGGATGAGCTGCTTGGCCGGCTCGCTGGCCGCGGGCACGTCGATGACGAACACCGCGGCGCTGGTCAGCTTCTTGTCCCGGGCGAAGGCCGCGGGCGTACCGAAGGAGCCCAGGGGGTTGCCCCAGATGAACGTGTCCTTCGTCGACAGGCTGGCCTGGGTCGCGACGAGGTTGAGGGCCACCGGGATGCCCGCCGGCGCGACGATCTTCAGCCAGGGGTCGGTCTGCCCGGGGCTGCCGGCCGCGACCACGGAGACCTTCTCCCGCAGGAACTGGTTTCCGCAGGCCTGCGCGCTGGCCGGGATGGACTTGTCCTCGCAGGGGACGAGCTCGATCTTGTGACCGTGCAGGCCGCCGAGGTGGGCGTTGGCGTAGTCGACGACGGCCTGGGCGGCCCGGATCTCGCCGGAGGTGTCGACGGCCTGCGTGCGGCCGGTGCTGACCCAGCCGACCTTCACCGGCGTGCCGGTGGCGGCCTTGGCGGGACCGAGCAGGCTGCTGTCCGACTTCGCGGCCCCGCCCGTGCTGCCGGCGCCACCGCCGCTGCTGCCGCCGCAGGCGGCCACGCCGGTGGCGACCGCCACGGCGAGCGCCACGGCCGACAGGCCGGCGCGGGCGCGCCCGCCGGATCGGGACAGGTGCCCGCGGGAGCGGGTCGGACACGCGCGCCGAAGCGGTAATCGCGAGCTGGAGATATGCACGCTGGAACTCCTCGTGGTGTTCGGGAAGTGCCCGGGGTCGACCCGGGTGGTGCGAGAGCGGAGCCCCGCGACGGGCGACGAGCCGTCGAGTCCGTCGGCCGCTCGGTCGAGATCGTCAGACCCGCGGGAGGACGGCCTCCTCCGCGGGATCGTGTGCGGCATCCGGACGTCGTCCGGCCGGCGGTCGGCTGACGTCCGGCCGCGATTGTGGCTTAGGTCACGTTGGGTTGTCAATGAGCGGTTGTGATCACCGTTGCGGGCGTCCCGTCGGCGCATGTGCCAGGATGGGAACGCCGTTCCCGGCCGGTGCGCGGGGGCATGGCAGCAGGGTGGATCCGTCCCGGTGGGAGAGGCAGAACAGTGGACCTTGGCATTCGTGACCGGGTGGCGCTCGTCGTCGGCGGCAGCAAGGGGATCGGGCTCGAGGTGGCGAGGATGCTCGCGGCCGAGGGCAGCCGCGTCGCCGTCGTCGCCCGCACGCAGCGTCACATCGACTCCGCCGTCGCCTCCATCGCGCAGGCCGGCGGCGAGGCGGTCGGGGTGTCGGCGGACATGAGCACCGCCGAGGGCATCACCTCGGCCGTCGCCGAGGTCACCGACCGGCTCGGGCCGCCGCTCATCGTGGTCACCCAGGCCGACTTCCACGTGCGCGGCTTCTTCGCCGAGATCACCCGGGCGGAGGACTACGTCGACTCCTACCGGACCTACACCCTCAGCCAGGTGCACATGCTGCACGCGGTCCTGCCGGGGATGCAGGAGGCCGGGTTCGGGCGCTACGTCCACATCGGCTCGGCGACCGCCAAGGAGCCGCAGAGCAAGCCTCCGCACACGGTGGCCAACGCCACCCGGCCGTCCACCGTCGGCCTGCTCAAGAGCGTCGCCGACGAGTACGCCCGCCACGGCATCACCATCAACACGATCGCCCCGGGCTGGATCGCGACGAAGACGACGAACTGGTACCTGTCGACCCACGAGGGCCTGACCGAGCCGGACGCGCGGCGCGAGTGGATGATCGAGACCGCGGGGGTGCCGGCGGCCCGGCTCGGTGAGCCCGAGGAGATCGCCTCGTCGATCGTCTACCTGTGCTCGCGCCAGGCCGGCTACCTGACCGGGCACTACATCGCCGTCGACGGGGGCCACCACCGCTCGGCCTTCTGATCGGCCCGCCGGCCCGCCGGCCCGTGAACGCAGCGTGACGCCGGGTGCGGAGAGGGTCCCCCGGCGGGCCGCGAACCGGCCGTTTGCCGCCCGTTCCGCCGCAGGTCACGGCATCGCTTGACAGGCTGTGAAGTAAGACACAAGAATCCAATGAGTTTAACTCAATCGGGGGGCCGGCGAGATCCGTCACGCGCCCCGAGGTCCTGTCGAGGCGCGGTGCTCCGCGACCTGCGCAGGCCTGAGCGCCCCTCCCGCTCTGGGACGATCCTGCGGAGTGACTTTTGAGTCAACATATTGTTTTCCTGCTCCTCGGCCTCGGCAACGGTGCGGTGTTCGGTGCGCTCGCGCTCGCGCTCACCATCACCTACCGAAGCTCGGGGATCATCAACTTCGCGACGGGCAGCATCGCGCTGCTCGCCGCCTACGTCTATGCCTACCTGCGCTCCGGTGAACTGATCAACCTGATCCCCGGCACGCCCACGACCATCGACATCGGTGGCGATCTACCGATGGGTGCGGCGTTGCCGATCGCGGTGGTGCTCTCCGCGCTGCTCGGCCTCGGGCTGCATCTGGTGATCTTCCGGCCGCTGCGCAACGCCCCGCCGGTCGCGAAGGCGGTCGCCTCGCTCGGCGTCTCGCTGGCGATCACCGCACTGATCGCCGCGCGGATGGGCACGACCGCCGTCGCGGTCGACCCGATCTTCCCGACCGACCTGTGGAAGGCCGGCTCGATCAACGTCCCGAGCGACCGGGTCTACCTGGCGATCACCGTGCTGGCGCTCGCCGCCGCGATCTCGCTCGTGTTCGCCCGCACCCGCTTCGGCCTCGCCACCCGCGCGACGGCGTCGAGCGAGAAGGGCGCGTACGTCAGCGGCATCTCCCCGGACCGGATCGCCGCCGGCAACTGGATGATCTCCTCGGCGGCGGCCGGGCTGGTCGGCATTCTCATCGCGCCGATCGTCCCGCTCATCCCCGTCTCCTACACGCTGTTCATCGTCCCCGCCCTGGCGGCGGCGATCATGGGCCGGTTCCAGTACGTCCTGTGGGCGGCGGTCGCCGGCATTGTCATCGGTGCCCTGCAGTCCGAGGCGCAGTACCTGCAGAACAACTACGACTGGCTGCCGTCGTCCGGCCTGCCGGAGCTCGTCCCGCTCGTTCTGATCCTCATCGTCCTCGTCGTGCGCGCCCAGCCGCTGCCCGGCCGCGGAGCGGTCATCACCCGCAACCTCGGCCGTGCCCCTCGACCGCACAACGTCGTGCTGCCGACCGTGGTTCCGACCGTTCTCGGTGTCGTGGGCCTCATCGCGTTCACCGGCGACCTGCGGGACGGACTGATCTCCACGTTCGTCTACGCCGTCATCGCGCTGTCGGTCGTGGTCGTCACCGGCTACGCCGGGCAGGTGTCGTTCGCCCAGCTCCCCCTCGCCGGGGTCGCGGCGTTCCTGGTCGGGCCGATCTCCGAGCACCTGCACATCGCCTTCCCCTTCGCGCCGATCGTCGCCGCGCTCGGCGCCACCGTCGTCGGCGTGGTGATCGGCCTGCCCGCGCTGCGCATCCGCGGGCTGACGGTCGCCGTGGTGACCTTCGCGCTGGCGTTCGCGCTGGAGGCGCTGTGGTTCCGCAACCTCGACTTCGTCGGCTCGTCCGGCGCGGCGGTGCCCAACCCGGAGATCTTCGGGTGGAACCTCGGCGTCGGCAGCGGCTCGGACTTCCCCCGGGTGACGTTCGGGGTGGTCTGCCTGCTCGTGCTCGTGGTCGTCGGGCTCGGCGTGGCCTGGCTGCGCACCAGCACGCTGGGTTCACAGATGCTCGCCGTGCGCGCCAACGAGCGTTCCGCCGCGGCGGCCGGCGTCAACGTGGTGCGGGTCAAGCTCGCCGCGTTCGCGCTGGGGGCGTTCATCGCCGGTATCGGCGGGGCGCTGCTGGCCTACAAGTTCGGCAACGTCACCAACGACCCGTTCACCGCCATCGTCGGGCTGACCTTCTTCGGCACGGTCTACCTGGCGGGCACGACCTCGGTCTCCGGCGGCCTGCTCGCCGGGGTCACCGTCGTCAACGGGCTGCTCTACGCGCTCGTCGACAAGGTCGTCTCCACCGGCGTCTGGTACGAGGCGGTGGCGGCGCTGCTGCTGATCCTCACCGTCGTGTTCAACCCCGAGGGCGTCGTCGGCCCGGCCCACCAGCTGATCGAACGTCGCCGCTCGCGGTCCGCGACCACCCGCTCGGACGCGCTCGTCGCACCCGAGGACGCCGTGGTCGCCCAGGCCGGCGAGATCGTCGCCGACGCCGAGGCGGCGACCGCCGCGTCGGCGGTCACCTTCGACGACGACGGCGGGCCCCTGTTGACCGTGCGCGACCTCACCGTCCGCTACGGCGGTGTGCTCGCCGTCGACAGCCTGTCCCTGGCCGTGCCGCCGGGGCGGATCGTCGGCCTCATCGGCCCGAACGGAGCCGGCAAGACGACGGCGATCGACGCGATCAGCGGATTCGCGCGGGCCACCGGCAGCGTGGCGCTCGGCGACCAGGACGTGTCGACGCTGCGCCCGCACGAGCGGGTCCGCGCCGGGCTCGGCCGGACCTTCCAGGCGATCGAGCTCTACGAGGACCTCAGCGTCCGGGAGAACGTCAGCGTCGGGCTGACCGCGGGCGCCTCGCGGCGCCAGGCCGGCAGTTCCCGTTCCGAGGAGGTTGCGGCGACCCTCACCCTGCTGCGACTCACCGCGGTGGCCGACCGTCCCGCCGGTGAGCTCTCCCAGGGCCAGCGCCAGCTCGTCTCCATCGCCCGGGCCCTGGTCGGGCGGCCACGGGTGCTGCTGCTCGACGAACCCGCGGGTGGGCTCGACACGGTCGAGAGCCACTGGCTCGGCCAGCGGCTGCGCGACATCCGCGCCGCCGGCGTCACGATCCTCATGGTCGAACACGACATGAGCCTCGTGCTCAGCCTCTGCGACGAGATCCACGTGCTCAACTTCGGCAAGGTGATCGCGCACGGCACCCCGGCGGAGATCCGTAGTCATCCCGCCGTCGCCGAGGCCTACCTCGGTAGCACCCACGCGGAGGAGGTGTCGGCATGACCGCGACGAACGAGCCGACCGCGAACGAGCCCACCGCGACCAGCGAGCCGACCGTGACGAACGAGCCCACCGCGACCAGCGAGCCGACCGCGATCAGCGAGCCGACCGCGACCAGTGAAGCGACCGCCGAAAAGCCGTCCGGGACGACGGACACGGTGGCGGCGAAGCCGGCCGATACTGCGAAGCCGGCCGATACTGCGAAGCCGGCCGATACTGCGAAGCCGGCCGATACTGCGAAGCCGGCCGATACTGCGAAGCCGGCCGACACGGCCGAACCAACTCCGGCGGAGGAGCCGACTGCCGTGCCGACGGCGGCTGCCGAGCCGGCCGCGGCCAGCGAGCCCGCCGCAGTGAAGGAGCCCGCCGCAGAGAAGGAGCCGGCTGCGGTGAGCGAGCCGGCTGCGGTGAAGGAGCCGGCTGCGGTGAGCGAGCCGGCGGTCGTGAAGGAGCCGGCCGTGGGTACCGCCGCGCCGGCGGTCGGCGGGGCCGGGACGGGCGCCGCCACGCCGCTGCTGGCCGTGCGCGGGCTGGAGGCCGGCTACGGTGCCGTGCGGGTCGTCCGGTCGTTGGACCTGACCGCGGACAGCGGCACGGTGCTCGGCGTTCTCGGCCCGAACGGCTCCGGCAAGACCACGATGATGATGACCCTCGCCGGGCTGCTGCCGCGGCTGGGCGGCGAGGTGCTGGTGGACGGCTCGCCGGTGCCGGGGGGACGGCCGGCGGCGGCGAACCGGGCCGGCATCGTGCTCGTCCCCGACGATCGGGCGCTGTTCCCCGATCTCGACGTCCGGGAGAACCTCGTCGTCGCCCGGCGTTCCGGGGGATACAGTCTCGACGACGTCGTCGAGCTGTTCCCGAGCCTGGGCAAGCGGCTCAATGTGGCGGCGGGTGCGCTCTCCGGCGGGGAGCAGCAGATGCTCGCCGTCGCCCGCGCGCTCGTGCAGAAGCCGCGGGTGCTGCTCATCGACGAGATGAGCATGGGTCTCGCGCCGGTGATCGTCGAGGGCCTGCTGCCCGTGGTCCGCCGGATCGCCGACGAGACCGGGGCCGTCGTCATCCTCGTCGAGCAGCACGTCCAGCTCGCGCTGGAGGTCGCCGACCAGGCGGTCGTGCTCGTGCACGGCGAGGTCGTCCGCAGCGGCCCGGCCGCCGACCTGGCCCATGACCGGGCCGGTCTCGAGGCCGCCTACCTGGGAGCCGAGGCGGGCGCCTCCGCCTGATCCCACATTCTTTCTGGCCCGCACCACGCACCATCCGCGCGCGGTCCATGGGCTGTCCGGTCCACGGACCGCGCGTCCATGTAGGTGATGAGATGACTAAGGAGCACCACCGTGCGCTTGTTACCGCTTCGTTTCACGACGGCCGGCCGGCTGGCCGCGCGGCCGCGTACCCGCACCGCGCTGACCGGCGTCCTGCTCGCCACCTCGCTGGTGGCCGCCGCCTGTGGTGGCAGCAGCGGCGGTGGCAGCAGCGGCGGGACGGCGAAGGCCGACTCGGCGCTGCTCGGCCCGGCGAAGGCCGCCACCGGCACCCCGGTGAAGATCGGCTGGATCGGCACCGGCCACACCCAGGCCGTGGACGCCTCGGCGGAGGAGAAGTCGGCGCAGGCCGCCGCCGACTACGCCAACGCCCACCTCGGTGGGCTGCGCGGGCACCCGATCCAGATCGTCAGCTGTGAGGACAAATCCGTCCCCGCGGACGCGCAGGCGTGTGGCAACACGTTCGTCCGCGAAAAGGTCGCCGCGGTGGCCGGCGGCAGCCCGGGGCAGGCCGACCCCTGGATCAAGATCGTTTCTCCGGCCGGGATCCCGTCGGTGCTGAACCTGGTCGCGACGCAGACCGCCCTGACGACCAAGAACGTGTTCCTGCTGGGCAACCCGCTCGGGCCGTTCGGCACGGCGGCGGCGTACGCGCGTGAGGCCAAGCTGTCCCCGGCCGTCGTGCTCGTCATCGACGTGCCCGCGGCCAGCGGTCCGGCCAAGGCGCTCTCGCCGATCTTCTTCAACAACGCGGGAAGCAAGGCCACGGTCATCGCGATCCCGCCGGGTACCGCCGACATGACCCCGCAGATCCAGACCGCGCAGAAGGACAAGCCCGCGCTGTACCACATCACGGGTGACCCGACCTTCTGCGCCAGCGCGATCAAGGCGATCAAGGCCCTCGGCATCAAGGCCACGATCACCGCGCTGGACCGCTGCGTCGGCACCGACAAGGGCGCCTCGATCCCCGGCGGCTTCGAAGGTGTGAAGATCATGGGTCAGGCCAACCAGGACCCGACCACCGCCGAGTACAAGCTGTACTCGGCCGTGATCGACGCCTACGGCAAGGGCCTGAAGACCGTCGACGCCTACACCGTCAGCGGCTACCAGGGCATGCTCGGCCTGATCCGCGCGGTCAACGCCGTCCCGGGCACCGACGTGACGCCGGCCGCGGTCACGACGGCGATCAAGACGGCGCCGGCCACCCCCTACCCGATCGGTGGCGGGGCGACCTTCCAGTGCAACGGCAAGGCGAGCCCGGTGTCGGCGAACATCTGCTCGACCACCGGATTCGTCGCCGACGCGTCCAAGACCGGCACGCTGTCGAACTTCCGCACCATCGACGCGACCGGAATCTACAAGCTCGGCGCGAACTAACCCGTTCGCGACGAACTGACCCGCTCGTGAGCTGATCGCTCGTGAGCTGATCGCCTCGCCGAGGGCGTGGGCCGCGTGACCCGCGGTTCACGCCCTCAGGCGAGCAGGTCCAGAGTGGCGGCGTTGCGTCCGCCCCCGTCGAGGTAGGCGGCACCGGCCCGCAGATGACGCCGCCACAGTGCCTGCGCACCGGCGGCGTCCCGTTGCTCGACCAGATCGACCAGGGCGTGATGCGCCCGGACGGTCGCCCGCTCGGTCTCGGCCTGCACCGACGTCCCGAGGTCGCTCTCGACCGCGGCCAGGGTGGCGCGGTCGACGATCTCCCTGAGCATGCCGATGAGCAGCTCGAGGGTTTCGTTGCCGGCCAGCCGGACGACGAGGGCGTGGAAGTCGTTGTGCAGCCGGACCGTCTCGGCCGGATCGGCGCCGTGGCGCTCCACCGCCGCGCGCAGCAGGCCCAGGTCGGCGCGGGTACGCCGGCGGGCCAGCAGCCCCGCGACCGGCGGCTCCAGATACAGCCGCGCCTCCCACACGTCGGCGACCGTCGTGCCGCCATGCTCCAGCACCAGCCCCGCGTAGCGGGCCGCGACCTGGGGGCTCGGCGTCTGCACCCGCGCCCCGCCGCCCGCGCCGCGGCGCACGGTGATCAGCGACTCCGCCTCCAGAATGCGCAGCGCCTCCCGCAGCGTCGGCCGGGACACCCCGTACTGCGCGACGAGCAGCGCCTCCGTCGGCAGCGCCTGCCCCTCGACCAGTTCGCCGCGCACGATGCGCTGGCGCAGGTCGGCCGAGACCAGCTCGGCCATCTTCGGCACCCGCATCCGCTGCCCCACGACGCCGACCCCGCCCGCGCCGGTACCGCCGGTGCTGCCCGCGTCGCCGGTGACGCCCCCGCCCACGGCGGGCTCCGCTGTCGGCATGCGTGTCTCCTTCATGGG
This sequence comes from Frankia alni ACN14a, assembly GCF_000058485.1. NCBI lineage: Bacteria > Bacillati > Actinomycetota > Actinomycetes > Frankiales > Frankiaceae > Frankia > Frankia alni. Next base: position 3,832,645 of record NC_008278.1, read on the forward strand.
TGGATCTCCACGCTACCGGCCAGGCACGCCCAGGCCGCCCACCCTCTGCGAGCCGGTGTGCAGGGGAACGGCGCCATCTGCCCGTCCGGGAGGAGTAGAAGGGACGCCGAACCCTGCAGAACAACCGCGGAGGCCGCTCTCCCGTCCATGGTCGTGTGCAGGACCCGTCGACCGCCGCAAACTCTCGGGAGTTTTTCGGCAAGGCGCCGAGGGCTTCGATGACGGCGATGGCGGCCGCCTCGCTCGGGCCGTTTGCGGAACTGCTGGGGTGAAGCCGCCTTCCGACCGTGCTGGTCGGGGCTGGAGTTCATCGGTGCCAAGTTCCTTCGATGCCTGTCGTGAGGACGGTCGAAAAGCCCGTTCGTGGGCTGGCGGAGAGTGTCGCGTGATGCCATCGAGAGTGTCTTTGTGCAGGTGGCGACGGCTTGTGGGGCCGTCTGGCGGCGGGACCGCCGGCCGTTCTCCTGATCTTCGGTCAACGAGGAGCGGCGCGGCGGCGGCGGTAGGGCCATACGCCGCTCCCGCGGTCGAAAGCGAAGCGTCCGGCCTCATCGCAACACGCCCGGAAACCGCGCTGAAAGACGGTCTAGCCATTACCCTGTGCCGGAAAAGTTGACTACCCTTTCAGCGGGAGGACAACGATGTCCGACATACGGAAAATAAGATGGCAATCAGGAAAGCGGAAATCTGTGCCGGGCGCGGCTGTGTTCGCAGCCGCGTTCTCCCTGATATCCCTGACGCCCGCCGCGGCATTCGCGACGGGAACGGCCGACTGGTCCGCCGCGAAGCCGGCGGCAGCAGGCCGGCACGGCGCGCCGCCGGCCACCGGGGTCGCCTGGTCCTGGGGGTGGAACGTGGAGGGGCAGCTCGGCGACGGCACGCAGACCGACAGCAACCGCCCCCTCCCGGTCACCGGTATCGACAGCGTCACCGCGGTGGCGGGTGGTGGCGTCACCGGGTACGCGCTGCGCCGCGACGGCACCGTCTGGGCCTGGGGCGCCAACTCGGCCGGGCAGCTCGGCGACGGCAGCACCACCGACAACAACGTGCCTGTCCGGGTCGGCGTGCTGGACGGGGTCACCGCCGTCGCCGCGGGCGCCACCGCCGGGTACGCGCTGCGCCGCGACGGCACCGTCTGGGCCTGGGGCGCCAACTCGGCCGGGCAGCTCGGCGACGGCACCACCACCGACAGAGACTTTCCTGTCCAGGTCGGCGGGCTGGCCGACGTCACCGCCATCGCCGCAGGCCAGAACGCGGGGTACGCGTTGCGCCGGGACGGCACGGTCTGGGCCTGGGGCGCGGGCTGGACCGGTCAGCTTGGCAACGGCACCGACACCGACAGCGGCACACCCGTCCAGGTCGCCGGTCTTGACGACGCCACCGCTGTCGCCGCGGGCGACGGCACGGGATACGCGCTGCGCCGCGACGGCACCGTCTGGGCCTGGGGAGCGAACGGGGTGGGTCAGCTGGGCAACGGAACCACCACGGAAAGCAACGTTGCTGTCCAGGTCGGTGGGTTGGACGAGGCCACCGCCATCGCCGCGGGCGCCGGATCGGCGTACGCGCTGCGCCGCGACGGCACCGTCCGGGCCTGGGGCAACAACTCGGAAGGCCAGCTGGGCGACGGCACCACCACCAGCAGCACCACCCCCGTCCAGGTCGACGGACTGGACGACGTGAACACGATCGGGGCCGGCGGCAACACCGGCTATGCGGTGCGCGAGGACGGCACAGCCTGGTCCTGGGGCGTGAACTGGTTCGGGCAGCTCGGCGACGGTACCAACACCGACAGCTTCAGCCCGGTCCGGATCGCCATCCCCGCTCGCGTCACCGCCATCGCCGGCGGTGGCTACAGCGGATACGCGCTCGGCGGGCCCGCCCGCAGGCGCCACGCAGAAGCCTCCTGACAGTACTACCGACTGTCACATCGAACCCGGGGTGGCTCCGTCTTGAGCGGGCCGCCCCGGGTTCGGGACGTTCCAGGTCAGCGGGGCATGCCGAGGACGCGTTCGGCGAGGATGTTGCGCATGATCTCGGTGGTGCCGCCGGCGATCGTCGCCGACCGCGACATCAGGTACTCCCGCTGCGCGCGGCGCCCGGTCGTCTCGGCGACGCCGGCGAGGCCGAGCGCGGCGAGGTGCGTCTCGCCCTGGTGCTGCATGGCCCGCGACCACAGCAGCTTGATGACCGAGTGCTCGGCGCCGGGCGCGCCGCCCTCGGCGATGCGCCCGAGCGCGCGGCTGCCGAGCAGGCCGACGAGGCGGGCCTCGACGAGCCGGTCGGTGAGCTCCAGGCGGGTCTGCTCGTCCAGGCCGTGCCCGGACAGCGCCGTCACCAGGTCGTCGACGGACTGCTCCAGCCCGGCGGCGAGCTCGATGACCCCCGCCCGCTCGAAGCCGAGGGTGGTCATCGTGACCGTCCAGCCGGCGTGCAACGGGCCGAGCAGCGCGCTGCGCGGGACGCGAACCTCGTCGTAGAACACCTCGGCGAAGCCGCTCTCGCCGGTGATCATCGTGATCGGGCGGCGGGTGATGCCGGGCAGGTCGAGCGGCACGAGCAGCGCGGAGATCCCGCGGTGCGCCGGCGCGTCGGGGTCGGTGCGGGCGAGCAGCAGGCAGTGGGTCGCCTCCATGCCCTCCGACGTCCACACCTTCTGCCCGGTGATGACGAACGCGGCGTCGTCGCCGTCGCCGACGAGCTCCGCGCGGGTGCGCAGCGAGGCGAGGTCGCTGCCGGAGCCCGGCTCGGAGAAGCCCTGGCACCAGATCTCGGTGCCGGCCTGGATCGCCGGCAGATGTGCCTTCTGCTCCGGGGTGCCGTAGCGCATGAGCGTCGGGGCGACGTTGTTCAGGCCGAGGACGCCGCCGAGCGGCTGCGGCGCCCGGTGCGTCGCCATCACCCGGTCGCAGGCGACCTGGTCGACGATGCCGAGCCCGCGCCCGCCGTACTCCACCGGCCACTGCGGGGCGACCCAGCCGACCGAGTGCAGCGCCTGCTGCCAGGCCATCCGGGAGGCGAACGACACCTCGTCACCCCAGCGCTCGCGCCAGGCGGGCAGCAGGGCGGCGACGTGCCCGGCGAGCTCCGCGGCGGGCCCGGAGTCGGGCACGCTCAGCGTCGGGCGGGCGCCGGTGCCGCGCCGCGTCGGGTCGAGCCGGGCGCGGTGCGCGCCGGCGCCGCCGAGCAGCGGCGCGCCGGCCGCGGCGCGGCGCAGGTACAGGTGGACCTCGTGCTCCCAGGTGAAGCCGATCCCGCCGAGGATCTGCAGGTACTCGTTGGAGACGACGCCGGCGGCGCGCCCGGCGGCGAGCAGGGCCAGCGCCAGGGCGTCGTCGAGCTCGGCCGGGTCGGCGGCGGCGTCGTCGAGGCGGGCGGCGAGGTGGCGGGTGGCCGCGCGGGCCTGCTCGACCTCGGCGAGCATCTCGGCGCAGCGGTGCTTGATGGCCTGGAAGGAGCCGATCGGCCGGCCGAACTGGTGGCGGTCGGCCGCGTAGGCGACCGCGCCGGTCAGGCAGTGCCCGGCGAGACCGGTGCACTCGGCGGCCAGCGCGAGCGCCGCGGTGGCCTGACCCCGGCGCACCGCCGCGGTCGCCTCGGCGCCCGCGGCCAGCACGGTGCCCGGGGTGTCGTGCAGGGTCAGCGTGCCCAGTGGCCGGGTGGCGTCGACGCCGTCGACGCGGGTCAGGTCGAACCCGGCCGCGCCGGCGTCGACCGCGACCAGCAGCGGACCGTCCGGTGCCTGCGGACCGCCGGCTGCTTCGGCGAGCACCAGCACGTGGGCCGCCTCGGGGGACAGCACGGCGGAGACCTCCCCGGTGAGGGTCACCTGCGCGTCGGTCGGCGACGGCGCGGTCGCGCGCACCGAGCCGGGCGCGCCCCACAGATCCTCGTGCGCGGTCCAGGCGAAGGTCGCCACGGTCCCCTCGGCGACGGCGCCGAGCAGCGCCGACGCCGGCGCACCGGGCAGCGCCTGGAGGGTTCCGAGCACCGCCGCGGCGCCGATGCTCGGCACCGGCGCGAGCACCGCCCCGACCGCCTCCAGGGCGACGGCAAGGTCGACCCAGCGACCGCCGGCGCCGCCCTGCTCCTCGGCCAGCGGCAGGCCCGCCAGCCCCACCTCGGCCAGCGCCGCCCACACCGGCAGCTCCGAGACCTGGGCGGGGTCGGCGATCTGCTTGTGCCGGGAGTCCGCGGGCCAGTGGCGGGCGAGCTGGCCGACCACCGCCTCGGTGAGCGCGGCCTGATCCTCGGTGTCGGCGACCCCGACCTGGTCGATCACTGCTGGGATACCTCGTGGGGCTCGGCGGGAGGCGCCGTGGGCGCCCCGCGGGGGTGAGAGCAGTACGTGAACGAAGCGGCACGTGCGACGGCGGGCCGGGCGTGCGTCACCGCGGCCCGGCCCGCCGTGCTCGGTCAGCTGGTGGCGCCGTTTTCCTTGAACTCGATGATCTTGTCCCAGTCGTAGCCGAGCTCGAGGAGGATCTCCTCGGTGTGCTGGCCGTGCTCGGGGGCGGCGGTGAGGTCGAGGTGCTTCTCGTCGAACTGCACCGGGCTCGCCGCGACGGAGAACGTGTTGCCGTTGCCGTCGGTGATCTTCGGCAGGTAGCCGTTGGCCTGGACCTGCGGGTCCTGATGCAGCTCGGGGGCGGTGCGCACGGCGTCCCAGACGCCGTCGAAGTCGGCGAGGGCCTTCTCCCAGTGCGACAGCGGCGCCGACTCGAAGGTTGCCCGCAGCTCGGCGATGCACTCGCGCCGGTTGGCGAAGCGGACCTTCGCGTCGCTGTACCGGGGGTCGTCGATGAGGTCGGTGCGGCCGAGCCGGGTGCAGAAGTCCGCCCAGAAGCGGTCGGCCTGCAGCAGCACGACCGCGAGGAAACGGCCGTCGCCGGTGCGGTAGAGGTTCGCGACCGGGTTGGGCATCTCCTCGAGCTGGAACTTCGGGATCGGGGCGCCGGTGACGCCCGCCCCGACGATGTCCGGGGCGAGCTGCCAGATCGCGGCGGCCAGCAGGGACACGTCGACGACGGACGGCTCGCCGCTGCGCTCGCGACGGAACAGTGCCGCGGCGATGCCGCCCGCGAGCGCGAAGCCGCCGTAGGTGTCACCGAAGGCGGGACGCTGCGGCGCGGGCCAGTCGCCCTCGTGCGGGATGAGCGAGTCGCCGATGCCGCCGCGCGACCAGTAGGCGGCCATGTCGTACCCGCCGCGGCCGGCCTGCTCCCCGCGCGAGCCGTAGCCGTGGCCGCGCGCGTAGATGATCTTCGGGTTCCAGGCGCGGACGTCGTCGACGTCGATGCCGGCGCGGGCGCGGGAGTCGGGCAGCAGGTTCGTCACGAACACGTCCGACTGCTCGACCAGCTTGCGCAGGATCTCGCGGCCGGACTCGCTGCCGATGTCCAGACCGAGGCTGCGCTTGCCGCGGTTGGGCTGCTCGATGAAGTGGTTGATGCTGCCGGCACCGGCGACGATGCCGGAGCTGATCAGGCCGCGCTGCGGGTCACCCGTGACCGGGTGCTCGATCTTGACGACGTCGGCGCCCCAGTCGGCGAGCACGGCGCCCGCCGACGGGACGAACGTCCACGTCGCCACCTCGACGACCCGCACGCCGGCCAGGATGTCCTGCTTCATCGGATGTCCTGCCTCATCGGCTCCGGTCTCCTCGAACATGTGTGTGTCTCTGCGGACTGAGCTGTCACGGACTGATCTCTACGGTTCTCTGAGCGGTGTGTGTCGCTGATGGTCCGAAGCCGGATCGGCCGGCCGTGGGGGCGGCGTGACTGGTCCGGATGCCGTTGCGGGCGCATGCTGATCACCCCGCCCGACGGCCCCACCGGTCGAGCATCCTGCATGTTGACATGACCGTCAAACGTCGCTCCAATGACGATGGCGAGGCCAGCGGCGGCCTCCCGAGGAGGTGGGCGAGCGGTGACGGCGGACATTTCGGACTTCCGAGGTCAGGAAAGAGCCCGTCCTTCGTCCGCCGGGGACCAGCTCCCAGGTCAGGCTCCGGCCGAATCTGTCGCTCCCGTCAACATCGTCGGCGCGCGGGCGGCCCGCCGGTGAGCACGCCGACGGGTGGACCGGCCACGGCCGGCGACGAGGCGGCCATCCGCCGGGTGCTGCTGGAGTACTGCCGCGGCATCGACCGGCTCGACCTCGAACTGGTCCGCGGCTGCTACTGGCCGGAGGCGACCGACCGGCACGGCCCGTTCACCGGCACCCGCGACGAGTTCATCGACTGGGTCGGCCCGCTGCTGGGCCGCCAGACCATGACCATGCACCATCTCGGCAACGTCCTCGTCGACATCCCCGCCGGTCACGACGTCGCCGACGCCCACGTCGCCGTCGCCGAGAGCTACGGCGTCGCCTACCACGCGGGCGAGCCGGCCGGCGACGTGCGGTGGAACTACGCCGCGGGCTTCCGGTACGTCGACCGGTTCGAACGCCGCGACGGGCGGTGGCGCATCGCCGACCGGATCACCGTCATCGAGTGGGTCCGGCCCTGGGACGCCGACCGCGACCGGATCACCAAGTTCGGCGAGCACCTGCCGCGCCGCGACCGCACCGACCCGCTCTACGCCACGCAGGCGGCGGCCGAAGTGCGGGAACTGGGAGCGGGGAAGACAGCAGCGCGGGAATCGGCGTGAGGCTGGCCGAGACGGTCGCCCTGGTGACCGGCGCCGGGCAGGGCGTCGGGCGTGGCGTGGCGCTGGCGCTGGCCGCCGAGGGCGCGGCCGTCGCGGTCGTCGGGCGCACGCTGGCGAAGTGCGAGGCGGTGGCGGCCGAGATCGTCGAGCGGGGCGGGCGGGCGATCGCGGTGCAGGCCGACGCGGGGGTCCGCGCCGACGTGGACGCCGCCGTGGCCGCGGTCCGCGCCGGGCTCGGCCCGGTGACGAGCCTCGTCAACGTCGCGCAGACCACCCGGTACGGCTCGATCCGCCGGCTCACCGAGGACGACCTGGACGCCGTCTGGCAGTCGGGCCCGGTCGGGTCGCTGCGGTTCATGCAGGCCTGCTTCGACGACCTGCGGGCCAGCAAGGGCAGCGTGGTCAACTTCGGCTCCGGCAGCGGGCTGACCGCCCGCCCCGCGATGGGCGCCTACGCCGCGGTCAAGGAGGCGCTGCGGACGATGAGCCGCGTCGCCGCCGCCGAGTGGGGCCGCTACGGCATCCGGGTCAACGTCGTCTGCCCGCTCGCCGGCTCGCCCGGCTTCGACAGTTGGACGGCCGACCTGCCCGACGCCGCGGCGAGCCTCGCCGCCCAGGTGCCGCTGGGTCGACTCGGCGACGCCGAGGCCGACGTCGGGCGCGCCGTGGTCTTCCTCGTCGGCCCGGACGCTCAGTACATCACCGGCACCACCCTGATGGTCGACGGCGGCTATGACTACCTCCGGTGAGTCGACCGGCCGCGCCGGTGCCCAGGGTCCGTTAGCCGGCGGCCCGCTGGCGGGCGGTTCGTCGGCGGCCGGTTCGCTGGCGGGTGGTTCGTTGGCGGGTGAGGTCGCGCTGGTCACGGGGGCGGGTTCGGGGATCGGCGCGGCCAGCGCCCGCCGGCTCGCCGCCGAGGGCGCGGCGGTCGCCGTCACCGACCTTGCCGGCGCGTCGGCGCAGCGGGTCCGCGACGAGATCGTCGCGGCCGGCGGGCAGGCCGTCGCGCTCGCCCTCGACGTCGCCGACGAGGCCGCCGTGCGCGACTGCGTCGCGCGGGTCGCGGCCGAGCTCGGCCCGATCGGCGTGCTGCACAACAACGCCGCCGCGACCGCACTGTCCGGCGGCGGCGGCGACGCCGAGGTGCTCACGATGTCGGCGGAGCTCTGGGACGCGACGATGGCCGTCAACGTCCGCGGGCCGATGCTGCTGGCGCGCGCCGCGCTGCCCGCGATGATCGCCGCCGGCCGCGGGTCGATCGTCAACACCTCGTCGGGGGCCGCCGCGGCCGCCGAGCACCTGCGCCCGGCCTACGGCGCGTCGAAGGCGGCGCTGGAGTCCCTGACCCGCAGCATCGCCGCCCGCTACGGCCCGGTCGGAGTGCGCTGCAACGCCGTCGCCCCGGGACTCGTGCTGACCGACACCGTCCGCGGGCCCGGCCGCGGGCTGCGCCGGATGCGCGCCGTGTTCGCCGCGCACACCCCGTCCCCGCTGGGCACGCCCGACGAGGTCGCCCGGGTCGTGGCGTTCCTCGCCTCCGACGCCGCCCGTTACGTCAACGGCGTCGTGCTGCGCGTCGACGGCGGCATGGGCGCCGCCCAGCCCTACCTCGCCGACCTGCTCGGCCGCCACGCCGCGGTCGAGAACGCGCCGACCGTGCTTTCCTGAGGAGTCTCCATGAAGTGGGGCATCGTCTTCGCCAGCACCGGGTTCCCCGACCCCGAGGACGCCGTGGCGCTCGCCGTCGCGGCCGAGCAGGCCGGGTTCGAGTCGCTGTGGGCGCCGGAGCACGTCGTGCAGTCGCGCCGCCCCGACGCGACCCCGTACCGCGGCGTCACCAACGGCAGCATGGACCGGCTCTCGCGGCGCGGCGGCATGCCCGACCCGCTGATCTGGCTGACCTACGTCGCCGCGGTGACCACCCGGATCCGCTTCGGCACCGGCGTGCTGATCCTGCCGGAGCACCAGCCGACGGTGCTCGCCAAGACCGCCGCCACCCTCGACCATCTCTCCGGCGGCCGGCTGATGCTCGGCATCGGCGTCGGCGAGCTGCCCGAGGAGTACGCCGCCGTCGGCATGGAGTTCCGCAACCGGGGCCGGCGGATGGACGAGTACATCGACGCCATGCGGGTGCTGTGGCGCGACGACACGGCGACCTTCGCCGGCGAGTACGTCGCCTTCGACCAGGTGGAGTGCCGGCCGTGGCCGGTGCGCCGGGCGATCCCGCTGTTCGTCGGCGGGGCGTCGGAGGCGGCGATCCGCCGCGCGGCGACCCGCGGCGACGGCTACTTCCCGTTCGTCTTCCCCGGCCAGGACCCGCTCGTCGAGCTGCCGAAGCTGCTCACCCGGGTCCGCGAGGAGACCAGGGCCGTCGGGCGCGACCCCGACGCCATGGAGTTCACCGCGGGCGGGGCGCGCACCGTCGAGGAGGCGAAGGTCTACGCCGACTTCGGCGTCCACCGGCTCACCGTCGCCGTGCGCGGGCGCACCATCGCCGAGATGCTCGACGACGTCGCCCGCCTCGGCGACGAACTCGTCGCACCCACGGTCGAGCTGTGACCGCGGCGGATCCCGATCCGGCGTCGTCGTCGGCGGGGGAGTTGTCGTTCGCGGGTCGCACCGTGCTCGTCACGGGTGCGGGGCGCGGCGTCGGGCGGGCGCACGCGCTCGCCTTCGCCGCCCGCGGGGCCGCCGTCGTCGTCAACGACCTGCCCGATCCCGCCGCCGATCAGGCCGAGGGGGCCGAGGGGGCGGAGGGGGCCGCGGCCGTCGTCGCCGAGATCCGCCGGGCCGGGGGCAGGGCCGTCGCGCACCTCGGCGACGTCGCCGAGCCGGGGGTCGCCGAGGCGCTGGTCGAGCGGGCGCTCGCCGAGTTCGGCCGCGTGGACGTCGTCGTCGCCAACGCCGGCATCGACCGGATCGTGCGGCTGCGCGAGGTCACCGCCGACGTGCTGAGCGAGTTCTTCCGGGTGCACGTGCTGGGCACCTGGGCGCTGTGCTCCGCCGCCTGGCCGCACCTGGCGCAGCAGGGCTACGGGCGGATCGTGACGACGACCTCGGCCGCCGGCTACTTCGGCCTGGCCGCCGCGCTGCCGTACACGGTCGCGAAGGGCGCCCTGCACGGCCTGACCCAGACGCTCGCCCTCGAAGGCGCCCGCCGCGGCATCACCGTCAACGCGGTCGCGCCGTTCGCGGCGTCACGGCTGGCCGCCGACCGGACCCGGTCGCGGCCCGAGATGTACGCCGCGATCGAGCGGGTCGCCCCGCCGGCGTCGGTGGCCGCGGTGGCGCTGTGGCTCGCGCACGAGTCGACGACCGTCACCGGCCTGGCCTTCGAGGCCGGCATCGACGCGGTCGGCCGCATCGCGGTGGCCACCGGCGACGTGCTCACCGTCGACGGTGCGCTGACCCCCGAGGACGTCCGCGCCGGCGCGGCGCTGCTGACCGGAGGCGCCGTGACCGTCCCCGACCTCGGCGCCGCCGACCGCCCCCTGACCCGCCGCCTCACCGAACGCGCCGCCGCAGCCGCGTCGAGGTGAACGGCGCCGTCCTGCGCGAGACAGGCCGGGATGTCACGTGTCCGCACGTCGCTCGTCGTAGTGACAGCGGGCGGCCTCGACCGCGTCGAGATGACCGACAGCCCATTCCAGGATGGCGTGCACAGGGGACCGAAGGGTCCGGCCCAGGGGGGTGATGCGGTATTCGATCGCCACCGGATCCGTGGACACGACCGCTCGTTCGACCATGCCGTTGCGCTCCAGTCGTCGCAGGCAGGCGGTCAGTGACTTCGGGGTGACGGCGGGCATGTCCTGCCGGAGTTCGTTGAAGCGTCGGGGGCGGTCGCACAGTGCGGCCAGTACCAGCAGGGACCACTTGTCGAAGAGTTGGTCGAGCAGATGTCGGCCGTCGCCGTCGAGCGTCACGTCGGGCACGTCGGTCTCCCTCGCGATACCTGATTTCGTTGAAGTATATCCGCGCTACTAGATATACATCAGATACCGGACGGTCTGACGACGAAACGGGAATCATGACTAACGCATGTTCGACCCTCACGATCTCTCTCGCCGGCGGCGTGGCGAACGTCGTGATCGACAACCCTCCCATCAATCTGCTCGACACCGCCCTGATGACGGACCTGGACCGGTTTGCGGCCGCGATGTCCGGCGCCCACGACATCCGGGTGATCGTTTTCGACAGCGCGGATCCGGACTTCTTCGTCGCGCACGGCGACATGACGACCGCCGACGCCCCCGCGGCGTTCGCTGCCCTCCCCCTCGCGCCCGAACAGGACCAGTCCCTCAACCCGATGATGCGCCTGCACGAACGCATTCGGTCGCTGCCGCAGATCACCATCGGCAAGGTGCGCGGACTGGCCCGCGGCGGCGGTGCGGAACTGCTGTCCGCGATGGACCTGCGGTTCGCCTCGCTCGAACGCGCCGCAATGGCGCAGATGGAGTGTCGGCTGGGAATCATCCCGGGTGCGGGAGGCACTGCCTACCTGCCTGGTCTCGTGGGTCGCGCGCGTGCTCTGGAGATCATCCTCGGCGGGCAGCTGGTCGATGCCGCGACCGCGGAACGGATTGGATGGGTGAACCGGGCCGTGCCGGACACCGAGCTCGACCACGTCGTCGACACCCTCGCCGCCCGCATCGCCGCTCTTCCTCCCGGCGTCGCCCGCGCCGCGACCGAAGCGGTCGACACCGCGGTCGAATCGACCACGCACGGCCTGCGGAAGGCCAACGAGCTCCTCAAGGGACTGTTCGACGAACCCGCCGCAACCCGTCTCGCCAGGGCTGCACTGGCCGCCGGCGCGCACACCCGCGACGGAGAGCGCCGCCTCGAGGCTCTTGTCGACGACATCACCTAGGACACCGGCGACCTGTGGTTCCAGGGCGAGGCGGTGACCGGCCCGGAGGAGCTCGTACAACTCGGCGTTGCTCACCGAACTGGTGGGCGAGGCCGGCGAGGTCATCTCGATCGACATCGATGAGGACGTCTTGGACCGTGCCGGTCGGCTCCTGCCGGCCGCCGGCTACCCGGATGTGCGCCTGGTGCACGCGGACGGCGAGTTCGGCGCGCTGCGCGGAGAGTTCTCCTACCAGGCGGCGATGGTCTGGTTCGCCTGGTGCGACCGACGAAGCCGTCCCCGCGTGCCACGACGAGGACGCGCTGACCGAACCAGCATCCGACCCGAACATGTGAAGTCGCCCCGGGGTTCAGGACCTGCTGGTTCTGTCCGGCGGACTGGCGTCGGGGTCGGGGTGGTGTCGGCCGGTGATGATCCAGGTGCCGGCGATGATGACGAACGCGAAGAGCAGGAGCCCGGCGCCGAGGATGGTGAGCAGGAGTGCGCGGTCGCGGAAGCCGAGGTTGCCGGTGAGGGTGATCGGGAGTGAGCCGACGGCGAAGGCGACGGCGGCGGTGAAGACGGTGACGAGTTCGACGGCGCGGATCGCGGAGGTCTGCAACGTCCGGCGCAGATCGCGGTTGGCGGCGTCCTGGGCACGCCAGCGGGTTTGCTGGCCAGCGGCCAGTTCGGCGAGATCGAGACCCTTTTCGATGACGTCGCGTTCCCGTAGGTACTGCTCCTGAAGAAGTTCGTGGCTGATGCGGGTGCCGATCGCGGGCAGCAGGCGCAGCGCGGTGTCGATGGTGTCGAGTGCGTCGGTGTAGTCGCCGCACATGCGTTGGCCGCACGCGAGGCGAAACTGGAACAGATGGTCGTCCGGGAACTCGGTGACGGCGTCGGTGGCGCGGCGACGGAGCTGCTCGCCCCGTTCCGGGAAACGCGGGGCGGCAGCGAGGGCGCCCAGGCAGACGTCGACGACGGCCCGGGAACGTGGGGTGGCGCGCCAGGCCGTGTCGAGGAGGTCGAGGGCGTGGCTGGTGGTGATGGTGCGGCTGCCGAACGCGGCGAAGGCGCGTAGGCCGGTGAACAGCGGGTCGTCGCGGTGGCGGCCGGCGGCGACGGCGAGCAGGGAGGATTCGAGGAATTGGTGGAGCTCGTCGAACCAGAAGTTCGAGCGGAGCTTGCCGGCGTGGTAGAGCGCGGCGAAGTAGCAGATGTCGGCCGAGCCCTGGGTCGTCTCGACGATGCGGCCGGTGGCGAGGGTGAGGTCGTGGCGGGACTCGACGCTGTCCTTGGTGATGAAGGCGTAGCCCAGCGACCACTTCTCGATGATGTTCGGGCGGATCGGCGGTTCGGTGTGGTCGTACAGCCAGCGGGCGCAGCGGGCCGCTACCTCGACGGTGGGCTCGCGCAGGAATCGGCGGCGCCAGTACCGGTCGGCGCAGATCAGCCAGGGGTCGATGACGAAGTCCGCCGACGGGATCTGGAAGGGGGGTTCGATGCCGGCGTCGATCAGTTCGGCGGCGAGATCCTCGCAGATCCGGTCCAACTCACGGGAGTCGGTGGAGGCTGCCTGACCGAGCCGCGCGTTGATCGATGCGACGTCCACGTGCCTCCTTCTGGCGGATCTTCTCCGGATATGTACCACACGAATGCGGATCGGATCGGTACATACTGCGAACATGCGGGTCGATGTGGTCACCGCGGCTCACGCCGAGTACGCGGGCTACCTGCCGGCGGCGTGGGAGTCGCTGCGTCGGCAGCGTCATCCGCACTGGACGTGGCGGGTGCAGATCGACGGGCCGTCCGACGACGTTCTCGACACACTGGCCGCCTGTGGAGCGGCGGCTGACGGCCGCGTCCGGATCGGCGCGCACGGCACCCGGGAAGGCCCTGGGGTCGCCCGCAACATCGCCCTTGGTGAATGCACCGCGCCGCTGGTCCAGAACCTCGACGCCGACGACGAGCTCGAACCCGACGCGCTCGCCGCCCTCAGCGGCGCGCTCGCCACGCATCCTGCGGCCGGCTATGCGGTCGGTCATGCCCGTGACCTGCATGGGGACGGCACCCTGCACACCTTGCTGTTGGCCGTGCCCGCCGGGCCGCTGGCCCGCGGTGCGCTGGCTGTGGCGTGGGCGTCTGCCCTTCCCGACCAGACCCTGCCACCGGTGCACCCGGCCGGGGTGATGTGGCGCCGCACTCTGCTCCTCGCCGTCGGGGGATGGGCGGCACTACGCGGCGTCGAGGACACCGCAACCCTCATCGCCGGCTCCGCCCTCGCCACCGGAATCCTGCTCGACATTCCCACCCTGCGTTACCGGCGTCATGACGCACAGCGTTCCCGTCAGAACGGCAATTTCTCCGGGGGGGGGGGTCAATATTTGCTCATCTGGCAGCGCGCCGCACTCCTCGCCGCAGGGCATCCCTGGGAAGACCGATAACCAGCGCGCCCGGCGATCGAGGGTCACCCGCACCTCGCAGGCCAGTCGTTCGGCGCACGCTGAACGGTCGGAATATCGCGACGGCCGTATGCGAGTAGGGGGTCGGGAAAGCGCGGCACCGCCGAACATCTGGCCCGTGACTCCCGGAGGAGCGCTCAGCGCCTCGTCTCGTACCTGGTCAGGACCACGCCGCCGGGAAACGTCCGCGTCTCCACCAGGTTCAGGTTCACCCAGCTGTCCAGCGCGGTGAAGAACGGCGTGCCGCTGCCCACCAGGACCGGATGGGCGACGATCGCGTACTCGTCGATCAGTCCGGCGCGCATGGCCGCCCCGGCGAGCGTCGCGCCGCCGATGGTCATGGGGCCGCCGTCCTCGGCCTTGAGCCGGGTGATCTCTGCGATCGCGTCGCCGGTGACCAGGCGGGTGTTCCCGTCGACCTTGGCGATCGTCGAGGAGAACACCACCTTCGGCGTGTCGCGCCAGTTCCGCGCGAACTCGATCTCCGCCGGGGTGGCGTCGGGCTGCTGGTCGCCGGTCGGCCAGTAGGAGCTCATCGCCTCCCACAGCCTGCGCCCGTACAGCGACAGGCCACTCGCCTGCTCGTGGCCGAGCCACCACTGGAACAGCTCGTCGCTCGGCGGCCCGCTCCAGCCGAGGTCGTCGCCGGCCGCGGCGATGTAGCCGTCCAGGGTCAGGTTCATGCCGTAGATCAGTTTCCGCATGGCGCCAGCCTTCCGTGAGTCGGTCCCAGGCGTACAGACCGGCGCGCCGCGAAGTCGGAGCGCCGCGCGTGTGGTCCGGACTGTCGGCATGAGCGTCATGGTGAACGTGTGCTGCCACGCGTCGTCGTCGAGTTGCGGGAAACCGCCCGGAGGCGTCGAGGTACCCGTGACGTTGTTGACAAGCAGATCAATTCTCCCGTGTCCTCCGACCGCGGAATGCGAGTCGGCGGCGTGGGTTCGTCGTCCGAGGGCTCTGCTTGGACCGCAACCTGTGGTGCGACACGGGCTACGGCACGGAGAGTAGGCGGAGGACTGCCGTGACGGCCGCGGCGACGACCACGACCACCAGAAAGGGCACCTTTCGGTAGGCAAGCACGCCGCCCACGAGTACCCATACCGGCCGGGCGACACCGTTGATGTGGTGGCCGGTAGCCAGCGCGGACGAAGCCACCAGGGCACCCAGCAGCACGATTGCCGCCGTGTTCAGCAGGCGTTCGGCCTGCGGCGGGAAGGCCAGCCGGGACCGCAGCACCGGTCCCGTGAAGCGGAAGAGAAACGTGCCGGCCGCCAGGGCCAGCAGCGCGACGAGCACCGCGGGTCGGTAGGGCATCAGACCGCCCTCTCCTGCTTCTCCGGGGCCGAGTTGAGGAAGACCGCGCACAGGGCCAGCAGCTCCGGCAACCCGGACGGCAGGAAGGGCGTCGTGGCCAGCGTGATCGCCGCCCCGGTCAGCACCGCCCGGAGCATCCCGCGTTCGTACAGTGCCGGCAGGATGAGGGCCAGGATCACCGCAGGAAACATCGCGTCCAGCCCGAACGCGTCGGTGTCGTGGATGACGTTCCAGGCCAGCGCTCCGAAAAGCGCCCCGGCTGGCCAGCAGATCAGAATGCCTGCCCCACAGACCCAGTAGGCGCCGCGCTGTCGGGGCAGGTCCGGCTGGGCCAGGGACAGCACCACGCTCTCGTCGTTCATGAGGTGAGAGGCCACAATCCGGCGCCACCCGGGCTGAATTACCCGGGGCGGGATCGCCAGCCCGTAAGGCAGGTGCCTGGCGTTGACCAGCAGGCCGACCAGGACCGCGGCTACAGGGCTGCCGCCAGCGACGATCACCCCGACGAACAGGAACTCCGACGATGCCGCGAGTACGAGCGTGGCGGCGAGGACCGGAAACCACATAGGGAACCCAGAGGTGACGCAGACTGCGCCGTAGGAGATGCCGATGACGCCCACCGACAGGCAGGCCAGCACTATTCCGCGCAGTAAGTCCCGATTCAGAGTTCTCCACGTCGATCGCATGTTGAATATAATGAACACGCGGAATCTGTCGGTCAACAACAAGGGATGTCGATGTCGCCCCAAGTTCGCCCGCCGCCCGACGGCGCCGTCCCGTCCGTTTTCGGGCCCATGAGATGGTCCCCGTTCTTCGGAAAGGTGTGAATAGCCGAGGCGGCATGAAGTTGACATAGTGCAACTACGTCGTGTCCGTGCAATGGACGGCGCCTCAAGTATCGGTAAACGCCTCGTAACAACGCCCTGCCCGATGGAGTAATACATTCCCTGCGGCGGGAAGATCGGGTGTGAGAGGGGGGATCAGCCAGAGCGGGTGGATTCCGCCCGTCCGTTGGTGACCGTCGCGTCCTGCAGGCCGAGGACGCCGCGGGCCATGAGCAGGGTCAGGCAGTGCAGCACCTGTTCGCGGGTGAGCACCGGATGGCGCAGCCAGGCGTTGTAGGGGAACTCGGTGAGCACCGTCCACAACACGATCGTCATGGTGGTCGGCGTCGTGTTGGTGGGCTCCGTGTTGGTGGGCGTCGTGGCGGTGGGCCGGGGGGTGGGCAGGCGGGCGACGACGTCCTCGAGATGGAGGCGCACCGCGCGGGCCAGTGGCCACAGCGGCGGGTTGTCCAGGATCTCGCAGGTCCAGATGTGGAACACGGTGCCGTGCCGCTCGACGATGCGCAGCCAGTCGTCGAGCCAGCAGGTCAGCTCGTCGACGGTGCCCACGGCGAGCAGCGCGTCGAAGTGGTCGCAGATGTGCACCGCGGCGCGGTGCGCCAGCGTCGTGAAGATGGCCGTGCGGTCGGTCCAGTAACGGTAGAAGGTTCCGTGCGCGACGCCGGAGCGGGCGATGATGTCGTTGACGCTGGTGCCGGCGAGCCCGCGCTGCTCGAAGGCCGCGACCGCCGCCTCGGCGATCGTCTCCACGGTGGAGCGCCCCCGACCGGTGACAGACCTGCGCAGCCCCGGCGGCAGCGGCGCGTCCCGCTGCGCGGGGACCTCGCCGGATGACGGGCCGGCGGTGCGAGCCGTGCCGGTGGGACCGGCGATGCCGGCGGCGCGGGCCAGCGCGGCGAGATCCGGGCGGGGGACGGGGCCGGTGGGGGACGGGCCGGGGGAGTGCGGGGTCGGTTCGCAGGAGCGGGGGGCCGGTTCGGGGGGCGGGAAGAACGAGCGGTGGATCATGCCGGCGAGGGCGTCGTGCAGCGCCTCGTCCTCGCCGGGGTGCCGCGCGACCCTGCCGCGGGCGTCGGAGACGATGTGCGTCCACTCGACGATGCAGATCACGGCGACGGAGAGCACCCGGGTGTCCACCCCGCCGGTGTCGGCGCGGGCCAGCCGCGACGGCAGGCTCGCGGCGAGCACCTGCAGGTACTCCTCGGACGGGTTGTCGACGGACGCGTTGTCGACGAGGGCGGCCTCCGCGGTGGACAGCGGCCATTCGGCGAACACCGGTGAGTGGCGGCGCAGCACGGCGCCGAGCTCGCCCAGCCAGGCCCGGAACACCGCGAACCCCGCTGGTCCCGCGCTGAGCACCGGCAGCCGCTGGAAGTGGTCGACCAGGTCGACGCCGAGCTCCTCGAAGAAGATCCGAAAGACCTCCAGCTTGCCGCGGAAGTACTGGTAGAAGGCGGCGTCGGAACGGCCGGTGGCCTCGGCCACCGCCTGGACGCTCGTGCCGTGGTAGCCGCGTTCGACGAACAGTCGCCGCGCCGCGGCGATGATCTCCTGGCAGGCGCGGGCGCCCTCCGCGCCGATCGCCTGGCTGGCCGGATACGGGGCACGCCGGCGCTGCGGCAGCCACGCGTCCCCGCCAGGAGCGGGCGTGACCCTTTCGGCGGGGAGCGTGTCCCTCCCGGGGATGGGGGAGCCGGCGTCCGTGGCGTCCTGGCGCGGGCCGGGCGTGGGAAGCGGATCGGGCGTCGGCAACCCGGCCTCCCTCGGGCCTCGTCGCAACGAGCGATTCCCGGACGGTGATTCCGGCATCGCGTTGCGTGCGCAACGAGTGTATGCGGACGGGCATCACGCCAGGTGAAGAGGTGTCCGTGGCGGCCTGCGGCGATCGGGGACCACCCCGGGGTTCCAATATGACAGGTGTCTTACTAGTGTGGTGGCTCACAGGCGGCCGGCGCTCGGGGGGAGCGTGCGGCCCCGCCGGCCGGACCACCGGCCGGACCACCGGCCGGACCATCCGTGCCGTCCGACCGGACCCCGCCCCTGCGGGCCACCGGTCCGCGGCCGACAGAGGCGAGAGAAGAGCATCCATGGGCTTGTTGGACGACCGGGTCGTGTTCATCACCGGAGCGGCGCGCGGGCAGGGCCGCTCGCACGCGGTGACGTTCGCCGAGCAGGGGGCGAACATCGTCGGCGTCGACATCTGTCGCGACCTCGAAGCCGTGCCCTACAAGCTGGGCACCGCCGAGGACCTGGCCGAGACGGCCCAGCTGGTGGAGAAGGCCGGCGGGCAGATGCTCACCGCCGAGGCCGACGTGCGCGACAAGGCCGCGCTGCAGGCCGCCTTCGACGCCGGGGTCGAGCGCTTCGGCCACATCGACACCGTCCTCGCCAACGCCGGGGTCATCCTCAGCAACAGCGACGAGCGCGACGCCGACGAGGCCCTGCGCCTGGGTATCGACATCATGCAGATCGGCGTGTGGAACACCTTCCAGGTCGCCATCGGGCACCTGATCGAGCGCGGCCAGGGCGGCAACCTCGTCGCCACCAGCTCCATGGCCGCGCTGCTGCCGCTCACCGACGGCCGCGGCGGGTCCGACGCCTACGGGATGGCCAAGAACGCCGTCATCGCACTGGTCCGCTCGTACGCGAACTGGCTGGCCCCGCACCGCATCCGGGTCAACGCGGTGGCGCCGACGAACTGCGCGACGCCGATGGTCACCGAGAACCCGGCGCTGTTCGGCGTGATCGAGGCGAACCCCAACCTCGTCAACGCGATGCAGACGATGCTGCCCGACCTCCCCATGATCGAGCCCGGCGACGTCAGCCAGGCCATCCTGTTCCTCATCTCCGACGCCGCCCGCTCCTTCACCGGCAGCCTGCTCAAGGTCGACGCCGGCATGGACGTCCGTCGCTAACACGGGCGACGGCCAGGCCCGGCCGCCCGCTCACCCGATCGGATCACCGCCCCCCGGCGTGGTGGAGGCGGAGGACTTGCGGAGGACCCATGACGAGCGCGACCCCCACCACCCCCACCGCTCCCGCCGTGGTCGGCGAGGCCCGGATGCTCATCGACGGCCGGCTGGTCGAGGCCACCGGCGGCGCCGTCTACGACAACGTCAACCCGGCCACCGAACAGGTGCTGGGCCAGACCAGCGACGCCGCGGCCGTCGACCTGGACGCCGCGATCGCCGCGGCGCGCCGGGCCTTCGACGAGTCGGCCTGGTCGACCGACCGGGACCTGCGCCGCCGCTGCCTGACGCAGCTCCAGCAGGCACTCGAGGGCGAGCGCGAGCAGCTGCGCGCCGAGCTCGTCGCCGAGGCCGGCGCGCCCGTCGCCGTCACCGGCATCGCCCAGCTCGACTGGCCGCTGGCCGACGGGCTGCGCGGCCCGCTGGAGCTGATGGACAGCTTCCCCTGGGAGCGGTCCCTGCCGGACACCCACCTGATGGGCCCCAGCCACCGGGCCGTCTGGCAGGAGCCGGTCGGCGTGGTCGCGGCGATCGTGCCGTGGAACTTCCCGTTCGAGGTCACGATCAACAAGCTCGGCCCGGCGATGGCGACCGGGAACACGGTCGTGCTCAAGCCCGCGCCGGACACGCCGTGGAACGCCACCCGCATCGGCCGGCTCATCGCCGAGCAGACCGACATCCCGCCGGGTGTGGTCAACGTGGTGCCCTGCTCGGACAACGCCGTCGCCGGCCAGCTCCTCGTCGACCCGCGGGTCGACATGGTGTCGTTCACCGGGTCGACGGGGGTCGGCCGCCTCGTCGTGGAGAAGTCGGCGGCGACGATGAAGCGCACCCTGCTCGAACTCGGCGGCAAGTCGGCGATGATCATCCTCGACGACGCCGACCTCGCCGCGGTCCTGCCGCTGGCCGGGTTCGGCGCCTGCCTGCACTCCGGGCAGGGCTGCGCGCTGCTCACCCGGGTGCTCCTGCCGCGCGAGCGCTACGCCGAGGGCGTGGAGATCCTCGCCGGGGTGATCGGCGCCCTGCCCTACGGCGACCCGACCGATCCCGCGAACCTCGCCGGCCCGCTCATCAACGCCCGCCAGCGCGAGCGGGTCCTCGGCTACATCGAGGCCGGCCGGGCGCAGGGGGCGCGGGTCGTCGTCGGCGGCGGGCGGCCCGAGCACCTGCCGCACGGCTACTACGTGCAGCCGACGCTGCTCGCCGACGTGGACAACACGATGACCGTCGCCCGGGAGGAGATCTTCGGGCCGGTGGTGTGCGCGATCCCGTTCGACGGTGAGGCCGACGCGGTGCGCATCGCCAACGACAGCCCGTACGGCCTGTCCGGCGGGGTGTACTCGGCGTCGGTCGAGCGGGGGTTGGGCGTCGCCCGGCGCATCCGCACGGGCAGCATCAACGTCAACGGCGGGATGTTCTACGGCTCCGACGGCCCCTACGGGGGCTTCAAGCAGAGCGGCCTGGGGCGGCAGGGCGGCCTGGAGGGCTTCGCCTCCTACACGGAGGCCAAGACCGTCGGCTACGTCAGTGCCTGACGGGGGCTGGTGGGAGCGTGTCGTCGCGGCGCATGCGGGCAGCGCCCGCCCGGCGGTGCTCGACGCCGGCGGGCCGGTCAGCGGCGCCGAGCTCGTCGGGCGGGCGACGCACGCCGCCGAGTTCCTCACCGGGCTCGGCGGCCTGGCCGGCGCGCCGGTGCCGGCGCTGCTCACCAGCAACCCCGACGCGCTGGCGCTCCTGCTCGGCGGGGCGGCGGCCGACCGTCCGGTGGCCCCGCTCGGGCCCCGGCTGACCGCCGCCGAACTCGCCGGCCCGGTGCGCGCCACCGGCGCCGGCGTCCTGCTCACCGAACCCGCCTGGGCCGCCGTCGCGGCCGAGGCCGCGGCGCTGGCCGGGGCGCGGGTGGTACCCGTGCCGGCGCTGCGGGCGTCGGGCGCGGCCCCGCCGGTGCCGCGCGGACCGGTCGCGCTGTACCTGCACACCTCGGGGACGACGGGCGCGGCCAAGCGGGTGCCGGTCACCCAGGACGTGCTCGCCGCGCGCACCGAGCTGCTGTCCGGCCTGCTCGACCTCGGCCCGGACAGCCGCTACGCCACGGGTTCGCCGCTGCACCACATCGGCGGGCTCGGCAACACGCTCGTCGCGGTGACCGTCGGCGCGACCGTGCTGCCGACGTCCCGGTTCACCCACCGGTGGTGGGCCGGCCTGGCCGACCAGGGCGCCACGCACGGCCAGCTCGTCCCGACGATGATCGAGATGCTGCTGGCGGAGGGGACGCTCGACGCGGTCCCGCTGCGCACCCTGATCTACGGTGCGTCGCCGATCAGCCCGGAGACGCTGCGCCGGGTGCAGGCGGTGCTGCCCGGGGTGCGCCTGGTCAACCTGTTCGGCCAGACCGAGGGCAGCCCGCTGACCTGCCTGACCCCGGCCGACCACGACCGGGCCGCGGCCGGCGCCCCCGACCTGCTCGCCACCGTCGGGCGGGCCGTGCCCGGGCTGCGGCTGCGCATCGACGACCCGGACGACGCCGGGGTCGGCGAGGTGCTCGCCGCCGCGGCGCACCTGAGCGTGCACGCCGCCGACGGCTGGCTGCACAGCGGCGATCTCGGCTTCCTCGACGACGACGGCTACCTGCACCTCGTCGGCCGGCGCAACGACATGATCGTGCGCGGCGGGGAGAACGTCTACCCGCTGGAGATCGAGCACACCCTCGTCGAACATCCCGGGATCGCCGACGCCGGGATCGTCGGGGTGCCCGACGCCCGGCTGGGGGAGACGCTGGCCGCGTTCGTCGTCCCCGCCGACCCCGACCGGCCGCCGCCCGTCGACGAGCTGCGCCAGTTCGTCCGCGACCGGCTGGCCGGGTTCAAGGTGCCCGCCTACTGGTACGTCGTGGACGCGCTGCCGCTCAACGCCGCCGGCAAGCTCACCCGCCCCGCCCTGCGCGCCCGTCACGACGCCGCGACGGCCGAGACCGCCGCCAGCACGTCGCCGTAGCGCGAGGGCGGGTACGGGCCGGGCGTCAGGAGCCGGTGGTGGCGGGCAGCTCGTGGCCGCAGAGGTTCTCGCGGACCACGCTGAAGGCGTCACCGGTGTGGTTCGCCTGCACGAACGACCAGCAGGTGGTCTGCTTGCCCCGGTCGCGGGCGATGTCCATCGGCTGGATCAGCCCGCCGGCGTCGTAGTCGTGCACCGCGTTGAGGGCGTTGACGAAGCCCTCGCGGGTCGGGCAGGCGCCGGCCTCGGTCAGCCCGCGCAGGAACAGGTCGGTGTCGATGTAGGCGATCATCGCCAGTTCCTGCTGCGGGTTGGGGACCTGCGGGGCGTAGCGCGCCATCGACGTGCGGTAGTTCGCGATCGCCGGGCCGCCGGCCTCGAACGGGCGGTAGAACACCGGGATGGTCACGCCGGCCAGTGCGCCGCCGGAGTCGTGCAGGAGCTGGGTGTCGTAG
This sequence comes from Frankia alni ACN14a, assembly GCF_000058485.1. Lineage (NCBI taxonomy): Bacteria > Bacillati > Actinomycetota > Actinomycetes > Frankiales > Frankiaceae > Frankia > Frankia alni. The sequence goes on from NC_008278.1 coordinate 3,855,177, forward strand.
CCGCTGACCGACAGGACCACGCGCAGGTTCACCCCGGCGGCGCGCACGGCGGTCAGGACCGCCGGCAGGTCGGGGGCGTTGATGACGGTCAGCAGGGTGTCGGCGCCGCTGTCGGCGATGCGCCGGGCGACGGACGCCGGGCTGTCCGCGTTCGCGGTGTAGGCGATCTCGCCGACGACGGGGATGCCGGCGGCCTGGGCGCTCTGGGTCATCTTGGCGCTGGTGTTGCCGACGCCGGCCGACAGCGCGGTCCGCAGCAGGACGGCCTTCGTCCCGCCCTGCGAGCGCAGGAAGGTGCCGTAGGTGTCGGTCGCGGCGCCGGTGGTGGAGGAGAACGAGAACATGCTGCGGTACTTCGCCCAGACGTCGCCGGTGGCCAGCCCGCCGACCGGGACGCCGTGGTCGGCGAGGTACTGGGCGCTGCCGTCGGCGGCCAGGGAGTACTCCAGGACGCCGAAGACCTGCTGGCGCTCGACCAGGTCCTTCGCGGCGACGCCGTTGGACCCGGGGTCGCCCTGGTCGTCCCGCCAGTCGTAGACGATCTTGCGTCCGTGGATGCCGCCGGCGGCGTTCACCTGGCCGATGCGGGCGTCGACCCCGGCGCGGGTGGCGGCCAGCGAGGCCGCCGTCGGCCCGGAGTCGGGATAAAGAAGCCCGAGCCTGACCTCCGACGAGGTCACGCCCGGGCTGTCACAGGGTCCCGCCGACGACGCCGCCGGGGACGAGCACGCGCTCACCCCCGCGGCGACTAACGCCAGCACGGCGGCAGCGCTGGATAACGACAAGGAACGGCGACGCATCGTGAACCCCCGTGGGAACGGTCAGGGAAGAGAGTGGAGAACGGCGGGAAAGAGAACGGCAGGAAAGGGAAACAGATGTGCCCCGGCGCCGTGGAACGCCGGGGTCGAGGGGTACGTGCGCGGAAGGGTTACAGGCGGTGAGGGCCGCCGGGCCCGGCGGCGGGCGGGGGTCGGCGCCGCTCACCGGGCGCGGACCGGCCGCCGGGAAGGCGGCGCGGTCCGGGGAACCTGGAGCGGTCTCAGGACTCGTAGCGGGGTGTGCCGCGGTAGCCGAAGAAACGCTCGAAGTTCTCGTCGTTGATCGGCCGCCGCGAGTTGCGCTCCTGGGCGTCGCGCAACGCCGCGAGCCGGGCGCGCTCGCGCGCGACGCGCTCGGCGTCCACCGGCTCGGCCCCTTCCAACTCGGTGACCAGGACGGCCTGCGCCCTGACCTCCTCGGCGAGGCGTACCGCCACCTCGCCGTAGGTGAGCAGATCCTGGTCGTCGGTGTCCTCGCGCTGCGGGACGGCGGCGGGGTTGGATTCTGCGTCGGTCATGCGTACACCGTCCTTTCTGCGATCCTCGCGGGGGACTGTGACCCCCGCGTCGGAGCTCGAACCCCGCGTCGGAGCTCGAACCCCTGCGTCAGAGCTCGATGGGAACCCAGCCGGCGCCCTCGGACGACCGGTGCGCCGCGTCGATGATCTCCAGGCTGAGCAGCCCATCGGTGAACGTGGGAACCGGGGTGGGCTGGCCGTCGAAGGCGGGCAGCCAGTCCTCGAGCATCAGCGCCATCGCCCGGCTGCCGTGCCCGGCCAGGCCCTCGGGCAGGTGCTGCGGGAAGGCGGGCTCGCGCTCGATCGGGGCCAGCGGCGCCAGCCCCTTCACGTTCGCCGGGCCGGCCTGGTAGGAGGTGTGGCGCAGGCTGCCGTCGGCGACGATGGTGCCGTCCCCGCCCAGCAGCTCGAGGCGGAAGTGGTCGACGTTCGCGCCGATCGTGGAGACGCTCAGGATCGCGATCGCGCCGGAGGCGAGCCGCAGCAGCACCGCGGAGGTGTCGTCCGCGGTCACGGCCAGCTCCCCGCCGTCGGGCAGCACCCGCGTCGGCACCGAGCTGCGCACGTCGGCGCACACCGCCACCGGCGGCCCCAGCAGCGAGCAGACGAAGTCCAGGTCGTGGACGAGCATGCCGGCGAGGTAGCCGCCGCCCTGGGCGCGGTCGTACATCCAGGCGGCCTGCAGCGGCCGGCTGGGGTGCCAGTAGGAGGCACTGCGGCTGACCCGGGCCACGTGCGGGGTGCCGAGCAGCCCGGCCCGCACCTGGTCGGTGATGGCCAGCCACTCCGGGTTCCAGCGGTTCTCGAAGCAGCAGCCGGTCGGCCGGCCCGACTCCTGCGCCGCGGTGACCATCTCCCGCGCCTGCGCCGAATCGGCGGCCAGCGGCTTCTCGCACAGCACGGCCTTGCCCGCGTCCAGCGCGGCGAGGGTGATCTCGTGGTGCAGCGCGGTCGGGGTGGCGACCGAGATCAGATCGAGGTCGTCGCGGCGCACGAACGAGCGCCAGTCGGTCGAGGTGTCGTCGATGCCGAGCCGGGCGGCCACCTTCCCGAGCCGCTCCGGCGTGCGTGCGCACAGGGCCACCGGCTCGTACCCCTGCGCAGCCCGATAGGCCGGAGCCTGGACGATCGCCCCCCAGCCGACCCCCACGATGCCCACCCGCAGCGTCATCGGACCACCCGCGCCGTCGCAACCATCCGCGCCGTCAGGACCACTCGCGCCGTCAGGACCACTCGCGCCGTCATGTCGCCTCCCAGGGGACGGCCGTCGGCCGCCCTGCCGCATCATTGCGTTACCCAAAAATCAAGGCTAATTCGCTAGACATCAGACACTAGTGCGGGAGCACTACGAGGGGCAACGCAGGCCCGGCGGTCGGCTCGGCTCCGCCCGGTCACGGGCGTCGGGGACGTCCGGCGCACGTCCGACGGCCTGGCGCGGTTCCGCGGAACACCAAGATCATCATCGTCGGGTTTCGGGCTGAAGGGGTTCCCGGCACCGGCCCACCGTTTCCCGCGAGCCGGGCACGCGGTCGCAGGTCCGACCCGATCGGGGCGGTGGGACGGCGGTCGCGGGTCTTCTGCCTGACCGGCGCCCTAGACTTGCAGGCGGGAATGCCCGGAGTGGGCCGTGGGCGACGGTGCGGCGGGCGACGGTGAGGACGCGTGAGGGGGCGCCGGGTGGAGGTCGAACCCGAGCGCGACCCGGTCCTGCCCTCGCGGCGGCGCGAGCCGTATCCGGTCAGCCCCGTGATCGGTCCGGAGGGCGAGCGGGCCTGTGCGGAGATCGTGGCGGCGGCCCGCGACCTGTTCGCCCAGCGCGGCTACCACGGCACCAGCATCCTGGCGATCACGGAGGCCACCGGCCGCTCGGACACGGCCTTCTACCAGTACTTCCAGAGCAAGATCGAGCTGTTCGCCCTCTTCTACGAGCAACTCGGGCGGGACCTCGTCCGCCATTTCCGACGTCAGCGGGTCGTCGAGCCCGGACCGGCGGGGCTGGCGGAGTTCCGCACCTGGCTCGAGGGCCTCGACGACGTCCTTCGCCGGCACTCGCCCGTCTTCGCCGCCTGGCCGCTGGTCGCGGACGACGCCCTGATGCCGGAGGACCCCTCCGAGCAGTACCTGCGCGAGCTCGCGGAGGAGATGCGCCCGCGGCTGGCGCTCGCCGGCGCCGGTCCGGTGGACACCCGCGTCCTCGCGATCGCGATCATCAGTCTCATGCAGTGGACGCACGTGGTGCTCGATCCACGCCGCCCCGGCGTCCTGCCGCCCGAATCGTCGGTGCACGCCACGCTCGCGACGATCATCCACTCCTCGTTGTTCCCACCGCTGGCCGGTCCCACGGGCACCGCCGGTCCCACGGGCACCGCCGGTCCCACGGGCACCGCCGGTCCCCTGGGTGCGGCCGGTCCCGTGGGCGCCGACGGCGGCCCCCCGCCCTGGCCGGGCCTGCTGCTGGACAGCTGCCCGGATCGCGCGGATCCGCTCGGCGCATGGCGCGAGACGGCCCCGCTCGGCCTGCGCCGGCGGGTCACCCGGCGGTCCGAACCGACGATCCGGCGCATCCTCGCCGCCGCCAACCAGGCGTTCGAGCGCGGTGGGCTGGCCGGCACGAGCGTCGACGACATCACCGCCGAGGCCGGCGTCGCTCACGGCACGTTCTACCAGTACTGGGAGGACCGGTACGCGGTCTTCGCCACGCTCGCCCACCAGGCGGCGGTCGACATCTGCACCCACCTCGACGACCTGCTGCGCGCCGAGGACGAGGACGACATCCTGGCCTGGATCGACCGCTGGCTGGACGTGCTGCGACAGCGCGGCCCCACCCTGCACGTGTGGACGACCGAGGTCCTGCCGACCGCGCCGCTGCAGCGGCTGAGCCGCCAGCTGCGCGGTTACCTCGACGCGGTCACCGCGCGGCTGATGGCGCGGTGGGCGCCGGGACGGTCGCTGGACCCGTCGGCGGCCGCCATCGTGCTGTGGGTGCTGCTCGGCGAGTTTCCCTACCACGCCTGGCAGCGCCATCCGGTGCTCGACCGCGACGACGTCCACCGCTCGCTCGCGCTCCTGCTCGTCGGGGGTCTGCTCGGCGCCCGCGCCCCCCTGCCCGCCGCCGACTCGCCCCGCTGAGCGACTCGCCCCGCTGAGCGACCCGCCTCGCCGGGCGGGCGGCGGGGTCAGGCCGGCCCGGCGACGGCCGTGCAGAACGTGACGAGATGGTCGCGTTCCACGGTGTCGGGTCCCGTGCCGGTGGCGACGTGGCGCTCGAGCGCGCCGAGCACCACGTCCAGGATCGCCCGTGCGTCCAGCTCCGGGTGGGGGCGCCCGGCCGCGGCCAGGGGCGTGACCAGCAGCTCGCCGAGCTGGTTGTCGAGGGTGGACCGCCCCGGTTCGGGGCCGCCCGAACGCAATGTGAGCCGGCTGATCGCAATGCTCTGGGTGGCGATCTCGGGAAGGGTGAGCTGCGTCAGCAGCCCCTGCACCCAGGCGGCGACCTGGTCGGCGGGGCTGGCCTCCTTGGCCATCTGGTGGGTCAGGTAGGAGCGGACCCGTAGGACGCCGCGCTCCATCACGGCGTGCAGCAGCTCGCCCTTGCCGGCGAAGTAGCGGTAGAAGGTCTGGTTGGAGGTGCCGGCTTCGGCGACGATGTCGCTCACCCGCGGCTCCGCCGGCGCGACCCGCACCGCCACCCGCAGGGCGGCGTCGAGGATCTGCTCGAGCTCGTCGAGGGCGTCGCGCTGGTGGCGGCGCAGGGCCCGATCGACGGCGGCGCGCACGGACGCGGGCGCTCCGTCCCACTCCAGTCGGGTCGACTCCATGGTTGCCAGTGTGCCGTGCGCCGCGGGCGGAGCGGGGCCGGATCCGGCCATGTCGCAGAATCTGGTTCTGAGGGGACCAGAATGCTATTCTGCGCAGCGTCCCGCTCCCGTCGACGAGGAGGTCCGGATGGGAAACCCGACTGAGCCAGCCAGGCAGGGCGTGGCGCTCGACGCTGCCCGGCTGGCCCGCTGGCTCGACGCCGAGCAGGTGCCCGGGGCGGGCGAGCTGCCCGTCATCGAACGGCTCACCGGCGGTTCGCAGAACGAGCTGTACTCGCTGACCCGGGGCGGCGAGCGCACGGTGCTGCGGATGCCCCCGGCGGCGGCGAGCGCGTCTCGCGTCGACGGGCTGCGCCGGGAGCTGCGGCTGCTGCGCGCGCTGCGCGGGACGGACGTGCCGCACGCCGAGCTCGTCGCCGGCGACCCCACCGGCGACGTGCTGGGAATGCCGTTCTACGTCATGCGGGCCATCGACGGCTGGAGTCCGACCGCGACCTGGCCGGCCCCGTTCGACACCGACCCGGCCGCCCGCCGCGGGCTGGCGTTCGAGCTCGTCGACGGCATCGCGAAGCTGTCCCGGGTCGACTGGCGGGCCCGCGGGCTGGAGGGGTTCGGCCGCCCGGAGAACTTCCACGACCGCCAGGTCGACCGCTGGCTGACGTTCCTCGGCGCCTACCGCTTCCGCGAGCTGCCCGGCCTCGACGAGGCGGCGGCCTGGCTGCGGGCGAACCGGCCGGCCACCTTCGAACCGGGGATCATGCACGGCGACTACCAGTTCGCCAACGTGATGTTCCAGCACGGCGCCCCGGCCCGGCTCGCCGCCATCATCGACTGGGAGATGACCACGGTCGGCGACCCGCTGCTCGACCTCGGCTGGGCGCTGCTCGGCTGGGACGGCGACGAGCCCCGCACCGAGGGCTTCTACCTCGACGTTTCCGGCATGCCGCGCCGGGCCGAGCTGCTGGAGCACTATGAGCGGGTGAGCGGACGCTCGACCGCGGACATCGACTACTACCTGGTGCTGGCCAACTGGAAGCTCGGCGTGGTGCTGGAAAAGAGCTATGCGGCCTTCACCGGCGGCGGGACGGTCGACCCCAAGGTCGAGACGTTCGGGCCGCTGGTGCTGCAACTGCTGGCCACCGCCGCCGACCTCGCCCGCTCGCTGCCGGCCCGGAGAGGCTGACCATGGGATACGCCGACACCCTGTTCGACCTGACCGACCGCGTCGTGCTCGTCACCGGCGGCAGCCGCGGGCTCGGTCGGGAGATCGCCTTCGGCGCGGCGCGCTGCGGGGCCGACGTCGTCGTCGCCAGCCGCGACCTCGACTCCTGCACGGCCACCGCCGCCGAGATCGAGGCCGAGACCGGCCGCAAGGCCCTGCCCTACGCGGTGCACGTCGGGCGCTGGGACGAGCTGCCCGGCCTCGTCGACGCCGCCTACGAGCGCTTCGGCAAGGTCGACGCGCTGATCAACAACGCCGGGATGTCGCCGCTGTACGACACCCTCGGCGACGTCAACGAGAAGCTGTTCGACGCGGTCGTCAACCTGAACCTCAAGGGTCCGTTCCGGTTGTCGGTGCTGGTGGGGGAGCGGATGGTGGCCGCGGGCCGCGGCTGCATCGTCAACGTCAGCTCCACCGGCTCCATCCGCCCGACGCCGGCGATCCTGCCCTACGCCGCGGCCAAGGCCGGCCTCAACGCGCTCACCGAGGGCCTCGCGCTCGCCCTCGGTCCGCACGTGCGCGTCAACACCCTCATGTCCGGCCCGTTCTACACCGACGTCAGCCGGCACTGGGACCTCGACGCCGTCGCCGAGGCGGCGAAGTCGCACGCGCTGCAGCGCGCCGGCGACCCGCCCGAGATCGTCGGCTCCGCGCTGTACCTGATCTCGGATGCGTCCAGCTACACCTCCGGCGCGACCCTGCGGGTCGACGGCGGCATCCCGTGAGCCGCCACCGTCGCCGAAGCCGCCGCCGGCACGGGTGCCGGCAGGAAACGCGAATGCTGGGAGGACGATAGCCATGGCGTGGGACTTCTCGACCGATGCCGAGTTCGAGGCCAAGCTGGCGTGGGTCCGCGCGTTCGTGCGCGACGAGGTGGCCCCGCTCGACGTGCTGTTCCCGGGCTGCGAGTACCTGCCCCTCGACGACGAACGGCGGAAGATCGTCGACCCACTCAAGCAGCGGGTGCGTGACGAGGGCCTGTGGGCGCCGCATCTGGGCCCGGAGCTCGGCGGGCAGGGTTTCGGCGCGGTGAAGCTGACCCTGCTCAACGAGATCCTCGGCCGCACCGACTGGGGGCCGATCGTGTTCGGCACCCAGGCGCCCGACACCGGCAACGCCGAGATCATCGCCCGCTTCGGCACCCCGGAGCAGAAGGAGCGCTACCTGGCGCCCCTGCTGGCCGGGGAGATCTTCTCCTGCTTCTCCATGACGGAGCCGCAGGGCGGCGCCGACCCGCGGGTGTTCACCACCCGGGCGCGTCGCGAGGGCGACGAGTGGGTGATCGACGGCCGCAAGTACTGGTCGTCCAACGCCGCCGTGGCCTCGTTCCTCATCATCGTCGCGATCACCAATCCCGACGTCCCCGTGCACCACGGCGCGTCGACCTTCCTCGTCCCGCGCGACACCCCGGGCGTGGTGATCGAGGACAGCCACCACGTCTACGGCGCGCACCGCCACGAGCCGGGCCACTCCCTCGTGCGCTACGAGGGGGTGCGGGTGCCGGCGGACGCGCTGCTCGGCCAGGAGGGGCGCGGCTTCGAGGTGGCCCAGTCCCGGCTGGCCGGCGGCCGGCTGCACCACGCCATGCGCGCGATCGGCGTCGCCCAGCGGGCGATCGACATGATGGGGCAGCGGGCGCGCAGCCGGTTCACCCAGGGCAGCTCGCTGGCCGACAAGCAGTTCGTGCAGGGGTTCGTCGCCGACTCCTACACCGAGCTGATGCCGTTCCGCCTCGCCGTGCTGCACGCCGCCTGGCTCATCGACACGCAGGGAGAGCACGCCGCCCGCACCGAGATCGCGGCCCTGAAGGTGCTCACCCCGAAGGTCATCCAGTCGATCGTGCTGCGGGCGATCCAGGTCCACGGCGGGCTCGGCATCACCGAGCAGCTGCCGCTGGTCGACATGTTCACCACCGGACTCGCCCTCGGCCTCGCCGACGGGCCCACCGAGGCGCACAAGGTCAACCTGGCCCGCCAGCTGCTGCGGCACTACGAGGCCGACGACCCGGCGTGGCCCGAGGAGTTCCTCGGCCGCCGCCTCGCCGCCGTGCGGGAGAAGTACGGCGACCGCGTCGCCACCGTCCCGTCGGTGCCCGCGGGGCCGCCGGCGGCGCCGTCGGGGGTGTGACGGCGCCGGGGGTGTGACGGTGTCGGGAGTGTGACGGCGCCGGGGCTCAGGCCTCGAGCACCGCGGTGATGAACCCGCCGATGGTGTTGACGACGTCGGCGTCGTCGACCGGCAGGTGCTGGGCGTGGCAGTGGTACCAGGTGCGGTCCATCATCGACTGCACCGCCAGGCCCAGCGCCTCGGGCGCGTCGGTCGGGGTGCGCTGGCGACCCCGCAGGTGCACCCCGAGCAGCCAGGCCACCCGCATCTGCATCTTGTTGCTCGCCGCGCCGACGCTCTCGTCGGCCGGGCCGGACTGCGCCGACAGGATGAACGCGCCGTGCTGGTCCATGAACGCGAAGTACTTCCACACCCAGGCCACGGCGTCGGCCCGGGTGCAGGGCCGCGGGATCGTCTCCCACTCGGCGATGACCTGGAGCAGCTCACGGAAGGTGGCCTGGCCCAGGGTGTCGAAGATCTCCCGCTTGTCGCGGAAGTAGGTGTAGAAACCGGCGCGGGAGATGCCGCAGGCGTCGGTGATGTTGTTGATGCGGGTGCCGGCGTACCCGCGCTCCAGGAACAGCTTCTTGGAGGCGTCGAGGATCGCGTTGCGGGTGCGCGCCGCGCGCCAGCCCAACCGGCCGGCCGCGGTCTCGGTGCCGGCCGGCTCGACCTGCAGGTCCCGGGGATCGTCGTCGGGGGCCGCGCCCTCGTCGACGATCTCCGCGGAGGTGGAGTCGCCCATGGTCAGCCCAGTGTAGGAGAGCGGGCCGACGCAACGGTGACGGACGCGTCAGAGGTTGCTCACACACGTGACCTGCTCGGCCACGCGGCCGGGTGCGCCGTGCGGCGCCTGGTCGGCGATCGGCGAATCCGGTCTCCCGTATCATCCGACCTGAGCGGGCTGCGCCGCCGACCCGTCGACGCCGTCGTGCGGTGGCCGGTGCGGGCAACCGGTCAGGACGAGCGCGAAGGGGTGTGCCGGCGGGATGGGCCCCAGTGGCTGAGGCGGTGCTCCGGCTTGCCGCCGACGACCCGGACCGCGCCGAGCGGGAGCGTCGCGCGATCATCCGTGCCGCCCACCGGCTGATCGGCCGGGAGGGGCGCGCGGCGACGCCGCTGGAGGACATCCTGCGCGGCGCCGGGGTGAACAGGCGCACCTTCTACCGGCACTTCCCGTCCAAGGACGCGCTGGTCCTGACCATGCAGCGGGAGGCCGCCGCCGGGGTGCGCGACAGCCTGCGGGCGGCGGTGCGCGAGGCCGGCGACGCCCGGGCCGCCGCCGTGGCGTGGATCGAGGAGCTGCTCGCGATCGGCTGGGACGAACGCGCCAGCCGGGACGGGCGGACGTTCATGACCCCGGAGGTCGGTCTCGTCGTCGGCATCGCCGACGCCCTGGAGGACATCTACGCCGAGCACCGGGGCATCCTCGCGGAGGTCCTCGCCGCCGGGCGCACCGACGGCAGCCTGCCCGCCGCGCAGCCGGAGTGGGACGCGCTGGCCATCCACGCCGTCGTCGTGCGCTACCTGGAGATGCGGGCGCGCGGGCGGCTGGACCGGCCCTACGCCGCGGTGGTGGACGACGTCGTCCGCCGGTTCCTCCCGCCGTCGCCCGAGGCCGCCGGGCTGACCGGCACGCCGGGCTGACGCGGCGCCGGGCTGACCGGCTGGCTGGGCTGACCGGGGGCTGGGCTGATCCCCCCTGGTCGCGAACCCGCCCCGGACGATGGTCACGTTGGGCGGGTATCGTCACCATCCCGGTCGGTACCGGCCGGGAGTCGAGCCGCGCCGCGCGCGGACGTCGACCGTAGGGGAGTACACATGACGCCGGGTCCTCTTCTCTACGCGCTCTACAGCCGGCGGCTGCGCCGGCAGGTCATGGCCGGCCCGCTGCCGGCCCACGTCGGCCTGGTCATGGACGGCAACCGCCGCTGGGCCCGCGAGATGGGCCTGGCCAACCCCAGCCTGGGCCACCGCTACGGCGCCGAGCACGCCGAGGACGTGCTGTCCTGGTGCGAGGCCGTCGGCATCCGCCACGTCACCGTGTTCGTCTGCTCGACCGAGAACCTCCAGCGCCGCGGCGACGCCGAGGTCGCCTTCCTCATGCAGGTCATCGAGCAGGTCGTCAGCGACCGGCTCGCCCGGCCCGACGCCCGCTGGCAGGTCCACCTCGCCGGCATGCTCGACGCGCTGCCCGACAGCACCGCGCGGGTGCTCAAGGACGCCGTCGAGACGACCCGCACCGTCACGACCGGGTTCCACGTCACCCTCGCCGTCGGCTACGGCGGGCGGCAGGAGGTCATCGAGGCGCTGCGCGAGCACCTGTACGAACGCGCCGAGGCCGGCGACTCCCTCGCCGACGCCGCCGCCTCGCTGAGGATGGACGACATCGCCCGCCACCTCTACACCGCCGGGCAACCCGACCCGGACCTGGTGATCCGGACCTCCGGCGAGCAGCGGATGTCGAACTTCCTGCTCTGGCAGAGCGCCTACTCGGAGCTGTACTTCTGCGAGGCCTACTGGCCCGCGTTCCGCGAGATCGACTTCCTGCGCGCCCTGCGCAGCTTCGCCGCCCGCGGCCGGCGCCACGGCGCCTGAGCAGCCGCCCGCCGGCCGGGCACCGGGCGGCACATATGGCAGAAACTGCCATGGGCTGCTAGCGTCACCATCCTTCGTGAACTGAAGGAGAGTGGCCATGACTCCCACGTCCCATCCGGCTCCGGTCGTCCTCGAGGCGGCGATCTCCCCCCTGCGCGACGGCCGGCAGCTGCAGACCACCGAGGAGCTCATCGACGAGGCCCGGCAGTCCCTGGCCGCCGGGGCCGGCGTCATCCACCATCACCACAACTTCCGGCTGACCCGCGACGAGGCCGTCGCCCAGGTCCTGCGCATCCAGCGCGAGGTGCTCGCGACCTTCCCGCACGCCTGCCTCTACAACGACTACCTGCGCGGCGAGCAGGTCATGGCCGAGAAGAACGCCCACCTGCCGGCGCTGGCCCACGCCGGCCTGCTCACCATGGCGGCGCTGGACCCGGGGCTGACGCAGTTCGCCGTGCTCGACGAGGACGGGCTGCCGTCGCGCCACCGGCAGGGCGGCGCCGACTACGCGGCCGCGCACGAGGTCGTCGCGTTCGCCCGTCGCACCGGCGCCGCGCTGAGCATCGGGATCTACGACCCGAGCAACCTGCGCTGGACCCTCGCCTACGAGGCCAGGGGCATGTTCCCGGCCGGCTCCGTCATCAAGCTGTACTTCGGCGGCCAGTACCTGATCAACGGGGCGCCGACCGCGGGTTTCGGCCTGCCCCCCACCAGACAGTCCCTCGACATGTACCTGTCGATGATGGCGGGCTCCACCCTGCCGTGGGTGGTCAGCATCCAGGGCGGTGTGCTGCTCGAGTCCGAGCTGGCCCGCTACGCCCTGGAACGCGGCGGCCATCTCCGGGTCGGCATCGAGGACATGGCCGGGCTCAACCCGATGACCAACCGGGAGACCGTCGAGGCCGCGGCCGCGCTGGCGGCCGAGGTCGGCCGGCCGGTGGCGACCGGCGCCGAGGCGAAGGCCGTCCTGCGGGGCATCCGGGCCGCGGCGGCCTGACCTCTCATCCCCCGTCCCTGTCCGCCGTCCCTGTCAGGCCCTCCCCGCGTCCGTGCTCTCCCGGACCGGGGCCGGAGGCGGTGAGCCGGGGGCGGTGAACAGCCCGGGACCCACCATCGCCAGGGCGGTGGCGAACAGCTCGGCGGGACTCTCGCCGTGGCCCGCCTCGCCGTAGTCCACGGTCGACAGCCGGGCGGCCGCCGAGACCACCGCGGCGGCCAACGCGGCCTGGTGGGAGCGCGGGTCGAGGCCCAGCCGCGCCGCGATGGCGTCCGCCCACAGCCGCTCGCTGTCGGCCATGATCTGGAACCACTGGGCCCGGAAGCCTTCGGAGGTGCGCAGCACCCGGTACAGCTGCCGGAGCTGCTCGACGTGGGTGGCCGCCCAGGAGGCGGCCCAGATGACCGCCAGCGAGGTCTGCAGCGGCTCGCCGGGTGGCCGCTCGGTCAGCTCGGTGGCGATCCGCGCGGCCCCCGCGGTCAGGAAGGGCCGCACGACGTCCTCCTTGCGGGGGAAGTAGCGGTAGAAGGACCGCTCCGAGACGCCGGCGTGCGCGGCGAGCTCCCGGATGGTGAAGTCGTTCGTGCCGCGCTCGACGAACAGCTCGACGACGGCCCGGGAGGCGGCCAGCATCGCCTGTTCCTTGGCCTCGACCACCTCACGGGCCGTGCGGGCCGGCGGCTGTGTCTCGGCGCCTCGCTGGGGCCGGCTCATCCGTGTTCACCTCCGCGTCTCGTAGGCAGCGACGGTAACAAGTCGGTCCGCGGGCCAGGACGGGCCGCGGCCCGCGACGGTGGACTGCGCGAGGTTCGAGCCCGTTGACAGGCTTCCGGGGCCCATGGTTGTCTCTGCGTCCTTGCGGTGTCCGTCCGAAGGGCCGGGCCCCCGATCGCGGGGAAGGAGGCAGCGTGGCGCAGCCGTCCCGCCGCCCCACCGCGACCGCACGCCGCCGCGCGCTCATGATGTTCTCGCGTCGGCACATCGACCTGCAGCGGGTCACCAGCTGCCTGTGTCCCGGCGGGTGTCGCGAGGAGCGGCCCGGCGCCTGAGCGGACCGGCCGTCCTCGTGACGGCCGTCCCGGACCCGCCGGCCACTCTCCCCGCCTCATTCCCGCCCGCCGCCAGGCCGCCGCCACGGCACCGACGCCGCGACGCCCTCGATCCACCGGCCCGCCCTGCCTGCGCCGATCCGCACCGGCCTGCGCGGCCGCGGCGGTGGCGGACCCGGCGGTGGCGGACTCGGCGGTGGCGGGCCGGGCCGTGGCGGGCCTGTTGGCCCTGCGTGGGCTGCGGGTGTCGTACCGCGCGCGGCGGCGCGGTCGAGGCGGTGCGCGGCGTCGACCTCGACGTCCACCCCGGCGAGATCGTCGCCCTGGTCGGCGAGTCGGGGTCGGGCAAGTCGACCACGGCCCGGCTCGTGCTGCGCCTGGCCGAGCCGGGTGCCGGGCGGATCGTCTTCGACAGCGAGGACGTCACCGCCGCCCGCGGCGCCCGCCTGCGCGCCCTGCGCCGCCGGGCACAGCTGATCTACCAGAACCCCTACGCCTCGCTGAACCCGCGGTTCTCCGTCGCCGAGGTGATCACCGAGCCGCTGCGGGTGTTCCGCGTCGGCGACCGGGCCTCGCGCCTGGCTCGCGCCCGCGCGCTGCTCGACCGGGTCGCGCTGCCGGCCGCGACGCTGCACCGCCGCCCCCCGGAGCTCTCCGGCGGGCAGCGTCAGCGGGTCGCGATCGCCCGGGGCTGTCGTTCCTCACGCCGGGCAACTATCCGGACGACGACCCCCGCGCGGGCCTGGAGGACACCCTGCGGCTGTTCGAGTTCGCCGAACGGCTCGGCTTCGACGGCGCCTGGATCCGCCAGCGGCACCTCGAGCACGGGGTGTCCTCGGCGGCGGTGTTCCTCGCGGCCGCCGGCCAGCGGACCCGGCGGATCCAGCTCGGCACCGCGGTCATCCCGATCGGGTACGAAAGCCCGTTCCGGCTGGCCGAGGATCTCTCCCTCGCCGACGTGCTGTCCGGCGGGCGGCTACAGGTGGGACTCAGCGCCGGTACCCCGCCGCACGCCGAGCTGCTCGCCGACCTCGTCTTCGACGGCGACTGGCGTGGTTTCGACCTGTCCTACGGGCGCATCGCCCGGCTGCGCGACAACCTGCTCGGCGGCCGTCTCGGCGACGCCGACACCGTCATCCAGTCCCCGGGCAACGGCCAGCGTCCCCGTCTGCAGCCGCACGCACCCGGCCTCGCCGACCGGCTCTGGTACGGCGGGGGCAGCCTGCGCTCGGTGCGCTGGACCGGCGAGAACGGCCTGAACCTGCTCTCGGGAAACATCGTGTCCGGTGAGGGGACGGACGACTTCGTGACCGCGCAGCGGACCCTCATCCGTGAGTACCGCCGCCTGATCGGCGCCGACCGGCCGGCGCGGGTGGCCCTCGGCCGGGTCGTCGTGCCCTTCGACAGCGCCGACCGCGCCACCCGGGAGCGTTACCGGGTGTACGCCGCCGCCCGCCACGAGCGCACCCTGCGCCCGCACGGCGAGCGACGGACCCTGTTCGCCCCCGACCTCGTCGGCGACGCGCAGCGGATCCTCGACGGGCTGCGGGCCGACGCGGCGGTGGGGGAGGTGACCGAGCTGCGGGTGGAGCTGCCGTACGAGTTCGACCGCCGCGACTACGAGCAGGTCCTCCACGACGTGGCGCACACCGTCGCCCCGGCCCTCGGCTGGCGCCCCCCACCGGCCTGACCGTCCCCCCACCTCGACCCGGGCCGACCTGCCCGTTCTGGTCCGACATCTTCCCTTTGGCACTCGGTGCCATTACAGTCGTCTGCGCGGCGGGACCACGCGACACCGGTTCCGGACCCGGTCAGCTCTAGCGATGGGGAGTGCTCATGGAGGAGTCAGTGCAGGTCGACCAGGCCGTCGAGGCGTCCGCGGAGCCGGTCGTGGCGGACCTCCTCGTCGAGGAGGTCTCCATCGACGGCATGTGCGGCGTCTACTGAGCGCCGACGTGACGGACGAGCGCGGCGCGGCCGGCCTCCCGCCGGCCGCCGCCGCGTTCGACCTGGACCGGGCCTGGCGGCTGCATCCCCAGGTGTCCGTGCGGCCGGAGTCGTTCGGGGCGCTGCTCTACCACTTCGGCACCCGCAAGCTGTCGTTCCTCAAGGAACCCGGGCTGCTGGCGCTGGTGGAGGCCCTGCCGGCGCATGCCAGCGCGCGGGCCGCGGCGGACGCCGTCGGGCTGCCCGCCGCGGATCTCGGCCGCTACCAGCGGGCGCTGGCGACCCTCGCCGCGTCCTCCATGATCGTCGAGGGGAGCACCCCGTGACCTCCGCCGCCCCGGCGCGTCTCGTCGACCACTTCGCCCGCGGACTCGCCGCTCCCATCTGTCTGACGTGGGAGCTCACCTACGCCTGCAACCTGGCCTGCCGGCACTGCCTGTCCAGCTCCGGACGGCGTGACCCCCGCGAGCTGACGACCGCAGAGTGCCGCGCGGTCATCGACGAGCTCGAACGCATGCAGGTCTTCTACGTCAACATCGGCGGCGGTGAACCGACCGTGCGCGCCGACTTCTGGGAGCTGGTCGACTACGCCACCGCCCACCACGTCGGCGTGAAGTTCTCCACCAACGGCGTGCGGATCACCCCCGAGGTCGCCACCCGGCTCGCCGCCAGCGACTACGTCGACGTGCAGATCTCCCTCGACGGTGCGACCGCCGAGATCAACGACGCGGTGCGCGGCGCCGGCTCGTACGACACCGCCGTGCGCGCGATGGCGAACCTGGCCGAGGCGGGCTTCCGCGGGTTCAAGCTGTCCGTCGTCGTCACCCGGGCGAACGTCGGCCAGCTCGACGCCTTCGCCGCGCTGGCGGACCGCTACGGCGCCCAGCTGCGGCTGACCCGGCTGCGTCCGTCCGGGCGCGGCGCCGACGTGTGGGACGAGCTGCACCCGACCGCCGCCCAGCAGCGTGAACTCTACGACTGGCTCGTCGCCGCCGGCGAGAACGTCCTGACCGGCGACTCCTTCTTCCACCTGTCCGCCTACGGCCAGGCGCTGCCGGGGCTGAACCTCTGCGGAGCCGGCCGGGTGGTGTGCCTGATCGACCCGGTCGGCGACGTCTACGCCTGCCCGTTCGCCATCCACGACGAGTTCCTCGCCGGCAACGTGCGCGACGCCGGCGGCTTCACCGGGGTGTGGCGGACCTCGGAGCTGTTCGCGGCGCTGCGCGAGCCGCAGTCCGCCGGGGCGTGCGCGTCCTGCGGGCACTTCGACGCCTGCCAGGGCGGCTGCATGGCGGCGAAGTTCTTCACCGGCCTGCCGCTCGACGGCCCCGACCCGGAGTGCGTGGTCGGCCACGGCGTCGACGCGCTGCTCGCCCGAGGGGACACCGCCCCGCCGAAGCCGTCGGTCGACCACTCCCGCACGGTCGTGCGGGCCGCCGGGCGCCGCGGCGGCAGCGGGCCGGTGCCGGTGACGATCGGCCGCGCGCCGAGCGTGCTGTCCCCGGCGCTGCCGCCGGTCAGCGCCTGCCAGGAGGATCCCCTCGCCGGCTTCGACCCGGCCGCCGCCGGCCTGCCCGCTGCCGGAGCCGCGCGTTGACGGGTGTCAACCGAACGGGTGGTCGTCGTCGCCGGGCTCGTTAGCATGACCGCATGGTCCCGATGCCGCCGGACGCGGTGAGCTGCCAGGCGCTCACCCCGGTCTTCGCCCTGCTGGGCAAGCGGTGGAGCGGGCTGATCATCGGCACGCTGCTGGCCGGGCCGGCCCGCTTCTCCGAGATCGCGAAGCTGGTGCCCGGGGTGAGCGAGCGGATGCTGTCCGGGCGCCTGGCCGAGCTGTCCCAGGCCGGGCTGGTGGAGCGCGAGGTCCTCGACGGCCCGCCGCTGGCCACCCGCTATCGGCTGACCTCCTGCGGCGAGGCGCTGCGCCCGGCGCTGCACGCCCTGGAACTGTGGGCGCAGGAGCATCTCGTCCACGCCGACCCGCGGGCGGCCTCCGGTTGCGGCTGAGCCACGACGTCCGGGCATGCGAACGCCGGGTCCGGGCATGCGAACGCCGGGGCGGACCGGGGACGTCCCGGCCGGCCCCGGTGCCGTGGCGTGCTGGGGCTTGTGGTGCTGTGGTGCTGTGCAGCGTGGCTTTGCGGGTGGGTCAGGGAGCGATGAACTGCAGGTCGAGCTCGATCTTCACCTTGTCGGCCAGGGCGAGCTTGCCGGCACCGAGCGGCATGTTGAAGTTGATGCCGTAGTCACTGCGCTTGATCTCGCCGGTCGCCGAGAACCCGGAGCGGACGCGGCCGTCGGCCGGGTGGGTGTCGACGCCGTAGAACTCCACCGCGAACGTGACCGGCTTGGTGACGCCGTTGATGCTCAGGTCGCCGGTGAGCTCGTACTCCTCGCCGCTACCGGAGATCGAGGTCGAGACGAAGGTCATCGCCGGGTGCGCGGCCAGGTCGAAGAAGTCGGTGGAACGCAGGTGCGCGTCCCGGTCGGCCTGGTTGGTGTTGATCGACGCCAGGTCGATCGAGGCGTCGACGGCGACCGACTGGAGCGACTCGCCGACGGCGAGGGTCGCCGAGAACGTGTCGAACCGGCCGCGGACGTTGGTGACGCCGAGGTGGCGGATCTGGAAGGTGACACTGGAGTGGGCCGTGTCGAGCGTCCAGGTACCGGGGACGAGCGGCAGCGGTGCGAGCTCGGACGAGGGGGCGGTCACGGGACCTCCAGGGGCGGTCGGGCCGGAACACCGTTGCGGCTGCAACGGTGGGCGTACGAAACGATAGTGGCTAACGAAATGCAAGTCACCGGGGGGCCGGGCTCGAGCCGCCCTGGCGCCCGGCGCCGACCCGCGAGAGGGTCGGCGCCGTGAGCACCGAACCCCGGCCCCTGCCGCCGCCCGCTCCCGCCCCTGCTCGTGGTACCGGCTCTAGCTCCGGTCCTGGTCCTGCTCGTGGTTCCGGCTCTACCTCCGGTCCTGGTCCTGCTCGTGGTTCTGGTCCTGGTCCTGCAACGAATCCCAGCGCCGAGCCCGACGGACTCGCCCGGACCCGCCGCGCGCTGCACGCCGTCGCCGAGCATGTCCTCGCGGCGGCGCGTTACCGGGCCACCGGCCGCATCGGCCTGGCCGTCACCCCCGGCGGGTTCGCCACGCCTGCGTTCGGTCCCGCCGGGCGCACCGTGGCCGTGGCCGGCACCGACCTGGTCGTGCGCGACGGGGACGCCGAGACGGCGCGGAGTCCGCTGACGACGCTGCGGGAGGCGGCGCACCTGGCCGGCGTCGAACCGGGCGGCCCGGCGGCGGTCTACCGGCTGGCCACCCCCTGCCACCCCGACGAGCCGCTGGACATCGACCCCGACGCCGCCCGCCTCCTCGCCGACTGGTTCGCCCTGGGCGCCGCCGCGCTGCGCCGCTGGTCGGTCGAGATCGCCGCCGACGCGCCGAGCCCGCCCACGCTGTGGCCGGAGCACTTCGACCTCGCGATCCGCGCCGGGCAGATCAACTACGGCCTGTCGCCGGGCGACGAGGCGTTCGCGGCGCCCTACGCCTACGTCGGCCCGCCGCTGCCGCCGCCGAGCCTTCCCACCGGCTTCTGGAACGCCTCCTTCGGTGCCGCCCGCACCTGGACCGACGTCGGGTCGGTCGATGCCGTCGTCGACCTGTTCCGCCAGGCGCGCCGCCACGCCTCCACCTGACGATCCCCGCCGCGCCTGCCCCGCAGCCCGCCTGCCCCGCGGCCCGCAGCCCTCGCACTCTAGCCACTGTGCGTGATCGGTGAGGTGCGAAACTGCTTCAGCCCGAACCCAACTCTGGTGATCTTGCGGTTCCGCGGAACCGCCTCCCGGCCCCCGCGCCGGCGCGACCGTTCGGCGCCCGGGCCGAGCCTCGGTCGCCTAGTCACTGAGGGCGACGGCAGGCAGGGTGGTTGCTGCGGTGTGCGGGGGACCGGCGCCGAACACCCACCAGCCGCCAGCACGCTGCGCGATCGCCGCCGCCGCGAGCACGTGACACGGTCATGCGGATTCCACGCAACCGCGCCGCGCCGTCGGACGTCAGCCCGACGTCCCTGACGATCCCGAGCGCCGGGACCACCGCGTGTGCCCACGTCCTCGCCCCGACGGGATCCGGATCGGGTGGCGCAGACGAGCTGTCTGATCGCCGTCGGCGACGCGGCCTGGGAGCCGTCCACCGACTCCGCCTGCTGCGCGCGACCACTGCCGCCGGCGCTCCCGGCCGCCGCCCCGGCCAGAACGCGGCCAGAACACGGCCACATCATGCCGAGGCTTGGGCACGGTTTTCAGGTCGAAAAGCGTGTCCATCCCTCGGCACGATTCCGTGCGCGAACGACTGCAGAGGGGGACGAAGAATGTCGTAGCGCCCTCGGTCGTAGCGCCCTCGTTCGTAGCGCCCTCGGCCAATTCGGTCCGCGGCGGTCAGCCGGCCACGAGGCGCCGGGCATGCTCGGCCTCGTCCGGGCGGACCTCGCTCGGCCGGCCTGTCACGAGCCGCCACCGCGTGCGCGGTGTCGCGGCGGCGGGCTCGCCGGGCGGGTGAGCCACGGGCAGGTGACCGGCGGCCAGGGCGGTCGTCATGCGGGCGCGGACCTCGTCGGCCCGGTCCGGTTCGGTGGCGAACAGGGTGCGCAGCCGCAGCGTCCCGTGCTCGTTCGCGATCGCGGTGTGGTGGGAGGCCAGCGGGCACGGTGGGGGATGGTCCCAGTGCCCGCACAGCGCCGCCGTGATCGCGGCGCCGGGCGCGCGCTCGTCGCCGCCGGGCGCCAGGACCAGGACGAACTCGTGGGCGAACGGCCGGCGCACACCTCGGATTGTCCCGTCCGGTCGACCGGTGCGTACCGTCACCGGCATCGCTATAGTGGCACTCGGTGCCAAATCGTGCCCGACCCTGCCGTCCGATGTCCCGACACCCGCGGCTGCCCGGCCGGGCGAGGCATCCGGGGCCCGTCTCGCCGGTCGGCGGCGGGCGGACACGACGAGGTGGGAGTGCGATGGCCAGCACAAGGACATGGTTCGAAACGGTTGCCGAGGCCCAGCGCAGGGCGCGTAAGCGGCTGCCGCGGGGGGTGTACCAGGCGCTCGTCGCCGGGACCGAGGCCGGCGTGACGATGAACGACAACGTCGACGCGTTCGGTGAGCTCAAGATCCGGCCCCGCGTCGCCGACCTGCCGGCGACCCGCGACCTGTCGACGACGGTGATGGGGCAGCAGATCAGCTTCCCGGTGCTCATCTCGCCGACCGGGGTGCAGGCGGTCCATCCCGACGGCGAGGTCGCCGTCGCCCGGGCCGCCGCCGGCGCGGGCACGGCGATGGGCCTGTCCTCGTTCGCCTCCAAGCCGGTCGAGGAGGTCGGCGCGGTCAACGACAAGCTGCTGTTCCAGACCTACTGGGTGGGGTCGCGCGAGGAGATTCTCGCCCGTGCCGAGCGCGCCCGGTCGGCGGGCGCCAAGGGCCTGATCGTGACGCTGGACTGGGTGTTCGACTCGCGGCGGGACTGGGGCAGCCCGTTCATCCCGGAGAAGCTCGACCTCAGGGCGATGGCCCGCTACGCCCCGCAGGTCGCCCTGCGCCCGGGCTATCTCGCCCGCTGGCTGCGCAGCCGCTCGCTGCCCGACCTCGGTGTGCCCAACCTCGGCCCGCGTGAGGCCACTCCGCCGACCTTCTTCGGTGCCTACGGTCAGTGGATCGGCACGCCCCCGCCCACCTGGTCGGACCTGGCCTGGCTGCGCGAGCAGTGGGGCGGCCCCTTCATGATCAAGGGGATCACCCGGCCGGACGACGCCCGCCGCGCGGTGGACGTCGGCGCGAGCGCGATCTCGGTGTCGAACCACGGCGGTAACAACCTCGACTCCACCCCGGCGTCGATCCGCTGCCTGCCCGGCGTCGTCGACGCGGTGGGTGACCAGGTGGAGGTGCTGCTCGACGGCGGGATCCGCCGCGGCAGCGACGTCGTCAAGGCGCTCGCGCTCGGCGCGCGTGCGGTGCTGATCGGCCGCGCCGCCCTGTTCGGCATGGCTGCCGGCGGCGAGCGGGGGGTGACGAACGTGCTGGAGATCCTCCGGCAGGGCGTGAGCGAGACGCTGCTGGGGCTCGGCCATGCGTCACTGCACGAACTGTCGCCCGAGGACATCCTCGTCCCGGCCGGCTTCGCGATCGACCGGAAAGTCTAACCGTCCACGGTCGACCGGATGGGTAGAGAAACCATCCGGATACAAACTGGAAACGGATTACCGGTGACGCGGTTCGGGGTGCAACTTCTTGTTGCACCCCGAACCGCGTTTCTCTTGCATATTGCTTCGGGGGCCCGGTGCCGTGCACCATCGTGCCATGCCGTGTCGTCATCGCAATGTGACCCCAGGTGCTGGATGGCTTAGTACTGTCGTTTCACCGACCGGAAACCGCATTCGGTTCCGGCCGGCGGCGGCCCGACCGAGACGTGCCGGGCAGTCTGGACAGGTCAATGCTTTCGGTGGTCGTCTTCTCCGCTCCGGATCGGACGGCCCCTCGGCGGCGGCGCGCACCGACGACGGTTCCGCGCCGAAGCCGCCCGACCGCAGTGACCATTCTGGCTGAATGATTCCGAACCGTTTTGCGGAGCCGTTCGTGGTGGCGGTGCGCCGCGTCAGCATGGGGGTCACCTTCGAATGCGTCGCTGTGCCGTGAAACTGAGCAGGCCTGCGAAACAGAGCAGGCCTGCGAAACAGAGCAGGCCTGCGAAACAGAGCAGGCCTGCGAAACTGGGCAGGCCCGCGAAACTGGGCAGGCCTGTGAAAGTGCGAGCTCCGGCGAGACCGAGAGTTCCGGTGAAGCCGAGGTTGCCGGCGATACTGGGAATGTCGACGGTCCTGCTGGGGCTGGTCGTCGGGACCGGGTGCTCGGGGACGACCTCCTCGGCGGCGTCCTGCACCGGGGGCAGGGCGGCGCCGGGGGTGACGCCCGACGAGGTCCGGGTCGGCCTGCTCTACCCCGACTCGGGCCTGCTCGCCGGCGCGTTTCCAGGGCTGCGGGCCGGTGTGGACGCCCGCCTCGGCGAGATCAACGCCGCCGGCGGGATCAACGGGCGGAAGGTCGTCTACGACTGGCGTGACGACGCCGGCACCGCCCAGGGGAACCTCAACGGTGCCCGGGAGCTGGTCGACCAGCGCGGCGCGTTCGGCCTGCTGGAGTTCACCGTCGCCGCCACCGGCAGCGCGAAGTACCTCGCCGACCGGGGAATCCCCACGGTGGGCCTCGCCGCCGAGGACGTCTGGGCGCGGTACGGCAACATGTTCTCGTTCTCCAACACCCTCGGCGCGCCGATCGACACCTACGGCCGCTTCGTCCATGACCGCGGCGGCACGTCCGCCTTCCTGCTGTACAGCGCGATGTCCGCGGGGGTCTCCGGCGCGACCCTGCGGGTCGGGCAGAGCCTGCAGGCGCTCGGCGTGCAGGTTGCCGGCAGCCACGCCTACACCCCCGGCGCGGACAGCGTGAGCGACGTCGCCCGCCAGATCGTCGACTCCGGCGCGGACACCATCGTCACGATGCTCACCCCCACGGCCCTGCCGCCGGTGCTGCGCGCGGTCCGCGACGTCGGGGGGAGCCCGAAGGTGGTGCTGTCGATGAGCGGCTACGACCACAGCCTGCTGCGCCGCCACGGCCCCGACCTGGCCGGGGTGTACGTCCCGGTGTTCTACCGGCCGTTCGAGGCCGGGGGCGTCCCGGTGGCGCACTACCTCGACGTGATGGCGCGCTACTCGCCGCAGACCGACGACCCCGAGCAGGAGTTCGGCCTGATCGGCTACATCGACACCGACCTGCTCCTGCGCGGGTTGCAGGCCTCGGGACCCTGCCCCACCCGGCAGTCCTTCGTCGCCGGGATGCGCACGCTGACCCGCTACGACGCCGGCGGCCTCATCCAACCGACCAACATCGGTGCGACCCGGGGTCGCCCGCCGACCTGCTTCGCGCTGATGCAGGTCAACCCGTCGGGCAGCGCCTTCTCCGTCGCGCAGGACAACCTGTGCGGCAAGGCGCTCGGCCCGACCCTCTGACGGCTCCGCGCGGCGGCCCGGCCCCGGCCGTCGCGCGGGCCGCCCCGGTCCGGCGGGGGGCGCCGCCGCCCCCCGCCGGACAGATCCGCCGTAGCGATACCGCCGCGCCGCCGCGCCGCCGCGCCGCCGCGCCGACCGCGCGCCCTGCCGGGTTGCGATGCACGCGCTGCGGTGCGGTGCGGCGCGGACGTTTCACCGTCCCAGACCGCGCGCAGCGCACCGCAGAACCGACCTCGCCGGCGGGCCGTCGCCGGCCAGTGGCTCGGTGACGGCCTGCCGGGTTCGAGACGACACGTGAGGGCATCCCCAGGAAACGGACGGGGGCAGGCCCCCGCCACGGTCGGCCGCTGGCCGGATGGGGGCGGGGCGCCGGGCTCCCTAGCGTGATCGACATGGCGCTACGTCCTCACGACAGACACCTCCGTCACGAAACGATCATCCCGTCCGGGCGCTTCCCGAGGAACCGGCGGGCGGCCGCCGCCGCGTTCGCCGCCCTCGCGCTGACGGCCACCGGCGCCCTTGGTAGCGCCGCAGCTCCCGCCACCGCGTCTGCCGGCGCCACCGCGTCTGCCGGGACCGCGTCTGCCGGGACCGCGTCTCGGGCCATCGCGGCTTCCGTCGCGGCGTCTCCCACTGTCGTCGCATCGTCCGGCGCCGCGACATCGCCGTTGCGGTTGCCGTTGCCGACTGCGGGACCTTCGGACCGCGGCGGGGTGGTCTCGTCCGAGCGGCTGGACGTCCTGTCCGTGGCGCGGGTGCGGGCGGTGCTGACCGCGAGCGGATTCGACGCGGACCCGGCGGTCGTGCGCGCCGGCGTGGTCACCTACCGGCTCGTCTACCGCACGATCGACCCGCGCGGGCAGGCAACCACCGCCAGCGGCTTGCTGGCCCTGCCCGCCACCGACGACCGCCGGCTGCGTGTCGTCTCCTACACCCACGGTACCGAGATCGCCCGCGTCGACGCCCCGTCGACGGCGACGGACCTGGCCGCCGACGGCTGGGGCCAGGCCCCGGCCCTCACCTACGCCGCGGCCGGTTTCGCCGCGGCCGCCCCCGACTACCTCGGCCTCGGCGTCGGGCCCGGTCCGCATCCGTGGATGGACGTGCCCTCCGAGGTGTCGGCGTCGCTCGACCTGCTGCGCGCCACCCGGGCGTTCCTCGCCGCGCAGGGGCGCACGGTCGACCCGCGGGTCCTGGTGACGGGGTTCTCCCAGGGCGCCTCGGCGGCGACCGGCCTCGGCGCGGCGCTGCAGGCCGGCGCCGAGGCGTCGCTGCGCCTCGGCGCGCTGGCGCCGGTCAGCGGCGCCTACGACTTCCGCTCGGTGGAGCTGCCCGCCCTGCTGGCCGGCCGGGTCGAACAGCCCTACGGCGTCGGCTACACCGCCTACCTGCTCGTCGCGTTCAACCGGCTGCACCACCTGTACGACGCGCCCGCGGAGGTCTTCCGCGACCCGTCGGTCGAGGCGCTGTTCGACGGCGAGCACTCCGGCCAGCAGTTCGTCGCCGGCCTGCCGGCGAGCATCGACGCCCTGCTCACCCCGCGCGGCGCCGAGCTGCTGCGCCATCCACGGGGTCGGTTCGCGGCGGCGCTGGCGGTGGCCGACGCGACCTGCTCCGCGCCGCCGGGCCTGCGGTCGCTGCCACAGCCGCTGCCCGCGCCGGTGCGGCTCTACGCCGGCGGCGCCGACACCCAGGTGCCCCGGGCGAACAGCGAGCACTGTGCCGCGGCGCTGCGCGGGCACGGCGTCGACGCCCCGATCGTCGACCTCGGCGCGGGCGTCGACCATCTGGGCTCCAACCGGGCCGGCACCGCGGCCGTCGTTCGCTGGTTCCTGACGCCCGGTGGCCCGCGCTGAGCTCGCGCCTGCGACGGGCCGTGGATCGGCGGCGCCTGGGCGGGACCTGCGCCGGCCACGCCGGGGGAGCGATCGAGGCCCGCGGGGGCCGCCGGGTGTGCCAGGCTCCACCCATGACGTCTGCCGTCGCGGAGTCGGGTGGAGCGCGGACGCCGGCCGCGGTGCTGTTCGACATGGACGGCCTGCTCGTCGACACCGAGCGGCTGTGGACGCGGGCGCAGGAGGACCTCGCCGCCCACCTCGGCGGCGTGTTCACCCCCGAGATCAAGGCGGCGCTCATGGGCCGCGGCCCGGACACCGCGCTGCACCTCATGCTGTCGCTGCTCGGGGTGGACGGTTCGCGCTTCGACGAGGCGGCGCGGTTCGTCATGGGTCGCATCGTCGAGCTGTTCGCCGCGCCGGGGGCGATCGTGGCCCGGCCCGGGGCCGTCGACCTGCTCGACGCGCTCGCGGCGCAGGGCGTGCCGCTGGCGCTGGTGTCGTCGTCGGCCCGGGTGCTCATGGACCACGTGCTCGGCGCGGTGGGCGCGGCCCGCTTCCAGGTGTCGGTCGCCGGGGACGAGGTGGTGCACGGCAAGCCGGATCCCGAGCCGTACCTGCGGGCCAGCCGGCTGCTCGCCGCGCCGCCGGCGCGCTGCGTCGTGCTGGAGGACAGCGCCTCGGGCGCGACGGCGGGCCTGGCCGCGGGCTGCGTGACCGTCCTCGTCCCCTCGACGCCACGGCCGCCGGACGTCCCCGCCGACGCCGTCGTGCCGAGCCTCGCCGACGTCACCCCGGCGTGGCTCGCCGCCCTGGTCGACCGTCGGACTCCCCGGGAAGGATGACGTCGGGCTCGGACAGCCGCAGTCAGGCGGTGGGGTGGGCGAGGGGGTGGCCGGCGCGGTCGAGGAGGAGGCGGGCCAGCTCGGCGGGGTGGCTGATCATGGCGTTGTGGCCGGTGTCGAGGTCGACGATCTCGTCGACGCCGCCCAACGCCTCGATGGAGCGGCGCTGGGTGGCCGGCGTCTGGGCGCGGTCGCGCAGGGTCAGCAGCCAGGTGCGGGGCACGGAGCGGTCGAGGCCGGTGCGGTCGGTGGGTTCGGTCGTCACCGCGGTGGACTCGCCGTAGAGCCGGGACAGGCTGAACGCCCGCTGCTCGCGGGTCATGCCGTTGCAGAACGAGTAGCGCGCCAGCAGGCGGGGCATCGGCGCGGCGGGGCGGCCGGTCGCGGCCTTGCGGCGGGCGACCCAGCCCAGGATGCCGGGCACCGTGTCGACGATCGAGCGGCCCTGCGGCGGTACGGCGGCGCCCAGCAGGATCATCCGGCGCACGCGCGTCGGCCCCAGCCGCGCGACGACGCCGGGCACGGTCAGGCCGGCCATCGAATGGCCGACGATGACGAACTCGCCGATGCCGGCGGCGTCGATCTGCGCGATCGTGCTCGTCACCCAGTCGTCGACGGTGACCGTGGCCAGGTCCGCGGGCACCGAGCGCCGGCCGGGCAGGTCGACGGCGAGGACCGGCGTGCCCGGTGCCTGTAACCCGATCTCGGCGACGGTGGGTTCCCAACAGTCCCCGGCGTGCTGACCGCCGTGCACGAGCACGATGCCGACCTCCGCCATCACAGACCTCCCGCATTCGTCTATCTCGGTCAAACGTGAGAAGACGTTAGATGATCTGACGATCGCGTCAAGAGGTGCGGCGCGCGCCCGTCGTCGGCATCGGCGGGTTCCGCGGCGTGGGCGGGCCGGTGGCGGCATCCGGCGCGAACGGGTCGTAACGTGACGGCCGGGGCGGCCGCATCGCCGACCGGGCTGGCCGCCGTGGCTGGCCGCACCTCGCACGACGACGCACGACGAACGCAGGACGACGCACGACGAACGCAGGACGACGCACGACGAACGCAGGACGACGCACGACGAACGCAGGACGACGGGACGAGAACGGGGGCGCCGATGCCGCTGTGGCAGCAGGCCGCGGTCGGGGCGGGGGCGCTGCTGGCGCTGGCCGTGGTGGCCCGGGTGGTGCACCGGTGGTGGCCGCGGCGCGGCGTCGAGCTGGTCGCCGCCGCGTCCCGGGAGGCCGGCATCATCCTCGGCCTGTTCACGCTGTGGCAGGTCGCCCGCATCCTCGGGGTGACCCGCGTCGCCGGTGGGATCGAACACGCCGAGTGGATCTGGCGGGCCGAGCAGTGGCTGCACCTGCCGAGCGAGGTCACGCTCGAACGGTTCATGCTGCGCCACGAGACCCTGCTGCGGGCCGCGAACGACTTCTACTCCTGGGTGCACTTCCCGGCGATGAACCTCTTCCTGGTGTGGGTGTTCGCCCGCCACCGCCGCGCCTACCCGTCGGTGCGCACGACGATCGTGCTGTTCACCGGCTCGTCGCTCCTGTTCCACATGTTCCTGCCGGTGGCGCCGCCGCGGATGCTGACGTCGGTCGGCTTCGTCGACGAGGCGGTGCTGCTCGGCCAGTCGGTGTACGGCGAGTTCGGCGGCGGGGTCGCCGCGCAGCTCTCGGCGCTGCCCTCGGTGCACGTGGGCTGGGCGTTCCTCATCGCCTACGAGGTCATCCGGATCAGCCCGAGCCGCTGGCGTTGGCTGATCGTCGTGCATCCGATCGTGACGACCCTCGTCGTCGTCGTCACCGCGAACCACTTCTGGGCCGACGGCATCGTCGCGGTCGTGCTGCTGGTGCTGGCCGAGGTGGTCGGCCGGGCCCTGACCCGCGCGCTGCGCCGGCTGCGCGAGGGCATCCGCGCCCGCCGCGGCGGCGCCGAGTCCGGGCGGGGACGCCCGCAGGCCGTCCCCGCCCTGGTCACGGTCCCGTCAGCCGCCGCCGGGGCCGCGCGCCGCGACGTGCCGGCCGCGGGCTGCGACCCGTCGCCCCTGCCCCGGTAGCCCGGCTGGCCTGACCGGCGGCGCTGCCAGCCGGTGGGGCCAGCCGGTGGGGCGGGAGGCCGGTGGGGCGGGAGGCGTGACGGGTGGTCAGCCGCCGACGATGCCGCGCTCGCGCAGGTCGGCGATGGCGGCCGCGTCGTGGCCGAGTTCGGTGAGGATGGCGTCGGTGTGCGCGCCGGCGTAGGCGAAACCCTTCGGGCTCGTCGCGGAGCGGGAGAAGCGGGTGGCGGGACCGGGGCGCAGGTGCTCGTCGAACACGTCGCTGTGCACGGTCACGCAGTACTCCTCCGCCGCGGCCGGCTCCACCTGGATGATCGTCTGCTGGGAGCGCTCGGCGACCTCGACACAGCCCACGCCGGCCGCGGTGAGGTCGCGTTCCCAGTCGGCGGCCGGCCGGGTGCCGAACGCCTTCGCCAGCACGTCGGCGAGGGCCGCGTCGTGCTCGACCCGGCCCGCGGCGGTCGCGAACCTCGGGTCGGCGCCGAGATCGGCGTCGAGGTCGGCGTGGGCGGCGAGCACCGCGGCCAGGCGCGGCCACTCCTTGTCCGCGGGGGCGGCGAGGAACACCCAGCCGGACGCGGCCGGATAGATCCGGTACAGGGCGGACAGCCCCCAGGCGTCGTCGTCGACCTCCCGCGGCGCCGGCCTGCCGGGATAGTCGACGACCTGGTCGAGGATGGCGTGGGTGGCGGTCGCGAGCATCGTCGTCGTCAGCGCGCCCGTGGCCCGGCCCCGGCGGCGGGCGACCAGGCCCAGCAGGATCGCGGAGGCGGCGCCGAGGGCGGCGATGCCGTCGGCCTGCACGGGCACGGCGGCCGCGGCGGCGAAGCAGCGCACCGCGCCGGTCTTCTTCTGCCCCACGGTGGTCACCGCGCTGCGCACACCGGGGGCGTCGGTGAGTGCCAGCCCGCTGGCCGCGCCGATCGCCGGGGCGTACGCCGGGCGGTGGCCGTAGGGGCCGTCGGTGCCGTAGCCGGGGGCGTTGACGTAGACGAGGTCGGGGTTGAGGGCGCGCAGCGTCGCCGCGTCGATGCCGGCGCGTTCGGCGGCGCCCGCCCGGAACGCCTGCAGCACCACGTCGGCCCGCCGCACGAGGTCGTGGACGATCGCGCGGCCCTCGTCGGTGGCCAGGTCGACGCACAGGCTCTCCTTGCCCTGCATGACCTTCGCGCCGCCGGACTCGGGGAAGCCGGCGACCCGGCGGATCGTGTCACCCTCCAGCGTCTCGATTTTGATGACGCGGGCGCCGAGGTCGGCGAGCAGGGTCGCGGCGAACGGCCCGGCGAACATCAGCCCGAAGTCCAGCACGGTGATCCCCGCGAGCGGCTGCCCGCCCGCACCGCCCGCCGCCGCCGTGGTGGCCGCCGTGGTGGCCGCCGACGAGTCGAGAGCCGGCGACGCAGCAGCGGCGGTCGAGGGAGAGGCGGTCGACGGGGCGGCGGCGGCCCCCGGAGCTGTGGCGGGCGCCGGCTGGCCGAGGCGGGGTGCGGGCGCGAGCTCGCGCAGCGGGTGGCCGTCGGCGTGGACGAGGGTGGAGGGCTGCACGACCGGGCCGAGCTCGGGGTCGGTGACGGTGACGCGCCGGCCCTCGTGGACGAGCTGCGGGTGGACCAGTGCGTCGGCGCCGCGGCGGAACGGCTCGGCGGAGATGTCGCCGTTGGCGGCGAAGACCTCCTCCCATTCCGCGAGGGTCCGCTGCCCGACCCGTTCGATCATCAGCTCCCACAGCTCGGTGCGCAGTTCCTGTGTCGGCAGGGCGGGGACACCGGCCCACTTCGGGTCGGTGAACACCTCCGCCAGGCCTAACTCCCGCATCAGCGCGACGAACAGCCGCGGCTCGACCTGCGCGAACTGCAGCCAGGTGCCGTCCTTCGTCGGTGCGGTCAGCAGCGGGTACACCAGCGGCCCCTGGACCTCTCCGGCGGCGTTGAACGCTTTGACGACGGTGAACGCGTCGGGCCAGCGGATGCCGACGATCTCGGTGTAGAAGTTCCAGGTGTCCAGGGCGCCGACGCCGCGGGCGAGGTCGGCGGCGACCTGCTGGCCCAGCCCGCTGGCGTCGCGTTCGAGCAGCGCGGCGAGGATGCCGTGCACGGCGGTGTGCGCCGCGCCCCAGGAGGCGAAGGGCACCGACACGTAGGCCGGCCCGCGCCGCGCCGTGATCGCCTCCTTGACGTGGAAGACGCCGAGCTTGGCCAGCACCAGGCCCTCGTAGCCGGGCAGGTCGCGCCACGGCCCGCCCGGCCCGAAGCCGGTGATCGACGCGCTGACCAGCCGCGGGTGGTCGGCGGCGAGGTCGGCCGCGGTCAGCCGCAGCGCCGCGAGCGTCGCCGGCCGGTACGTGGTGACCAGGACGTCGGCGTCGGCGAGCAGGGCGTCGAGCTCGTCGCGGCCGCCGTCGGCGCGCAGGTCCACCACGACGCTGCGCCGGCCGCGGCCGAGGACCGGCCAGTCGACCCGCCGGCGCAGCGCGCTGCCGCCGGGCGGTTCGACCAGCACGACGTCGGCCCCGGCGTCGGCGAGGAACAGCGTCGCCAGCGCCCCGGGCAGGCTGCCCGACAGATCGACGACGCGCAGCCCCGCCAGCGGCGCCTGACCCGCAGGTCCGGCCGGCCCTCCATCGGAAGTGATCTCCGTCACGCCGTACTCCCTCGTCCCCGCGATCACTCGGCACCTTGTGATGGGGATCCTAGTGCACTAGGTCAGCGAGGAGAACTATCTCGTCCTGTGCGCGGTGCGATGCGGTGCGATGCGGGAGCGGCGTGCGGTTCCGCAGGGAAACATCAGGATCACCAAACCGGGGTTCGGGTCGAGGGGTTCAGTGGGGCTGTTGCTGCGAGGTCGCCGCCTCGGGGCGCAGATCGGCGAGGGTGAGCGGGTGTGCCGGGGGATCGGGCAGGACGGTCACCGAGGTGACCTGCCCGCCGGCGCCGACGTGGACGAGGTCGCCGGGGGGCAGCGGGCGCCAGTCGGGATGGTCGTCCATGGGTTCGCTCGCCACGATGACGGCGGGCGCGCTCGCCAGCTCGTCGGCGTGCACCCGCGTCGCTCCCGCGGCGTCGCTGTGCCGCAACGGCTGGCCGCCGGCGGGCCGGTCCAGCAGGAACAGGCGGTTGGTCTCCGGGTACCGCAGCGCCCACAGGTCGTCGGGCGTGATCAGCAGCAGGTTGATGCTGTAGAGCGGCAGGTTGGCGGCCACCCAGCGGACCGCGGCGGCGATCCCGCGCCCGACGTCGCCGCCGGCGGCGTGGATCTCCCGGGTGATCAGGGCGAAGAGGCGTTCGGAGTCGGTGTCGCCGGCCACCTGCGCCATCGCGGTGCCCAGCTGCGCCTGTAGGACGTCGAGGCCCTCGATCACCCCGTTGTGCGCGAAGAGCCGGCCGTCCTGGCGGAACGGGTGGGTGTTGCGCGGCGCGAGCCCGCCGGTGGAGGCGTGGCGGACGTGGGCGACGAACGTCGTCGACTGCGCCTGGCGCGCCCGCGCGGCGAACTGGCGGTCCTCCCAGGCGGCGATCGGCTGGCGGAACAGCTCCGCCCGGCCGTCGGCGTCGAAGTAGCCCAGGCCCGTGCCGTCCGGGTTGCGGTGGCTCTGCTCGTCGAGGCTGTCGGGGGCGTCGAGCAGCCAGAACGTGGCCCGGGTCCGTCGCGGGGCCCCGGTCAGCCCGAAAAGTCGGCACATCGGCGTACACCCTTCCTCGTTCCGTCTCCCTGCCCGGTCCGGACCGCCGCCTGCCCGATCCGTTCTCGCGTCGACCGTTCTCGCGTCGACCGTTCTCGCGTCGTCGTCCTACCCGGGTGTCGCGGGTGTCGGACCCGTGCTCAGGCGCATCCAGTCCTGGTGGACGACGCAGCGCCCGGCGCCGGCGCGCTTGGCGGCGTACATCGCGATGTCCGAGGCGTTGAGCAGGCGGTCGGGGTCGGTGAGGCCGGGCCCGGAGACCGCGACGCCGGCGCTGGCGGTGACGGTCACCGTGGTGGCGTCGATCGTCACCGGTTCGGCCAGGCCGGCGAGGATCCGCGCGGCGACCCGCTCGACGGTCTCGACCGACTCGACCTGCGTGCAGAGCACGGCGAACTCGTCGCCGGCGAGGCGGGCGACCACGTCACACGGTCGCACCGCGGCGCGCAGTCGGCCGGCGACCGTGCGCAGGAGCACGTCGCCGGCCAGATGCCCGTAGGTGTCGTTGACCGACTTGAAGCTGTCCAGGTCGACGAACACGACGCCGGTGCGCCCCGCGCCCGCCCGGCCCTCGCCGGCCCCCGCCCGGTGGTCCGCGGCCAGGCTGCTGCGCAGCCGCTCCAGCAGCGAGGCCCGGTTCGGCAGGCCGGTGAGCATGTCGTGCTGCGAGCGGTAGCGGATCTCCCGCTCGGCGGCGAAGCGGGCCGCGGCCGCGCCGAGCACGCCTGCCACCGCCGCCACGAAGCTGCGTTCGGAGTCGGTGAAGGCCCCGACCCCCGCCGGCAGGACGGTCCCGGGGGAGGTGTACGGGGGCCCGGCGGCGCCCGGGGGGCGCTGGACGGCGACGACCGCCGAAGGTTCGCCGCGCAGACCGATCGGCTCGGCGAGAGCGAACCAGCCGTCCGGGCACGGGTCCACCTCGCCGCCGGCGGTCGCCGACTCGCCGCCGTCGGTGGCCGACCGTGACCCCGCGGGTCGGCGCAGGGCCTGCTGGGCGACCGCGGCAGCCGTGGATCGCGACACCGACGGCCCGGCGACGGCCACCAGGCCCAGCGCGCCGGTGTCCCCGTCGACCTCGTGCAGGGTCGCCGTCGCTCCGAGATGCTCGGCGAGCACCGCCGTCGCCCGGCGCCACAGCACGGCCGGCTCGAGGGTGACCAGGGCCTGGCGGGCCAGGTCGGCGAGGTGGGCCTGCGCGGCGCGGGCGCTCTCCCGCTCGGTGATGTCGATCGTGATGGCCGCGGCCAGGCTGACCTGGCCCTGGGCGTCGCGGATCGGCATCACGTGCAGGTCGAGGTAGCGGCCGAACGCGCCGACGATCCGCGCGCCGGACTCACCGGCGAGACCTCGGCGCAGCATGTCCATCGCCTGCGGATGATCGGCGAACACCTCGAACACCGACGCCGACTCGGCGGCGGCAAGTCCCGCGGCCTCCTCGGCCGTGTGCCTGCCCAGCCCGAACACCGAGCGGCCCGACTGGTCGATCAGCAGCATCGACACCGGGCTGTGGTCCAGCACGAGCCGCAGATACCGGTTGGCCTGTTCCCGCTCGGTGATGTCCTGCACCCGGCTGACGACCTGCACCCCGTCGTCGGTGACGACGGCCGTGGAGACGATCAACACCGGCGCCGGTGACCCGTCCGGCCGGGTCAGGCGGACGGCCAGCGGCTGCTCCACAGCTTCCCCGGCCTCGGCGAGTTCCCCGGCCTCGGCGAGCGCCGGCCCGCGGCCGGGGCGCACCGCCGTCAGCCGGGCGAGCGCGCGGGACTGGTAGGCCGACAGCCGGTCCGCGTCGCCGGGCGGCAGGTAGGCCGTCAACGGCGAGCCCACGAGCGCACCCCGGTCGCGGCCGAGGATCCGGCAGGCGGTGTCGTTGACGTAACTGATCCGCCCGCCGGACGCGGCGGTGGCGACCAGGCCGATCTCCAGCCGGTCCAGCACGCAGTCGGTCACATCCATGACGGCCCAGGCCGACCTCCCTCCGCCCCCCGACGGCTTACCGAGGGACCTACCCGATGGCACCGGGTGGAATCGCCGGTCAGCGGCCGATGCCGGCACTGGCGAGGACAAAAGATAAGTGCTTAATATAAAGAAGTGATAGATCGCGTAGCTGGGACGGACGGCCCGGAGCTCGCGCTGCGGGTTGGTTCGGCCCTCGAACGTCTCGCCCGGGTGGTGCGCCAGCTTGCCCAGCCCAGCGACCTGTCGTTCGGCGCCGTGGTCACGCTGTCGACCCTGGAGCGCCTCGGGCCGCACCGGCTGACCGACCTCGCCGCCCGGGAGGGCGTCACCCAGCCGGCGATGACCCAGCTCGTCACCCGGCTGGCCGACGCCGGCCTGGTGGCCCGGGCCACCGACCCGACCGACGGCCGGGTGGTGCGCGTCCACCTCACCGAGGCGGGCCGAGCCACGCTGGCCGCCCGGCGCGCGAAGCGGGTCGAACGGGTTGCCGGGCTGCTCGCCGAGCTCAGCCCGCAGGAGCGGGCGGCGCTGAGCGCTGCGCTGCCCGCCGTCGACGCCCTGGTCGACCTGGCCTCGGGCGAGCGGACACCGGCACAGCAGGAAACACCGGCACAGCAGACAACACCGGCACGTCGGGCAACACCGGCAGGTGAGTAGGGGAGCCGCCGCATGAGTGCGTCCGCGCACGCGCAGACCGCCAGTCCGTTCCGTCAGCCGAAGGCCGTGTTCGCGGTGGCCTTCGCCTGTGTGGTGTCGTTCATGGGAATCGGGCTGGTCGATCCGGTGCTGCCCGCGATCTCCAACCAGCTCCACGCCTCGCCGAGCCAGGTGACGCTGCTGTTCACCAGCTACCTGGTGATCACGGCCGTGGCGATGCTGCTGGTCGGCTGGATCTCCAGCCGGATCGGCGCGAAGCGGACGCTGATCGTCGGCCTCGCCGTCATCGTCGTGTTCAGCGCGCTCGCCGGCTCCGCGTCGAGCATCAACGGCATCGTCGGGTTCCGGGCCGGCTGGGGGGTCGGCAACGCCCTGTTCATCGCGACCTCGCTGGCGGTGATCGTGGCGTCGGCCAGCGGCGGGTTCGCCGGGGCGATCGTGCTGTACGAGACGGCGCTCGGGGTCGGCATCGCCTGCGGTCCGCTGCTCGGCGGCGTGCTCGGCGAGGTGAGCTGGCGGGGCCCGTTCTACGGCGTGGCGGTGCTCATGGCGGTCGCGCTGCTGGCCACGATCGTGCTCGTCGAGCCGATGCCGCTACCGGCGCGCCGCACCGGCCTGCGCGAGCCGTTGGCCGCGCTGCGCCACCGCGGGCTGCTCACCCTGTCGTTGACCGCGCTCTGCTACAACTGGGGCTTCTTCACCCTGCTCGGGTACGCGCCGTTCCCGATGCATCTGAGCGCCATCCAGCTCGGGCTGGTCTTCACCGGCTGGGGCGTCCTCGTCGCCGTGTTCGCCGTGGCGGGCGCGCCGTGGTTGCAGGCCCGCCTGGGCCTCGCCCGCACGCTCTACGGCAACCTCGCCCTGTTCGCCGCGGTGATCGCAGTGATCGCGATCTGGACGACGCACCGGGCGGTGCTGATTCCCGCGGTCATCGTCACCGGTGTTTTCATCGGCGTGAACAACACCGTCACCACCCAGGCGGTCATGAGCGTCGCCCCCGTCGAGCGGTCGATCGCCTCCTCCGCGTACGGCTTCGTCCGCTTCATCGGCGGAGGTCTCGCCCCCTACGCCGCCGGCAAGCTCGTCGACGCGTTCAACGTCCACGTGCCGTTCTACCTCGCCGCCGGCGTGGTCGCGCTGGGGATCGCCGTGCTCGCCACCGCCCACGACCTGCTGGCCCGCGCCGAGGCCGGGCAGGCGGTGGAGGTCACCGCCGCCGCGCCGCCGGCCTCCCTGCGGCTGGAGGAGGTCGAGCCGGTGGCCGGTCCGGCGCGGCGGACGATCGTGGCCGCCGTCGACGGGTCGGCCGTCGCCGACCTGGTGACGGCCGCCGCCGGCCGCCTCGCCGGCATCCACGGCGCGACGGTGGACGTGGTCCACGTCCAGGAGGCGGCGGTGACCGCGGACGCGGCGGCCGACGTCGACCCTGTCGCGGCCGCGCACGCCGGGGTGCGCCGCCACCTCGACCGGCTGCGGGCGCAGGGGGTGCCGGTGGCCGGGCACGTCCTGCTCCACGCCGCCGACCACGCAGCGGTGGGGCGGCTGCTGGCCGAGCACGCCCGGGCGAGCGCCGCGCGCACGATCGTCCTCGGCGCCCCCACCCGCGGCGGCGGGCTGCTGGACGAAAGTGCCAGCCGGGAACTGTGGCGTCACGCCCAGAGCAACATCGTCCTCGTCAACCCGGCCGCCGCCGACGAGGCGGCTCCGCTGGTCAGCGTGTCCTGACCGCCCGCCCGCTCGGCGTCGGCCGCCGTGGGCGGTCGCGCTGGGTGCTGACATACGTCACAAACACCTGATTACCGCCCCCCGGGCTTCCCATACTGTGACGGTGCGAGAGCGTCGTTGCGGGCCCGGTGCGCGCCGCCGGCCCCGGCAGGGCGACGCCCGCGGGAGGCCGACGGTCGCCCGCGGGGCCGCCGCGGGCGCGCCGGCGGGCTGCGGGGCGGCCCGATGAGCGGACCGGCGCCCGCCGGGCGGACGGACCCGGCCCGGTCGGTCGGGCCCGAGCTGGTCTGGTATGCAAGCTACGGCTCCAACATGCGCATGGCCCGGCTGACGTACTACCTCGCCGGCGGCTGCCCGCCGGGCAGCGACCACCGTCATCCGGGCTGCCGCGATCCGCGCCCGCCGAGGTTGGCGGTCCCGGTCATGCTGCCCGGTGACGTGTACTTCGCGCTGGAGTCACAGATCTGGACGGGTGGGATCGCCTTCTACGACCCGGCTGCCCGCGGGGAGGTTGCCGGCCGGGCCTACCTGCTCACCGCGGGCCAGTTCGCCGACGTCGCCGCCCAGGAGATGCACCGCGCCCCCGACGTCGACCTCGACCTGGCCGCCGTGCTGCGCACCGGCCGGGCCCGGGTCGGTCCGGGCCGCTACGAGACGCTGGTGCTCGTCGGCCATCGCGGCGGCGTTCCCGTCCTGACGTTCACCGCGCCATGGTCGCTGGCCGACGTGCGCCCCACCGTGCCGTCGGCCGGCTACCTGGCCATGCTCGCCGGCGGCCTGCGCGAGGCGCACGGCTGGTCGCCGGCCCGGATCGCCGCCTACCTCGCCGCCCGGCCCGGCGCCGCCGGGGTGTGGCGGCCCGCGGACATCGAACGCCTCGTCGCCGAGTAACTCGCCGGCCGAGCCGGCCGGGGCGACCGGCGACCGCGGACCGGCGCCACGGACGGCCGGGGACGCCCGCGGGGGGCGGGGAGTTTTGCCGGCGGCGGGGCGGGGAGGCGTCCGTCATCGACGCGGATGGCCGTCATCCGCCGCAACGAGAGGAAGACGCCGATGTCGACCGACAGCCGCCGACCGAGCGACACCGCGAGCCGCGTCTCCGCCGGCTGGCGCGACCAGGCGCGCCACGGCGGCGTCCGCGGACCGCTGGACGACGACGTGCTCGCCGCCCGCACCGAGCGGGAACGCGTGGACGCCGGCGTCGAGGACCGCCCGGAACCCGCCGCGGCGGTCACCGACACCCCGCCGCGCGCCGACGCGGACCAGGACGGGGGCCGGCACCGGGACGAACCGCGCCGATAGCGCGACCGCTCACGCCACCACTCACGCCACCGTGCGCCGCGAGCCCTCCCGACCGCCGGCGCCGAGGTTCCAGCTGATGATCCGGCGCGGGTGCACGCGGATGACCTCGGGGCTCAGGTGCGCGGCCGGGGGATCCCAGCCGGTCAGGGCCTCGGCGGTCCCGCGGATCTCCAGGCCGCGCACCGTCCACGGCTCCAGCGAGGCGATGTCGTCGACGACGTACGCCACCTGGCCGTTCGCGGCGATGTTGTGGAACTTGCGGCTGTTGCCGAGGTCGTAGCCGTAGATACTGATCACTCCGGTCGCGTCGTCGACGGCGTGGGCGACCGGGCTGTTCTGCAACGTCCCGTCCGGGGCGAGCGTGGCGAGCCGGCCCAGGCGCTGGGAGTGCAGGTAGTCGAGTTCGGCCGGGGTGAAGACCACAAGGGCTCCCTCTGGCGAGTCCCGGTCTGTCCGGGAGCGACGGCGGGCCGTGACCGGGCGCGGCCGCGGCGGACGGGCGGCGGCGACCACGGGCGGGCCCGTCCGTGATCGACCCTAGAGGCTGAACCCGTGGTGAGGTCAACACTCGGAGTCCCGGCCTGTCTCCAAGATAATCAACGCTGTTGACGAAATGGCGGGCGACGTTAATGATCTTGAAATTCCCGTCGTGCTCCATCACGGCCAGCAGAGGTAACCGGCTGATTGCTCGCCGTCAGGAAAGTGATCTGGCTGACATGGCTAACTGTTCCTACTAGGTTCACGGGCTGGGGGAGTGCGGGCAGCGGGTGCGCAGCGAGGAGGAGCGGACGATGAGCAGACCGTTCGAGGGCGTGAGCGTCGTCGAGATCGCCGGGTGGACGTTCGTGCCGGCCGCGGGCGCGATCCTCGCCGATCTCGGTGCCGACGTCGTCAAGGTCGAACCGCCCACCGGCGACCCGCAGCGCCTGCTGCGCAACCTGCTCAACCAGGACGACAGCGGTCCCAACCCGTTCCTGGAGATCCCCAACCACGGCAAGCGCAGCGTCACCCTCGACCTGACCACCCCCGCCGGCCGGGAGGTGCTGCTGCGCCTCGTCGCCGACGCCGACGTGTTCCTCACCAGCTACCTGCCGGCGTTACGCGCCCGCCTCGGCATCGACGTCGACGACCTGCGGGCGGTGAACCCCCGGCTGGTCTACGTGCGCGGCAGCGGCTGGGGCAGCCGGGGCCCGATGGTCAACACCGGCGGCTACGACTCGGCGGCGGCCTGGTGCAGCTCGGGGACCCTGCACAAGCTCACCGGCGCCGGTGACGACGAACCGGTCGCCCAGCCGGCCGCCTTCTACGACCTGCAGGGCAGCAACACCATCGCCGGCGCCGTCGCGATGGCCCTCTACCGCCGGGAGCGGACGGGCGAGACCGCCGTCGTCGACGTCTCCCTGCTCAACACCGGCATGTGGGCGCTGGGCGCGGACATCGCCGCCGCGCCGTTCTCCGGCGAGGTGCCGCGGGCCGACCGCCGCGCCCCGGGAAACCCGATCGCCAACTACTACCGGACCAAGGACGGACGCTGGATCAACCTGGTCTGCCTGCAGGCCGACCGGTTCTGGGACGAGCTGTGCCTGGTCCTCGACCGTCCCGAGCTCGTCGCCGACCCGCGGTTCCTCGACGCCGCCGCCCGCTTCACCCACAACCGGGCCTGCGTCGAGGTGCTCGACGGCATCTTCGCCGAACGCACCCTCGACGAGTGGCGCGAGACCCTGGCCGGGTTCTCCGGGGTGTGGGCGCCCGCGCTGACGCCCGCCGAGGTTCACGA
This sequence comes from Frankia alni ACN14a, assembly GCF_000058485.1. Lineage (NCBI taxonomy): Bacteria > Bacillati > Actinomycetota > Actinomycetes > Frankiales > Frankiaceae > Frankia > Frankia alni. Next base: position 3,894,130 of record NC_008278.1, read on the forward strand.
CCACGTGCAGGTCCGGGAGAACGGCTACCTTTCCGAGCTGACCGCCGAGGACGGCACGCCGTTTCGGGTCGTCGCCCCGCCCTACCAGTTCGACGGCGAACCCGCCCGCGCCCGCAGCCGCGCCCCCGAACTCGGGGCCGACACCGCCGAGGTGCTGCGCGGCCTCGGCCTCGACGCCGCCACCGTCGACGACTACCGCGCCCAGGGCGCCTTCGGCTGAGTCCCCGCTGCCCGATCGGGTGACCGCGCCCGGACGGGGCGGGCGTGGCGTCCGGCGGTCCGGCGTCCGGCGGTCAGGCGTCCGGTGGTCAGGCGAACAGGACGCGGGCCACGTGGTCGGTGTCGGCGTACTCCCGGACGGAGACGATGCGGCCGTCGCGGACCTCGAAGATGCCCAGGCACCGGTTGTCGTACGGCGCGCCGCCGGCAGCGGTGCCGCGGGAGATCCAGGTGGCCACGACCCGCGGGCCCTCGGCGAGGACGTCGGTCAGCTCGATGTGCAGCGGCGCGCCGGGCTGCAACCGGCTGCCCATCCCACCGAGGAAGTCGTCGACGATGCGGTCGCGTCCCCGCCACTCACCCGAGATCGGCAGGCTGCCCGGGTAGTGCCAGACGGCGTCCGCGGCGAAGCTGTCACGGATCACCGCGGCGTCGCCGTCGCGGACGGCCTCCACATAGCGGACCACGACCGCGCGTGCATCATCCATGCCGGCCAGCATGCCGCCCGGGCGCCGTCGTCGACCAACAGCCGTCCGTCCGCCTTGACAACCGATGGTGGTCGGCCATGGTGGAGGCCGTGGATCTCGACCTGGGCCAGGCGCGGGCCTTCGTGGCGGCGGCCGAGGAGCTGCACTTCGGCCGGGCCGCCCGGCGGCTGTTCCTCACCCAGCAGGCGCTGTCCAAGCGGATCGCCCGGCTGGAGGACGCGCTCGGCGTCTCGCTGTTCCACCGGTCCGGGCACGCGGTGGAGCTGACCGACGCGGGCCGGCGGTTCCTGGAGCCGGGCCGGGCGGCGCTGCGGGCCGCGGACCGTGCTGTCGCCGCGGCCAGAACGGAGATCCGTCCGCTGCGCGTCGACGTGTGGGGCCACCTCTACGGTCCGATGCGCACCCTGCGGGCAGTCCTCGACGACGCCCCGGCGCTCGGCGTGGAACTCGGCGCCAGCCGCGACCTGCCCACGGCCGTCGACGCGCTGACCCGCGGATCCATCGACCTCGGCTTCGGGCGCGTGCACGCGACCGCCGACCATGCCTTCACCGACCATGCCTTCACCGACGACGCCCTCACCGACCATGCCCCCGGGGAGGACGCCCCCGGGGAGGATGCCCCCGGAGTGGATGCGGGTGCCGGCGGGGAGTTCGCACCGGCTTTCGCCCACCGGCTCGTCCGCCTGGAGCCTCTCGACGTGGTCCTGCACCCCGCCCATCCGCTGGCCGGCGGCGCGCGGGTGCGGCCCGCGGATCTGCGCGGCAGCGTGCTGTGGTGTCCCGCGGCCCTCGACCGGCTCGACTTCCTGCGCCGCTTCGCCGGCAGGTTCGGGATCGCGGCCGAGGCGGCCGCGGTCAACCTCGGCCTCGAACCGCTGCTGGAGCGTCCGCGCGCGGACCCCCGCTACGTCTGCGTGCTGCCCGCGGAGATGGTGCTGCCCGCCGACGCCGGCCTGCGGGGGGTGCGGCTGGTGGAGCCGACCCCGCTGTACGCGTGGTCGCTGCTGTGGCGGGGCGAGCCGTGCGCCGCGGGGCGCAGCCTGCTGCGCGCCTTCGCCGAGACCGCCGCCCGCCGTCGCTGGCTCGAGTACGCTCCCGGCCGCCACTGGCTTCCCGCCGCCGACCACGCGTGGCTCACGGGGTCAGCTGGGCGCCACGGACCGTGACATCACGGGCCGGACCCTCACTCCCCGTGCCGGGATCGGTGGAAGATTTAACGCGGAGGAATCCTGAGTTAATTTTGAGTGAATGCCCGTGTGCAACTCTGAGGCATGCAGACAGGAGCTTGTCCCGACGCCGAAATCGTGGCGATAGCCGCGTCCGTTGACGATATTCCCAGCATGGCGCAGACCGACGCGATGCTGGAAGAACTCCGCCGGCTTCCCCGGAACGCGGAGACGGCCAAGCTGATCGACGATCTGCTGGAGCTCAGATCGCTACTCGGCGCGCGCTGAGCATGCGCGCCGAGTAGCGAAAGGAAAGCTGCGCGACGCGCCGGTTACTGAACGGCGCGCCAGGATTGGTCGGACCGGGTTACCAGATTACTGCTGGGCACCGAACGGCTGGCCCTGGTTCCCCTGGTTTCCGAGGTTGCCCTGGTTACCCTGCTGGCCGCCGCCGAAGCGCTCGCCGGAGCCGCCGATTCCGCCCTGGCCGCCGATTCCGCCCTGGCCGCCACCGACGCCCGCCAGCTCGCGCAGGCGGTTCTCGACGTAGCGCTCGCTGTGGTGCGTCTTGTCGGCAATGCGCGCGACGAGGTCCTCGATGTCGGTCGCGGCGTCGAGATCCGCCGTGCTGACCTGACCGAACTGGTCAAGGATGCGGTAGCGGATCTGCCGCCAGTTCTGGCGCAGCTGCTGCTCCACCTGCTGGCGCTGCTGCTGCTGGTCCTGCTGGGTCATTCTTGTGATCCTTCCGGTCATTATCCGAACGCGCTGAGGGCGCGAGAGGGACGCTACCGCAGCTGGTTCGGCCAGCGCCAAGCCGACGTTGAATGAGAATGTCTGCACCCAGCTCCGGGCATCAGACACCACAATCGGAAGCGTCCCGAATGGGCGTCGGCGGCACAATGTAATACGGAAAAACGAGCCATAAGGAATCGCCGGTCACCCCTTTGTGGTTGTCCTGGCCGCGTCTCATCGGGTGACGCCCCGTCCCGGCCGGTCTCGCCCCGCCCCGGCCACTTAGCGCGGTCGATGCCCTCGTGCCGTGTTCACCCGCTTCCGCGGGTGGGTACACGGGTCCCATGTCGTCGTCATCCCGGTCCGTACCGGCTGCCGAGCGGAGCGCCGCCGCCGGCGGCGACGGCAGCGAGCGGATCTTCCTCGTCGGGCTGATGGGATCGGGCAAGTCGACGGTGGGCCGGGCGCTCGCGGCCCGGCTCGGCCGGCCCTACCTGGACAACGACGCCCTGCTCCAGCAGCGGACCGGACTCGACGCGCCCGCCCTGGCCGACCTGGGCCGCGCGGCCCTGCACGACCAGGAGTCGCGCCAGCTTCACGCCCTGCTCGACACCCCGGCGCCGTATGTCGCCGGGGTCGCGGCCAGCATCGCCGACAACCCCGACGACCTGGGCCGCATCGTCGACGCCGGCCGCGTCGTCTACCTGCGGGCGACCCCGCGGACCCTGGCTCGCCGGGTCGGCCGCGGCCAGGGCCGGCCCTGGCTCGACGGCGACCTGCTGAGCACCCTGAACGAGATGTTCGCCGCCCGCGACGACGTCTACCGCCGCGTCGGGCACGTCGTGGACACCGACGGCCGCGAACCGCACGAGATCGCTGCCGAGCTCGCCCGCCTCGTCGGCGCCGGCTGAACTCCGACGCGCGGACGCGGCGCCGGCTGTGCACGTCGTGCCCGCACCCACCGCGCGGGTTGCGGGTCCGGGCGCCGGGGTGGGACAGCCAGCCGGTCTCGGTCTCGGTCTCGGTTCGGGGTCGGGCTCGGTTCGCGTTCGGGTTCGGTTCTCAGGTCTCGGGCGGGAACCCGGCGGCGGGCAGGCCGAGGGCGCGGATCACCGCGGCGGCGTCCGTCACGCCGGCGGCCTGCTCCGGGCTCAGCGCACCGAGCGGCGAGCCCGCGACCCGCTCCCACACCACGGCCATCGCCTCGAACAGCTCCGACGGCAGGCCCGCGGCGGCCTGGGTCGCGGCGATCTCCCGCATCTCGGTGACGTAGCGGTCCGCCTTGCTCGCCGACAGCGCGAGCCACGATCCGAGCTCGGCGACCTGGGCCGGGAACGTCGGCGCCACGTCGTCGAGCATCGCGTCGAGCACCCCGGCCCGCTGCGCCGCCGCGGTCGCCTGCAGGAAGAGGGCGGCGAGTCCCTTGTAGAGGCTCGCCGTGCTCATCTTCAGCGCGCTCGCGGCACCCACGGGACCCGCCAGGACGCGCGGTTCGAGCCGAGGATGGGCCAGCGCGGCGATCTCACCGGCCCGCGGACCACTCAGGTACAGCCGGGTGCGCGCCCGCGTGGAGGCGGCCCGCGGCGGCGGCCCGGAAATCGACCCATCGACGAGGTCCAGCCCGCCCAGGGCCTGCCCCACCCGCGCGAGCGTCGCCGGGGAGACCGCGTTGAGGTCGGCGACCAGCGGGGTCACCCCCGCCGCGGCGGCCGACCGGCGGATCGCCCCGGCCACGGCGAGGGCCTCGCCCGGCGGCACCACCGACAGCACGACGTCCGCCGCCTCGACCGCCGCGTCGAGAGAGTCGACGAGATCCAGCCCGTCCGCGAGCGCGCGGGTCCGCTGCGAGCGGCCCGCCACGCAGGCCAGGACCCGGGCGCCGCCTTCGGCGTAGCCGCGCCCCAGCGCCGAGCCCATCGCGCCGGGGCTCACAATCGCCACCGCCACCACCCCGGCATCCCCCTTCGCGGCGCCACCCGGGCGGTGTACCCGGCGTCCTGCCGGCAACCCGGGCCCTGACGCACGTGACGTCGGCGACGCAATACGATCCGAAATCGTGACTCGAACACCCTGATCCACGCTGTGTGAACCGCAAGCTGTGACCCGCAAGCTGTGACCCGAAAGCTGTGACCCGAAAACCGTGAACCGAAAGCCGTGAACCGAAAGCCGCGGTCCAGGATCTGTGATCCAGGATAGACGGTCGACCGGGTCGACCTGCCCGCCACCGGCGGGCCCTTCTTGCGGCACGCCCGCGTGCCTGCCCGATCGGATTCGCACGGGGAGTCCGTGTTTGAGGCGTAGCTCCATCGGATGAACCACCATGGTGTGGTGGGCGTGGTCGGGCGTTGGCCGCCGGCAGGGGCGGCGAGCCCGCGGCGACGCTCGTCACCGGCGGGGATGGGCCCCGACGGCGCCGGCGACAGTCGGAGGATCGTGAGAACGGCGGTGCGGAGCAGATGATCAGCGGTCAACCCCATGTGCGCGTCCTTCGCCCGGTCGCCCGCCCGCCGGACCCGTCCTCGGCCGGCTCTCCGCCCGCCATCCACCCGTCCACCAGAGTCCCGTCGGTCAGGATCATCCCTTCGACCCGAACCACGACCCCGCCGTCTCCCACACCCGCCCCACCCCCCGCGACCGCCGACACCCGCGGCGGGTCGCCGGCAGCCCCACCGAACGCGGCGCCACCGAACGCGGCGCCACCGAACGCGGACCCGCCGATCGGGGCCCTACCGAGCGCGGACCCGCCGACCGCGGCCTCGCTGACCGTGGCCGCACCCAGGGTGGATTCGCCGAGTGTGGTCACGCCGAGTGCGGATTCGTGGAACGCGCAATCGCCGCCGCCAGCGGACCGGGCGGAACCGCGGCAGGCCGCGGACCCCCCGGACCGCCCGGACGCGGGGGACAGCGGCGCGCCTGCCAGGACCGCCCGCTCTGCCACCGGGGCGGACCTCGACGGGGATGTGCGGGCCGCGGTTCTGCCGGCGGTGGCAGACCGTTCCGGGGAGGCCGCGGCCGGGACGGCACCGGCAGCAGCGGAAGGCGCGCCAGTCACGTCGGGTGAGGACGCCGAACGCGGGGACGCGGCGGGTGAAGGGGATCGCGCGGTATCGCCCGGGCCACCATCCGAGAATGAGGACGAGGAGGACGGCACCGGCCCGTTGTGGGCCGCGCTGCGCGAGGACCGGTTCGTGCTGTCCCGCTGCCTCGACTGCCGGAGCTGGCTGCCACCGCGCCCGGAACGCTGCCGGCACTGCGCGGGGCCGACCGACTTCGCGCCGGCGGCCGGCACCGGCGTCGTCGAGAGCTACCTCGTCATCCGCCATCCCAGCGTGCCCGCCTTCGCCGGCCGCCCGCCGTACGTCCTCGCGCTGGTCACCCTGGACGAGGGGATCCGGCTGCCCGGCCGGCTCGACGGGGTTGCGCCGGGGGAGGCGAAGGTCGGCCAACCCGTCCGTGCGGCCTTCCACGCCCGCCCCGGCGCGGACACCCCCACCGTCCTCTTCCGCCCGCGCCGACCGGCGGCCACCGGGGCTCGTTAGTCCGAGCATCTTCCTGTGATCAAGTTGGCGGAGTGCGGAAGGCCCGCGTCGGCCGCTGTCGCCTATCCGGAGGGATAAATCGGACACCGATGCCCTCTGGACAGCCGGCATGCCGCGCTCGGCGGGACGCGGCACCAGGGCCTCTCCCCTGACGGCGAGCGGTCCACGCGGTCACCAGGGACAGGTGCCACCCTTCTCGCTCAGGAACAGGCCTGAACCTTCCTCGTGGCGGGCGAGCACCTGGGCGGCGATGCGGGCGCCGCCCTCGTCGGCGGTGTCGTGGCCGGTGTGGCCGTTGAGGTCGGTGGAGCAGAAGCCGGGGGACAGGGCGTTCGCGGTGATGCCGTCGGCGCGCAGGTGACGCGCGTCGACGAGGGTGATCGCGTTGAGGCGGTCGGCGTCTCCGCCGAGCCGCCGCCACCGCTGCGCTGAGGGACCGGCCGGATCAGAAGTTGATCATGTGGCCGGCGAGGCCGTGCAGCGCCTCCTTGACCGATTCGCCGAGCGTCGGGTGGGCGTGGACGTTGCGGGCGAGCTCGGCGACGGTGAGGTCCCAGCGCTGGGCGAGGGTGAGCTCGGGCAGCAGCTCGGTGACGTCCGGGCCGATGAGGTGCGCGCCGAGCAGCTCGCCGTACTTCGCGTCGCTGAGGATCTTCACGAAGCCGGCGGTCTCGCCGAGGCCGTGCGCCTTGCCGTTGGCCGAGAACGGGAACTTGGCGACCTTCACGTCGTAGCCGGCGTCGCGGGCCTGCGCCTCGGTGTAGCCGAAGCTGGCGACCTGCGGCTGGCAGTACGTCGCCCGCGGGATCATCACGTAGTCCAGCGGGTAGGTCTCGGCGTCGCCGATCGTCTCCGCGGCGATGATGCCCATGGCCTCGGCGGCGTGGGCGAGCATGAGCTTGGCCGTCACGTCGCCGATGGCGAAGATGTGCGGGACGTTGGTGCGGCAGTAGCCGTCGACGTCGATGGCGCCGCGCTCGGTCAGCGCCACGCCGGTGTTCTCCAGCCCGTAGCCGGTGACGTTCGGCCCGAAGCCGATCGCCTGGAGCACCTTCTCCGTCTCCAGCACCTTCGACACGCCGTCGGAGCCGGTCACGGTGACCTTCACCGTGTCGCCGGAGTCGTCGATCGAGTCGACCCGGGTCGAGGTCAGGATCGTGATGCCGGCCTTCTTGTAGTGCTTGGCGAGTTCGGCGGAGACCTCGGCGTCCTCCAGCGGCACCACCCGGTCGAGGAACTCGACGATCGTGACGTCGACGCCGTAGTTGCGCAGCACATAGCCGAACTCGACGCCGATCGCCCCGGCGCCCGCGATGACGATGCTGCGCGGCAGTTCGGAGCTGAGGATCTGCTGCTCGTAGGTGACCACCCGCTCGGACAGCGACGTGCCCGGCAGCAGTCGCGGCGTGGCGCCGGCGGCGATGATGACGTGGTCGAAGGTCACCGTGCTGGTCGCGCCGTCCGCGCCGGTGACCGACAGGGTGTGGTCGTCGACGAACGTGCCGCGCCCGGAGTACTCGGTGATGTTGTTCTTCTTCATCAGGAAGTGGACGCCCTTGACCCGGCCGTCCGCGACCTTCCGGCTGCGTTGGAACGCCGCGCCGTAGTCGACCGTGATCGATCCGTCGACGGAGATGCCGAACGTCTTGGCCTCGTGGGTGAGGGTGTGCACGAGCTCGGCGTTGCGCAGCAGCGCCTTCGACGGGATGCAGCCCACGTTCAGGCACACCCCGCCCCAGTACCGCTCCTCGACCACGGCCGTGGTCAGACCGAGCTGGGCGGCCCGGATCGCGGCCACATACCCGCCCGGACCCGCACCGAGCACCACTACGTCGAAATGTTCGCTCACAAGGGCAGCGTAACGATGCCGGCCGGCCCCCGGATTCCCGCCCACCCGGCGTTCGGTCACACCCGTCGGCCGCCCGGGTCAGCCATCCTCGGCGGCTCGTCCGGGAAGCGCGAGGGCGGGCAGCAGCCCGACCAGGATGCTGGCGATCAGCAGCCAGAACGTGTGCGCGAAGGCGACGTGGGTCGGCGCCCCGGGGGAGCCGAGCTGGCCGGCGAGGAGCGTCGTGACTCCGGCGACGCCGAGAGCGCCGCCGAGCTGGATCAGGATCCGGCTCGCCCCGCTGGCGTGGCCGATCTCGTGGCGGCTCAGGCCGTGGTAGGCCGCTGCGAGGGTGAGGACCGTGACGATGCCGATTCCCGCGCCGCGCACGAGCAGGCCGGCCGCGAGCAGTACTGCGTCGGCCGGCCCGTCGGTGACGCCGAAGGGAAGGGTGCCGGCGGCGGCCAGGGCGAGCCCGGCCAGCACCACTGTCCGGGTACCCAGCCGCGAGGTCAGTCGCCTGCTGGCGGAACGGGCGGCGAACGCGCCGACTCCCTGCAGGGCGAGCACCGTGCCGGTGGCGAGTGGGAAGTAGCCGACGACCTGGAGGTAGCGCGGCCATCCAGACCTGGCGTCCGCCGCAGCGGCGCACGGCCCAGCCGGTGCCGGGGATGGCGACGGCGGCGGCCATCGCGTAGCCCGTCACTACCCAGCCGATGGTCGTGACCGACACGTCGAAGGCGGTGGCGAGGCGATCGAGGGCGACGTTGACGATGGTGCTGTCGAGCAGCGGCAGCACGGCGCCGAGCAGCAGTGCGGCGACCAGGCGACTGTCGGCCTTCCCCGGCTCCGCCGTCACCAGCGGCGGGCTGGCCTGCTGGACCATGGCGACTCCCCGCGACGTGTCTGCACGTTCGGGCGTGCAAATCGCACGCTTCGAGGGGAGGCTAGCCGATTCCCGTGCGACTTGCACGCTAACCTGGGCGAGTGGAGACGGAACGCGGAGAACGCCTCGAGGCAGCCCTCGGTGAGCTGCTCCAGCGGCGGACGAGGCTCGGGTTGTATGCCGACCTCGTCGCCGGGATCGGCCGCGGGCTCGACATCTCGTCGTATCCGCTGCTCAGCGGACTGGCCAGGATGGGCCCGGCGAACGCGGTGCAGCTCGGTCGGGAGATCGGCCTGGACCGGTCGGGTACCAGCAGGTATGCCAGCCGGCTGGAGGCCGGGGGCCTGCTGCGGCGCAGTCCCGACCCGGACGCGCGCGGCACCCTGCTCAGCCTCACCGAGGACGGCGAGGAGGTGGTCGGCCTGCTGCGCCGGCGTCTCGCCGAGCTGCTCGGCCGCCGCCTGGTCGGCTGGTCGGCGCCCGAGGCCGAGGCCTTCGTCGCCGGGTTGGAGCGCTTCGTCTGGGAGCTGCGCGACGAGCTCGGATGAGTGGGTCGCCGCCGTGTGCGCGGGTGGATCAGGCGCTGAGCAGCTTCTCGGTGATCTGGTGGAGGCGGGCCGCGTCATCGCGGTCGAAGTACGGGGTGTCCACGTCGAGGCGCCTGCCCTCCACGAAGGCGCTCAGGGGCTCGGCCGGGGGACGGTCGAGGCAGGGCAGAATCTGGTCGATGCTCTGGGCCACCGACTTGCCGGACACCTTCAGCCCGGCGACCTGCGCGGCGGTGACCCGGTCGTACTCCCCGGCGAAGCTGGTCGACACGACGCCCGGATGGAACAGGATGTACCTGATCCGGCTGTCCGGGTGCACGGTGGCGAATCCGGCGCCCAGCAGGTCGTTGAGCCGACCGCCGTGGCCCAGTGCCCCCGTTCCGAGGTAGTGCCGGCGCAGCTGCAGGTCGTCCCACTGGACCGGTCCCGTTCCCCCCGGCCCCGCGACGTTGAGGACGATCGGTGTCTCGGCGCGTTCCTGCGACGCCGCCAGCCCGTGGCTGAGCAGGAAGCGGCTCAGGTAGAACAGCGCGAAATTGCTTTCCAGGCCCTCGGGCGTCTCCGTGCGCACCGACCGGTGGTAGCGCGCACCCAGCACCAGGACGTCGACAGCGGGGAAGACCCGACCGATCTCCTCGAGCAGCCGGGTGTTCTCGCTGATCAGACTCAGATCCGCCCGCACGAAGTGGGCCCGGTCGCCGGCGCCGAGCTCGCGTGCGGCGTCGAGGAACCGCTGACCCTTCTCGGCGCTCTGGCCCACGACGAGCACGGCGTGGCCACGGTGGAGATGGACGTCCGCCAGGGCCCGACCGATGCCGTCGGTTCCGCCGGTGATCACCATCGTCCTCATCGCGTCCCCTCTCCGGCTGCGCCCATCGCCTTCCCGACAATTTTGATGAATAAAAGCATCCCGGCCCGACGTCGTGCAACCGTGCCGGTCATCGGACCGCGCAACCGTGGACGACGCGCAGGTCAGGCCGGGGACGACCCGCCGCCGGCACCGTCGATCACGCCCTGGCGCATGTGGGTCTGGACCTGCAGCAGGACCCGCGCCGCCTGGTCGAGGTCGACCGTCCCGGTCTGGGCGAAGACCTCGCCGAGCAGCTCGCGGCGGGCCAGTCGTACCCGGCGCACCACCTCGCGCCCCTTCGCGGTGATGATGATCACGGCCACCCGGCGGTCCTGCGCGTCGGCGAGCCGCTCCACCAGGTGGTCGCGGCGCAGCGCGCGCAGCTGGAGCGAGACGGTGGAGATGTCGATGTGCAGGCACGAGGCGATGTCCGAGACCCGCATGGGCCCGGCGGCGTCGAAGTGCTCCAGCAGCCGCAGCTCGCTGGCGGACAGCTCGCAGCCGGACCGCCGCGTCACCTGCAGCCGGATGTGCCTGCTCTCGCTCCAGCGCACCAGGGCCGACAGCGCCACCTCGAGGCGGGCCAACGGCGAGTCGCCGGCCTCGTCGTGCCCGGAGGGGGTCGCCGGGGCTGCGTCCATCCCGCCACGCTACCGGCACCGCGAGGGTGGCTCGTCCCACCTCGCCTTCTCACGGCGCATCCGCACGGCGCCTCTCACTGTGCATCCGCACGGCGCCTCTCACGGCGCCTCTCACGGCGCATCCGCACGACGCACCATGGCCACGCACCATCGCGACGCATCTTCACGACGGCCACCTCGCAAGGGTCCGGGTATCCCCCGATCGCACCGGCCAGGAATGGGCACGCGTCTATCGAGGGAATTCGTGTAACCCCGGTCGCGGTAGCACCGTAGCCCATTCGTGTTGATGTCCCGGCCCGGTGTCGGTACCGTTCCGGACCCGCGCCCACCTGCATTTATCGTGCTGGTCGTGCCCTCCGGCGGGATCGTTCTCGCCCATCCTGCCCATCCGTGTGGAGACGTACGACACAAGGCTGGATGGGCTGATCGGCCCGCGGATAAACAGGTACATGGGTACAGGTATCCACGACGCATCCGTGCGTCGATCTGCTAACATTGTTGATCGCGTTGTCAAGGCCTGCACCCAATGCCCGGCGACGGGCTGGGGGCGCGCCTGATGACCCTCCTCGACACGGTCTCGAAGACCGGCTACAACCGGGCGTTCGCCCGCCCGCTGACCGCGGGGGACCGCGCCTATCTTGCCTTCCACCGGCTCAATCCCGGTGAATACCAGGATGTCGGCGCGGTGCTGTTCCTCGACGGGCCGGTGGAGCTGACGGACCTGCGGGCCCACGTCGCCGAACGGCTGCGGGCACCACGGGCGCGGATGCTGACCGACCGGTTGGAGACGGTCACGGTCCGCCCGGCCGACCGCCGCTCCACGGTGCACGAGACCCACTGGGTCAGCGACCCGGAGATGAAGGTCGACGAGCGCGTCGTCGCCATGGAGCTGCCGAGTGCCGCGGAGGTCGCCGGCCTGCTCGGCGGCGACGCGATCGGTGACCGGCGCATCCGTGCCGCCATCGACGCGATCGCCAGGCGTCCCGTCGACACCAGCGCCCAGCCGTGGATGCTCTATCTGCTGTGCGAGCGGGGGACCGCGGGCGCCGTGGTCGTCTACCGGACCAGCCACATCGCCCAGGACGGCGCGGCCCTCTACCGGTCGCTGCACCTGCTGTTCGGTGGCGAGGACGAGCCCGACCTGGGACTGCCCGCGTCGATTCCCCGTCCGCAGGCCGGCGACTACCTGCGTTTCGTCAGCCGGGGTCTGAGCTGCCTGTCGCCGACGCGCGTCCTGGACGCCTGGGGCGGTCAGCCGGTGGGTCCGGCGCGCCACACCTGGATCACCACCGAGCTCGGGCCGATGCGGGACGTCGCCCGCCGGCACGACGCCTCGGTCAACGACGTTTACCTGGCCGCCCTCGCCGGGGCGGTGCGATCGTGGTCGCTGCCGGAGTGGCGGGAGGACTCCCGGCCCGTCCACGCGCTGATGCCCGTCAGTATCCGCATCGCCGCCGACCAGAACGTGCTGTCGAACTACACCTCGGGAGTGCGGATCGCGCTGCCGTGCGGAGAACCGGAGCCGGCCCGGCGGCTGGCCCGTATCGCCAAGGTGACCCGTCGACTCAAGGAGGGCGGGATGGGCGTGGTGGAGCATCACCACTTCCCCGCCGTGGCGGCGCGGGCCACCCCCCGCATGCTGTCGTATGCGGCGAGCTTCGGGGGTCGCACCCGGGAGCTGGCCATGGTGGCGACCAACGCCCGCACGATCCGCGGGCCGCTGGCCGTCGCCGGACGCACGGTCACCGACCTGATCGGCACGGGGCCGCTGCTCGTCGGACGCCAGCACCTGTCGGTGGCGCTGTTCGGTCTTGGGGACCGCATCGGGATCACGTTCGCGGCCAGCGACAGTGTGCCGAACCACGAGCGTCTCGCCCAGTTGTGGCTGGCGGAGCTCACCGAGCTCGGCCGATCGACGCCGCCCGGCGGCGTGCGGGTGCCGGTTCAGCGCGACGCGGGGCCGCGGGCCCGGTAGGTCTGGTGTGTGTGGCCCGCATCCCCGCCGCCGGGATGCGGGCGCTTCCTGGGGCGGGCGTGCGCGGCGTGTCGGCACATGCCCGCCCCTGGAAGCGAGGGCGGCGCGACGGCGGCCGACGCGCCCGGGCCGCTACGCGGACCCGGCCCTCCCGGGAGATGCCAGGGCCGCGCCCGGCAGCCCGGACCGGTCCGCGCCGCCGGCACGGGTCGGCTCGTCGGGGTACGGCTCGCCGCCGTTCTCACCCTTCTCACCCTTCTCACCGGCCGCGGCGTCGACGTCGGCGTCGGCGGCGTCGGGGGCGGCGGTGAGCGGAGCGGCGATGTCCTCCAGGGAACGGCCGGCCGCGTCCACGCCGAACAGCAGCTCGGCGACACCGCCGACCGCCATCACCGCCGCGCCGACGAGGAAACCGACCATCACCGGCCCGGTGCGGCCGGTGTCGATGAGGTGACCGAACAGCAGCGGGCCGGTGATGCCGCCGACGGCGGTGCCCACGGCGTAGAAGAACGCGATCGCCAGCGCCCGGGTCTCCATCGGGAAGATCTCGCTGACCGTCAGGTACGCCGAACTCGCCCCCGCCGAGGCGAAGAAGAACGTGACCGCCACCAGCAGCAGGAACGTCCACGCGGTCAGCGCGCCGCCGGCGAACAGCACGGCGAGCAGCACCGCCAGCGCGGCCGCGGCCAGATAGGTCGCCGCGATCATCGGTTTGCGTCCGACGGTGTCGAACAGCCGGCCGAGCAGCAGCGGGCCGGCGCAGTTGCCCAGGGCGTAGACGACGAGGAACACCGGCACCGCCGACGAGCTCACCCCGTAGAACGTCGTCAGCATCGTGCCCAGGTCGAAGGTGAACGCGTTGTAGAGAAAGGCCTGGCCGACGAACAGCGCCAGTCCCAGTACCGCGCGGCGGGGATAGGTGCGAAACGCCGTCGAGGCGATCGTCCGCAGCGGGATGACCGTGCGCTGGCGGACGGTGATCTGCCTGTCCGGGCTGGCGAGCCGGGTGCCCGTCTCGGCCTCGACGGTGTGTTCGATGTCGCCGACGATCCGTTCGGCGTCGTCGGCGTGGCCGTGGATGAACAGCCAGCGCGGGCTTTCCGGCACGTGCCGGCGCACGACGAGGATGACCAGTCCGAGCACTGCGCCGAGGCCGAAGCTGAGCCGCCAGCCGATCTCGGTCGGGAAGAGGCGCTCGGACAGGAAGAACACGGTCAGCGCCGAGCCCGCCGCGGAACCCAGCCAGTAGGAGCCGTTGATGAGCAGGTCGACCCGTCCCCGCACCCGCGCCGGGATCAGCTCGTCGACCGCCGAGTTGATGGCCGCGTATTCACCGCCGATTCCGGCGCCGGTGAGGAACCGGGTCAGGAAGAAGAACCACGGCGCCCACGAGAACGCGGTCGCCGTCGTCGCCACGATGTAGACGCCCAGGGTCAGCAAGAACAGCTTTTTCCGGCCGAAACGGTCGGTGAGCTGACCGAAGAACAAGGCGCCCAGGCAGCTGCCGAGCACGTAGATCGCGGCCGCGGTGCCGATGTCGGAGGCGGACAGCGAGATTCCGCTGCCCGATTCGGTGAGCCGCGAACCCACCGCGCCCACCATCGTCACCTCGAGCCCGTCGAGGATCCACACCGTTCCCAGCCCGATGACGATCATCCAGTGGAACCGGGCCCAGGGAAGACGGTCGAGTCGGGCCGGAATCGCCGTGCGGATCGTCCCCAACCCGCCGCTGTCCTTGCCGGGCATGCCACCTCCACACCGTCGCGGTTGCGTGCGCGCCGTCCGCCGCCGCCGGTTCCGACCGCCCCTGCCGGCCCCGCGGATGACGTTGGCCTTCGGCTCTCTGCCCGCTTCCGCCGCCGATATCCCACGCTCCGCCGACCAGGCACCGCGGTCGGGAAGGCACCGCCGTCTAGTGATCATCGCCGTCGAGAAGCACCGCGGTCGTGCAGATCTTCGATGCCATCGGTGGGATCTTCGACGACACCGCCGGGCGGATCGTCGCCATCGTCCTCGCCGTGGCCAGTGGAATCTTCGTGCTGGCCGGCGGAGACCACCGCCGCCATCCGCAGCCCGACGGCCGCGGGCCCGCGGCGGGCGGTGAGCGGGACGGGCCGCCCGAGGTGGTGTGAAGGGACCCTGACCGGGCCGGCGGGTCGTGCAAGCTGCGACGATGAGGGCCGGAACTCCCGCGTCGTCGATGCGCGGGCCGCCTGGCGGAGTGGGCCGCGGACGGCGGGGGAGGGCGAGGGAGGTGCGCGATGAGGGCACAGGGCTCTGCCGCGGGACGGCCGCGGGGGAGAGGCCATCGGCCGATGGGCGGCACGGGCGGCGCCAGCCGCACGGCGGTGATGGTCTGCCAGGGACGGGCCGTCGCCCACGAGCGGCTCGCCCCCGGCCGGTTCGACGATCCGACGGCGATGGCGTTCCTGCTCGCCGCCGAGCGGGGCATCGTCGAGGAGGTGCGGTCCGGGGCCACGCCGGCGGGCTGGGGGCCGCGGCTGACCTTCGAGATGGTGCGCGCCTGTGGCGAGGTGATGGCGCCGCGCACCGTCGCGATCGACGACGCCGTGCGCCAGGCGTTACCCGCCTCTGATGCGGCCCTCGGCGTGGTCGGCGCGGCCGACCCGGTGCCCGCTGGCGCGGCGCAGGTCGTGATCCTGGGGGCGGGGCTGGACGGGCGGGCGTGGCGGATGGCGGAGCTCGCCGCCACGCCGGTGTTCGAGGTCGACCATCCGGCGTCGCAGCGCGACAAACGCGAGCGGGCCGGGGAGCTGGCGCCGGCGGGGACGCCGCCGTTTTTCGTGCCCGTGGACTTCAGCCGGGACGACCTCGCCGCGGCGCTGGCCGCCGCGGGCCACCGCCGGTCGGTCCCGACGATCTGGATCTGGGAGGGCGTCGTCCCCTACCTCACCCGCGGCGAGGTCGCCCGCACCCTGCGGATCGTCGGCGACCGCTCCGCCGCGGGCAGCCGGCTGATCGTGCACTACCACACCCCGGCACCCTCGGCGCCGCTCGGCCGAGGGGCGGCGCGCCTGCTCAGCGCCCTGTCCAGGCAGGCGAATCCGATGACCCGCGAGCCGAACCGCTCGGTGTGGACACCGGCGGCGCTGCGCCGCGCCGTCGGCGTCCGCGGCTTCGCGGTCACCCGGGACGACTCCCTGCTCACCCTCGCCCAGGACCTCGGCACCCCGATCCAGCACCGCCGCTCGCTGCGCAACGGCCGCATCCTCGTGGCCGACCGCGTCCCGCCCCCCGCATGAGCTCCGCGGGCCGCCCCGGCTGGGCCCGGCACCCGCCCCCGCCGCTTCCGGCGAAAGGCGATCAGGGACCGCAGGCCGCCGATTGATGGTGTCGGTGAGTGGGGGCGGGACAGGGCGCGGGCGAGCCACGTGTCCAGTGCGGGCAGGACAGCGTCCTCGCGGACGTAGACGTTGGTGGGGAAGCCCTCCCCGCTCTCGAGGGGGTGATTCGCCGGATATCCCTGGACTCATCGAGCTGCGGCGATCACGGTAATCTGCCGGTTGTGGTCTCTGTGGGTAGCGTCTTTGTGAGTCACACCAGCGAGCTGGCCGAGTACCCGCAGGTCCGGTCGTTTGTGCGGGCGGCGGTTGATGCGGTCCTGCGGGCCGGCGCGCGGCCGGTGCAGATGGCGCAGTTTCCGGCGGGGGAGCAGCCCCCGGCAGAGTACTGTCGACAGCAGGTGCGGCAGTGTGATGTCTACCTGGCGGTCGTGGGTTTCCGCTATGGCTCGCTCGTACCTGACGATCTGGCGCCGAACGACCCGGTGGGTGTGTCGTACACGGAGCTGGAGTTTCGTACCGCCACGGCGGCCGGGTTGCCGCGGCTCGTCTTTCTGCTGGACGAGAATGCGGTGGTGCCACGGTCGCTCATGGACCGAAACGCGGACGCGGTGGATGGGTTCCGTGAGCGTCTTCGCCAGTCGAATGTAGTGGTCAGGGCGGTGTCCACGGCCGACGAACTGGGCGAGGCGGTGCTGCAGTCGCTGTACGAGCTGCGTACGCAGCTGCCGGCGGATGCCGTGCGGGTCTACCCGTCGGGGCGCGGTGAAGTGACTGCTCGGCCACGTCCGTGGATGGCGCCGCCGCTGGACCGGATGGTGGAGCGTCCCGAGCTGGGCGACCGGTTGATCGGTGCTTTGCTCGCGACCGGTCCGGTCGGTCCCGGGCGGACCACCGTGTTGGTGGGCGCGGGCGGGTTCGGTAAGACGACGTTGGCAACCTGGGCGGCCCATCACGAGGAGATCGACCGCCGCTTCCCTGGCGGCCTTTTGTGGGTGACGTTGGGCCAACAGGCACGGGGCGCGGACCTCGCCGGACGGATCAACGATCTGGCGTTCATTCTCGCGGGCCGCCGGCCGGAGATCTCCGATCCGGAGGCGGCTGGCGCGGAGCTGGGCCGTCTACTCGACGACGTGCGGGAACCAGTACTTCTCGTGATGGACGATGCCTGGGACGCAGCCCAGCTGCGGCCGTTCCGGTTTGGTGGTCGCGCCTGCTCCCGGCTGGTGACCACCCGCGTTGCGGATGCGCTGTCGCCGGACTGGGCGCTGGTCGCGGTGGATGTCATGTCCGGGGACCAGGCCCGCATGCTGGTCGGTAACGAGATCGAGGCCATGGCCGCCGCGGTGGCGGATCGGCTGGCGGCGGTGGCCGGGCGGTGGCCGGTGTTGTTGAACCTGGTCAACGGCATGCTGCGCAGGCAGGTGGCGCGTGGACGAGGGCCCGACGATGCTGCCGAGGACGTGCTGGACATGCTTGCCACGCACGGGCCGGCCGCGCTCGACCCGGCACGGCCGGAGACCCGGGGGCGTGCGGTCGCCGCGACCATCGAGGCAAGCCTGAGCCTGCTCACGCCGCGCGACCGCGAGCGCTACCTCGGCCTGGCCGTCTTCCCGGAGGACGTGGACATTCCCCTGGACGTCCTGGCACTGCTCTGGCCGGATTGCAGGGTCGACGCGCTGTGCGAGAACCTTGCTGGCCTCGGCCTGGTCGCCGACTACCGGCTGGACTCACCTGGCCCGCGGCTGATCCTGCACGATGTGATCCGCGCCTACCTGCGCCAGCATGTTCAGGAGGAGCCCCGCGTGCATGCGCGGCTCGTCGACGCGGCCGCCGGTCTGTTGAGCGAACCGGCCGAGGACGGCCGTCCGGCCTGGTGGACTCTTCCAGGTGATCTTGGCTATCTGTGGCGGTATCTACCCCACCACCTGGCGGAGGCCGGCCGCAGGGACGCCTTCGTCGCGCTCGTCGCCGACCTGCGGTGGACCGAGGCCAAAACCCGGCAGATGGGCACCGTCGTCGGCGTCGAGGCCGACCTCGCTCTGGCGGCCACTGAGCCGACCGCTGTCCTGGCCCGGCGACTGCGACAGTCCGCCCACCTGATGGGCCCGATCGACCCGCCGCATGCCCTCGGCGCAATCCTGGCCAGCAGGCTGTATGGGCTACCCGAGCTGGGCAGCATGCTGGATCGCTACCGCGCCGCGCTGGCCCGACCGCGACTCGAACCCGCCTGGCCGCCACCTGACCTGCCCGACCAGTCGGCCGTTTCACCTCCCACCGGTCATGCGGGCGGCATCTACAGTTGCGCCCTCTCGCCGGACGGCAGCGTCCTGGCAACCGCCAGTGACGATGGCACGGTGCAGATCCGGGATCTCGCTGCTATGACCGTCCGCGCAGTGTTGGCAGGGCATACCGCCGCGATCTGGAGGTGCACGTTCTCCCCGGACGGCACGTCGCTCGCGACAGCCGGCAACGACGGCGTCGTTCGTCTGTGGGACGTCGAGTCCGGTGCGACGCGGTCGGTGCTGTCTCATCGAGCCGCGGTGACCTGCTGTGCCTTCTCGCCCGACGGCGCGGTCCTCGCCACCACAGCTCAGAACGGCATCGTTCGGCTGTGGGGCGTCGCCGACGCTCAGGCACGCTGGTCCGTCGAGGGGCACTCCGGCGGTGCGTGGAGCTGCGCCTTCGCACCGGACGGCCGATGGTTGGCGACGGCCGGTAGCGATGGGCTTGTCCGGATCTGGGACAGCGCCGACGGCACACCGGCTGGCGTGCTGAGCGGCCACGGCGCCACTGTCCGAGCCTGCTCCATCTCCCCGGACGGAACACTGGTCGCCACGGTCAGTGACGACCAGACCGCCCGGCTTTGGGACCTGGCCGAACGCTCGGAGAAGGCGGTGCTGACCGGGCACAGCGGCCGGCTGTGGGAGTGCGTCTTCTCCCCGGACGGCCAGATCCTGGCCACCGGCGGCCATGACGGAACAGCCAGGCTCTGGAACGTCTGCGAGACGACCGAACATGCAGCCCTGGCCGGTCACGGCGGTGCCGTGCGTGGTTGCGCGTTCTCGGCGGACAGCCGCACGCTGATCACCGTTGGTCACGACCAGACGATCCGGGCCTGGAGCGTCGCCGCGGCCTCGCTGCGATTCTCGGTCACCGGCCGCACCTCCCGGATGAACCGGTGTGCGTTTTCCCCGGACGGTACCCTGCTGGCCGCCAGCATGGTCAACGGCGCCGTCCGGGTGATGCAGGTTTCCGACCGGACCGAGATCCGCGACTTCGACGGCCAGGCCGGCGGAATTCGCGGGTGCGCCTTCTCTCCAGATGGCACGCTGCTGGCCACCACCGGAAACGACGGCACCACCCGGCTGTGGGAGATACGTACAGGCGAGGAACGACTTCGCCTGCGCGGCCACACCGGCTGGGTGCGCAGCTGCGCATTCTCCCCGGATGGCGCCCTGCTCGCCACCTGCGGCCTCGACCGGACGACGCGTCTGTGGCAGGTAACCGACGGTGTTCTGGTGGCCGTGCTGGACGGCCACCAGAACACCGTTCACTGTTGCGACTTCTCCCCGGACGGAACGGTGCTCGCCACCTGCAGCGGGGATGGAATGACACGCCTGTGGAACGTGTCGGACGGCACCAAACGCGCGCAGCTGATCGGACACACGGACGCGGTGACGGCCTGCGCGTTCTCTCCCGACGGCTCCCTGCTCGCCACCACCAGCGACGACACGACCGTACGCCTGTGGCAGGTCGACACCGGCGAGGTCAGCCACGTCCTCATGGGTCACACGCACTGGGTGGAAAGCTGCGCGTTCTCCCCAGATGGCACCATTCTCGCCACCGCCGGCAGCGACGGGGTGATCCGACTCTGGAACGTCACGAATGGCACCTACCACTGCGCGCTACGCGTCACCGGCCCACTCGTCGGCGTCGCCTGGCACCCCACCGGCGCCCTCCTCGCCGCCGCCGGTGGCGCCGGCATCCACCTCCTCACCTACCTGGCCTGAACCTGCGCCTCCGGGCGAGCGCTGACAACCCGACGGCCTTCCCCCCATACGGCTACGAGATCGATCGGGTCGCCGACCCTATACCCGTACGGCAGTTGACGAACGAGGTACGACAGTGGTGTTGGCTCGGTCATCCGCGCGCTCCACGAAGAGCCTGCTCCTGGGCGACGATTGCCCAGCTGTGAAAGGATCTCGACCGAGAAGCCGAATGTCACTTCTGGCCTGGTGATCGAGGAATATTCGAATGCGTATTGTGGTGATCGGCGGCGGGGGTACCGGGATTGGTGCGGCCACTGCCGAGCTGTTCGTGGCCGAAGGAGCGGAGGTGTACCTTCTGGGTCGGCGCGAAGCGGTCGTCGCCGCCACGGCCGACCAGCTCGGGCCTCAGGCGCACCCGGTCGTGTGTGACCTGCGCTCCCCACTCAGTGTCCAGACCGCGGTCGGCGACCTGCCCGAGGTTGTCGACGTCCTGGTGAACAATGCCGGCGCCCGGGGCGTGGGGCTCACCGGCAGCGATCTGACGGCGGTGGCCGAGCGCTGGACGGCCGACTTTCACAACAACGTGTTGGTGGCTGTCTTGTTGACCACCGCCCTGAGCGACCGCCTGCGGTCGCCCGGCGGGCGGGTCGTGACCGTGAGCAGCCTCGCCGCGATACGCGGCAACGGCTCCTACGGGGCGGCGAAGGCGATGCTGCACGGGTGGAATCTCGCCCTCGCGAGCGAACTCGGCCCGCGCGGGGTGACGGCGAACGTTGTCGTCCCCGGGTTCGTTGCGGGGACCGAGTTCTTCGGCGCCGACGTCGATGACGACGAGCGGAAACGGCGCGCGGCGCAGACGCTGGTGAACCGGGTCGGTGAGCCCCTCGACGTCGCCACGGCGATCCGGTACCTGGCCTTGCCGGAGGCCGGCTACGTCACCGGCCAGTTCCTGCACGTCAACGGCGGCGCCCTGCTGGGTCGGTGAGAGCGGATGGCGGATTTGGGCGCGCCGCACGCGCAGCTCCTTCAGGTCCTCGGCGAGATTGTCAGCGGGTAGTCGCGGACCGGATCCTGCCGATTCACGCCGCAACAAGCTCGAGATACCGGCGGCAGGTCGGACGCTTCTTGCTCGGCTCGACAGCTCCTTCCGGGCTATGCAGGACGACCTTCTCGCTTCTCTTCCACCCAAAGACCGGGTCGAGCTCGATCGGCTCTTCGCGCTGATGAGCCGAGCCGGCACCCGCATCGACGCGACCGGGTCGGGAGCGGTAGCAGCCGATGACCATGCTCCAGGCTCCAAGTTCTGACCAAGATAATCAACGATGTTGACGACACCCGCGGGCGTTCTGTGTACCGAGCCCTCGGCACGATCTGGCCCCTGTCTGGCCGGGATTCTGCGGGTCGGCCAGACGGGGCACCGGCGAGGCCGGTCAGCGGCGCGACGCTGAGGCGAGGGCGGTCAGCGCCCCGTGGTGGGCGGCCAGGAACTCGTCGAAGGTGCGGGGGGAGTGGCCGGTGAGGTCGCGCACCGCCGTGGTCGTCGGCGCGGCGATGCCGCCGGCCAGCCCCTGGGTGAGGACGGCGACGTCCTCGGCGAACTGGGGTGGCAGCCCCTGGGCGGTCAGCGCGGCGATCAGTTCGTCGACGGTCAGGTTCACGTAGCGCACGGTCCGGCCCAGCGCGACGGAGAGTTTCTCGGCGATCTGCGCATAGGTCAGGGCCTCGGGCCCGGAGAGCAGGAAGGTCTCGCCGTCGCCGGCTCGGCCGGTCAGCAGCGCGGCGGCGCAGGCGGCGATGTCCGCGCAGTCGATGTAGGAGACCGCGGCGTCGCCGTAGGCGCCGACGAGGTTCCCGTCGGCGGTGAAGGAGCCCTGCCCGGTGATGAAGTTCTGCATGAAGCCGTTGGGCTGCAGGATCGACCAGCCCAGCCCCGACGCCTTGAGGTGCTGCTCGATCTGCCAGTGGGCGCCCCCGGCGAGCCGTTCGCCCTCGCGGGCCTGCCAGACCGACACCTTCACCACCCGTTCGACGCCGGCGGCGACCGCCGCATCGATGATCGACTTCTGCTGGCGGACCATCGGCTGCTCCCCGTCGGCCGGCTGCGCCCCCGCGCCGTTGAGGAACAGGCGGTCGACCCCGGCCAGAGCGGCGACGATCGACGCCGGGTCGTCGAAGTCGCCGACGAGGAACTCGCGACCCTTCGCCTCGTCGCGGACCAGCGCCCGCACCGCCGCCCCGTCCTGCCGAAGCTGGTGCACGAGGGGTCGTCCGATGGAGCCGGTCGCACCGGTTACCAGGATCATCCGTGTCTCCCGAAGGTCTCGTCCGTTAATCTGAGGCTGCCTCATGAATAATATTCTGAGGCGGCCTCAAGTTCCGTCGGGGCGGCTGGCCCACCGAGATCGGATGGTCGCTCGAGGTGGATGTTTTGTTCGAGGTCCGACGCTCGTTCGAGGTGGATGGTCGTTCGAGGTGGATGGTCGGGGAGGGCGGATGACCGAGTCCGGGCGGCGGCCGCGCGCCGACGCACGGCGCAACCGCGAGCGGCTGCTGGCCGAGGCCGACGCGGTGTTCCGCGCCCAGGGCACGAACGCCTCGCTGGAGGGCGTCGCCCGCCGCGCCGGCGTGGCGATCGGCACGCTCTACGCGCACTTCCCCAACCGGCGCGCACTGCTCGGCGCGCTGCTGCGCCACCGCAACGACGCCCTGTTCGCGCGCGGGGCGGACCTGCTCGACCAGCCCGGTGCCGCCGCGGCGCTCACCGCGTGGGTGCACGCCGTCATCGCGCATGCCGCGGCCTACCAGGGGCTCGCCGCCGTGCTCGCCGAGGGCGTCGACGACGAGGCCTCCGAGCTGCACCAGGCGTGCGTCGAGATGACCGGCATCGGTGACCGGCTCATCGCGCGGGCACGCGAGGCCGGCGTGCTGCGCCGCGAGGCGACGGGCGCCGACATCTTCGCCCTGATGAACGCCGCCGCCTGGATCGCCGAGCAGATGTCCGCCGAGCAGGCCGGCCGACTCGTCGACCTCACCCTGGCGGGACTGCTCGCCCCGCCGAGCTGACGGCGCACGGCACCGGCCGGGGGAGTGGCCAGCAGAACATCAGATGGTTGCACCGAATCGTCGGCGGACGGCCGCGGTGCCCAGGCCTGAAAATAGGTCGCCAGGGCCGCAGTCGGGGACAATCGTCGCTGTGGCTCGCATCCCGGACCACCGTACGAGCACGGCGTCCCAGCAGAGGAGTCCTCGCGGCATGGTGTGGCAGTGGATCGGCCTGGCGACGTTCTCCCTCACCCTGCTGCCCGCGGGACTGGCCCTGGCCACCAACCATGTGCCTCGCCGCCTGCGTACATGGTTGGCGCCGATTCGCACGCGCGGCTGGGTCATGCTGCTGTACTACAGCGCCGTGCCCCTGTACACGATTCCGCGCCTCGCCGGCTTCTCCGCCGCCACTCGCACCTGCACCACGGCCGGCGGCATCCTGTGGCTCGCCGGCTTCCTGCTGCTGGTTATCGCCACCCACCGGCACCAGAATCGTGCCGCAGAAACACCGCAATCGACTAGCTGACCCTTCGGCGCGGGGTACCGGTAGGAACTGCCCCGGTGGTTCTTGCGTGCGGATCAGCGTCGAACAAGATAATCAACGGCGTTGACGAAGTCGGTCGACCAAAATTGATCATGAACAACACCCACCACCACAAGCACCTGACCACCAACCAGCAGACCCCTCCGGCAACGGATCGGGGGTGCGGGCGGACATGCCGACCAGACTGCTGGGAGGATGATCGTCCGAGTGGTCCCCGGTGGAGGTCCAGGCGCGGGATCGCGGGAGGGGGGTGGGATGGGCGGCGGAGCGTTGGAGGTCGACGGCGTGTCCAAGCGCTACGGCGACGTGGTGGCGCTGAACGCGATGTCGTTCGAGGTGCGGGCCGGTGAGCTGTTCGGGTTCGTCGGCAGCAACGGTGCCGGCAAGACGACCGCGATGCGGATCATCCTCGGGGTGGTCACGGCCGACGCGGGTCAGGTCCGCTACGACGGTGCGCCGCTGACCCTGCGTACCCGTCGGCGGATCGGCTACATGCCCGAGGAGCGCGGGCTCTATCCGAAGATGAAGGTCGCCGAGCAGTTGCACTACCTCGCCCAGCTCCACGGCCTGGGGCCGGCGGCCGCGCGCCGGGCGGTGACGCAGTGGACCGAGCGGCTCGGGGTGGCCGCGCGGCGCGACGACGAGGTGCAGAAGCTCAGTCTCGGCAACCAGCAGCGGGTCCAGCTCGCCGCGGCGCTCGTGCACGATCCGGTGGCCCTGGTGCTCGACGAGCCGTTCTCCGGGTTGGACCCGGTCGCGGTCGACGTGATGAGCGAGGTGCTGCGGGAGCGGCGCGCCGCCGGGGTGCCGGTGGTGTTCTCCAGCCATCAGCTCGACCTCGTCGAGCGGCTGTGCGATCGGGTCGGGATCGTGCGGGCGGGCCGGATGGTCGCCTGCGGACCGGTCGACGAGCTGCGGGCCACCGGCGGCGGGCGGCTCGTCGTGGACGCCCCGGACGCGCCGACGGGCTGGGCGGACGGGCTGGCCGGGGTGCGGGTGCGTGGGCGGGACGGGTCTCGCACGGTGCTCGAGCTCGCGCCGGGCGCCGACGACCAGGCGGTGCTGCGTGCGGCGCTGGCGAGCGGTCCGGTGCGCGAGTTCCATCCCCGTCGGCCGTCGCTGGCGGAGCTGTTCCGTGACGTGGTCGGCGCTGGTCTCGGCGCCGAACTTGATCTTGGCGATGGCGTCGGCGATGGGGTCGGCGATGGCGATGGCTGAGGCGGACGGTGAGCTGGCGGCGTGGCGGGTGCTGCGCCTGGTCGCCGGCCGGGAGGTCCGCACGCGGGTGCGCTCGCGGGCGTTCCAGATCACCACGGCGCTGTTCGTCGTCGCGATCGCCGCGAGCGTGCTGGTGACCAGCTCCGTGGGTGGTTCGTCCCCGCGGCGGGTGGCGGTGACGGCGGCGGACGGCACGCAGGCGGCGGCCATCGTGACGGCGGCGCGTTCGCTCGACGTCGACGTCGCGGTGCGCACCTACGCCGACGCCGCGGCCGGGCGGCAGGCGGTGCTCGACGGAGACGTCGACGCCCTCGTGCTGGTGGCGCCGCCGACGGCGGGCGGCGCTGTAGGGACAGATGGCGCTGCAGGGACGGATGGCGGCGCGGGGACGGATGGCGGCGCGGGGACGGGCGGTGGCTACCGGGTGGTGGTGGACTCCGAGCTCGGCGACTCGCTGACGTCCGTGCTGACCGTCGCGGCCCGGCAGGCGGCGTTGGAGGGGCAGATCTCCGCCCTCGGCGGGGATCCGGCGACAGTGGGCCGGGCGGTCGCGACGGCGGGGGTCGCCGTCACCGCGCTGCGCCCGCGGCCCGAGCGGGACGGCGCGCGGCTGGTGCTCGGGCTGCTCGCCGGTGGGCTGATCTACGTCTCGTTGCTGATCTTCGGCCCGGTGGTGGCGCAGAGCGTGATCGAGGAGAAGACGAGCCGGGTGGTGGAGCTGCTGCTGGCCGTCCTGCGCCCGTGGCAGCTCATGGCGGGCAAGGTGCTGGGGATCGGCGTGGTGGCCCTCGGCCAGCTCGCGCTGATCGGCGCGGTCGGGATCGGGCTGGGGCTGGCCACCGGGGGACTCGACATCCCGGCGGGGGTCGCCGTGGGATCGGTGGCGCTGGCGCTGCTGTGGTACCTCGTCGGGTTCGCGATGTACGCGCTGATGTTCGCCGCCGCCGGGGCGCTGGTGTCGCGTCAGGAGGACGCCGGCGGGGTGACCGCCCCGATGATCGCCATGATCCTCATCCCGTACGTGCTGGGCATCTCGGTGCTGCCGTCGTCGCCCGACAGCGGGTTGATCCTGACCCTGGCGATCGTCCCGCTGTTCGCGCCGATCCTGATGCCGATGGTGATCGGGATCGGCAGTGTGGCGGTCTGGCAGGTGCTGGTCGCGTTGGCGTTGAGCCTGGCGTGGATCGCGGTGCTGGTCTGGCTGGCCGGTCGGGTGTACGGCAACGCGGTGAAGCGGTCGGGGACGCGGGTGGCGCTGCGCGACGCCCTGCGCGCGGCCTGAGCTCGGCGCCCGGCGTGAGTCCCGTGCCCGGCCTGAGCTCGCGCCCGGCGTGAGCCCGGCGTCCGAGGCCGCCGTCGGCGCGCCGCGGTCGGTAGCATCCGGAGCGATCGACCGGGCGTCGGCCATCGCGGCGGCGCCCAGGCCAGCGACGACCGACGCCGGCCGGCCGGGCGCCGTCGCCGGCCGGTCAGGGAAAAGAGAACAGGGAGCGGTTCGTGCGAGACATCGCCGTCTTCAGCGGCAGTGCCCATCCCATCCTCGCCGAGGAGATCTGCGCGCACCTCGACGTGCCGCTGCACCGGGTGCGGGTCCAGCGGTTCGCGAACGACTGCCTGGAGGTGCAGCTGCCGGCGAACTGCCGGGAGCGCGACGTGTTCCTCATCCAGCCGCTGGTCACCCCGGTCCAGGAGAACCTCGTCGAGCTGCTGCTGATGCTGGACGCGGCGCGCGGGGCGTCGGCGGCGCGCACGACGGTGGTCCTGCCGCACTACGCCTACGCGCGTTCCGACAAGAAGGACGCGCCGCGGATCTCGATCGGCGGGCGGCTCGTCGCGGACCTGCTCGTGGCCGCCGGGGCGAGCCGGGTGCTGGCGATGACGCTGCACTCCCCGCAGGTGCACGGCTTCTTCAGCGTGCCGGTGGACCATCTGCACGCGCTGCGGGAGCTCGCCAAGCACTTCCGCCGCCACGACCTGTCGAACACGACGGTGGTGTCGCCGGACCTGGGTAACGCCAAGGAGGCGGCGGCGTTCGCGCGGATGCTCGGGGTGCGGGTCGCGGCCGGGGCCAAGCAGCGTTTCGCCGACGACCGGGTGAGCATCTCGACCGTCATCGGGGATGTGGCCGGCCGGGACGTCATCGTCCTCGACGACGAGATCGCCAAGGGCAGCACGGTGCTGGAGCTGCTCGAACGGCTGCGGGAGCTCGACGTGCGCTCGGTGCGGGTGGCGTGCACGCACGGGCTGTTCTCCGCCGGGGCGCTCAAGCGGATCTCCGACCAGCCGGACGTCGTGGAGATCGTCTGCACGAACACGGTGCCGATCCCGCTGGACGACCGGGTGCCGAAGCTGGAGGTGCTCACGGTCGCCCCGCCGCTGGCCGAGGCGATCCGCCGCATCCACAACGGCGAGTCCGTCAGCGCCCTGTTCGACGCCTGACCCCTCTCGGCACCCCCTGCTTATCCAGAGGGACGAAACGGACACGGAGGCCTCTGGATAAGCAGCGGGCCAGGCCGGGCAGGGGAGGGACCAGGGCCGGGCAGGGGGCCGGGCTGGGCCGGGGCAGGGGGCCGGGCTGGGGCGGAAGGGTAGGACGGCGGTAACGGGCGGGACCTGTGGCCCGCGGCGCGGCGGGGAACAGGTCAGGATTGGCTGATGTCAGCGTCCGCTGTACCGTTGAAGCATGGTCAAGGTCGCGTCGCAGGCTGAGGTGCTCGCCCGGTTCGGTCACGCGCTGTCCGATCCGACGCGGGCGCGGCTGCTGCTGGTGCTGCGGGCCGGCGGGGCGTACCCGTCGGAGCTGGCGGAGATCCTCGGCGTGGGCCGCACCAACCTGTCCAACCATCTCGCCTGCCTGCGTGGCTGCGGGCTGGTCGTCGCGACCCCGGAGGGTCGCCGCCAGCGTTACGAACTCGCCGACGACAAGCTCCGCCACGCGCTCGGTGACCTGCTCGACGTCGTCCTCGCCGTCGACACCGAGCACGTGCACCCCGCCGGCGACGCCGTCGTCGCAGGGGCTGCGGTGGCACCGGCCGGGTCCTCCCTGGCGGGGGTGGGTGAGTCATGACCACGCCCGACCACGGCCACGACCACGAGCCGCACGTCGGTCACGTCGGTCACGACACGGACCATGCCCACGACGCCAGCCAGGCGCACGGGGCTCGGTCTGCGCACGACCCCGGCCACGATCACCCTCTCGGCCACCCGCCTGGGAACGGCCACGTGCACGCCCACGCCCATGGTCACGGGCACAGTCACGGGGTGGCGGCGGGGCGGGGGAGCGCGCGGCAGCGGCGCCGGTTGTGGCTGGCGGCCGGGCTGAACCTGGCGATCGTCGTCGGGCAGGCGGTGGCCGGGTTCGCCGCGGGGTCCGTCGGCCTGCTCGCCGACGCCGGGCACAACCTGACCGACACCGCCGGGGTGGTCCTCGCGCTGGTGGCGCTGACGTTGTCGCAGCGTCCGCCGTCGGCGCGGCGCACGTTCGGCGGGGTGCGCTGGCCGGTGCTCGCCGCGCAGGCGAACGCCGCGGCGGTGCTGGTGGTGACGGCGCTGCTGGCCGTCGAGTCGCTGCGCCGCCTCGGCGCGCACGGCTCGGTCGACGGCCCGGTGGTCGTCGCCGTCGCGCTCGTCGCGGCGGTCGTCAACGCGGCCAGCGCCCTGGCCGTCCACGAACGCGACGCCGATCTGAACACCCGCGCCGCCGTGCTGCACCTGGCCGGAGACGCGGCGGTGTCGGTGGCGGTCGCCGCGTCCGGTCTGGTGATCTGGCTGGTCGGCGGCTGGAACTGGCTGGACCCGCTGGTCTCCCTGCTGATCGCCGTGTTGATCGCCGGGCAGGGGATGAAGCTGCTGGTCAGCGCGTCGCGGGTGCTGCTGGAGGCGACGCCGGAGAGCCTGGACGTCGCAGCGGTGCGCGCGGACATCCTGCGCGACACCCATGTCCTCGACGTGCACGACCTGCATGTGTGGAGCCTGTCCGACCGGGTCTTCGCCGCCTCGGTGCACCTGGAACTCGGTCATCTCGACGGCGTGCAGGATGGTCATCCCAGCCTGGCGCAGGCGCGGGCGGTGTCCGACGGGATCAAGGCGATGCTCGCGGAGCGGTACGCCATCACCCACGTGACGATCGAGTCCGAGTGCGAGCCGTGCACCCCCCCGCACGACGACCCGTGCGGCATCGCCCGTGACCGCGCGGCGGCCGGCGAGCCGAGGATGTCCGGGGCCGGCCGCGACTGATCGGCTGCCGTTACCGGCCACGCCCGCGGATCGACCTGCCCGAGCTGCTGTTCGAGGTGCATGCCTGGACCGGGTTCCTCGACGCCTACGTCCACGTCTCCGGTGCGCAGGCCCGCTTCACCGACCACGAACAGCCCGGCACTCACTCGCGGCCGGTCCAGCTCGACGTCACCGACGACGCCTCCGTGCAGGCCGCGGCGGCCGCCATCGACGCCGACGGCATCCTCCCTGGTGATCTTCACTTCCCTTGCGCACGATGAAGGCGACGGCCCCGTGCAGGCCGGCCTCGGGGAGCTCCATGTAGCAGACGCCGATCGCGTCGAGGGTGGCGTTCGGAACCCCACCGGTATCGCCTGGCCACAGGTGCGGGAACTGCTGGCGGCAGGCGCGGAATGTTCGGCCCATCCCTCACCACCGGCGCACGCCGCCACCAGCAGCATGCAGACCACACCCGCCGCAGTCCGCATCGAAGGATGCGAGGATCGCCTGCGCACCATTCCCTGCCCTGACACTATTACGTAGCCAGTCGGCTCAGTCGGCGGTGATGTGCGCGATGCCGATGGGCATGCGGTCGGTGAAGGCGGTGACGCCGAAGGTCTTGTTCAGGGCGCCCGCGGCGGTGTCGGTCAGCTGCACCTGGGTTCCGTCGAGCTTGGCGCGGCCCGCGCTGTCCTTGCTGATCTTCAGGTTGGTGCCGTCGAGGTGGAACAGCGGGACCTTGGCGTTACCCATCTCGACAACCTCGGCGTTGAGCATGGAGGTGCCCGGGTCGACGGTGAAGTTCTGCACGGTCAGGGTCTTCGTCCCGGCGGAGAACCGCAATCCGCTGCCCTGATGCTCGATGTGTCCCTGGACGTATGGGGTGACCTGCGTCCGGTCGAAGATCTTCACTGCGCCGCCGGTGATCGGGAAGTCGAGGGTCGGCCCGTACTGCTGGGTGAGTTTTCCGGTGCCGGTCGGGGCGACCGCGACACCGAGCGACTTCAGTGCGGTCAGGACGGCCGGGTCCACCGCGACGGCGGTGTCGCTGCCGGTGAGTGCGGCAATCGCGGCCTGCGGGGCGGGCGACGCGCTGGCCGCCGGGGTTGCCGGGGCTGCGGCTGCGGCGCTGCCACCACTGCCGCCGTTGCTGTCGCCGCTGTCGCCGCAGGCGGCGAGGCCGAGCAGGAGCGGGCCGGCGAGGAACGCGCTGGCGGTGGCGGCGGCGAGGCGAGGACGGCGCATGAGATCTCCCGAGGTCGTGGTGAGCTGACACCAGGAGTTCGGACCGTTGCGCCCCGCGGATTGGTCCCCACCTCGGTTTTCCGAGCCGGCGTCGCAGTTTTCGGCCGGCGTCGTAGTTTCCTGGCCGGCATTGCAGTTTCCTGGCCGGCATCGCGGTCGCGGTCGCGGGTGGCGCATGAGCCGGGGCCGGGACGGTCAGCTGGGCAACGGCGTCGTGCCGACGGGCGGTGTCGTCGGCACGGGTGAGCCGCCGGATGGTTCGACGGTGAGCGCGAGGGAGCGGGCACCGCGGACGTCGTCGAGCTGCCAGATCCCCGCACCCGCCCGGCCGTCCACGAAGCCGGCCGAGCGGGGTCCCGCCGCCGAGATCAACCAGAGCTGGTAGGTCCGGCCGGCGGGCAGCGTGGGCAGTCCCCGGGCGGACACCACGGCGATGTGTCCGACGCTTGCGGTGCGCAGCGTCCCCCCGCCGTGCAGGGACGCGGCGTCGGTGGCGACGAGGGCGGCGGCGGCCAGCCTCCGGGCCTGCTCGGTCTGGGCTCGGGCGGCGCTGAGCTGGTGGCGCTCGTCGAGGGCGACGCCCCCGAGCACACCGCAGGCGACGACCGCGGCCGCAGCCACCGCGGCGATCGCGCGGGCCGCAGGGGACGGGCGGGATGCGCGGTCGCCGTGGTGGCCCGCACGCCGGGTCGAGAGCCGGGTGGGATGGCGGGTCGTCGGCGGATCCGCGGGGGGTGGCGCCGGCGGCACGGCGGGGGGGCGTTGGCGGGTCACCGAGATCGCGTCGAGGACGGCGTCGCGCAGGGCCGGCGGCGGTGCCTCGGCCGTCAGTTGGGCGAGGTTCGCCGCGGCGCGGGAGAGCCGGTCCGCCTCGGCGGCGCACGCCGGGCAGGCGGCAATGTGCTCCTCGGCGGCCGACCGGTCGGCGGCATCGAGGGCGTCGAGGGCGTAGGCGGCGGTCAGAGTGTGCGCGTCGGCGGTGTTCATGAGTCCATCCCCAGGCAGTCCGACAGCCGGCTGAGCCCGTCGCGCATGCGGGTCTTGACCGTCCCGACCGGCACGGTGAGCAGCTCGGCGACCTCACGGTAGGTGAAACCCGAGTAGTAGGCGAGGGTGATCGACTCCCGCTGGCGGGGCGTGAGGCTGTCGAGGCACCCGCGGACCCGCTCGTGTTCGAGGTGCAGTTCCACCTGCTCGGCGACCTGGTCGTGGGCGCGGGCGGCGTACATTCCGGCCGCCCGGTGCTCGCGGGCCTTCTCGGCCTCGACGGATCGGACCCGGTCGACGGCGCGGCGGTGGGTCATTGTCGATACCCAGCCGGTGACGCTGCCCCGGTCCGGGTCGAATCGGCAGGCGTCACGCCACACCGCGACGAAGACCTCCTGCGCGACCTCCTCGGCCTGGGCGGGATCGCGCAGGACCCGGCGGGCCAGGCCGAACACCAGGGGGGCGAGCCGGTCGTAGAGGGCCGCGAACCCGTCCCGGTCGCCTCGCGCGACCCCGATGAGCAGCGCCTCGAGTGTCGGTGCCGGGGGAACGCCCCTGGGGACGTCCTGCCCGCCGCGCACGGCGTGCAACGCCCGCGCCCGGCCGTCCTTGGTTCCCATGCCCTGCCCGCCTTCCGGCCGCCTGCGGCTCCTGCCAGGGCTGCCCCGCCCCCGGCCCCCGCGCGTCCGGTGGACGCGCCGGGATCACGACCTGCCGGGCGCCGGGCCCGCCGGGCAACTCGGCGGACGGCCCGGCGTCGGTGGGTCCTGAGGGGGTTCGCAGCTGCCGGCGCGGCGGATTGGTCGGACAGGGCGGCACGCTACCGCCGGCGCAATACCCGCGACGCGCTCGACGTGCTGGTGGCCAACGTCAGGATCGCCTGTGCGCAGCTGCCGGTCCCGCTGGCGCTGGAGAACCCGGCCGCGTTGCTGCGCTGGCCGGACGGCGAGCTGGCCCCCGCCGATTTTCTGGCCGAGCTGGCCGAGCGGACGGGCGCGCTGCTGCTCGTCGACGTCGCGAACCTCCACGGCGACGCGGTCAACCACGGCCTCGACCCGGTCGCCGCCTTCGACCGGCTGCCCTGGGAGCGGGTCGCCTACCTGCACGTCGCCGGCGGGTCGATGCACGAGGGCCGCTACCACGACACCCATCTGCACCCGGTCGGGGCGCCGCAGCTGGAGTTGCTGGCGGACGCTGTCCGGCGATGTCCGCCGGGGCGGGCCGCCTACCTTCTCGAACGTGACGGCCGCTATCCGCCGGCCGCCGAGTTCCACGCCGAGTGCGACCGTGTCCAGCCCGCCGCGGCGCACGCAGAGAGGCAGCTGCCATGGCAACCGCAGTGAAGATCGTGCTGGTGGTTCTGGTGGTGGTCGTCGGCGCACTGCTGCGCTGAGAGGGTTGCTCGACTTCGTGGTGAGGCGCGTCGGCGGCAGCTCCGTCGGCCGGTGGCATGACGGGGGGAGCTGGGGCTACGGCGAGAGCGGAGGGTCCGGAGGGGGCGACTTCGGCTTCGGTGGCGGGTCCGATGGTGGCGGGTCCGACGGAGGCGGCGGTGGGGACGGCGCCGGTGGATCCTGACGCGGCGCGGGCACGGCTGGCGGTGGGGCAGAGCGCGCTGGTCGCGGCGCTGGTCGCCGGCGGTGCCGATCCGGCGGGTTTCGACCCGGGGGCAATGGAGGCGACCCGGCGGGCGCTGGTCGACAAGCGCCGGGCCGGGGTCGCACGCCGGTGGCCGACGCTCGCGGCCGAACCCGAGTTCGGCGTCCGGTTCCAGGCCTGGGCCGCCGGGCGGCCCCCCGCCGGCGCCTACGCCGACGGTGTCGCCTTCGGGCAGGCGAACCGCGACGAGCTGTCCGAGGGCGCCCGGGTCGAGGTGCTCCGGGCCCGCTGCGTGCGGCGCCGCCTGGCGGTGCTGGTCGACCGTGCGGCCGGGGGCACGCTGCTCGCGGTGCGCGCACCCGGCCTGGGCACCCTCATCCTGGGTGCCCCACGCTGAGGCGGTGGTGGCCAGCAGGTCCGCGCGCAACCCGACAGTCGGACTTCGGTGTCTGGGGGCGAGCAGGATTCGTACAGCCGTTGGCGGGCGGTAGTCCGTCAGGATGGTGGACGGGATACCCGTTGAGTTGCCCGACAGGTGTGTAGGGATCGCGAACGGATGACCACTCGCTGTGACGTTGGCCAGTAGATGGCCAAAAGCCGCGATAGTTGGCCAGTCTGCGGCTAGCGCTGGACGCTGCCAAACTGGACGCTGTCAGGTGTACGTAGCAGTCGCGGCCAGCGGTCACGCTCAGTCTCGGTGGGCCTGGATGAGCCAGGCTGCCGAGTCGTACAGGACGCCTCGTGCGGTGTGGTGCTCGGCCAGGTTGGTTCGCAGTTCGTCGAGCGCGCGGCTCTTGATGTCGGGGTCGAGGTCGCGTACCAGTCCGGAGTGCTGGGCGGAGACGAACCGGAAGGCGTCGTCGGGATCGGGACCGAAGTACATGGGCTCGGTGAGGCCCTCCACCCGGACGTCGCAGAACCCGGCAGTGTTCAGCAGCGACCGGATCCGGTCGGGGTCGCTGAAGGCGAACGGGCTCGGCGCGTCCGACGGTGGGACGGGTATATCCCGGCCGGCGGCCAGGCAGGTGAAGAAGGCCTGGAGCCACTCGTTGCGCTCGAAGGGCTGCCAGGTCAGCAGGACGATGCGCGCGGCGGGGCGCAGGGCGCGCGCGAGGTTGGTGAAGGCGGCGACGGGATCGCCAAAGAACATCACCCCGTGCCGGCTGACGGCAACGTCGAAGGCTTCGGCGGGAAAGGGGTGGATCTGTGCGTCGGCCTGCTCGAAGGTCACGTTCGTGACGTGCTCGCGTTCGGCGCGTCGACGGGCCAGCTCGAGCATCTGTGCGGACAGGTCCACACCCAGGACTGATCCGGCGGTGGCGCGGCGGGCGGCGTCCAGGGTCGTCCGTCCACTGCCGCACCCGACATCGAGCACGGCTGCCGTCTCGTCGATCGCGGCCGCGGCCAGAAACCGATCACGGTAGGCCGCGACCCCCTCATCGAAGCGGTCGGCGTGGGCGACCCAGAAAGCGCCTCCGCTGCCGTCCCAGCTGGCGAGCTGGGTGGCGTTCGACGCGTCGACGCGGAGCTCGGTGACCATGGCGCCCACTCTGCCAGAGCGCCAAGTGGCCCCCCGACCCTGGCTGAACAGGAGTTCGGGGAGCGAGGGGAAGGTTTCGGCGGCCGTCATCGTGGACCGGGATCGTTGGTCGCCGGCTGCGACGCTGCCGGTCCGCTGAGCGGAGTGCAGGAAGGCATCAGAGATGCGCTGACCCCGCAGCTGCGCGTGGCGGCGGCGGTCTTCGCACCGGGACGGCTCGCCGACGCCGCCCTCCGCAATGTCGCGACCCCGACCCCGACCCCGACCCTGGATCCGAATCCGGACTCTCCGATCCCGAACTCGACGTAGTCATCCGCCGGGCACTCCTCGTCGACGGCACCGGTCTCCCGGAGCCGGGCTCGTCGACGCGGCGGTCTCGGCGGCTACTCGATCTGCCGGCCCAGCCGTTCTGCGTACCGTCGGATCCGGGCCGGGTCGTCGGCGACATAGCTGGTCCACTCCTCGGCCAGCGCCTGCCATCGGACGGGTTGCCCCGGCTCACCGCGCAAAGGTGTCGAGCCGTCGACGATCGTCACGTAGGACAGGCCGAGCGTGGCTGGCCAGTCGTGGTGATAGGCCCGCACGACGACCATGGCAGGTGTGGGCAGCAGCGCGGCGTGCACTCCGGTCTCCTCGAGGAGCTCTCGCGCCGCCGCCTGCCGCGGTGTCTCCCCGTGTTCGACTTCTCCGCCCGGCGGTACCCATCCACGCCAGCGGTGTCGCACCAGGAGCACGTGGGTGAACGACCGGTCGTAGACCCACACCTCGGCACCCAGAGGCGGCATCGGCGCCCCCCGGGCGTCCGTCAGCCATCGCCGGGCCTCGTCGAGCTCCCAGCACGCCAACGAGGCGTCCGCCATCGCCGCCTGCCAGGTGCGGGCCGACTCGCCGACAGGACCACCGTCACCCTCCTGCATCGGAACATTCTGGGTCGGAACATTCCGGGGTCGAGGGAGCCTCCCCAAGGGAACGCTCAGGCGGCCCGGGGCTCACCAGGACAGGGGGCCGTCGGCGTCGACGTAGGCGCCGGTGGGGCCGTCGGGGCCGACCAGCGCCAGGCGGACGATGATCTCGGCGCCCTGTTCGACGGTCTGGGTGCCGGTGTTGGCGTTGAGGTCGGTCCTGGTGAAGCCGGGTTCCACGGCGTTGATCCGCATGGTTGGGAACGCCTTCGCGTACTGCACGGTGATCATGTTGAGGGCGGCCTTCGAGGCGGGGTAGGCGACGCCCGGGTAGGCGTACCTGGGGGTGCCCGGGGTGGTGACCGCGGTCAGCGAGGCCAGGCCGCTGCTGACGTTGACCACGACCGGGGCGGCGGACCGGGCCAGCAGGGGCAGAAACGCGTGGGTGACGCGCACCGCGCCGACGACGTTCGTCTCGAACGCCGCGCGCGTCACCTCGGCGGTGACGTCCGCGGCGCCGGGGTCCCCGCTCGGCGCGATGCCGGCGTTGTTGACCAGCACGTCGAGCCCTCCGTCGGCGGCGACGGCGCTCGCCGCGGCCTGCACGGAGGCGTCGTCGGTGACGTCGAGCTGGACCATCCGCGCGCCCAGCCGCTCGGCGGCGAGGCGTCCCCGTTCGGCGTCCCGGCTTGCCAGGTAGACGGTGTGGCCCGCGGCGAGCAGGCGACGGGCGGTCTCGAAGCCGAGACCCTTGTTCGCTCCGGTGATCAGTGTGGTGGTCATGCCCTCAGGGTGCGGGCCGGCGCGGCGGTCAGCCAGGCGTCGGATCGTCCTGGGACTGCCGGTACCAGGACGATCCACCGGGGTGCGGTGCACAGTGGCGTCATGGCGCGTCCGGAGTCCCAGCACCGGCAGGCCGAGTACCGGCAGGCCGGGCGCAGCGAGTTCGGGCGCACGGTGCGGCGCTGGCGCGACCGGGTCTGCCCGCAGGCGGCCGGGCTGCCCGTCGGCGGCCATCGGCGCGCGCCCGGGCTGCGCCGCGAGGAGCTCGCCCTGCTGGCCGGGATCTCGGTCGACTATGTCAGCCGGCTTGAGCAGGGCCGGGCGACCAATCCGTCGGACCAGGTCGTCGAGGCGTTGGGGCGGGCGTTGCGCGTGTCCGCGGCCGAGCGTGAGCATCTGTTCCGCCTCGCCGGGCTCGTGCCCCCGGGGCGGGGCTCGGTGCCCGCTTACATCACCCCGGGGGTGCAGCGGATGCTGGACCGGCTGTCCGGGACGCCGGTGGCGGTCAGCGACGCGGCGTGGACGCTGCTGCTGGCCAACCCGCTGTACACGGCGTTGATGGGGCAGCGCCGCGGCAGCGAGCGCAACGCGGTGTGGCGCACCTTCCTCGGCGCGCCCAGCCGCGTGCGCCACAGCCCGCAGTCCCAGGACGACCTCGAGGTCTCGCAGGTCTGCGCGTTGCGGGCGGCGGCGCGCCGGTATCCGGCGGACCAGCGGCTGCGTCGCCTGGTCGCCGAGCTGCGCGCGCGCAGTGACCGGTTCGCGCAGCTGTGGGATTCCGCTGCGGTGGGCCGGGCCGAGGCGGGGCGCAAGACCGTCGATCATCCGCGGGTGGGCGCCGTGACGCTGGACTGCGACGTGCTCAGCGTCGCGGGCAGTGACCTGCGCATCCTGGTCCACACGGCCGAGCCCGGCTCGCCCGACGCCGAACGTCTCGCCCTGCTCGCCGTCCTCGGCACCCGGACCCTGGCTCCTGCAGAGGACAGGGAACAGCCGCGCGGGAGCGCAACGATGGGCGACGGCCGCTCGGGAGGCGCGTGAACGCCGATGCCGGGCCGGGAACGGGTGGGGTCAGCGCCCGCGCCTACGTACAGCTGGATAGCGTACGGCCGTGTTCGACTGGAGTCACAACGCCTACTACCACCGGCTGCTGCTGCGCCAACTGCCGCAGCCAGGCCGACGGGTGCTGGATGTCGGCTGTGGCGCCGGGGCGTTCGCGGCCCGGCTCGCCCAGCGCAGTGAGCAGGTCGACGCCGTCGACCGCTCCGCCGAGATGATCGAGCAGGCGAGGCGAGGCACCCCGCGCAACGTGCACTGCGTGCTCGCCGATGTGCTGGCCGACCCGCTGCCAGGCAAGGACTACGACGCGATCTTCTCGATCAGCGCGCTGCACCACATGCCGTTGCCGGAGGCGCTCGGGGTGCTCGCGGCCGCCCTGCGGCCCGGTGGGGTCCTTGCCGCCGTCGTCCTGCCCCGGAGGGACCTGCGCCACGAACTGCCCGTCGAGATCGTCGCGGCGCTCGGACACCGCCTGCTGGGCGTGGTGTTCTTCGCGAACAGGCTGCTGGGACGGGGGAGCTCCTTCGCGAAGGACCCCGCGCACGCAAGCATGCCCGTGGTCATGAATCCGCCGCTGACCACCCGAGAGGCCGCCCGCCAGGCCGCCGCCGTGCTGCCTGGCGTGCGCGTGCGACGACTGCTGTTCTGGCGTTACCTCCTGATCTGGCAGAAGCCGATCACCCCGGCCGGCTGACAGATCGGGCTCGGCCGCCGCCGCAGAGAGACCACCTTGTCGGCCCGGCGCAGGACGCGCATGCGCCAACGCATGCGGTTGGGCGTGCCGCGGTCATGATCGTCGTGGGTGTCTCCGTGCGCCCAGATCACGGCGCCTTGCCAGGAACCAGGCGAGGCTGCGGCGGCACGACTGATCACCATGGTCTTTGGAGGAGTGCTCCTGGACGGTGGCGGGGAGACGGGCTCTCAGGACGGCGGGCCGACCTGCCCGAATGGCACGGATTGCGGGATCTTCTGCCTTGCGCTGCACGGGACTGTCACGGCGTGTCGAAGTCCGTCCCCCGGGAGACCGTCTCCCAGGCGGCGAGCTCAGCTCGTACCGAGTCCAGGTGCCCAACGAGGAAGTCCACCGCGTCACCGCCGAGAGCGAGTCGCAGCGGGGTGTTCTCGGCATCCAAGGCCAGCCGGATCGCCCTTGCGGCCTTGGCCGGGTCCCCCGGCTGGGTGCCGTCGCCATCCTGTACCAGCTTGCGGGTGGCACCGACTTTCTCCGCGTATGCCGGGTGCTCCTCAGAGAAGTAGGCCGCGCCCTGGCCGAACAGGTTGGTGCGGAAAGCGCCGGGCTCCACGATCAGCACCTTGATACCGAACGGCGCCACCTCGTCGGCCAGGCCCTCCGACAGTTGCTCCAGCGCCGCCTTGGTCGCGCTGTACGCGGAGAACCCGGCGAAAGACAGCTGTCCACCGAAACTGCTGATGTTCACGACCGAACCGCTGCCCCGCTCCCGCATCTGCGGCAGGAGCGCCCGGGTCAGCCGCGCCGGACCGAACACGTGTAGCTCGAACAGGTCGCGAAGCTCCCGGTCTGTGGTCTCCTCGAACGCCCCGACCTGCGTGCGCCCGGCGTTGTTCACCAGCACGTCCACTCGGCCGTAGCGGGCCAGAACGTCGGCGGTCACCGCGTCGATCCGGCCGCCGTCGGTGACGTCCAGACTGATCGCCTCCACCCTGTCGGGGTACGCGGCAAGCAGGTCGGCCAGCGCCTCGGTTCGTCGGGCCGTGCCGATCACTGTGTCGCCGGCGGTGACCGCCGCCTCAGCGATCGCCCGCCCGAAACCGCTGCTCGCGCCAGTAACCAGCCAGACCTTGCCGTTCTCAGTCATCTCTTCGACTCCTCTGTCGACTTCCATTCGGGATCTCCCCGCCGACGCCCCATCCTTCGCCGGGATTCCAGGTCGTGTCCAAGACCTGTCGTGATAGCCACGAGTTATGTGAGAGCAGCGCACCAGAAGGTCGGCCGTGACCAGCTTGGTGATCGAGCCGATCCGGAAACGGGTGCCGGCGTGCACCGGTTCCCCGGTCTCCACGTCGGACACTCCCGCCGCGCCGACGCTCAGCGCACCGTCGACAATGCCGGCGACCTGCACACCCGCGACCGACGGCAGCGTGGCGAGCCGCTGCGCCGTCGCCTGCGGGTCGACCGCAAGCGCGCCGATGGGGTTGTCCGCGGGCTCGGTCACGGGGTTGGTCATCCGGCATTCTCGACGCCTTCGACATCGACGCCTTCGACATCACCGAAGGACCCGACTATCCACGGCGGATCCGACGTCGGCCGACCAGATTCGGCAGTCGGCGGACCGCGTCCAGGACCGGCTGGCCGTCTCCGGTCGCTGCCAGCGGCAGCGCCTCGGCGAGCAGGGGGAGGAAAGGGCGGACCGTGCCATAGCGGCGGGCCAGCTCGGCGCGCATCACCGTCTCCAGGCTGGCGTCGTCGGGCACCAGCTCCTCGACCAGCGCGGCGGCCTCCAGCACCCGTTCCCGCGGCGCGACCTGCTCCACGACCGCCCAGGCTGCGGCGACGTCGAGCGCCTCGCCGTCCGTGCCGGCCAGCAGGCCCAGCAGCGCGGATGCCGCGCCGGCGAGGGTGACCGACGCCTTCTCCAGCTTCGGCAGGACGGCGAGCCGTTCCTGCTGCGCGGCGCGGCGCGCCGGGTTGAGCAGCCGGGTCGCCATCAGCACGTCGAACAGATCCAGGGCGTCGTCGACCGCCGCCGCTTCCAGACCGCGCACCGTCGCCAGCAGGGTCGCGGTACGCCGCGGCTCGGCGAGCTCACGCAGCAGCGGCGCCTTGGCCGCCAGGCCGTAGCGGGCCAGCATCGCCAGCCGGTTCGCCGGCACTCCCGACACGTCCACCTCGCCGGCGCCCACCACGATGACCTCGGCGGCCCGGGCCAACGCCCGCTCCAAGCCCGGGCCCGACGTCCGCGTCGGCCCCCGCCGCAGCCGCTCCAGCTCGCTCACCCGGGCACCCGGCGCCACCTCGAGGAGATTCCGCAGCCGTCCGGCCAGCTGCCGGTCGGCCTGCTCAGCCGCGACGGCGAGCTCCTGGTGCACCCGGTCGGTGGCCTCGCTGCGCACGGAGACCACCAGACGAGCCAGAACACTCACTCCCGGCAAGAGCACCCGGCTACGGCGCAGCCACGCGGTGGCCTGGCCGAACAGCGCCACCGGGCCCTCTGCCTGCGTCCACGCCCGGCTCGCCAGGAACGCCTGCAGCTCCGCGGCTGCCTGCGGGTCGGTGAAGTCTCGGTAGCCGTAGACCGACCGGATCTCCCGGGCATGCTCATGCTGCGTCGGCAGCCGCTCGGTGTACCGCTTCACCACCGACGAGTCCGCAACGTCCAGCTGGCCCGCGAGGTAGTCCACCACCACCCACGGCACCTCCAGCGGATCGCTCAGGAACGTCCCCAGGAAACGCACCGTCCCGAGCTGAACGGCGAACCCCAGCCGCGAGTGCTCGCCCCGGTGCCGGCCCACGAGCTCCCGGTCGGCGTCATCCAAGAAGAAGAACCGCTCCAGCTCAGCCCGCACAGGCTCACCATCGAACCGCCCGTACGCCGCAACCTGCTCATCTGCGAGGAACTCCACCGGCACACACAGAACATCGACCCTGCGGCCGCCGACGACCGAGCCGCCCTAACCGTTCAATCCTGCGCGGTTCTCCCTCGGACCCCTCTACGGCCGCGCGAACGGGCACCGCGGGGAGAAGATCGTTTCTTGGTGCCGGCAGGCCACGTCGGCATTCTCGACGCAGGATGTGTCGCTTGCCTGTCCCCCGGCTGCCCGGGTCTCCGCCACGCACTGGTGCAGTCGGTGCAGATAGGTCTGCCGGTAGGCGAGGATCAGGCCGGCCGTCAGCAGCCCGACGGCCAACGCCACCGTCCACCGTCGCGCGGCCTGCCGGTCCTGGCCCCACCAGGCCAGCAGCAGCGCGGCCAAGGGCGCGCCGGCCGCCAGGCCGGCGGCCCATTGCAGGATCCGAGCGATTCCGGACCCCAGAGTTCGGACCGTCGGTTCGCCGGGTGCGGCCCAGGTGTCCAAGACCAGCGCGCCGTACATCATTGCGGCCGTCCCGAGCACCCAGCCGAGGGCCAGCATCACCCGCAGGAAAACGAGCGGTTCCCCCTCGCGCCCCGCCGGGCCGTCCATCACGAGGGACTCGTCGGTCTGGCTGTCGTCGCGCCAGACGGGCCGCCGGAGCCAGCCCAACCCAACACCCCCTGAACCTCCGCGGCCGC
Source organism: Frankia alni ACN14a (assembly GCF_000058485.1). NCBI lineage: Bacteria > Bacillati > Actinomycetota > Actinomycetes > Frankiales > Frankiaceae > Frankia > Frankia alni. Next base: position 3,935,686 of record NC_008278.1, read on the forward strand.
ACCGGAACCCACCCCGGGCACGAGCCTCCCACGGATGGTACGAAAACGTCCACGGCGGGTAACAGGGCGAAACGCGACTTCTGAAACGAAAACGAACGTAACTGTGGGCGCGCCAACCTGACCCGAGCTGCCGCTTGCCGCTGGGACGTGGGTCGCGGCGGCTGACGGCCGTGAGGTCAGCGGAGGAACTCCACCGGCACACACAGATCATCGACCCTGCGGCCGCCGACGACCGAGCCGCCCTAACCGTTCAATCCTGCGCGGTTCTTCCTCGGACCCCTCGACGTGCGTCGCACCGGGGATGATCGAGGCGAGGCCGGTCGCGGCCGTGCGTAGGAACGGCCGGGTGGCGGTGCCGTTGATGAGCAGTACGGGTGTGGTGATCGCGGCGAAGTCCGCGATGCGGTCGGCGTTTTCGCGAACGATGGCGAAGTCCACCGGGAGTGCTTCGGCCTGCGCACGTCTCTGTGCGGAGGTGAGCATGCGGCGGGAGAACGCCGCGAGGATCGGGACCGGCGGGCCGAACATCCACGGCGGGCCCATCTGCGAGATCTTCATGCCGAGCCCCATCGCGGTCGCGAGGTCACCCGCGGCGACCGCGGCGTCCATCCGCGGGGCGAGGTCCAGGCGCATCGAGCCGTCGAGGGAGAGGGGCGGCTCGAACAGGGCCAGGCGTTCGATGATCTCAGGGCGGGCCAGGGCAGCCCTCGCGGCGATGATCGCGCCGGAGCTGACGCCCAGGATCCGGCGGGCGCCGGTCGCGTCGAGCACGGCGAGGAGGTCGCCGACGTCCACGGCGGTCGTGACCGCGTCAGGGTAGGGTCCGCTCGCGCCGCGCCCGCGACGGTCGATCAGGTGGGGGCCTCGGGGTAACCGATATGAAGGCGCTGAGCATCCTGCTGCACGACGGGCCGCAGACCGCGGGCTCCCTGATGGCGCGGCTGGCCGTGACCTCGGGAGCCGTCACCGGCGTCATCAACCGCCTCGAGGACCACCGGCTTGCCCGCAGGCAGGCAGACCCGCGGGACGGGCGCAAGGTCGTTGTCACAGTGGACCTCGCCGGGCTGGCCGCTCGCGAGAATGTCTATCTCAGCATCGGGGCCGCCTTCGACCGGCTCCACGCCACCTACTCCACCCAGGAGCTGCGTTTCCTCACCCGGCACCTGGAAGCCTCCATCGAGATCACCCGCCAGGAGACAGCCGCCCTCAACCGTGCCAGGGACAGTCCCGCGCGCGACCTTCGCCGACGACCGTGACCGCACCCAGCGGCACCGCGCCGCGATCCGACGCCGTCGGGGTCCAGGACCGAGTCGTGGCGCCAGACGAACCCGACCGTCGACGTCCACACCCGCCCCAGCCGTCAGCCCAGGGCGGTGGCGGCGCGCCCGGCGGCGTCCGCCGCAGCCAGGACGTCGACGTAGTCGCGCAGGTGGGCGATCTGCCCATCGCGGACGGTGAGGACGACGATGTTGGGCAGCGCGAACGCCCGACCGCTGGACGTGTTCCTCCCGAGGGCCTCCTGCTCCACGATGATCGTCTGAGGGTCGCCGGTGTCGTGGCTGGCGATGGTGCGGTACCGCTCGTACCGCAGCGGGAGAGTGCGCCAGCCCGTGGCTATCCAGCCCACGATCTCGTCCCGGCCCGTGAGCCGGGACGGCACGCCGGGCGGGGTGAACGGAAACTCATGGATCGCGTCGGCCGCGTAGAGGCCCCGCATGTCATCGGCGGCCTGCCTGATTGCCGCGCCGCGATAAAGCTCCAGGACTTCACGTAGGCCCGCCGTCGGCTCGGTCGGTTCCATCTCGATCGGTTCCATGTCGAATGCGCACCTTTCTCACTGCGGACGGAAAGGACGTGCGATGGCCTTCACGTCACCATCGTTGGCGGTGCGCGTCCAAGACCCGCCGAGTCACGATCGATAATCTGCCGGCATGGATCGACCGCTGGAGACCCGCGAACTGGTGCACTTCCTGGCGGTGGCCGACGAGCTGCATTTCAGCCGGGCCGCCGCCCGGCTTGGCATCGCCCAGCCGGCGCTGTCGAAGTCAATCCAGAAGCTGGAGCGCCGCCTGGGTGTCGTCCTGTTCGAGCGCAACAGCCGGGCGGTGACGCTGACCTCGGCCGGGCAGGTGCTGGCCCGCGAGGCGCGCCACGCTCTGGACGCGGTGGATGCCGCGGTCCGGCGTACCCGGCGGGCGGACGCCGGTGACCCGCACCTGATCCTGGCGATGAAGGCAGGCGGGGACGCGGGCCTGCTGTCGGCGATCCTCACCGCCTGCGACCGCGAGCCGTGCTCACTGCCGGTGCGGGTGATCTTCCATACCGACCGCGTCCGGCTGCTGCGCGACGGACTCGCCGACGCCGCCCTGCTGTACAGCCCGGCCGAGGACCTCAGCGGGCTCGACACCGAGCCGCTGCTGACCGAACCTCTGATGGCCGTGCTCCCCGCCTCGCACCCACTCGCCGCCCGAGCGAGCCTGCGCACGGCCGATCTCCGCGACGAGAACGTCCACGGGCAGCGTGGGCCGACCACCGGCCCCGAGGCGCGCAGCCTCACCGAACTGCTGCAACTCGTCGCGCTAGGCCAGACGGTTGCCATGGTCCCGCGGTTCGTGACCACACCACTACGCCACGATCTCGCCTGTGTGCCGGTGACAGACGCCCAGCCCGTCACCCTGCTGCTCGCCTGGCCCGCCCACAGCACGTCGCCGGCCCTCGCAGCCCTCGTGCGAGCCGCCAGCGCAGCCAGTCCCGGGCGGTGAGGCGGCCGGCGCTGTCTGATCCAGAACGAGCCCCGAGGCTGCGGTCTGACGGTGAACTCGGTAGTGGGTAAAGCTGGCGCGCAATTCCATCCGGGGGAGCGGTGATCCTGAGCCCATGGAACCTGTGCTGGAACCGGCCCCGGTGGTGGTGCGTCTCGCCCGCGCCGACGATTTTCCCGCTGCGCTGGACGTCTGGCGCCGGGCCAATGGTGCCCGTGGACGACCTCCCGACGCTCAGCGGATCATCAGGGTGCGGGCGAAACTCACCGCCCCCGATGCACTTCTGGTCATCGCCGGCGCCGACACGAAGGTTCTCGGCATGCTGCTGGCCGAGCCGGGCCGCGATCAGGACGGGCGGGGGCCGAGACTGACCGGGCTGTGCCATATCTCGATGGTCTTCGTCCACCCCGAGCACTGGGGGCGACGAGTCGGAGAGCTGCTGATCGGCTATCTCGTGGACCAGGCCGGCAGTCACGGGTTCACTCGGCTGCAGCTGTGGACCGGGGCTGACAACGACCGGGCGCTGCGCCTCTACCGTCGGGTCGGCTTCGTTCCGAGCGGACGGGTATCCCGGACGGCCGATGCAGTGGCCATCGTGCAGATGGTGCGCTCGGTCGCGTCATAGCGGTCCCGTCACGGCGGCCGAAGCAAGGCTCGGCGGCCGGCGCGGGCCGCGTTCGCGCAACGCCCTGGAGCTGTGCGGCGGGTCGCGGCGTGCGGTGCGCGGGATCGGGGGCAGGGAAGGCGCACGGCACGCCGCAACGGACCCGTCGGCACCGTGACCGGTGGGACGGACGGCGGGGGCGGGGGCGGCGTCGTGGCGCGGCCGGCCCCGATGGTCGTTCGGCGGTGCTGGGTCACGCGGCAGTGCGGGTCACGCGGCAGTGCGGGTCGGACGGCGGTGCGGGTCAGGCGGCGGTGAAGACGAGGGTGGCGTTGTGGCCGCCGAAGCCGAACGCGTTGGCGACGGCGGCGTGGACGGTGTCGTGGCGGGCGGTGCCGGTGACCACGTCGAGTTTGATCGCCGGATCGAGGCGGTCGAGGTTGCGCACGGGGGGGATCGCGCCGTCGCGCAGGGCGCAGATCGCCGCGATCGCCCCGATGGCGCCGGCGGCGCCGAGGGTGTGACCGGTCATCGACTTCGTCGCGGTGACCGCCGGGTGGGTGCCGATGGTCTCGGCGATCGCCTCGGCCTCCAGCGGGTCGCCGACCGGGGTGGAGGTGGCGTGGGCGTGCACGAGGCCGATGTCGGTGGGCACGACGCCCGCGCGGGCCAGGGCGGTGCTGATGGCGCGGGACTGTCCGGCGGGGTCGGCGGTGACGATGTCGAGGGCGTCGGAGTTGACCGCGGCGCCGGCGGCGACGGCGTGCACCCGGGCGCCGCGGGCGGCGGCGAAGGAGGCCCGTTCGAGGACGACGATGCCGGCGCCCTCACCGAGGACGAAGCCGTCGCGGTCGGCGTCGAAGGGGCGGGAGGCGGCCGCGGGATCGTCGTGGCGGGTCGACAGCGCCCTCATCTGCGCGAACGCGGCCAACGGCAGGTTGTCGACGGCGGCCTCGACGCCGCCGGCGACGACGACGTCGGCGAGGTCGTGCTGGATCATCTCCATGCCGACGGCGATCGCCTCGGCGCCTGAGGCGCAGGCGCTGACCGGGGTGCGGGCGCCGGCGCGGGCGCCGAGGTCGATGCTGACCCAGGCGGCCGGCCCGTTGGCCATCAGCATGATGATCGCGTGGGGGGACATCTTGCGGGCGTTGCCGGCCTCGACGATGCGGTGCTGGCTGAGGGTGGAGGCCACCCCGCCGTAGCCCGTGCCGATGACGACGGCGAGGCGCTGCGGGTCGACGTCGGGCCGGCCGGCCTGCGCCCACGCCTCGCGGGCGGTGACGATCGCCATCTGCTCGCAGCGGTCGAGGCGGCGGCTTTCCTTGCGGGGCAGTGACGCCCCCGGGTCGACGGGAAGCCGGGCGGCGAGGCGGACGGGCAGGTCCGCCGCCCAGTCGTCCTCGAGGACAGTGACGCCGGAGCGGCCCGCAAGCAGCCCGCTCCACGTGGCGTCGAGGTCACCTCCGAGCGGGGTCATCGCGCCGATCCCCGTGACCACGATCTTCTCGTGCACCGCCCTGTCTCCCTTTCGCCGCGTGGTGGAGCGGGACGGCCGTGTCAAGGTCTCGCTCCGTTGTCGGGTTCACCTTCGCAGCCGCGCCGCGCCGCGCCCAGCACTGACGCTGCCGAGGTCGGAGGCCTGTCGTTGTGGCTTTCCGACAATGACGCCGGTGAGCACCGGCGTCGGCGGGGTCCTTCGCGGCGGTTGGTGCTGCCGGTCCGTGTCGTGCACGCTGTGTCCCGGGGCGGGTGAGCGCTGGTCCGCGTAGGACGGCGCGGGCGTGCGCGGCCCGTTCACGCGCGAAGACCCGCTCCATGTGGGCGAACAGGGCGACGGCGAGTTCGGCCCTGGGTGAGGTGTCGGTGGTGTCGATATGGATGACGTTGAGGAAAGATCCGGGTCAGGCCTCTGTCCGCTCCCAAACCGCGGACACCGGCGGCAGCGGAGGACCGTCGCTCCTCCAGGCCGCGAGGAAGGTGGCCACGAGCCGTGGCCACGCCTCTGTAGCCGTTTCGGCGTCAGCTGCGATGAGGCCGTTGACCGAGCGGAAGAGCATGAGCAGGTCGCTGCAGTGCATGTCCGGTCGCACAACCTTGGCGTCCAGTGCGTTCTGAACGATGGCCTGCAAGTCTCGGTAGGTCCGATCGAGGTCTTCTCGAAACGCGGCGGTGCCCAGCCCGGGCGAGGAGAGGACCTCGGCGAAGGCGCGATCGGCGATCTGGCGTTCCACCACGAAGTGGGTGTACGACGTCAGGGCCCCCCACGGGTCGTCCTGGGACCGGGCCAGTTCTGCTTCGGTCCGGGCGACGTACTCGGCCATCTGTTGCCCGAGGACGTCCGACGCGAGCTCGTCTCTGCTGCTGAAGCGCCGGTAGAGAGTCGCGCTTCCGACTCCGGCCGCTGCGGCCACGTCGTCCAGTGACACCGACAAGCCGTTCTTGGCCAGCAGCCGCGCCGCGGCAGCCAGGATGGCGGACCGGTTGCGTTCCGCGTCGGCCCGCAGCGGCTTGCTCGGGCTGCTGCTGCCAGTCGTCATGCGTTCATCCTAACCTAAACGGACGATCTTCCCCACTTCGCGGTAGCCTCCTATGTGGGGGAAGTTCCCCGCATAGGAGGGGAGCGATAGGAGGACTGTGCGCATCGACACCAGCGTGGAAGCCGCCGACGCGACCTCCCTGGTGATCGGGATGCCCCAGTACAACCGGGGACCGCTCTCGCAGCTCAGGGCATGGTTCGACCACATCATCGCCTCCCCGCTGGCCCGCGCCCCCCAGACGATGGCGCCGGGCCTGAGCCTCGACCACGAGGAGAGCCTCGCGAACATCTGGACCGACCGCCTCTTGGAGCGCACGAGCTGAGTGGGCTCGAAGCTCGAACGAGATCGATGAGCAGGCGCTGGGCGCGTCCGTAGTCCGCCCGGTTACGGCCGCCGAGGGTGAGGAACGCGATGAGCTGCCGCGTCACCGCAGGCCAGCGAGATCGTCGCCGTTTGCACCTGGTGCCACGTTCCTTACCGACATCCCAAAGCCGAGGCCTACCCGGTGCGCGAGGAGGACATGGCCAGGCTGTCGCCGTTCGTCAACCGGCACCTCGGAATGTATGGCACCTACAGCTTCGTCCTGCCGGACCTCGCGCAGGGAGCGATCCGCGAGCTGCGCGACCCCGATGCGCCGGATGACGATGAGGGCGACGTGTGAACCAGTTCGTGCGGGCAGCCGGGCAGGTGCCGTCCGGCCGCCGGCGTCCGCATCCGCACCCGGGGCAGGTCCGGCACTGGGTTGCCGACCGCCGCAGTGCTCGCGAGGCCGCGTAGAGCCTGAGTAGATCCCCATCGGGCTGATCCTGCTTGCGGGGAGAAGGTAGGCGCTCTCTCGTGGTGCCTGGGGTTGAGGAATGTTGTCCCTTCGCGCGCCGCCACTTCGTCACACCGAGTGATTATATATTCACTTGCCGGCTCGATATCTACCGTTAGGTATACATAACGCCTTGTGTTCTGTTGAACGTCAGCGGACTGCATGATATTCGGCGTCATTCGGTTGTCTGCGCGAGGCGGGTGAAGCCGCAGTTTCGCGGCTCCTCCCCTGAACAGGGGTAGGGGGCGGGTTAGACACACTCGGTGACGAGTTCGGCCTGAATCGGGCCCCCTGGGTTCGGTGGGCGGCCAGGCCGACGACCTAGTCGATCTCAAAGCCTTGAGCGGACGGTGAGATTTTCTCGCCCATCAGGCGATCGTTCCACTTTCAACTACACAACCGCCCGAAACCCCCGCGGTACGAAATTGACGAGGGTTTGTGCCACATGGATTGACCTGTTCCGCCATGGACCTCTTGGCTAGGGGTAGCCAACACCTTCCCAGTAGAAAGGTCTGTGCGTGTGAAAAGGCTTGCAGTATCCTTGGCGGCGCTTTTTCTGACGCTAGCCGCGACTCTTGTCGGGTCCGCTGGCACAGCATCCGCCATCGTTCCCGTTTCCACGCCAAGCTGCAAGAATAACCCGTCGTTCCCCGGAGACTCGGGAGTCATTCGTCTCGGCGAGACGGCCCAGGGAACCTTTGTTTGGACCGGAGCCATGACCCCGGTCTCGCGCGAACCGGGTTTCTATAAAATCTCGGTGTACGGGGGGAAGAGGGTGTTGGATGGGAAGAATGCACACTATCCCTACTTCCCGCACGGCTCCCTACCTGCGAAGCTCGCTTTTCCTGGTCGGCGGATGTCGATATCTGTTACCCTGACATCGGATAGTGGCAGTGTCTATCATTCGGTGCAAAATGGGTGTGTGATGTGACCAACTCTCTCGATCTAGCCAGAACGGCCACGGAATTTCTTATCGACAATTTGTCCGAGAACCTGCCGCATGGAATTTCGCTGATCTCGACTTCCGGTATCGATCTTGCGATTCAGGAAGGCGCTGAAGTCATTCCGTGTGTGGATCTGGGACTTATCTCTCACCCCGAGCACGCCGACGATTACGCCGACCTGATTCATGTCGCGCTAGACAGTATCCAGACCGCGGTGTCGAGGGTCACGAAACTCCCTTGGCCTCGGGTGGGAAAGTCCCTGGAGGTGGTAAACGCGTACAGCGTTGTAGCCGGGAGGTCAATCTCGTCCGGATATGGAACGATAGACAATCCACTACTTCCCTTGCGACCTCTCCCGCTGCCGAAGAATTTCGGCTGACCCTGGAAAGCGAATCTCATTGAGGTGTCACTGAGAAACGCATCGGAAGGCTGTGACCCGCGACGGTTCCTCGCGGGTCACAGCCCTGGCGCCTCAGCGCTGACCCGCTCACGACGCCTGACACCCGCGACCGGCAACAGCCAGCCGCAGAGGCAGACGATCTACCGTGTCGGAGCGCGGCGAAGCGGCGGGTGCGTGGCCGGTCAGACGCTTGCAGGTCCGGCCGCTTGCGTGGCCGGTCAGTCGCTGCGGGCGGCGGCGGGTCCGGTGATGCGGCGCAGCAGCGGGAGGGTCGAGGCGAGGACCGCGAGCGCGGCGAGCAGGCCGGCGGCGACGATGAGGTAGTACTCGCCCCCGGGTGGCTGAAGTGTCTCGTGCAGCTGGGAACGCAGGAACAGGCCCGCGGCGAGGAATCCGGTGGCGATCGACACGACGGTGAGGACCAGCAGCGGCAGCGCGCTTTCCAACACGATGACGCGGCGCAGCATCCCCAGGGGCGCGCCGGCGAGCCGCAGCAGGCTGAAGGGCCGTCGGCGGTCGTTGAGCCCGGCCACCACGCTGACGGCGAGGCTGCACCCGGCGATCGGCAGGCTGGTGAGGATCACGACGTTCGCCAGCTGCCGGTAGGCGGTGGTCAGCCGCAGGCCGCGGTCGAGGTCCTCGGCGATGGTGACCGACGGGTAGGAGAGGTAGGCGAGGTCGAGCACGGTGCGGGCCCGCTCGACCGCCGCCGGCCCGTCGGTGTCCACGGCGAGGGACTGGACCGGAAGGTGGCGCAGACCGTCGGGGGACAGGGCCGCCGGCCCGACCGTCCCGGCGTGGTCGCCGAACCTGGCCTCGAAGTCGGTGCTGAGGGTGGCGGTGGTGGCCGGGTCCGATCCGGCCGCGCAGCGGCCGAGCGCCGGGGTGCCGGACAGCTCGGCGCAGGAGACGACGCCGATCAGCGGGTCGACGCGCCCCGCGCCGGGAGGCCGATGGATCACGGTCACGCCGCGCACGCCGGGGACCCGGCGCAGATCGCCCAGCAGGGAGGCCGGGATCGAGGCGATGTCCTGCGGTCCTGCGGGGGTGTAGGTGGTGAAGCGGTCGATGAGGGTGTGGCGTTGCGCCGGGCCACGCGCGGCGGCGTGGTCGCGCGTGCCGGTGGTGCCGTAGGCGTTGATCGTGGTGATGATTCCGACGGCGACGCTGGTGACGAACAGGGCCAGGGCGAGACCGGCGACGGCGCGGAAGCCTGCCTGCGGGTTGTCGGCCAGGCGGCGCCCGGCGATGAGCGCGGCGGGTCGCCGGGTGCGCCGGGCCACCAGGCGGGCCCCGGCGAGGGTCAGCCACGGCCCGACGACGATCAGCCCGATCATGGTCAGCAGGATCCCGGACAGGTAGGCCCGGACCTGCCCGGCGGTGCCGGCGGGCTGGCCGGCGTGGACGAACCAGGCCAGTTCCCCCAGGCCCGCCAGCAGCGGCAGGATCCGCCATGCGCGTGGCGGGCGGGCGGTCGTCTGCCGGGTGACGCCGAGCGGGGAGCGGGTCACCCGGCGCAGTGCCAGGCGGGCCGCCGCCGCGGCGGCGATCGGCACGCCGAGCGCGACCAGCACGACGTCGGGCAGGTTCAGCGACAGGTCGCCGGGGAAGAACGGTTCCCCGGTGAAGGGGATCGGTGCCAGCGCCGGGCGCAGCAGGACGAACAGTGCGAATCCGGCGGCGACGCCGCCGACGGCCGCGACACTCGACTCGACCGCGGCGATCACCGCGATCTGCCGCGGGGTCGCGCCGATCAGGCGCAGGGCGGCGAAGCGCTGCTCGCGGCGGGCCGCGGACAGCCGGGTCGCGGTCCCGATGAAGATCAGCACCGGGAACAGCAGGGCGGCGGTGACGACGGACAGGACGAGGTCGATGCCGCGGGCGTTGATGCCGACGTCGAGGCACTGCCCGCTGCAGGCACTGGGCGGGGTGGTGGCGATCGCGGTGACCCGGGCGGCCTGTGGTGTCCGCGCGAGCTGGTCGGCGCGGCGACCGACGACGATGATCAGCGAGTCCGGGGCCGGCAGCGCCGCGGGGCCGAGGGTGCCGACCTGCCGTCCCGGGTAGCGGGCGGCGAGTTGCGCGGGCGGGGTGGTGCGCAGCAGGGTGGCCAGCGCCGGGGAGGCGTAGAACTGGCCCGGGCCGGGCAGGCGGGACAGGCCCGGGGGCAGCGGTGCGTGCGGACCGGTGGGGGCGAGGTCGATCCGGCCGATCTGCCGGCCGTGGAATGCGTCGACGCTGAGCAGCCACCACAGCGGATCCGCCGCACGGCCGGCCGACGGTGTCGCCGCGTTCGCCGCGGTGCCGGTGCCGGTGCCGGTGGCGCTGGGGGTGCCGGTGGCGAGCCAGGAGTAGCGGGCGTTCTGGGCGTTGACGGCGTTGATCCCGGCGAGGGTGGCCAGCAGCAGGGCGACGCCGAGGGCGACGGCGGCGGCGATGAGCACGAGGCGCCCGGCCGTCTCCCGGCCGCCGCGCAGGGCCAGGCGCAGACCGAGCCGGATCACGACGCCACCGGCGCGGGCGTCGACGAGGTGACCCTGCCGTCGCGGACGATGATCTCGCGGTCGGCGTAGGCGGCCACCCGCGGCTCGTGGGTGACGAGGACGACGGTCGTGCCCTGCTCGCGGGCGGCGGCGACCAGCAGGTCCATGACGTGCTCGCCGGTCAGCGAGTCCAGCGCGCCCGTCGGCTCGTCGGCGAACAGGATCTCGGGGCGGGCGACCAGGGCGCGGGCCAGGGCGACGCGTTGCGCCTGCCCGCCGGAGAGCTCACCGCAGCGTCGGGTCCGGGTGTCGTCGAGGTCGAGCCGGGTGAACCAGCTCCGGGCGCGGGCCAGCGCCTCGGCGCGGGGGATGGCGCGCAGCAGCAGGGGCAGCGCGACGTTCTCCTCGGCGCTGAGCTCGCCGACGAGCTGGCCGAACTGGAACACGAACCCGAAGCGGTCGCGGCGCAGCGCGCTGCGGGCGTTCTCGCGCATCGTGTCCACCCGCCGCCCGTCGAACAGGATCGCGCCGCTGTCGGGGGTCAGGATGCCGGCCAGGCAGTGCAGCAGCGTCGACTTGCCCGAGCCGCTGGGCCCCATGACGGCCAGGATCTCCCCGGCGCACACGGTGACACTCGCGCCGCGCAGCGCCGGCGTCGGCCCGAACGCCAACGTCACCTCCCGCGCCTCGAGCAGCGGGCCGGCCGCCTCGGACCGCCCCCGACCGGCGGTTCCAGCGTTCGCAGCGGTTCCAGCGTTCGCAGCGGTCATGGGCGTACTACCGCGGCGAGCGCGTCTAGGCGGGCGGTGGTCAGCTCGATCCAGCGCAGGTCCGCCTCCAGGTGGAACAGGCCGTGGTCGGCCAGCAGCGCGTCGACGAGGCCGCCGGTGCGTTTGCGCGCGGTCAGCTCGCGCATTCGCTGCAGGTGGGCGGCGCGTTGGCGGTCCAGGTAGCCCGCGGCGGAGCGTCCCGACATCAGGGCCAGCACGACCTTGACGAACAGCACCGTCTGCAGGTGCGGTTCGGGTTCGACCGGTTCGTGCAGCCACGCCTCGACCTCGCTGACGCCCTGCTCGGTGATGACGTAGCGCTTGCGGTCGGGCCCGGCGCCGGGTTCGGCCTCGCCGACGAGGACCTTGCCGTCGCGGGCCAGCCGGCCGAGGGTGGCGTAGACCTGGCCGAACGGCAGCGGCTTGCCCCGGCCGAAGTAGGCGTCGTAGTCGCGTTTGAGGTCATAGCCGTGGCTCGGCTCTCGCTCGAGCAGGCCCAGCAGGGCCATGGGGACCGTCACACCCCCGTGTCTACATCGGGTGTATACCCGGGGTCAATAGAGGACCGACCCGATCGACGTCCACCGGCTCGCCACCGGGCCCTCCGACGTGCCGACGGCACCGCTTCCCGCTGCCCGGTAGGACAATCACGCCATGGCATCCCCGCACGCCTTCCCCCTGGAGCCCGCCCCGGTTCAGGTGTCCGACGAGGTCCTCGACGACCTGCGCGTCCGTCTCACACTGACCCGTGCGCCGGTGGACGAGGGGAACGAGGACTGGTCCTACGGCGTCCCGGCCAGCTATCTGCGTGAGCTGGTCGCCTACTGGCGCGACGGCTACGACTGGCGCAAGGCCGAAACCGCCATCAACGCCTACGAGCACTACCAGGTCAGCGTTACCGGTGTCCCGGTGCACTTCCTGCGCAGGGCCGGCCGCGGCCCCCGCCCGATTCCGTTGATCCTCACCCACGGCTGGCCGTGGACGTTCTGGCACTGGTCGAAGGTGATCGACCCGCTCGCCGACCCGGCCGCGTTCGGCGCCGACCCCGCCGACGCGTTCGACGTGATCGTGCCGTCCCTGCCCGGCTTCGGTTTCCCCGGCCCGCTCACCGGCTTTCCCGACGTCAACTTCTGGAAGGTCGCCGACCTCTGGCACACCCTGATGACCGAGACCCTGGGCTACGAGAAGTACGCCGCCGGGGGCTGCGACATCGGCGGGATCGTCGCAAGCCAGCTCGGCCACAAGTACGCCGACCACCTGTACGGCATCCACATCGGCTCCGGGCTGCCACTGGACTTCTTCACCGGCCCCCGCGCCTGGGACCTCGCCCGCAACCGGCCCCTCACCGACGACCAGCCCGCCGACGTCCGCGCCCGGATCATCGAGATGGACCGACGCTCGGCGTCCCACCTCGCGGTGCACATGCTCGACGGCGCCACCCTGGCCCACGGCCTCGCCGACTCACCCGCCGGACTGCTCGCCTGGCTGCTGGAACGCTGGAACGCCTGGAGCGACAACGGCGGCGACGTCGAGTCCGTCTTCACCAGGGACGACCTGCTCACCCACGCCACGATCTACTGGGTGAACAACTCCATCGCCACGTCGATGCGGTACTACGCCAACGCCAACCGCTACCCCTGGACCCCCGCCCACGACCGCACCCCCGTCGTGCAGGCCCCGGTCGGCCTCACCTTCGTCACCTACGAGAACCCGCCGGGCATCCACACCGCCGACGAGCGCGTCCAGGCGTTCACCACCGGCCCGCAGGCCGCCTGGTTCAACCACGTCAACGTCAACGCCCACGACCACGGCGGCCACTTCATCCCCTGGGAGAACCCCGACGCCTGGATCGGCGACCTGCGCCGCACCTTCCACAACCGCAGGCCCTGACCGACCCTGTGGGCTCGTGCGGGTCAGGGGCCGTAGATGCGGGTGGGGGTGAGGAACACCGCGGTGCGGCGCTGTTCGGCCATCACCCGGTCGTAGGTGTGCCAGTCGTCGTGGGTGCCGCCGGCGGCGAGGAAGACCTCGCGCAGCAGCAGCCGCAGCCGCACCGCGTCGACCCCCGGGCGGGGGTCGTCCGGGCCGATGATCTCGGCGACGCCCTCGACGGTGGCCCACCGCCACCCCGAGCGCACGGTGGCGCTGGCCTGCGGGCGGGCCCGCAGGTGGGCGAGCTTGACCGCGCCGTACGTCACGAACGCGACGACCTCGATGTCGGTCAGCGGATGGCGCATGAAGGCGATGTTGACGACGGATGCCTGGATGCCGCCGTCGTCGCGCAGCGTCGAGATGACGGCGAGGCCGCTCTCGGCGCGGCTGAGGGCGGCGGCGTCCTCGAAGCTGGTCACGGCTTGTTCGCCCTTCGTCGCGATGGCCCGGATCCGACCGTGCGGCCTCGTCACTGTCCGTCCTTGTGGTAACGATTTCCACCGTATAGCTCTGCCCGGGGTGACCGGTGTCGCTTGCAGGTCGCGGGGTGCGGGGTGCGGGTGGCGACGGCGGGCGGGATGTGCCGGTGCCTGCGGCGACGTAGAAACGCCCTGGTGGAAAGTTCCGCGGGGGGCGGGGTCGGGAGGCTGGGATGAGTGGTGCGCACGGCCCGATCGGTGGGGTGCGAGGCCCACGGGTGGTGTCGGTCAACGTGGGTCTACCCCGCGCCGTCCCCCGCGGCACCGGCGGCGACGGCGGCGAGGTGATGACGGCGATCTGGAAGGAGCCGGTGGCCGGGCGGATCGCGGTGCGCCGGCACAATCTCGACGGCGACCGGCAGGCCGACCTGGTCAACCACGGTGGTCCGGACAAGGCCGTCTACGCCTACACCCTGGAGGATCTCGCCTGGTGGGCGGGGGAGTTGGGCCGCGACGTGCCGGTGGGGGCGTTCGGGGAGAACCTGACCATCGCCGGGCTGGACGCGGCCGGGGTCGTCGTCGGCGAGGTGTGGTCGATCGGGTCGGCGCGGCTGCAGGTCGCCCAGCCGCGCATCCCGTGCTTCAAGCTCGGGATCCGCTTCGCCGATCGCAGCCTGCCGCGGCGGTTCGCCGCCGCCGGGCGGCCGGGGATCTACCTGCGGGTGCTCACCGAGGGAGAGCTGGGCGCCGGCGACGCCATCGACGTCACGCCGGGTGCGCCGACGGCGGTCGGGGTCAGCGCGCTCGCCCGCGCCTACCATGGGCACGATGCGGCGCTGGCCACGGCGGTGCTGGGCGCCCCCGACCTGCCGGCGTCCTGGTACGACTGGGCCCGCGAGCGCACGGCTCCGCCGCGCCGCCGCCGTTCCTGACGCCCGACGTCGGTCAGCCCCGCCCCGCCAGCGCCAAGCGTGACGGCTGCGGCGGTGACGCCCGTGACGGCGAACAATCGCGCACGGCGGCAAGGGTTCATCGGACATTCACGGTGACGATCCGCATTCCGCCTGGGCCGCAGGGGAATGTGTGGTCCATGCCTCTGACTTTGATCGCCGGAACCTTCCGGGTGGTGGGCGCCTCCCCGGACGGCGACTCGGTCCGCTTCTACCCGCACAACTCGCAGGCGTTCCGCCGGGCGGGCATCACGGTGAAGGCCAACCGGGCGGGTGGGGTGCAGCTTCGCCTGGACGCCATCGACGCGCTGGAGACGCACTACACCCCGCCGCACGGCCGGGAATGGCATCAGCGTGCCGAGTTCGGTCGCGGCGCCGGCGACGCCCTGCTGCACGAACTGGGGTTCACCGAGGTCACCCGCGACGCCCGCGGCACCGTCACCGCCGCCACCCCCACCCAGACCGACGGGTACATCCTGACCCGGTTCGCCGACAAGTACGGCCGCGCCGTGGCGATGGCCTTCGCCGGCGCGCCGCCGGCGGGGCAGACCGACGGCGCGGCGGTGTTCCTCGACGTCGACGGGCTGCACCGGTCGGTCAACCACCGGCTGCTGGCCGCCGGCTGGGTGTATCCGACGTTCTATTCGAAGCTGTACGTCGACCTGCGCGCCGATCTCGCCGCGACCACCACCGCGGTGCGCGCCGCGGCGAGCGGCCTCTGGAAACTCGACGCCACCACGTCCGGGTTCACCGTCACCTCCCGCGCGCAGCTCACCGATGATCTGGTCATCCTGCCGAAGCTGTTCCGCCGGCTGGCGGAGTACCTGACCCTGGATGAGACCGGCGGGGTGGATCTGGCCGGTTTCGCGGATTTCCTCGCTGCCGGCGACGACCGGCTGTTCACCGTTCCGGCGGGTCACGCCACCGCCCTGGACACCCTGGTCCGGGTGCGCACCGATCCCGCCAGCGGGCAGGAGAAGGTCACCCTGACCGTCCCCCCGGAGGACATCGTCTTCCTCGAGGCCTGACCGCTGCCGTGACGTCGCGGACGGCGGAGGTGGGGCGGGGACCGGACACCCACCGGAAGGGGGCCGTGGCGGGTGTTCCCGCCGGTACGCCCGACGTACGCCCTACGTCGGTGCCTGGAAGCCGCCGATCCTCTGCTCGAGCAGTTCGGCCAGCCGCAGCGGGGTGCGGTCCTCGAACATCGGGCCGATGAGCTGCACTCCCACCGGCAGGCCCACGGGGGACCGACCCGCGGGTATCGCGGTGGCCGGCAGGCCCGCCATGGTGGCCAGGCCGGCCAGGACGAGCTGGTCGAAGTACGGGTACTCGACGCCGTCGACGTCGATCCGGCGTTCCAGGGGATCGGGGTTGTGGTCGTGGCCGAACGCGGGAGTCGGCGTGATCGGACACACCACGGCGTCGAACTCGGCGAACAGCTGCCGCCAGCCGTGGCGGTGGAGCTCGCGACGGTTGTTCGCCTCGATCCAGTCGCGGTGGCTGAACACCATGGCGCGCAGCCGCGTCGCGTCGAGACTGCGGTCGTCCGCGCTCAGCCCGGCGGCGCGGGTCCGCAGCTGCTCGTACGCCTCGACGGGAAAACGCGCGACGGAACCCGAGAACAGCAACTGCGTGTAGAGCGTCGCGGCGTCGGTCAGATCGGGCAGCAGCGCCGTGTGCCGTTCGACGCGGGCTCCTGCGTCGACGAGCGCGTCGGCCACCCGGTGCACGCCCGCCCGCACGGCGGACCCGGTCGCCAGCAGCGGGTGCTCGTCGAGGACCAGGACCCGGAAGTCGGCGAGGCGCTCGTGGCGCGCGGGCGGCAGCGCCACGGTGTGCGCCACGCCGCCCGTCAGCGGGTCCGGTCCGGCCATGACGTCGAGCAGGAGGGCGAGGTCGCGGGCGGTGCGCGCCATCGGACCGACGACGGCGAGGTCGAGGTCGGTCGGCAGTGCCGGCGCGCCAGGCGCGACCATGCCGCGGGTTGCCGCCAGCCCGAGTGTCGGCTTGTGTGCGTAGACGCCGCAGAAATGGGCGGGGGTACGCAGCGAGCCGGCGAGGTCGGAGCCGATGGACAGCGCGCCGAACCCGCACGCCAGGGCCGCCGCCGACCCACCGGAGGAGCCGCCCGGCGTGCGACCGTGATCCCACGGGTTGTTGGTGGTGCCGTAGATCTCGTTGAAGCTCTGGATGTCCTGCAGCCCCACCGGGACGTTGGTCTTGCCGAGCACCACCGCGCCCGCGGCCTTGAGCCGCGACACCTGTACCGCGTCCTGGGCCGGCAGGTAGTTCGCGTGCTGCGGCATGCCCCAGGTCGTGGGCAGTCCGGCGATGTTGTAGGACTCCTTGACCGTCACCGGGATGCCGAGCAGCGGCCGGTCCTCGCCGCGGGCGCGCGCCTGGTCGGCGCCGCGCGCGGCGTCCCGCGCGCGGTCGAAGTCCGGCACGCAGATCGCGTTGATCACCTTGTCGTCCCGTTCGATACGGGCGATCGCCTCGTCGGTCAGCTCCGCCGAGGTCACGTCACCGGCACGCAGTGCGGCCGCGAGCCTTTCGGCCGACTGAAAACTCCATTCCATGATTCTGACGCTACCGGCCCCTGAAATAGGTCAGGAAATGCCGAGGCGCGCAACAGGGTCAGGCAAATTCCCCCCGGTTGTGACGGAGTTTCTTCCCATCCCGAGGGAAGTAGGCGACGCCGCGCCACCCGCGCGCCGATCCGTGGCGCGTAACCATCCCGGCACCGAGAATGACGATCATGTCTCTCGTCGAACCCGACCCGGTCCAGCCCCGCCACGAAGCGCTGCCGCTGCGCGGCAGGGCGGCGCTGGTCACCGGCGTCAGCCGACGTGCGGGCATCGGATACGCCACCGCCCGACGCCTCGCCGCCCTGGGCGCGACACTGTTCCTGCACCACTACACGCCGCACGACCGGGACCAGCCCTGGGGGGCCGATCCCGGCGGGCCCCAGGCGGTCATCGACGGTGTGGCCGCCGCCCGCGGCGACGGCCAGGCGGCCGTCCACCACCTGGAGCTCGACCTCGCCGTTGCCGAAGCACCCGAACAGGTGGTCAACAGTGCCCGCGACGCCGTCGGGCACCTCGACATCCTCGTGTGCAACCACGCTCGCAGCGGCGGTGACGGTCCGCTGGGCACCCTGGACGCCGCCATGCTCGACGCCCACTGGGCCGTCAACACCCGCTCGACCATTCTGCTGGCGCAGGCCTTCGCCGCGCAGCACGACGGCCGGCGAGGCGGACGGATCATCGTCATGACCTCGGGGCAGGACCTCGGACCGATGCGCGACGAGGTCGCCTACGCAGCCAGCAAGGGGGCCCTCGCGTCCATCACGCGCACCCTCGCGGACCATCTCGCCGACCAGGCCATCACCGTCAACGCGGTCAATCCGGGGCCCGTGGACACCGGCTACGCCGCACCCGAGCTCTACGCCGCCGTCCGCCGCCGATTCCCCCGGCAACGCTGGGGCACCCCGGACGACCCCGCCCGCCTCGTCGCCTGGCTCGCGACCGACGACGCCGCCTGGATCACCGGGCAGACCATCAACACCGAGGGCGGTTTCCGCCGCTCGGACTGACGTTTCCCACGACCTCGACCCCTGGAGTGCGACAGTTACGACGGGGAGGACCGCGCGGGCGGTTCCCCCTGCGTCGTGTCCGGCCCCCAGATCGCCGGCACCGGTGCGATGGCGGCGCCGCCGTATTCGATGCGCCAGGCGCGAGCCCGTGCGAACGCGGTCGCCTCGCGCACGGCCTGCGGCCGGGTCGGCCAGGTGCGCGCCTCGTGCGGATCGTCGGTCAGCCGCCAGCCGAGCTCGTCGGCGATGTAGCGATGCTCGCCGTCCCAGGCGACGTCGATGCGCCACCGTACGTCCTGCTCCACAGCCACCAGCACAGCACACGCACCCCCATCGTGTCGAACGCCCGTTCGACGCCCTGGTCCTGGGTTTGCTTTCGCGTCTGCACTGATTCTGCGCGGACCGCCCGGCGCGCCGCCAGCCCCCTGCCCGCGGGGAACGAACTCGAGCCGCGTATAGGGGTTCGGACGTCAGACCCGGCCGCCGTTTCCGTCCCCGTGGACGGCGGGTGGGGCCTCGACGGACAGGGGCGTGCCGGGGCGCTGGCGGGCGAACAGCAGCCGCCACATGCGCCCGGCGACGAAGGCCCCGCCGAGCATGAGCACGTAGACCAGCGGCGTCCACGCCCCACCGACCGAGGTGTGGGATCCGTGCTGGTAGGTGAAGGTGGCGTCGCTGGTCAGGTAGGGGACCCCCGCCCAGCGGAAGGTGCCGGTGGCGTCGGGCGTCGCGGTGATCCCGGCGTCGAAGGCGGTCCTGGCGACATAGTCGACCAGCATCATGACGCCCTCGACGACGAAGATCGTGACGGCGGCCGCAGTCCAGGACGGGCGGCGCGCCAGCTCGCCGTACTCGGCGGCGAGGTAGCCGGCGGCGAGGACACGCAGGTCCCCGAGCTGGCGCACGGCCTGGCGGGCGCCGACGTCCGCGGCCGCGGCATGCAGGTCGGCGCGCAGCTCCCGGCGCAGGGCGGTCCGGGAGCGGCGCGGCAGGTCCTGCAGCCGGGTGTTCATCGTCCACACGGTGCGTTCGATCCGCAGCCGGTCGAGGGTGCTCGGCGAGGTGGCCATCGTCAGGTGTCCTCCGTAACGGTGGGCGAGGCGCCGGTGGGCGGGGTGCCGGTGGGCGGGGCGGCCTCGGGCGGGATGGCGGTCGGTGGGGTGGCCGGCGACTCGGGCGGGGTGGCGCTGGGCGGATCGGGGAGGCTGCGGACCAGCACGGGGTGGACCACCGCGGCCAGCGACAACCAGCTTGCGGTGCCCTGCGCCAACGCCTGGGATCCGGCCGGAGTCGGCCGGTAGTACTTGCGGGCCGGCCCGGAGCGGGAGGCGACCAGCCGCCCGTGGAGCCGACCCTCACGTTCCAGGCGGGCCAGCGCCGGATAGACGCTGCCCTCGCCGATGTCGGTCAGCCCGAGCTCGCGCAGCCGCTGGACGACCTCGTAGCCGTAGGACTCCCGCTCGGCGAGCAGCCGCAGCAGCAGCAGCGACAGGACGCCCTTGAGCAGCTGAGGATCATGCGTCGGCGCCATGCGTCCAGACTAAGCCGGGTACCTTGCATTGTCTAGTAGTGGCGCCGCGAACAGGCACCGCGCTGCGGCGACCTGGACGTGCCGGGCCGACCCACCACCCGCATGCCCGGACGCAGCCCTACGCGGCGGTGTCCGCCGAGGCGGCGAGGATGCGCGAGGCGGCGCGGTGCGTGAGCCATCCAAGGCAGCCGCAGGCGAGGACGACGAAGGCGCCGACCGCCAGGACCGGATCGGACAGCAGGACGGCGCCCGCGGCGAGCACCAGCCCGAACGCGGTGAGCGTCCAGGCGGGAACGCGGTTCCACCAGACCGGGCGAAGGATCATCCGTGCCCATCCGTCGGCGGCCTCGGCGACCGTCTGGTCCGGGTGACGCCGGCCGCGTCCCGCGAGCTGAACGGCCTCGCGCCGTGATCGGCTCGCGATGGCGCGCCACGCCGCTGCCGTGGCCTTCCTCGTGGCGGGATCAGACATGTCCGGGGTCGTCACAGGGTCATGGTCGCAGGCACGCGACGCGGCGTGGTCGCCGCAGGGCAGGAGCAGGGGAAACCGGTTCCCGTCCGCCGGGGCGGGTGGGAGACGCTGAGGGCCCAGGGCAGAGGAAGCCCGGCGGTCGGGGCGCTCAGGGCCGGCCGATCCGCCAGATGATCGCGTGGTGGTGGGTGCTGTCGGGCACGTCGGCGCCGCCCACGACGAGCCCGGTGGTGTTGAGGTCGTAGGCCTCGCTCTCGGCCACGTCCGCGCCGCTGAGGTCGAGGATCGAGCCCTCGGACCAGCGGAACGCGTGAGTGCGCCCGTCGGGCAGCGTGGCCTTGCCGGCGACCTCACCGCGGCTGTTCAACGCCGCCGGCACGGTGTCACGGCCGCCCAGGCCACCCAGGTCCCCGCGTCGTCCGCCGCGCCAGAGGAAGCCGTGGGTGGCGGTGCCGTCGCTGCTGCTCACGAGGACCTCACCGCGGTCGTTGATCGCGATGGCCGTGCTGGTCGTGTCGCGGCGGGCCGTGCCGAGGTCGATCAGCCGCCCGTGGTCCCACAGGAACGCGTGTGAGGCGCCGCCGGCGGTGTCGCTGGTGCCGATCACCTGGCCGGCGTTGTTGATGTCGACGGCGTGGCTGTTACGGCCGCCCAGCGTGCCGAGATCGGTCAGCCGGCCCCTGCTCCAGAGAAACGCGTGGGTGTCCCCGTTGGCGAGGGTGCTCGACCCGACCACCTGGTTGCGATCGTTGATCCCGGCGGCGGAGCTCTGCGTGCCGCCGAGTGTCCCGACGTTCACCGCGGAATTGCCGAACCAGACGGCTCCTCCGCCGCGCACACCGTCGTTCACGGTGCTGAATCCGACGATGGTTCCCGCGGCGTTGATGTCGTCGGCGCCGCTGCGATATCCCCCCAGCTCGGGCCGGCCCCCCAGGTAGGGCAGGCCCGTTCCGTCCCGGTGCGCGGTGGTGTCGTAATGCTGCACGATGGTGCCCGTGACGGTCCCGGAGCCGTTGATGGCGTTCGCCGTGCCGCCGATGGCCTGCACCGTCCCCTGGCGCCAGATGAATCCGTGGTAGCCATAGGCCGGGTCGGGCCCGCCGCCGGCCACGACGCCCTGGTCGTTGACGACGGTGGCGTTGGAGCGCAGGAAGGCCCCGGCGGGCAGGCCGAGGTCGGTGACCTGCACCGGCGGCCGGGTCGCCGCGGTCGCCGGTGTGGCCGCGGTGGTCGCGGCCAGCGCAGCCGGGGCCGAGAGCAGGCCGCAGACACCCGCCACGGCAGCGGCGATCACCATCGGTGCACGCCCACGTGTCACGGACATTGTCGGCCCCTTCGAACCCGCGCACGACCGCCCGGCGCGACGGCCCCGAATGGTAGACGTCGTCGGCTCGACGGCGGCGTTCCCAGGCACTCGTCTGCGTGTTATCCGTCCTGTGCACGCAGCGCAAACACGGAAACAGGGAAACCGGCGTAGGAACCGGTACATTTCCCGCGGACTCTCGCGCGGAACGGGGCGAACAATGTGGATCGGAGAAGCACGGGGCGATGCGTTCCGCGCGCGCCCCGGCGCGGTTCAGGCGGGCCGGCGCGCAACAGGCCAGCGCAGCACGACGGGGTGGTCCGGGCGCTCGTTGTCGATCAGTACGTCGGCGTGGTCCCGGGGTGCGGCCTGGGCGTGGTAGAGCTCCTGCGCCGGCAGGTAGCGCGCCGCGTAACGCGTCCGGACGGCGGCGTCCGAGCCGAACAGCGTGACGTCGCGTCGCAGCGCGCGGCGCAGCGACTCGGCCGGGCTGATCTGGAGGAACAGGCCGAGATCCCAGCAGTCGCGCAGTTGCGCGCGCAGGAGGAACACACCGTCGACGACCAGCACGGCGTCGTCGGCCGCCCGCTGGACCGGCCGGTCCAGTGGGGTGTCGCCGCGGTGGTCGAAGCAGGCGTCGCGGTAGCGACGGTCACCGGTCGGCCCGAGCGGGTCGAGCAGCAGGCGCCGCAGGGCGGGGTAGTCGAACGCGTCGAGGAAGTATCCCTCGGCCGACATCGATCCTCGTCGCCGACGCACGTGGGTGGGCTGGTGGAAGCCGTCGACACCGGCGCGCACGACGGGTCGGCCCCGGCGGGTGACCGCGTCGGCGAGTTCGTCGGCCAACGTCGTCTTGCCCGCGGCGTCCGGTCCGTCGATCGCGACGCGTAGTACCCGGTCGGGGGCCGAGGTCACCAGCAGGTCGGCCAGGCGGCTCACGACGTGGCCGCGCAGCGGCGGCGGACCGGGCGCGGTGATCACGACGTTCGACCGTGGTGACGGATCGGCGGGACTGCGCGCTCGCCGTCGCTGTCGCCGTGCGAGCCCACACGCATCGCAGTCAGGTCGGCCAGTCGAGTTGGGAGTCGGGTATGCCCAGGGCGCGGCCGTGCTCCTCGGCTTCGGTGCGGCCCTGCGGGGTCACCGCGCGGGTAGCGGAAGACGCGACCGGGGAACGCGATGAGGCTCTCCTCGGCGGTGTGCAGGTCCACGTACCACCCGGACTCGTCCAGAACCTCGCTCAGCCGCGCGGACAGAGCCTCGGCCTGAGCGTCCGCGACGTCGAAGGAGATCAGCGTCCAGACGGGCGGCTGGTCGGCGGTGGCGTTTCCCGACGCCGATCGTTGGATCTTCCGCACGAGCAGCGGCAGGTCGTCCAGGACCGTTCCCACGCGCAGGCTCTCGGCGATCAGTACTCCGGTGGCCATCGGCAGCTCCCTCGCGGCAGGCAGGGCAGGCAGGTCGGGCACGGCGTTCGAGCCCATCCAGTGTAGGGAGCGACCGGGTCGCGGGTGTCGCAGGGACGGCCACGGTGGGCGACGCAACCAGGCTGAGATCACGATGTCGGACAGTGAGTGACTTGCTACGGCGACGACGGGGGACCGACAAGCGTGACAACGGATGACGAGGCGGCGGCGTACGGCCGGTACGCGGGAGCGCCCTCGCGGGCTGACCTGGAGCGTGTGTTCTTCGTCGATGACGAGGATCGGGCGCTGGTCGAGCGTCACCGTGGCGAGCACATGAAGCTCGGGTTCAGTCTCCACCTCGTCACGGTCCGCTGGGTGGGGATGTTCCTGGAAGACCCGCTCGACGTCCCGACCGCGGTGCTGGACTTCATGGCCGAGCAGCTCGGCGTGGCCGATCCCTCCTGCCCGAGCTCGCCGCCCTCCGCGAGCAGACCGCACGGCCCGCACCGCGCCCGGCGCCCCGCCGACACGACAGCGGCCCCGGTCCGGCATCCCACCAGCTCGATGCACTCTGGCGAGGAACCCGAGTGACTGCAATTGCTGTCCCGGCTGTACGGAAGGCGGTGAATGTCTGGATGGCGGCGAGGGAAGGAAGGTGGTGCGTGGCCGGGCCGCTTACCGGTCCGGCGGGGGTGTGGGGGGGATGGGCGGGTCGGGGTTGGTGACGTGGCGGTGTCGGCGGTGGAGGTGCAGGCCGACCGCGACGGCGAGGATGAGGACGAGGAGGCCGGTGGAGGCCCATCCGGCGGCCTTCTCGATGCTGGCGTAGGAGGCGCCGGCGGCGTAGCCGAGCAGGGTGAACCCGACACCCCAGAGCAGGCCGCCGGCGGCGTTGAAGGCGAGGAATCGCCGGTAGGGCAGGTGGGACAGGCCCGCCAGTCCCGGCGTGACCGCGCGCAGGAACGCGGTGAACCGTCCGAGGAACACCGCTCGCCCGCCGTGGGCCCGCAGGTAGGCGAGAGCCCGGTCGAGGTCTGGGCGGCGGTCGCGTAGGAGTGGGAGGTTCAGGAGCCGTTCGCCGAAGTGCCGGCCGATCTCGTAGCCCACGGAGTCGCCGCTGATCGCGGCGACGACCACGACGGCGGCCATGCCGGTCAGGCTGACCGCCTGCTGGCTCGCCAGGACCCCTCCCAGGATGACGGCGGTCTCGCCGGGCAGCACGAACCCGACGAAGACCGCGGCCTCGGCGAACGCGAGAACCCCGACCAGGGCATAGGCCGTCGGTCCGTGCAGGACGAGCAGGTGGTGCAGCACCCCACCACCGGCCGCCGTAGGCGTGTTCATCGAGACCGGACCGATGGGGTGAGGGAAACCGACCGCTGGAACCGGGCCCCGGCTCTGCGGTCGGCATGAGCTAGGCGATGGCGAAACGTACGGTGCACAGCGCGCCCGTCAGCAGGCAGTAGATCGCGAAGGGGGTCAGGGTGCGGGTCTCGAAGTAGCGGACCAGGAAGCGGATGGACAGGTAGGCGGCGATGCCGGCGATCAGCGCGCCGAGGATGACCTGGCCGCGGATGCCGTCGCCGGCGGGGCCGGCCAGGGCGGGGAGCTTGAGCAGGCCGGCGGCGAGGATGACGGGGGTGGCGAGCAGGAAGGAGAAGCGGGCGGCGTCTTCGTGGTCGAGGCCACGTAGCAGGCCGGCGACCATGGTGATGCCGGAGCGGGAGATGCCGGCGAGCAGCGCCAGGGTCTGGAACAGGCCGATCACGCCGGCTTCCCGGTAGGCGAGCGTGTCGAGGCTGCGGTGCTCGGACACCACGAGGCCACCGCGGGGTGCGGTCGTGTGGCGGGCTGTCGCCCGGCCGCCCGGCGCGCTGGTGGTCTGCGTGGGGACGGTGGCTGGGGCGGGAACGGTGAGCGGGATGGTTGCCGGCTCGGCCCTGGCGCTGGCCTGGTGTGTGCCGGCGCGTTGTTCGCTGCGGCGGCGCAGCCGTTCTCCGGCGAGCAGGATCATTCCGTTGGCGGTCAGGAACAGTGCGGCGGCCAGCGGTTTGGCGAACAGGGTGCGGAAGGTGTGTTCCAACGCCAGGCCGATTATTCCGACGGGGACGGTCGCGGCCACGATCAGCCAGGCGAGCCGTTGCGCCGAGGTCTCGATGCGCCGTGTGCGCAGCGTGGTGAGGAAGGCCCGGATGACGCGGGCCCAGTCGGACCGGAAAAAAACCAGCAGGGCGACGGCGGTGGCAACGTGCAGCCCGACGACGAACGTCAGGTAGGGCGAGCCCTCGCTGTTGCCGGAGGCGTTTTCGGTCACCAGGTGCTGCCAGGAACCGCCGATCAGCGCCGGTATCAGCACCGAGTGGCCCAGGCTGGAGACCGGGAACAGTTCGGTGATTCCTTGGAGGAGTCCGATGACGCCCGCTTGCAGGTACGTCAGTTCATGCACGACCGTGTCTCCGCTCGTCGAAGTGGCTCGCCCGCCGGCCACTCGGTTGTCACAAGCACGCTCGGACGGGCGCCGTTCCGCGCGGGATTCCCGTCTCGGGTGGGGTTCAGGTGGTGTCGAAGCAGCCGTCGAACTCGAACACCGGGTTGATGACCTGTTTGCCGGCGACGCTCCGGATCATGATTGGTCCGACGATCTTGCTGGGGCCGCCGGCCTGGTAGCAGCCGTTGGAACGGACCTGGAGTTCGAACTTGCCGCTCTGGGTCTTGCCGGTGCCGTCGGTCCAGCCGACCTGGCAGATCCAGTCGCTGCCGGCGCCTTTGTCGTGGGATCCGGGGGTGCTGCGGTGGCAGGTGGGTCTGGCGGCGATGGCGGTCGGGGTGAGCCCGGGGTGGCCGAGCAGGGTCTGCTGTTGGACGTAGAGGTTGGCGAAGACGGGGCCGAGGGAGCCTTCGACGCGCGGTCGGGTGACGTCGGTGGCGCAGCCGGCGAGGGCGGCGGTCAGCGCGGTGGCGGCGCTGGCGGCGACGGCCGCGCGGAGCAGTCGGCCGGAGGCGAGGCGGTGCAGGCGCATGCGGGTCAGCCTCCGGTGATGTCGCGGCGGCGCAGCGCCGTGTAGGCGACGGCCAGACAGATGACGAGGTAGCCGACGCTGACGAACGTGCCGTCGCGCAGCGGTCCGTAGTACGGGTGCGCGGCGAACAGGCCGTGCCAGGCGTCGAAGGGGGTGACGAGCAGCAGGTGGCGGATGGTGTCGGCGCCGTTGAGGAAGGCGTAGAGCTGCATGAGCAGGCCGAGGATGATCGGTCCGACGATTCCGGCGGGGCTGCTGCGGGTGAGCACCGACAGCATGATCCCGAGGGCGGTGAAGCCGAGCAGGGGTGGCAGGGCGGTGGCCCAGGCGGCGAGGACCAGCCCGGCGGTGCGGCCCGGGGGCAGCAGGGTGCCGGACAGGCTTTCCAGTGGCTGGTGTCCGACGAGGAGCACGCCGGCGGTCAGGCAGCTCAGTGCGAGGACGGTGAGGACGGCGGTGGCGAAGGTGGCCGCGGCCAGGGACTTGGCCCAGAAGATCTGGGTGCGGCTGTGGGAACGGGTGAGGATCGTCTTCCAGGTGCCGTGCTGGTCCTCGCTGGCGAAGATGTCGCCGGCGACGAGGCTGGTGAGCAGCGGGAACACCCATTGGGCGGCGAAGCCGAGGATGAGCAGCGGCGTCGCGAAGCCGCTGGCGTGCACCCACCGGCCGTAGAGGGTGTCCTTCGGCAGGCGGTCCTGGCGGTCGAGGAGTACCACGAACACGAAGGGGGCGAGCAGGCAGACGGCGAGGGTGGCCCGGGTGCGGGCCTGGGCGGCGAGTTTGATGATCTCCCACCGGAAGGCGGTGATCACCCGGCCCCGGCCGACCGGCCGGGGGTGGACTGCCGCGGGCGGCACCGGGGCTGTCGCGGTGGTGGCTGGGGTGGTCACGAGGTCACTCCGGCGAGGGCATCCGGCGGGGTTTGGGCGGGCACGTCACGTCCGGCCGTCGGGTCGGTTTCGGTGAGCATGAAGAACAGCGACTCCAGCGGCGCGATCTCCAGGTGCAGGGCCCGGACCGCCACGCCGGCCTGGCCGAGCGCGAGGACGTAGGCGTCGGCGTCGGCCGGCTGGGCGCGCAGTGCCAGGCCGCCGTCCGGGTGGCCGGAGACGGCCACGGCCACGGCCGGATGGTCGGCGGCCAGGCGCAGTGCCTGGGCGTCGTCGCTGGTCACCAGCCGGTGGGACGGGTCCGGGGCCTGGGCGCGCAACTGGTCGATCGAGCCGTGGTAGACCACCCGGCCGGTGCGCATGATGGTGACGTTGTCGCAGATCTCCTCGACCTCGTCCATGTTGTGGCTGCTCAGCAGCACGGTCAGCCCCCCGGCGGCGAGCCTTGTGACCAGGGCACGCATGTCCCGGATGCCGGCGGGGTCCAGGCCGTTGGCCGGCTCGTCGAGAACGAGCAGCCGTGGGTCGCGCAGCAGCGACGCGGCGACCCCGAGCCGTTGGCGCATCCCGAACGAGTAGCCCCCGACCTTGTCACCCGCCCGACCGGCGAGGTCGACGACGTCGAGCACCTCGTCGATCCGGCTGTCCGCCCCGCCGCCGTCCAGGCCGGCGAGCAGGTTCAGGTTCCGCCGGCCGGACAGGTAGGGGTAGAACCTCGGACTCTCGATGAACCCGGCGACCCCGTCCAACATCGACGGTCCCGCCTCGGCCCAGGTCCGGCCGAAGACCCGCAACGTCCCCGCGTCCGGCCGGATCAGCCCGAACAGCATCCGCAGGAACGTCGTCTTCCCGGCGCCGTTCGGGCCGAGGATGCCGTACACCTCCCCGACATCCACCCGAAGATCCACCTGATCCACCGCGGTGAGACCACCGAACCGTTTGACCAGCCCGGTGGCCTCCACCGCCGGAACACCGACCGCCACACGCCCTCCCGTCGAACATCCACAATTCTACTACTCGATGAATAGTAGACCGTGGACACGGCGGGTGGCAGGGTCAGCACCGCCGAAGGGGGCGCCTCGACGGCCGCCACGGAGCCTTCGCGCGGCATGCTCGACCTCCAGACACCTTGTACTGTCAATCCAGTAGTAGCGAGGAGGTGAGAGCAGCGCGAAGACCCAGACGCGAACCGGGAGCACTCGAACGGGAGGTACTCGCCGCGATCGCGGCGGCCGGCCGACCGCTCACCCCGGCCGAAACGCTCGCCGAGCTCGGCGAACCACTGGCCTACACCACGGTGATGACGACCCTCGCTCGCCTGCACGACAAGGGCGCCCTGACCCGGACGCCCGCAGGCCGCTCTTACACCTACGCCCCTGCCGCCGACCCGGACACCCTCGACGCCGCGCTCACCGCCCGGCAGATGACCCGCCTGCTCGGCGCCGGCACCCACCGGGCCGAAACACTCGCCCGGTTCGTCGCGGATCTGCGACCGGAGGACGAACAGCTCCTCGCCGACCTCCTCGCCACCCACCAGCCGGACGCCGAGGCCGACAACATCGACGGCGGCCCCGGGCGATGACGGCCGTCGCGCTCGTCCCGTTCGTCACGAGCCTGCTGCTGGCCGCCGGCGGCGGCTGGCTCGGCCGGCGGCTCCCGCCCGCCGCCGCCACCCGGCTGCTCACCGCTGCCTGCCTGGTGACCGCGCTCGCCACCGGTTTCATCCTGTCGGTCGCAGCCTTCACCCTGCTCGCCCCGATGCCCATGCTCGCCGCGGTCGGGCACTGGTCGGCCACCGTCGTGCGCGGCCACGACCCGCTGCCCGTCACCGCCGGACTGCTGCCGGCCGCCGTTGTGGCCGGGCTGCTCGCCGCCGCCACCCGCCGGGCCGTCGGTGTCGGCCGGGATCTCGCCGCGGCCGAACTCACCTGCCGCCGGCTCGGACCCGCCCCCACCGGTCTCGTCGTCGTCGACGACGACCGGGCCGACGCCTACACCCTGCCCGGACTCACCGGCCGGATCGTGGTATCCACCGCGATGCTGCGCGCGCTGCCCCCGGACGAACGCCGCGTGCTTCTCGCCCACGAACACTCCCACCTGCGCCACCGCCACCACGCCTACACCCAGCTCGCCGACCTCGCCGCCGCCGCCAACCCACTGCTGCGGGCACCCGCCGCCGCCGTCCGGCTCGCCGTCGAACGCTGGGCCGACGAAGACGCCGCCGCGACCAGCGACAACCGCGTTGTCGCCGTCCGGGCCCTCGCCCGCGCCGGCCTCGCCCGCGCCCGCGCCGGCGCAGCGACCGTGCCGACCGCGGCGCTCGGCGCCGTGCATACCGACCTCGCCCATCGGGCACGGGCACTGCGGGAGCCACCGCCGAAACCGCGTCCTGTCCTGGCCCTCACGCTCACCGCGCTCATCCTGGCCACCGCAGCCGCCGCCCTCGACACCTCCCACGCGACCGAACGCCGGTTCGAGCGCGCGCAGGCGACGTTCGCGCACCAGACCCGACCTGTCTCAGGCCATCCTGACAGGTAGGGCGCGAGCCGAAGCGCGCGAACGCGGTACGCCCCTGCTGGTCCGCAACACGCGTAGCGTCGTACTGACCACGGCCGGTGCGGCTTTGGCGGAGTCCGCGCCGCCCGCGCTGGCGGCGCTGGACCGGGCATGGGACACCGCCCAGAGCGCGGCGGCCGGTGACCTGGGCACGCCGCGCATCGGATACAGCCTCAGCGCCGGGGCCGAGACGGCACCGGCCCTGGTGGACAGGCTGATTCGCGGCAACATCCGTGCCGTCGCCAAAACCCCGGCGGACGCGCTGCACTGGCTGTCGGACTGACGGGCAGCAGGTCAGGCCAGGCGAACTTCCCAGGTGGCGAGGCCGAAGACCTTGCGGCACTCCCACGCCCCGCACTCTGCGCAGGTCGTCATCACCTTCCCAGCTTCACCCCCTGGGCGGGACTGCGGCGTGGTGACACACGCGAGCGCACCGGAAGGCGCAGTCAGTCCAGGGCGTCGTCGTCCTCGTCCAGCTCGGGGGCGTCCGGGTCACCCAGCGGGCGCAGGCCCTGGCGCGGGGTGGAAGGGATGAAGCTGTAGCGGCCCAGGACGGTGAGGTTCTTGAACTTCAGCGGGGACGGCAATCCTCATCGCTGATCTCGTGGCCCTCGGCGCGCAGCCGGGCGCGGCGCACCGTGCGGTGTGGCTGTGGTCGGTGGATCGTGGCGTCCTATCCTGTCCGGATGCAGGATTCCACGGCGGGTCACGAGCGTCCGGCGCGCGGCTTCGAGCTGATCTGCGAGATCGAGCCGCCGACCCGGCCGGACCTGACCCACGCCCGCCACCAGATCGGCGTCCTGAGCCCCGTCACCGACGCGTTCCTGATCCCCGACAACCACATCGGACGAGCGACCGTGTCGAGCATCGCCGTCGCCCACGAGGTGCAGGCGATGGGGGGACGCAGCATCGCCTGCGTGAACTCCCGCGACCGTAACCTGCTCGGCTTCCGCCGCGACCTGCTCACCGCCGCGGCCTACGGCGTCGAGGAGTTCCTGTTCGTCCGCGGCGACAAACCCACCGCCGGGAACCGGACCAGCGACCTGACCGTGCGCGCGATGATGGACGAGGCCCGCGCGGCCAGCGAGGGTCCGGTCTTCGCGGACATGCCGGCGTTCCGGGTCGGCGCCGCGGCCGGCCTACGTCCACTGCCCGCGTGGAAACGAGCGGCCGACTTCCTGTTCGTACAGGTCAGCTACTCGGTGGACGCCCTGCTGCGCTGGCGCGACGCCCATCCGGTGGAACTGCCGGTCTACGCCGGCGTGATGGTCCTCGCGAGCGCCGGGATGGCCCGCCGCCTCGCCGCGACCATCCCCGACATCGACATCCCCGACGACCTCGTCCACGCGGTCGAACGGGACCAGGCGGCCGGGGTCGAGGCGGCCTGCGACCAGGTGCTACGGCTGCGCGACAGTGGCGCCTTCGCCGGTGTGCACCTCGTTCCGGTCAGCCGCTACCGCCAGGTCGCCACCCGACTTGAGGACCTTCTCTAACTCCCCGGGCCGTCTCTCGCAGGTCTTGTACCCCTACCGCCCGCGGACGACCTCTGGCGCTCAGCGGGTCCAGAGTGCGGGCCGAGCCTGCCGGCCGCTGGGTGCGGTGACGGCGGTGACGGCCTAGGTCCCGCGGGGGCCGGGGGTGCGCAGGGCGCGCAGTTCGGCGGCGAGGTCGTCGGCCTGGCGTTCGGCGCGTTCGGCGCGGGCGCGGGCCTCGGCGCGGGCCTCGCCGAGCACGGCGAGGCGTTCGGCGGCGGTGCGCCGTTCGGTGTCCAGGCGGGCCTCGGCCTCGGCGCGGATCCGCTCGGTCTCGGCGGCCGCGGCGGCGCGGGCGCGCTCGACGTCGGCGGCCGCCTCCGCGCGGATGCGGGTGATCTCCGCGGCCGTTTCGGCGCGTAGCCGGTCGAGGTCGGCGGTGGCCTCGGCGCGCAGGCGTTGGGTGTCGGCGTCGGCGGCCTGGCGCAGGCGCAGCGCTTCGGCGCGTTCGGCGCGGATGTCCTCGCGCAGCGCGTCGCGTTCGGCGCGCAGCTCGGTGCGCTGGCGGGCGTCGCGTTCGCCGTCGCGGCGCGCGGTGGCCAGGTCGGCCAGCGCCTGGTCGCGGGCGGCGGTGGCCTCGGCGAGGCGTGCCTCGGCGTCGGCGTGGGCCTCGGCGATGCGGGCGGTGGCGTCGCGGTGGGCGGCGTCGACGGCGGCCTGGGCCTGGGCGTCGGCGGCGGCCACCGCGGTGTCGGCGTCGGCGTGGGCGGCATCGGCGGCGGCGGTGGCGGCGCGCACGGCGGCGGCGGCCTCCTCGACGGCGTCGGCGCGGGCGGTCTCGGCGGCGCGCAGGCGCGCTTCGGCGTCGTCGAGGGCGGTGACGGCCTCGGCGGCGACCGCGTCGGCCTCGGCGCGGGCGGCGGTGGCGGCGCGGGCGTGCTGTTCGGCGCGCACCGCGCGGGCGACGGCCTCGGCGACGCGTTCGGCGGCGTCGGCCTCGGCGGCCTCGACCTGCGCCTCCGCGGCGGTGATGTCGCCGAGCAGCGCCATCTGGCGGCCGAAGGCCTCCAGGGTGGAGGTCAGTTCGCCGGCGAGGGCCTGCACCTGCCCGGCGAGCTCCTCGGCGCGGGCGCGCCCGGCGGCCAGGGGGCGGGGGATCGGCGCGGGCCGGGTGGTGCCGGTCGCCGGGGTGTTCGTCCCGGCGGGGCGGTGGGCCAGCTCGCGGCGGCGGCGGTAGGCGGCGAGGCGGTTGTGCGCCGGATCGTCGCAGTAGGCCGGCGGGCGCCCGGGGCCCTCGGCGGGGGCGGCCGGGCGCGTGCAACCTGGGTAGGCGCAGCGCGCCCCGCCTGCCGCGGCGGACGCCGGTGACGGCGCCTGCTCGGCCGCACCGTCCGCGGCGGCCGTGTCCGCGGCGGCACGGTCCCGGCTCACCCGGTCCGCGGCCACCCGGTCCGCGGCCACCTGGTGCACGGCGGCCATGTCCGCGGCCGCCGAGCCGGGGGCCGCGGCCGGGGTGCTCGGCCCGGCGGGGGAGGGGAGCTGCGGGGCCTCGGTGGCCGCGGGCGGCGCGCCCGGCTCCCCCTCGGACGCGGGCAGCTCGGGCGGTTCG
Organism: Frankia alni ACN14a; assembly: GCF_000058485.1. Classification (NCBI taxonomy): domain Bacteria; kingdom Bacillati; phylum Actinomycetota; class Actinomycetes; order Frankiales; family Frankiaceae; genus Frankia; species Frankia alni. Next base: position 3,968,164 of record NC_008278.1, read on the forward strand.
ACGGGCGGGCGGGGGGTCGGCGGTCGGAACGGCTCCTCGGGCTCGTCCGGCTCCTGGCGCTGCGCGGGGGGGCGGGGCACCCGACTCATCGCGATCCTCATCCCTCTCGTACCGTCATTTTCGTATCATCGCACACGATGAAACGTTAACCAGCATCGTTATACCACGGAACGGAACGACGATACGGGACGCCCGCCGTGTCCCGATTCTGACGCCCGATAACCCCCCCTTATCGGGCGTCAGGACCGAGGCCACCCGCAGGCCGCTCGCGGCGTGCGGGCGCGGTCAGCGCGGGTGATCGTGGCGTAGGTTCCGATGCATCGGAGTAAAAACGTGCTGCGGGTGCCGAGCGGACAGCCGGCCAGGAGCACGCGCACACGCGGTATCGGACGATCCGTCACTCCTTCCGTCGAAGGAGTGCGTCGTGAAGGCAGTACAGTTCAGCCGGTTCGGTGGCCCGGAGGTCCTTCGGATCGTCGATCTGCCCGACCCGCATCCCCGCGCCGCAGAGATACGCATCCGGGTCCGTGCCGCGGGGATCACCGCCGGCGACTGGAAGAAGCGTCAGGGCCTGATGGACGAGGAACTGCCGCAGACTCTGGGCTACGAGGCGGCGGGCATCGTCGACGAGATCGGCGACGATGTCTGCGGCGTCGCGGTGGGCGACCGGGTCTTCGGAGCGTCACCCTACGGCGCCGCCCAGGCGGAGCTGGCTGTGCTGTCCCCCTGGGCCCCCATCCCGTACTCGCTTGACTATGTGAGAGCAGCAGCGATCCCCGCCGCAGCCGAGACCGCAGCACGCTCCCTCGACCAGCTCGGCGTGACAGCGGGCAGCACCGTGCTCGTCAACGGGGCATCCGGCAGCGTCGGGAGTGCCGCTGTCCAGCTCGCCGTGGAGCGCGGCGCACGCGTCATCGGAGTGGGCAGCCCAGGCACGCACGACACGCTCCGTTCGCTCGGTGCCGAACCGGTGGCCTACGGCGAGGGGATGGCCGAACGAGTCCGGGCGATCACACCGTCAGGCGTCGACGTTGCGCTGGACGTCGCTGGCAGCGGTGTTCTTCCCGAGCTCGTCGAGCTCGCGGGCGCACCCGAGCACGTGATCACGGTCGCTGACTTCCGCGGCGCGCAGCAGACCGGCGTCCGCTTCAGCCGGGGCGACACCGGCCGCGCCACCTACGCGCTGGGGCAGGTTGCTCGCATGGCCGAAACAGGGCGATTCTCCGTCAAGATCGGCCGAACTTTCCCCTTGGCCGAGGTGGCCCAGGCGCACCGCGTCGGTCAGGCGGGGACCGTGCGCGGCAAACTCGTGCTATTCGTCGCCTGACCCTGTCGTGGCGCGTGGTCCGCCGATCGACAGCGCATCCATTGCCGAAGACCGGCGCTCGCACGAACGAGCCGATGGACGCCTGGCGCTGCGACAGCTGCCCGCCACCGCTGGAATTCCCGACGCGCGAGCGGCGTCGCATCAGTTCCGCCAGCCGAGTGTCGGACGAGAATCGTCCCTGCGTCCCTGCGTCCCTGAGTGCCTGCGTCACAGCCGTCCGTGTACTCCCTGGGGCGAGCGCCGCGGTCGCGCTGAGCGGCGCCTGCGCGGCTGCCTCCACGTGCATCGGCGCGAGGAAGCCCGCCGGAGCGGAGTGTGGGGAGAAGGGCCTCACGGCCACCGAGGCCGACATCGACGCCGTCTCGGTGGCTGTGCTTCGATCGTGTGGGAATGTCTCCGAACTGCGCTGCCAGGTGAAAGCGGGGGTTCGTCGTGGGTCGCCTGGGATCGGTCGGGACGCCGGGAGGGGCATCCGCCATGGCAGAACTGAGGATGGACCGGCCGGGCGGCAGTGTCAGGGGGGTCCGTTGACCCGGCTGCGGGTGCTGGTGGCCGACGACTGGCCGGTGTGGCGCGCGTTGAGGCTGGCCGCGTTGGCCGACGCACCGCACGCCTTCGGCTCCTCGCTCGCGGACTGGCAGGGACCCGGCGACACGCAGCGACGGTGGCGAGCGCGACTCGAGACGGTCGCCGTCAACATCGTCGCCGACCTCGACGACCGGCCGGCCGGCATGGTCAGCGGTGACCGGACCGGCGTCGACACCGTCGAGCTGACATCGCTGTGGGTGGCGCCGGCGGCCCGCGGCCGCGGGGTCGGCGAGCTGCTCGTCGCGGCCGTGGTCGAGTGGGCCGAGCGGGCGGGCGCCGACAAGGCCGTGTTGAGGGTCTACCCGAGCAACCTCCACGCGATCCTGCTCTACCAGCGCAGCGGGTTCACCCGGACCAGCGTGGCAGAGGCGGTCCCTGGCGATGACCGGCCGGAATGGGTGATGCAGCGACCGCTCGCCGGCCGGCGCATCCCGCGCGGCGACCAGTAAGACGACCCGGTCGCGGCGCAACGGCTCGAGGTCGCGCAGCGACCGCTCACGGCCGGGCGAGCGTCCCCGCGACCGGCGCCGTCCACGCCGGCCACCTCGCCGACTGTCCTGGAATCCCCGTATGGACGGCGACAATCAACGCTTTCCTGAAACCAGCATCCACAACAAAGTGTGCGGAACCGAGAGGACCCTGCTTCAAACCTCACAGCGCGTGCATCTGAAGGCACGTCGAACCGTTTTCTTGGAGGGCGATCGGGAACGACATCACGACTGTGGAGGAGAGACGGAGACGATTATGAGAAGAGTGCTGAGTCCTGGAGTTCTGATATTCGCGGTCTTCACGATCGTCCTGGCAGGTACTGCGGCGCAGGCCGGGCCACCCGGTGCTCCGGAGGGTAGCGATCAGCAGAGCGGGACCTGGAGCGGCGGCGGGCAGACCGGCGCCTGGAACAGCGGCCCGCAGGGCGGCGCCTGGAGCGGCGGCGGCGAGAGCGGCACCTGGAACACCGGTCGCGGGTAGGACGACTCACCGCCGTCAGCGTCGAACGGGCGAACTTTCGACACCAGGCGGTGAGCCGCGGCGGATTCCTGCGCTGTGGGTACCCGGGCGGCCCGAGCGCGGCGGCGCGCGGGCCGCCCGTTTCCGCGGATCACCAGCCGCGGGCCGCCGGCGGGCAGAAGCAGGGTCTGGCAGGGAGTACTCCCAGAAGTGCTACACCTGGCATGTGCAGCCGCGTACGTCTGGCTGAACGGCTGGGCCCTTTCGATGACCTCGGGATCGATGTCGACGGTGTCTTCGACGACCTGGTCGCCCGCGGATGGATGACGGAAGACGCTGGGACTCTGACGCTGACCGAGGCCGGAGAGGCCGGTCGGCTCCGGGCAGGGGAACGCAACGCACGCGCGTACGAACAGATGCAGGAGGGCGTCGGGACGGCCGAGTACGTGGCGGCGCTCAACGTTCCGAGGCGCGTGATCGCCAACCTGGGCGGCGACAGCGACCTTCCCTGAGGTCGGATCTCCCGGATGGCCGGCCGCCCTGGGATATCTGGCTGTTCTTTGCGGCGCGGGGGTCATTCTGTCCCTACGCTGCGGCTATGGGCGACGCCTGGGGCGGCACCATGCGCACGTTGACCAGCCAGGGCGAGCGGGCGGTTGCGGACCTTTGCGCCAGGTACGCGGTGAGCACCGACGCCGTGTACGCCCTGCTGGAGGCGGTCCGGCGGGGCAACGGCACCATGGCGCAGTTCTCCCACCCCGAGTTCGGCGGCGCCGGGCAGTGGATGGCGGGCGGCATGACCATGATCGGCGACATGGGCAACCACGGCCTGCAGGCGACGGTCAGCGGCCTCGCGAGCGAACTGGCCGCCCTGCTGGCCGCCACGCCGCTGTACGCGCCTGCGGCCGCGGCCGGTCCGGTGTCGGCGGGCGAACCCGGGTCGGTGCACCCGGCGAACCGCGGTATGGCCGAACCGGGTATCTGGTGGCCGGACGAGCTGGGGCGGCCCCGCGCGAGCGGCGGCCAGAACGACACCCGCTACGCGGTGTTCCCCCAGCTCAGGAGGCTGGCCGTGCAGAGCGGCGGCGGGCCCGTGCGCGTCTACGACACCCTTGACCACAGCATCGGCGGCGTGCACCAGCAGCAGGGCGCCGCGCCGGGCACGCTGTCGTTCACCAGCCAGCACGGGACCGTCACCGTCGACAGCCTGCCGATGGCGAGCCCGCCCCCCACGACGTCGCCCGGCGTCGAACCCCCTACCGGGCCGCCCGCGCCATCCACCGCACCCGTGTCACCCACCGCAAACGACCGCGAGCGGTTCACACACAGGCGGACAGGAGTAGGGCGTGACGGGTGTGGGCGAGCAGCGGCCGTTTCGGGTGCGCTTCGGCTGGGGTGGGGAGGACCTGGCCGTTCTCGCACCGGACAGTGACACCGTCGTGATCGTCGACGTGCTGCGGTTCACAACGGCGGTCAGCGTCGCGGTCAGCCGCGGCGCGCAGGTGCTGCCGTGGCGATGGCGCGACGCCGCCGCCGTGTCCCTCGCCGCGCAGCAGGGGGCGGTGCTCGCCGGCCGGCGCGAGGATCCGACCAGCCCGTGGTCGCTGTCACCGGCTGCCCTCGCCCGCATCCCGGCGGGCACGCGCCTCGTGTTGCCCTCACCCAACGGCGCCACGCTGTCGGCTGCGGTGGCCGACAGCGGCGCGGCCCCCGTCGCCGGCTGCCTGCGCAACGCGGCGGCGGTGGGCACCGTGCTCGCGGCCGACCTCGCCGCCGGCCGGAGCGTCGTGGTGATCGCCGCCGGCGAACGGTGGCCGGACCCGGACGGACGCGAGCACCGCGGTCCGCTGCGTCCCGCCGTCGAGGACCTGCTCGGCGCCGGTGCGATCATCGCCCGCACCGTCGAGGCGGGCGCCCTGCCCCGAGCACGGCTCTCCCCGGAGGCGCGCGCCGCCCTGGCCGCCTTCCGTGCGGCCGAACCCGAGCTGCACGACGAGCTGCGCGCGTCCGTGTCCGGACGGGAGCTGCTGGCGCTGGGCTGGGACGACGACGTCGCCAGCGCCGCGCAGCTCGACGCCGACGCGGTCGTTCCCGTGCTGCGCGACGGCGCGTTCACCGCCCTCGGCGGGTGACCGGCCGCGGCGGGGCGGCGGGCGCGGGCATGACCGACCGGGGCCGACCGGAGCCGACCGGGGCCGACCGGGACGAGCTGCGCGACCGACCGCCACGAAAACGCGATGACAGGGCACCACACTGCATGGTCGAGTGGTCGCATGCGAGCCCGTTACGACGACTTCGCCGACTGGTATGACGGTTTCGTGACCGGGGGAGCGGGCCAACCGGTCGCCCGATCGGCCGACCGTCTGCTGGCCCGGCTGCTCGGTCCCGGCCGCGGCCGGCTCTGCCTCGACCTCGGCTGCGGCGGCGGGGCGCACGCCCCCGCGCTCGGCGCCCTGGGCTGGCGGGTGATCGGCGTCGACGTCTCCGCGCGCCAGGTCGACCTCGCCCGCCGCCGGGGCCTCAGCGCCGTCGTCGCCGGCGCCGAGGGGCTCCCGCTCGCCGACCGGTCCCTCGACGCCGTCGCCACGATCATGACCACCACCGACGTCGACGACCTGCAACCGATGTTCACCGAAGCCCACCGGGTGCTGCGCCCGGGTGGACGCCTGGTGGTCGTCGCCGCGCACCCGTGCTTCGGCGGCGTCTTCGTCGAACGCGACGACCACGGCTGCTGCACCGTCCATCCCGGCTACCGCGACCACCGGCGCGTCGCCGAACACCCGCTGCTCGGCGACGGGATCCGCTCCCGTGTCGGGGTGGTCAACGTCCCCCTGCCGGTGCTGCTCAACGCGCTGACGGGCGCCGGGCTCGTCCTGCGGGAGACCGCCGAGGACGATGGCGACCATCCCGTCCCGAACCTGCTCGCGCTGGCCGCCACCCGGGCGGACCCCGGCGGCGTGTGAGCGCGCAGGCCCACCCGGCGCGGGCGGCGTCAGTCGGCGTCAGTCGTCGCGCCCGACACCGCGATCGGGGGCGGTCATGTCTCCCGTGGCGGGCGTGCCGTCGGCAAGCCCGTAGCGCAGGAACACGATGCCCTTCGGACTGGCCACCGGCGGTTCGAGGAGGGTGAGGTTCGTGGGCACCGCGCCACCGTCGAACACCTTCTTGCCCACGCCGAGCACGACCGGGTGCAGCCACAGGTCGAGACGGTCGAAGAGCTTCTCGCGCAGGAGGGTCTGCACCAGGTTCAGGCTCCCGACGACCTTCACCTGCTCGTGCCGGTCACGGATCTCGCGCACCGCGCCGGCCAGATCCGGGCCGAGCTGCGTGGACCCGGCCCACGACAGGGTGGGCCTGCCACGCGAAGCCACGTACTTCGGGACGTCGTTGAACAGTGTGGCGATCTCGTTGTCCTCGCCGCCCTCCTGCTGCGGCCAGTAGGCGGCGAAGATGTCATACGTCCGTCGGCCGAGCAGGAGGGCGTCCGTGCCCTCGTACGCGGCAGCGACCTGCGCCCCGCTGACCTCGTCCAGCAGGGGCGCCTGCCAGCCGCCGAACGGGAACCCCACCGGATCCTCCTGCGGGCCGCCGGGCGCCTGCCCGACAAGATCGAGGGTTGCGAACAGCTCGACGTGGATGAGGCCCATGCCCTGCTCCCGATGCGTTGGTGCTCCCGATGCGCTGGTGGTCCCGCTGCGCTGGTGGTCCCGCTGCGCTGGTGGTGTCCCGTCGCAAGATAGACCCGCCGGCCGGCCCCGGCGGACTCCTCGCCGCGACGGCCCTCGGCGTCCGGTCGGCGCTCGCGTCGTCCAGGGGTTGCGGTCGCCGACGGTTGACCCTGACACGGTGGCAGGCCGTAGACCGGTGGGTGTCATGTTGAACATCGGAGCCTTCGCCCGCCGCGGGCTCGTGTCGGTCCGCATGCTGCGGCACTACGACGCGATCGGACTGCTGCGGCCCGCCCACGTCGACCCGGTCAGCGGCTACCGCTTCTACCGGGCCGACCAGCTCGCCAGGCTCAACCGGATCATCGCCCTGAAGGACCTCGGTCTCACCCTGGTGCAGGTGCGGGCGATCCTCGACGAGCAGGTGGGCGTCGCCGAACTGCGCGGCATGCTGCGACTGCGCCAGGCCGAGCTCGCCGCCACGATCGCGGCCGACACCGCACGGCTGGCCCGGGTGCACGCGAGGCTCCGCGCGATCGAAGGCGAGGGACACATGCCCACCGACGACGTTCTCATCAAGCGCCTGACCGCGGTCCGGGTCGCGGAACTGGTCGCCACCGCCGCCAGCTACGCCCCCGAGGACGTCGGACCGGTCGTCAGCGCCCTGTTCGACGACCTGGTCGACCGGCTGGCCCGCGCCGGGGTGACGCCGACCGGACCCGCCGTCGCCTACTACACCGACGCCGCCCAGGGTGCCGGCACGATCAGCGTCCACGCGGCCCTGCCGGTCGCGGCCGGGCCCGACTCCCACCCGGACCTCACGTTCGTGGACCTGCCCGAGGTTCCCGCCGCGGCCACCCTCGTCCACCGCGGGTCGATGGACGAGGTGGCTCCCTGCGGTCAGGCCCTGGCCGCGTGGATCGACGCCCACGGCTACCAGGCCGTCGGCTACCCCCGCGAGCTCTACCTCGCCTGCCCCCCGCACGCCCCCGAGCGGTGGGTCACCGAACTGCAGGAGCCGATCCTGAAGAAATGACCCCATGCTGACGCTGACCCGACGCCGACCCGGTGATCCGGGCCGGAACCCGCCCCTGACGCGCTGCGTTGCGGCAGAGTTTCTCCCCGTGAGCTCCTTCGACCGGTGCGACCCGTGCCGTCGCGCGCGTCCCCGACCCGACGACACCCGACCCGACGACACCCGACCCGACGACACCCGACCCGATCGCGCCTGTGCGCCCCGGCCCGCAGACGCGGCGGTACGCGCGAGGGCAGCGGCGGGGGCGCGGCGATGACCGACACCGCGCCCCCGCCGCGGCGCTACGCCGACGACGTGCTCGGCGGCCCGACCGACACCGAACGTGCCCGCCTGGCCGCCATGGCCGCGGTCTGCGACCCGACGACGATCCGCGTCCTGGACGAACGCGGCGTCGGCGTCGGCTGGCGATGCCTGGAGGTGGGCGCCGGCGGGGGCTCGATCGCGGCCTGGCTCGCCGACCGCGTCACCGGGGCCGGCCATGTGGTCGCCACCGACGTCGACATCCGCCACCTCGACGTCCTCGCCGGCCCGGACCTGACGGTCCTGCGTCACGACGTCACCCGCGACCCCGCACCCGCGGGCGGACCGTTCGACCTCATCCACGCCCGGTTCGTCCTGGAACACCTTCCCGACCGCGAGTACGTCCTGGACCGCCTGCGGGACTGGCTGCAACCCGGCGGCGTCCTCGTCGTCGAGTCGATCGTGAAGTTCCCCCTCGACTCCTCACCGCACCCGGCGTTCCGCCGGGCCATGCACAGCATCGACGAGGCGCTGGCGAGGACCATCGGCACCGACTCCGCCTGGGCGCGCGGGTTTCCCGCCCCGCTGCAGGCCCGCGGTCTGGTCGACGTCGGGGTGAGCGTGCACCTGCCGACCACGGGCGGTGCGGGTGCCTCCGCCCAGTGCTGGGCGCTGACCCTGACCCGGCTGCGCCCGCACATCCGCGAGCTGGGCCTCGCCGACGACGACACCCTCGACGAGGCCCTGGCCGCCCTCGCGGACCCGGCGTTCTTCGACCTGTCCTTCGCCACGGCCATCGCCTGGGGCCGCGCCCCCGGCTAGCACGGCGCCTCGAAGGCCCGCGCTCGAAGGCCCGTGCGGCCCGTGCGAGGGGTGCCCTGCCGCTACCAGCCTCCGCCCGGCCTTCCTGGCCCCCGCGGCGGCCCGCGAGAGTCGGAGAAGGCGTTCGGCGGCCGTCGAGCGCACCTCGTGTCGTGGGAGACGGCCATCAGTGGACCCCTCGCCGCCGGGTGTCGCCAGGCGGACTACCCGGGGTGCACGGTGGGCGACCAGTGCACCACCTAGAGTGCGAGTAGTGAGGGAAATCTTCCGCGCGGCGTGTCTCGCCGTAGCGACTCTACTGCTCCCCGTCGCCGGCACTGCCGCGGCGGCCGGCCCCCCGCCGGCCCCACCGGCCCTGTCGCCCACGCAGGGCCCGGGGACGGTGGCGGCGCTGGCCCTGCCCCGGCCCACCGGGCCTCTCGCGGTCGGCCGGGACACGCTGCACCTGGTCGACCAGCACCGGCGCGACCCGTGGGTGCCCACCGTCGCCCGCGAGCTGATGGTCGACATCTACTACCCGGCGCGGCCCGCCACCGGCACCCCGGCCCGCTACGCCACGGCCGAGGAGATCCGCGCCTACCTGGCCGCACTCGGCCTGGCCGACGCCCTGCCCGTGCAGGCGCTGGCCGACACGCGCATCGCCAGCCGTGCCGGGGCGCTCCCGCTGCCCGGACGCCGGCCGCTGGTGCTGCTGTCCCCGGGCCTGGGGGTGGGGCGCCGCTCGCTGACCGGGCTCGCCGAGGACCTCGCCAGCCGCGGTCTGGTCGCCGCGACCGTCGACCACGCCTACGAGTCGGTCGCCACGGTGTTCCCCGGCGGGCGCACGCTGACCTGCGTGGCGTGCGACCGGATGCGCACCGACGCCGACTTCGCCGCCGCGAGCCGCGGGCGCGCCGCCGACCTGTCCTTCGTCCTGGACAGCCTCACCGGGGCGCACCCGGCGTGGCGCGACGCGGCCGTCATCGACCCGGCGCGCGTCGCCGCGGTCGGGCACTCCCTCGGCGGGTCGGCGGCGGCGTCGCTGCTGCTGCACGACCGGCGGGTGCGCGCCGGGGTCGACCTGGACGGCACCCTCGGTGAACCGCTCGGCGCCGGCGGGTTCGGCGGGCGGGCGTTTCTGCTGTTCGGCGCGACAGCGGACCACCCCGGCGCCACCCCGGCGGCAGGGGACGGCGCGGCGAAGAACCCCGCCGCGGCAGCCGGAGACGGCGCCTCGCGGGGAGGCGGCGCGGTGAAGGCAGACGGCGCAGCGCAGGAGGACGACGATCCGACCTGGGCGCAGGCGTGGGCGCACCTGGGCCCGCCGCGGCTGTGGCTCGACGTCGACGGCGCCGACCACTTCAGCTTCACCGACGATCCCGTCCTCGCCGACCAGATCCCGTTGCCCGCCGCGGTGCCCCCGGCGCCGGCGCCGGCGGGGGCGCTGACCGGACGGCAGGCGTTGGCGATCACCCGCGCCTACGTCGGGGCGTTCGTCGAACGGTGGCTGTGCGGGCGGGCGCAGCCGCTGCTCGACGCGCCGAGCCGGGCCTTCCCGCAGGTACGTGTCGTCGGCCGGGACCCTCAGCCCGGCCCCGGCGCCGGCGTCACCCGCCGGCGGTAGGCGGTCGGGGTGTCGCCGGTGTGCTGACGGAAGGCACGGGTGAAGGCGCTGGCGCTGTCGAACCCGACGGCGATCGCGATGTCGAGCACGGTGGGCCCGGGTTCGCTCAGCAGCGCCGCCGCCCGGGCCATCCGGCTGTGCAGCAGGTACTCGCGCCAGGTCAGTCCGGTGGAGGCGACGAACCGCCGGCGCAGGGTGCGTTCGGAGACGCCCACCGCCCGGCACACCGCGCCGATGGTGGCGACCTGCGGGTGGCCCTCGGCGTGGCGCATGGCCGCGGCGACGATCGGGTCGCTGCTGGTCGGCAGGCACAGCGGGGTGGCGTTGTCGAGTCCTTCGACGAGCAGACCGGACAGGGCGGTGAAGAAGGTGTCGGCGAGCGGGTCACCGCCGCGGCGGCCGATCGGCCAGCGCACCGCGTGCAGGATCATCTCGCGGATCGGGGCCGCCGCGGCCAGGATCCGGGCGCGGTCGGGGGCGAGGCCCATCATCTGCGGGTCCAGGAACACCGACACCGTGCGGACCCGGTGCAGGGTCGTGCGGTGGGCCAGGCCCGCCGGGATCCACAGGGCGTGCCGCGGTGGGAGCAGGTGGTGGGTGGCGGCGGTCTCGACCTCGACGGTGCCCTGCCAGGCGTACTCGATCTGGTCGAGGTCGTGGACGTGCCAGCCGGAGCTGACCTGTTCGCCGTCATAGGCGTAGGTGCCGGCCCGGATCCGGTCGGCCGCCGCCGGATCCGTCATCGCGACGATGGCCGCAACGGGCGGATTGTCGACCGGTCGCGCACAGACGGTCATACCGGATCACACTACAAATAAGCGTTATGGATGCGACCGATCACGATGCGACCGATCACGATGCGGCCGATCACGATGCGACCGTGCGCCGCTCCTTCGCCCGCCAGACCCGACTGTTCACCGGGGACGACGCGCTGTTCGCCGAGCGTCGCACTCCGCCGCTGCCCTGGCTGGAATCCCTCGACCCGGACATGATCATCCTCGATGTCGCCTGCGGCGGCGGGCACGTCGCCGCCGCGGCCGCACCGCGGGTGCGTCAGGTCGTCGGCGTGGACCTGACGCCGACGATGCTGGGACTGGCCGCCGACCGCGTGCGCACCGCCGGCCTCACCAACGTGCTGCTCCAGCGGGGCCACGCCACCGCGCTGCCGTTCCTCGACGCCTCCTTCGACCTGGTCGTCTGCCGCGCCGCGCTGCACCACTTCGCCGAGCCGGGCGCCGCGATCGCCGAGATGGCCCGGGTCTGCCGGCCCGGCGGGCGGGTGGCCGTCGCCGACATGGTCCCCCCGGACGCGCGGCTGCGTGGGCCCTTCGACGAGCTGCACCGCACGATCGACCCGTCCCACGCCGGTGTCCTGCTCGCCGACGAGCTCGCCGCGCTGGTGCGCGCCGTGGTCGGACCGCTCACCCGGCACGACACCGAGACGCCCGCGCCGTTCGCGGTGGCGCAGATGCTGACCGACGCCGGCGACCGGGACGGCGCCCTGGCCGTCCTCGCCGCCGAACTCGACGGCGGGCCGGCCACCGGCTTTGCTCCCCGGCGCGTCGACGGGCACATCCACGTCCAGATCCCCGCGGCCACCGTCGTGGCGACCCGCCGGCAGGAGGAGCCGAGCTGACCGGCCAACCGGGCTGGCCGATCAACCGGGCTGGCCGGCCAACCGGGCTGGCTCGGATGCTGTTCGCCGAAGGCGCCGGCCGGTAGCCCGAGGTCCGCCGCGAGGCCCGCCGGACCCGCCGGCCAGGGCGTGGCCGACCGGCCAGGGCGTGGCCGACCGGCCAGGGCGTGGCCGACCGGCCCAGGGGATGTCCGAGCAGTCCGGGGGGACGCCCGAGCGGTCTCAGGGGGCCGGCGGGCGGTGGGCGAGCAGGACGGCGCTGGGGAGCCGTTCGGTCGCGTCGGGTGCACGCAGCAGCCGGGCGGACTCGACGAACCCGGCCGGGCGCAGCAGCGCGGCGATCGCCTCCGGGGGCCAGCGGTGCGACGGGGTGACCTGGTGCGGATGCGGCTGGGGTGCGTCGGCGCCGGTGTCGGCGGCCTGGAAGCCCAGCAGTAGGTGGCCGCCGGGAGCGAGCACCCGGGCGAACTCGGCGAACAGCGCCGGCACCCGCACCGGCGGAGTGTGGATGATCGAATACCAGGCGACGATGCCGCCCAGGACACCGTCGGCAAGCGCGAGGCGGTGCATGTTTCCCACTGCGAAGCGCAGCCCGGGCCGGTCACGGCGAGCCAGCCTGATCATCTGCGGGGACAGGTCGACGCCGAAGGCGTCCACGCCGAGCTCGCACAGGTGCGCGGTGACGTGGCCGGGGCCGCAGCCGAGGTCGGCGACGACGGCGGGTGCGCCGGTGGCCGTGCTGCGGGCGAGGACGAGTTCGGCGAACGCGCCGAGCAGCGCGCGGTCCAGCGGGCGGTGGGCCAGCACGCCGCTGAACAACTGCGCATACCGTTCGGCGACGCCGTCGTAGGCGTCGCGGGTGGCACGCAACTCCGGTTCGTTCCCCACAGCCGATGATCATAGTGTGGCGGGTGGCGTCGCCGATCCCGGGCGGGGGTGGCGGCCGGCGGCGGCTACCAGCCGCGGCCGCGGAGCGGCGGTGCCGAGCCCGGCGCGGACACGTGCAGCACCTCGTAGCGCTCGGTGGCCTCGACGTCGCCGGCCGCGGCCGCGGCGTCGGCCCACAGCACGAACCGGGTCAGCTCCCAGCGGCGGGGATCCAGGGTGAGTGCGGCGGTGTGGACGCCGGGGCGGTCGGCCAGAGCCGCGAGGGCGTCGATCTCGCGGGCGACGTGCGCGGCGAGCCCCAGGCCCGAGCCTTCGCCGCTCGCGTCGGCGTCGGCGGGCAGGACGCCGACCCGACGCGAGGCCGCGCTCGGCGCCACGGCCGAGGCGACCGCGTCCCGGAGGACGGCCGGCCCGGTTTCCGATGCCCGGTCGGCCCCCGAGGCCCGACCGGCCCCCGACGCCGGGCCGGTTTCCGACGCCGGGCCGGTTTCCGACGCCGGGCCGGTGACGGCGGCCAGGACGGTGCCGTGGGCGACCGCCGGGCGGCCGAACGAGCGGATGATCCGGTCGAAGCCGCCGCCGCCGACGAGGAAGCCGCCCATCGCCCCGGCGTCGTGCCACAGGTAGAACGGCGCGTACTGGTTCACCGCGGCACCCGCGACGCCGCGCTCGCGGATCGCGTACGCCTTCAGGGCAAGCCCGGCCCGGTCGTCGAGCGCGTGGCCGTTGTCGGCGACCCGACGCCGGATGATCGCCATGTCGTAGTCGGCGGGCAGGGTGATCTCGTACTGCATCGCGTACATGTCGGCGTCCTCGTCCTGGTCGCTAGTCGGCGGGTCCGAGGGGTCCGGCGGGTGCGGCGTGGGCGGCGAGCAGGGCGAGCAGACCGTCGACGGCCTGGGCGAACGGCACACCGCTGCCGGCGGCACGGGCGAGCACGTACCCGCCCTGCAGCACCGCGACGATCGTGGCGGCCGTGACCGCCGCGTCGAGCCCGACGAGCTCGCCGGCGGCCACCCCCTCGGCGAGCACATCGCCCAGGCGGGCGCGCAGCCAGGTGAACGTCTGCTCGACCGGGCGGCGCAGCTCGGCGTCGGCCATCACGTCGGGGTCCTGGGTGAGCCGGCCGACCGGGCAGCCGCGCAGCACGTCACGCTCGCGGCGCAGGTAGGCCTCGACGCGGGCGAGCGCCGGGGCGTCGGCGCCGAGCTGGGCGTCGGCCGCCGCCCGCAGCTCGGCGGCGGTCCGCTCGATCGCCGCCCGAGCCAGCGCCGCCTTGCCGTCGAAGTGGTGGTACATGCTGCCCTGACCGACCCCGGCGTGCGCCTGGATCGCCCGCGGGCTCGTGCCCACGTACCCACGTTCCCACAGCAGCACCCGGGTGCTCTCGACCAGCCGCTCCGCCGCGTCCACCCCACCACTGTACATACCAGTAGGTACAGGAGAGGTTTCCCTGCTCTTCCAGAGGCTTTCGTGTCCGTTTCGTCCCTCTGGATAGGCAGGGAGATGGGTCGGAGCGCGGGCGCGGGCGGGGGCCGCGGCGGGCTCAGGCGGGCAGGTCGAGGTCCAGGGTGCGCAGGCGGTCGGGGTCGGCGAGGATGTCGATCTCGGTGATGCGACCGCCGCTGATCGTGAAGCCCATGACGGCGAACGGCCGCCCGGCGTTCATCGTCACCAGCCCGGCGGTGCCGTTGACCAACGCCGGACGGGCGGCGCGACCGAAGCGGCGAAACGACAGCGCCCGGGCGGCGACGGCGTGCGCCCCGCGGGTCGACCCGGAGCCCGCGGCCCCCATCCCCGCGGCGCCCCGGTCGGCGCGCAGCACGACGTCGGGGTCGAGCACGGCGACGAGCGCGTCGAAGTCCCCGCCACGGGCGGCGGCGAGGAAGGCGTCGACGACGGCGCGCTGGCGGACCAGGTCCACCTCGGAGGTGGCGGGCGCGCCCTGCACCCGGCGCCGGGCCCGGCTGGCGAGCTGGCGGGTCGCCGCCGGGGAGCGCCCGACGATCGGGGCGATGTCGTCGAAGGGGACGGCGAACATGTCGTGCAGGACGAACGCGAGCCGTTCGGCCGGCCCGAGGGTCTCCAGGACGACGAGCAGGGCCAGGCCGACCGCGTCGGCGATCAGCGCCTGCTGGGCGGGGTCGACGCCGTCGGCGTGGCTGACGACCGGGTCGGGTAGGCGGACGACGTCGTCGAGGGGGTCCTCGCGGCGCGCGGTGCGCGAGCGCAGCATGTCCAGGCACACCCGCCCCACGACGGTCGTCAGCCAGCCGCCGAGGTTGGTCACGGCGTCGCTGTCGGCGCGGCTCAGCCGCAGCCACGCCTCCTGCACGGCGTCGTCGGCCTCGGTCAGCGAGCCGAGCATGCGGTAGGCGACCGCCCGCAGCTGGCCGCGGTGTGCCTCGAACCGGGCCGCGAGCAGCTCCTGGGCGCCGCCGCGTTCCTGCTCGTCGGCGCCGTCCCGCCTCCGCTCGTCCATGATCGTCCTCCGTCGTCGCGGTGTCGCGGTGTCGCAACCCTGACGGATCACCCGCCGCCGATGTGACGCCCCGGCGGGCTCCCGGCGGCGCGCCGTGGCACGGCGGGCCGGTGGACGCGCGGGTCAGGCGTGCTCGCCGGCGCCGGTGTGCCGGGGTGCGACGCCGTCGGGCCGGTAGACGCGGGCGGGCGGGCCGGCGGGGTCGGTACCCAGGGTGTTGCCGCAGCGGGTGGAGATCCACGTCGACATCGAGTTCGGGCGCATCAGCGGCCGCCAGCTCTCCAGGTCGTAGGTGTCGCCGGTGGCGTAACCCCGGCCGCCGCCCAGCGCGGGGATCAGGGCCAGGTCCTGATGGCAGGTCAGTTGGGCGTGCAGGCTGTCGGTGACGTCGCGGCCGAGGGCGGGCAGCGTGGTCACGCAGCCGCCGATGGCCGTCCAGATCGCGTCGGTGGCCTCGCGGCGCTCGGCGTGGCGGGCGGCGGAGGTGGGCCGCACCGAGATCCGCAGCCGGCCGTCGGCCCACTGCTCGACGACGATCTCCTCGACGTAGCGGCTGGCCCCGCAGTACGGCGTCGTCGCGGCAGGCGCCGCGGCGGCGGGCCGCGTCGGGGCCGCGGCAGCCGCGGGGGTGGACGGCGCGGGGGTGGACGGCGCGGGAGTGGTGGCCGCCGGGGCGGGGCGGGCCGCGGCGTCCGCACGGGTGGGGCCGTCGGCGCCGGCGCCGGAATGGCAGCCGGCGAGCAGCCCGATCACCATGATCCCGGCCACGGCGATGATCACCGGCGTGTGCAGCCTCCGACGCCGCACGAGGCGTCCCGGGTGGCCTCGCACGGGGCGTCCCGGCCGATGGCCCGCGCGGGTGGCCGGGCGGGTGGCCGGGCGGCGGTGCGGGGTCGGCGGGACGCAGGTGGCGGGCCGCACGGCGCCGCGGGCGGAGGAGGTCGGCGTCTGCACGGGCAGAAGGGTAGGTCCGGGCGGGGCCGCGGGGCGCGACCGACCCCGCCGCTCGGATCGGCGGGTGCCGCGCCGGGGCCAGGGCGGGGGTGATGTCCGCTGTGGGGGGTGGGGAGACATGGGGGTGGGGAGGCATGGGGGGTGGGGAGGCGCGGGGGGCGCGGTCAGTCCCACAGGGCGCGGGCGAGAGCCACGCCGGCCGCGGCGGCGCCGACCCCGACGAGCAGGCTGGTGGCGACGGTGAACACGGCGAGGCGGCGCTGGCCGCCCTCGGCCAGGCGCAGGATCTCGTAGGACAGCGTCGAGTAGGTGCTCAGCGCCCCGCACAGCCCGGTGCCGACCAGCAGCGCCACCCGCGACGAGGCGGCGCCGGCGCCGACCGCGCCGGTCACCAGGCCGAGCACGGCGCTGGCGACCGTGTTCACCGTGATCGTGCCCCAGGGCGGCGGGCTGTCGTGGCGGGCCTGCACGGCCCGGTCGGTGAGGTAGCGCAGCGGGGCGCCCACCGCCGCGCCGAGGATCACCAGCAGCCAGCTCACCGCCGTCGCTGCCCGGGCCGCAGCAGCCGGCGGGTCGCGGCCGTGGCCGCCCACACCGCGGCGAGCGCCACCGTCGGCGTCAGCACCAGGGCGGCCAGGGCCAGCAGCGGCCGACCGTCGTCGAGGAGCCCCTCGACGTCGACGGCGTAGGTGGAGAACGTGGTGAACCCGCCGAGGATCCCGGTGCCGAGGAACGGGCGGGCCAGCGGGTGGGCGAGGTGGCCGGCGGCCAGCAGGGCCATGAGCACGCCGATCGCCGCGCAGCCGACGGCGTTGACCGCCACGGTGGTCCAACCGAACGCCCCGGGCTGGGTCGGCCAGGCCAGCGCCGCGCCGTAGCGGGCGCAGGCGCCGAGGGCACCACCGGCAGCGATCACGCCCAGCAGCGGCACCGGGTGGGCGCGCAGTTCGGCGCGCTGCGCCGGCAGGTGCAGGTCGACGTCGGGATCGGCCGCGTCCGTGGCGTCCTCGGGATCGACTGTGGTCTCGGGATCCGTCGCGACCTCGGCTCTGGCTCCTGTGCCCGCTGGGGCCGCGGTGGCGGGGGCGGGGGCGGCGCAGACGGCGGGCCGCGCGCGGGGGGTGCGTCGCGGCGCGGGCCGCTCGGCCATGAGGTTCCTCCCTGCGTGGGCGGGCGACCGGCGGAGTCGGGCGCGGCGGTGTACACGCAGGGACCGTTGGCGGCGCGTCGCCGCGGTTCGACCACGGCGGGCCCCACCGCCGCCGGCAGCCGCCGCAGGGCGGGCACCGTCCGGGGCGACTCTACCGGTCGACGAGGCGGCCGCCGGCCTGCCCTCGCGGTCCGGTGTCACCGGGTTCGGGGTGGCGGCAGATCACGAGCGGATTCGCGGCCCGACCCCCGCCCCACCCTGTTAGATCGCCGTCGTACACTAGGGCGAATGTGTTCGGTGTCCGTCGAACACATCGTGAGGGAGGTCCGGGCCGAGCGAGGGCCCGAGGCCGGCGCCGGCAGCGGCGCGGACGAGAGGAGAACCGTCATGGCGGTGTTGTTGGGGCGGGTGGGCGTGTGGTCGCCGTCGTTTGCCTGGACCGAACCGGACGCCGTCGCCGCGGCGGCGGCGGAGCTGGACGCCCTCGGCTACGGCGCGCTGTGGCTCGGCGCCGCCGCGGCGGACCTGGCCCTGCCCGAGCAGGTGCTCGCCGCCAGCAGCCGGCTGGCCGTGGCCACCGGGATCGTCAACGTGTGGACGACCGAGCCGGCCCCGCTCGCCGCCGCCTACCATCGCCTCGACGCCGCCTACCCGGACCGGTTCCTGCTCGGACTCGGCATCAGTCACGCCCGGGTCGTGGCGGGACTCGGCCGCGAGTACACCCGGCCGCTGGCCCACCTCGGGCAGTTCCTCGACGGGCTGGACGGTGCCGACACGCCGGTGCCCGCCCAGGCGCGGGTCCTTGCGGCGTTGCGGCCCCGGGCACTCGAGCTGTCCGCGCGCCGTGCCCGCGGCGCCCATCCCTACCTGGTCACCCCCGAGTACACCGTCGCCGCCCGCGCGGCCCTCGGCGACGGTGTACTGCTCGCCCCCGACCAGAAGGTCGTGCTGGCCACCGATCCCGGCGACGCCCGCGCGCTGGCCCGGTCGAACCTGCAGTACTACCTCACCATGCCCAACTATGTCGCCAACCTGCAGACCCTGGGCTTCGACGCCGACGACGTCGCCGGGTCCGGCAGCGACCGGCTCGTCGACGCCCTCTACGCCTGGGGCACCCCCGCACAGGCCGCACAGCGTGTGCGTGACCATCTCGACGCCGGCGCCGACCACGTCGCCGTGCAGGTCATCTCCGCCGACGTCGACCTGGCCGCCCGCACGGGCCGTCCCACCGTCGAGCAGTGGCGCGCACTGGCCGCCGAACTGCTCTGATCCGCGCGGCCCGCCTGAACCGACGAGGCCCGGCGCCCCGGGAGCGGGGAGCCGGGCCTGGTGTCGTGGCCGGGACGCGGCGGGTCGGCGCAGATGCGGCGGGTCGCCGGGGGCGGGGGGTCAGCGGTGCAGCGCGTGGCGGCGTCCGCCCACCGCCCGCCAGACCAGCAGCACGACGATGGCGCCGAGGATGGACCCGACGACGCCGGAGGGCTGCAACGCCCCTTCGCCGAAGTCCTTGTCGAACAGGACGTAGCCGAGGAAGCCGCCGACGAACGAGCCGACGACGCCCAGCAGGATCGTGGCGGGGATGCTCATCGGATCGGGTCCGGGCACGAGCAGGCGGGCCACGGCCCCCGCGATGAGACCGAGTACCACCCAGGTGATGAGGGTCCAGAGCACAGCGGGCCTCCGACAGGTGAGGATCAGCGGCGGGGCTGCCGATGATCGGCGATGAGATCGACGCCGGTGTACCCGCCGCCGACGATCCGTCAAACATCACCGCTGTGGTCGGACGGGCGGGACGGGCGGGACGGGCGGGACGGGCGGGACGGGCGGCCGGATGCCCCCGCCCGTCGCCACGCCGGCGCGGCCGGCCGTAGCATGCCCTCGAGGCCGGCGGTGGGTCCGACCCCGTCCGTAGGATGGTTTTCGTGGGTGACATCGGTACGCCTGAGCTGCTCATCATCATCGTCGTCGTCGTGGTGCTGTTCGGGGCGAAGAAGCTGCCCGACGCCGCCCGCTCCCTGGGCCGCTCGCTGCGAATCTTCAAGTCCGAGATCAAGGGTCTGCACGACGACGACCACCCCGCTGCGGTCGCCACAGCTCCCGGCGCGCCCGTGAACCCCGCCGTCGTGCACCCCGCCGCGCCGACGGTGACGGCGCCGGCCCCGGCCGTCGACACCGCCCCGCCGGTTCCCGCCGCTCCCGGTGCCGCCGCACCGGTCACCGGGCCGGCGTCGACCGCGGACAGCGCCGCGGACGGCCGGCCCACCGGGTCGCGCTGACGCCTGGCCGGTGGGCCCGACACCGATCCCGTACGCCAGGACCTGACCGCCGAGGCGATCCGGCTGACCCGGCTGCTCCGCGCCCTGCTGCCGGGCGACGGTGAGGTGGCCGGGTGGCCGATCTGTTGGCGCTGATGCTGCTCACCGCGGCCCGCCGTACCCTGCGCGTCGCGGCGAACGGCGAACGGGTCCCCCTCGGCGAGCAGGACCGGACTTCACGCCCCCTTCGAACACACCCCTGCCACGCAGGGAGTGGGTCTGCGTAACCTCGCTCCCGGCGGTGCCGGTACCCCTCGGGATCGTCCAGCGCCTGGGCGTAACGGAATGGCCGATGCTGGTCGGGCGCCGCGGCCACCAGATCGGGCCCCGGGGCCCCGGGCGGATGTGCCGGGCGGATGCGGCGGCCCGGTGCGGCGGCGGATGCGGCGGCCGGACGTGCCGGGCGGGCGCCGCCGGGGGGTGACCGGACGTGGCTCCCGGTCCGGGGTGGCATGGACGCACCGGTCCCGCGCGCCGCGGACCGCCCACCGGCACGAGCCGCTCCGGCTGCGGCACCGGGGCGTCCGCCCGTGCCGCGGGCGCCCACACCCCACCGGAAACACCGCGCATATGCATCGCCATTGGCGAGGGAATCGGCGACCGGCGCCGGGCGGGTGCCGATTGGCGCCGATTCCCGCCGTGGCCGGCGCACAGACGCCGCGGTGGACGCCGCCCGCGGCGGTTCGACCCGGCCCCATCGCCCTCGGTTCGCCGCCTGTGGGCTGACCTGCGCCGTCGCGCCGGCCCGCCGTCGGCGCCACCCGTCCGGGCGTCGGGCGCCGGGCGTGGCGGCGGCACACCCGGCCGGCCGCACCCCGGCGATGCGAACCGATCCCGCCCGATCCCGCCCGATCTCGCCGCCGCACGCGCACAGCACGGACCATGCCGCCGTCGGCCGTTCACCGCGCAGGATGGCGAACACGGGCCGCGGCGCACCCCGACCCGGGATCGACCCGGGATCGACCCGGGCCGGGTGGGCGGGGTCGTCGGCACGCGGCCCTGTCCGATGTGGGTTCCCGTGGGCGGTGTGCGCGGTTCATCAGTAGCGGGCAGGCCGCGGTGCAACGCCGGTGGTGTTCACTCGAACCGGTGGCGACGCCGAGGGTCCGCCGTGCTGCGGTGCACCGATCGTCGGAGCCTGGGAGCCGCGGACGAGACGCGGTGAGAAGAGGATGGTGATCCGCCGTGCGTGTGGACATCTGGAGTGACGTCGTCTGCCCGTGGTGCTACGTCGGCAAGGCCCGGTTCGACCGGGCGCTCGCCGCGTTCGCCCACCGCGACGAGGTGCAGGTGCGCTTCCACTCCTACGAGCTGAACCCGACCCTGCCCCGGGGCCGGTCCGAATCGCTGCTCGTCGCCCTGGCCCGCAAGTTCAGCGACGTCCCGGCGGCCGAGATCGAGGGCATGGAGCACCGCGTCGCCGACGCCGCCCGCCAGGAGGGGCTGGCCTACCGCTCCGACCGGCGCAACGGCAACACCTTCGACCTGCACCGGGTCCTGCACCTGGCCGGCGAGGCGGGCCGGCAGGCCGAGGCGGTCACCGCCCTCAACCAGGCGCATTTCGGCGCCGGCCGGGACGTGTTCGACCACGACATCGCCGTCGAGGTGTTCACCTCCGCCGGTCTGCCGGCCGCCGAGGTGCGCCGGGTCCTGACCGGCGACGACTACGCCGAGCGGGTGTTCGCCGACGAACGTGCCGCCCACGACATGCGCGTCACCGGCGTGCCGTTCTTCGTCGTCGACCGCACCCTGGCGGTGTCCGGGGCGCGCCCGACGGACCTGTTCGCCCGCACCCTCGACCAGGCCTGGGCACGCCGCGCCCAACGGGTGGCGTGAGGCCCGGTCCGCCGCGCCCCGCGCTCGGGTACCGTCCTGCCATGGTCATCACGCCGCAGCCGTCGTGGGACGTCGCCGTGGACGCCGACGAGCTGCACCGCCGACACGCGCCGACGCAGCCGGCGTTCACCCTCGTGCACACCCACTGCCGCATCGTGTGGGACATCGCCGCCGGGCTGCTGGCCGCCGGCGCCGCGCCGGCGGCCGACGCCGGGCTGGTGCGCACCGGGGCGCTGCTGCACGACATCGGCGTCTACCGGCTCTACGACGACGCCGGCCAGCTCGATCACGCCCAGTACCTGCGCCACGGGGTGCTCGGCCACGAACTGCTCGCCGCCGA
Source organism: Frankia alni ACN14a (assembly GCF_000058485.1). Lineage (NCBI taxonomy): Bacteria > Bacillati > Actinomycetota > Actinomycetes > Frankiales > Frankiaceae > Frankia > Frankia alni. The sequence goes on from NC_008278.1 coordinate 3,989,994, forward strand.
CGGCCTGCCCGAGACCGTCTGCCGGTTCGCCTCCTGCCACACCGGCGTCGGGCTGACCCGCGCCGACATCGCCGCCGGTGACCTGCCGCTGCCGCCGGGGGACTACCTCGCCCAGACCGTCGAGGAACGGCTGGTCATGTACGCCGACAAGTTCCACTCCAAGAGCCGTCCGACGAGCTTCCTGACGGTGGACGCCTACCGCGGCCACGTCCGCCGTTTCGGCGCGGACAAGGTGGCCCGGTTCGACGAGCTGACCGCCGAGTTCGGAGTGCCCGACCTCGCCGCCCTCGCCGCCCGCCACGGCATGACCGTCCACAGCGGCTGAGCGGCGTTTCACCCCCCGTCGGCGCCCTGCCCGCCGGCCGCGGCCGGTTCCTGCGCCTGTGGGGCGAACCGCCGGGCGCGCCCGGGGCGCCGGCGACACGATGACGGGCATGGACGCGGCCGGTGCGCCGAGCGTTCCCGGGCGGCTCGTGCGCCGCCTCGGGCCGGGTGACGCGGTGATGATCGGGCTCGGGGCGATGATCGGCGCCGGGGTGTTCACCGCCTTCGCCCCCGCGGCGCGCGCGGCCGGGTCGGGGGCGGGCCTGCTGGTGGCGCTGGGCCTGGCCGCGGTCGTCGCCTACTGCAACGCCACGTCGTCGGCGCGCCTCGCCGCGCGCTACCCGACGTCGGGCGGCAGCTACGTCTACGGCCGCGAACGGCTCGGGGAGCTCTGGGGGTACCTCGCCGGCTGGGCGTTCGTGGTCGGCAAGACGGCGTCGTGCGCGGCGATGGCGCTCACCGTCGGCGAGTACGCCTGGCCGGCGCACCGGCATGCGGTGGCCGTCGTCGCGGTCGTCGCGCTGACCGCGGCGAACCTCGCCGGGGTGCATCGCAGCGCGCTGCTGACTCGGCTGATCGTCGCGGTGGTGCTCGCGGTGCTCGCCGCGGTCGTCGTGGCCTGCCTGGCCTCGGGCGCAGCGGACCCGGGCCGCCTCGCAACGGACGCGGACGGTGGAGCGGTGAGGGCCGGCGGGGTGCTGCGCGCCGGCGGGCTGCTGTTCTTCGCCTTCGCCGGCTACGCCCGCGTCGCCACCCTCGGCGAGGAGGTCCGCGACCCGGCGCGCACGATCCCCCGCGCTGTCGCGACCGCGCTGACGATCACCCTCGTCGTCTACCTGCTGGTCGCCGTCGCGGTGCTGGCCGTGCTCGGTCCGCAGCGGCTGGCCGCGGCGGGCGCCCCGCTGGCCGACGCCGTGCGCGCCGCCGGTGCCGGGGGGCTCGACGGGGTCGTGCGGGTCGGGGCGGTGCTGGCCGCCGCCGGGTCGCTGCTCGCGCTGATCCTCGGGGTGTCGCGCACGACGCTGGCCATGGCCCGCGACGGGCATCTGCCCGCCACGCTGGCCGCGGTGGCCCCCCGCGTCGGCGTGCCGCATCACGCGGAGCTGGCCGTCGGCGCGGTCGTCGCCGTGCTGGCGGGGCTGGCCGACCTGCGGGCGGCCATCGGGCTGTCCTCCTTCGGGGTGCTGGTCTACTACGCGGTCGCCAACGCCAGCGCCTGGACGCTGCGCGCCGAGGAGGGCCGCCCGGCGCGGGTGGTACCCGCCGCCGGCCTGGTCGGCTGCGCGCTGTTGGCGTTCGCCCTGCCCGTCCCGGCGGTGCTCGGCGGGCTCGGGCTGCTCGCCGTCGGACTGGCCATCCACGGCCTGCGCCGCCTGGCCCGCCGGCGCGCCACGGGGGCACGGCGGGGTTCGTAGCCTGCGCCGGGCCGATGGAGGGTGGCCGGCCCGGCGCAGGCTCCCGCCGGCGGGCTCAGCGCACGAGGGCGGCGAGGGTGTCGACCTGCGCGGGGTCGTCGGCATAGCAGTAGAGCACCAGCTCGTCGGCGCCGAAGTCGGCGTAGGCGGCGACCGTGTCGACGATCTCGCCGGGGTCGTGCAGCGGCTCGCCCCACCCCGGCCGGCCGGCGAAGGCGTAGTAGTCCGCGATGGCCCGCCGCGCACGGGTGAGCGTGTCCGGCCCGCCGACGGCCACGTTGACCTGGCAGACCAGCCGCGGCCGCCCGCCGCGCCCGGCGGCGGCCCACTGCTCGCCCAGCGCGTGGACCAGCGGCCCGGCCCAGGCCAGCGGTGCCGCGCAGACGAAACCGTCGCCGTGGCGCGCGACGCGGCGCAGCGCCGCCGGGGCGAACCCGCCGACGAGGATCGGCGGCCCGCCCCGCCGTCGCGGGACGCGGCCCGATCGGGGCGCCGTGGTAGGGCTGGCCGGCCCAGATCGCGCGCAGCGCGACGAGCTGGTCGTCGAGGATCCGCCCACGGCGGTGCATCGGCGTTCCCGCCGCGCCATGGTCGTCGGCGCGGCCGCCGACGCCGACGCCGAGGACGAACCGGCCCGGTGACATCCGGTCGACGGTGGCGACCTGCTTGGCCAGCAGCGCGGTGGCCCGCAGCGGGCCGAGCAGGACCTCGGTCTGCAGCCGGATGCTGGTGGTGGCACCGGCGAGGGTGGCCAGCGCGACGAGCGGCTCGGGATTGTCGAAGGCGAGCCGGTCGAGCAGCGCCAGGGAGTCGAAGCCGGCCGCCTGCGCGCGGACGGCCCAGTCGAGCAGGCGGGCGGGGTCACTGATGGGCAGGCCAAGACCGAGGTCCATGATGATCTCCGAAAGGTGGGCAGCCGACACTGCTGTCGCCACCTCCTGCTCGCCCGGGCGAGCAGCCGGCTCCCTCTGCGACGTGGTGCGCGGAGCACGGCAAGCGGAGTTCCACCACCAACCCTACCCGAGCGCCACCTTCGGGGCACCCGCCCCGCCGGTCCGCCGGCCGCCGTCGCGGGCGGGGTCAGCGGGCCCACGGGTCCTGCACCGGCATGGGCACCCCGTGGCGTCCCGTCATCCGGGACACGGCGAACGCTGCGATCTCCTGCAACGCGACGTCACCGAGCCGGCGGATCCCGGCGACCCCCGCGGCGACGCGCTGCTCGCAGGCACGGGCGCCGGCGTCGTCGCCGACCAGCCGGTAGGCGTCGGCGAGGTCACGCAGCAGCGTCGGATAGAACGCCGGCAGCGGCAGGGGCAGCCCGCGACGCGCTACCTGGAGCTCGCGCACGTGCTCCCCGGCGCGCAGCGCCCGCAGCAGCCAGGCGAGCCGGTCGTGCTGATCGTCCTGCAGGGCCGCCATCGCCAGGGCGCAGTCGGCGCGCAGGGGCGCGTCGTCGACCGGGCTGAGTTGCCGCCACACGGCGGCGAGCAGGCTGCGGGCAGCCTGCCGCCGCCCGCCGCGGGCCAGTTCGAGGCCACGTTCGATCTGCTCCGCCCGTGGATCCGCCTGATGCATGCGCCGCCCTCCCCTCTGCGGCCGCCACGGCGGCGGCCGGTGAACGCCGACGGCGCTGACGATAGGGCCGCCCTCCGACAGTTTTCGCCCCGTCGCGTCGGTGGAGCGGGCCGGGACGCTGGTGTGCTCGGGTGCAGGTCGCGTCCGGCCGGGTGGTGGCGGTCCGGTTTGATGAAGCTGCCCTGATGTTGATGCGAATCGTCGATGCAGGAAGGTCCCCGCGGGCAACAGGGGACCTTCTCTGTCCCGGTCGCTCGCCTGGACCAGCAGGACGGCTGTTTCGGGAAGTGCTGCACAGGCCTTACGGGTCTGACGAAACAGCATCTGGAACGAGCAAAGCCGACTGTCCGCCTCCGTGGATCGGCCTCGGACCCTCCCGGTGGGATCCGGACGACTTGCGGGCGGTCCGCCGCATCAACCGAAACCGGCGATCAGTGGTGGGTGTCACGGGGCGTGGGCCGGCGACGGCCCCGGGGGGCGGGGGATCGCGTCCTGGCCCGTCACAGGGCTGTGGCGTAGATGCGTACCTGCTGGCCTGAGCGGGCTATGGCGTCGCGTTCGTGGGCGAGACCGGTCTTCTCGGCCACACGTTGGGAGGGCGTGTTGTCCGGGTGGATGATCGCAACGAGACGCCTGATCTCGAGGACGTCACGGGCGAGGTCTCGGCAGGCGGTGGCAGCTTCGGTGGCGTAGCCGTGGCCCTGGGCATCGATGCGGACGTGGTAGCCGATCTCGATGTCGGTGGTTCCTTCGACTTCCTGGGGGGTCAGGCCACAGTCGCCGACGAACTCGCCGGTGGACCGCAGCGTGACCAGCCAGAGCCCGAAGCCTTCCTGCCGGTAGAGACGCTGGTTCCAGTCGATCCAGGCCAGGGCCTCGTCGCGGCCTTTGGTACGCGGGTAGTACCGCATCACGTCCGGGTCGCCGAGGAGCGCGGCCATGTCGTCGAGGTCGTCGGTGGTCATCGGGCGGAACGCGAGCCGCGAGGTCGGAGCCGGGATGCGCTGCTCGTGATTCACAAGGAAACCCGCTCTCTCGCCTCAATCACCTCCTCATTGTCGCCTTTCTGCCGTATGCCGGTGGTCCCTGACGTCTCGGACCGGCAGGGCAAGGTGGCCATCCAGGACCACACCGCCCGCTTCCGGCTCGTGCCCCAGCTCGCCAAGGTGCTCAGCGTGCCGACGCCCGCCGCTCGTCGTCCACGAACACAAACGGCTCGGCCGCGGCATCGAACTCGCCATGCTCACCGAGGAGCGGAAAGCCTTCGACGTGCTCAGTGCGCCGTGCGCACCGCCGAGACCAGTGCGCCGGTGCCCTCGTCCTGCTGCGACGGGGTGAGCAGCGGACGCCCGTAGGCCGCGGCGCGATCACGCAGGGTGAAGGTCTCCGCCTGCCAGCCGAGGCCGTCCAGCCAGCCGACCGGGTCCTCCGGCATCTCCGAGACCCACATCGACGCTGCCGATCCCGCAGCGGCGTCCCCGCGGAAGCGTTCGACCACACCGCGCGTGCCCAGTGTCAGGCCCATCCTGCTGCCTGCGGCGGACAGCGCGCCGACCCGTTCCAGCAGCGACTGCACCGCGTCGGCGGGCAGATAGATCAGCAGTCCCTCGGCGATCCACACCGTCGGCTGCGCCGGATCGTGCCCGGCGGCGGCCAGGGCGCCGGGCCAGTCCTCGCGCAGGTCGACCGGGACGGTGATCCGCTCGCAGCGCGCAACGGCCCGCTCCTGACGCAGCACCGAGGCCTTGAAGCCCAGCGGTTCGGCCGTGTCGACCTCGAACAGCCGGGTCCCCGTAGGCCAGTCCATCCGGAAGGCCCTGCTGTCCATCCCGGCTCCGAGCAGCACGACCTGCCGGACGCCGGACGCGACCGCCCGGTTCAGCAGGTCGTCCAGGAACTTCGTCCGGATGACGATCGAAAGGGCCACCTCGAGCCAGCGGCGCCGCGCCGCCTCGTCCGCGCGCGGGGGCGACAGCGTCCCGGGGCCTCTTCCGCCGGCCGTGGCGAAGGCCAGCGCCAGCGGGTCCCGGAACAGCGGCTGCTCGCGTGCCGTCTCCATCGCCCTCACCCGGGCCACGCCCACGGCTGTGGCCCACACCCCGGACGGTTCGACCCGGCCCGCCGCATCAGTCATGCGTTCACCCTAGGCCACCGGGGCGTCACACCGGCGCGGTGGGAAACAGCGCTCCGGGGGCCAGGTCCAACCTGATGGCGACGACGTCCGGCAGTCCCAGCGCGGTGCGGAGATGACCGGCCACCGCGTCGGGATCCTCGTCCAGGCCAGGGAAACAGCGCATCCGCTGACAGCACTTCAGCCCTATCACCAGCACGAGGAAGGTCTGGTCAGCGGTCGTCCTCCCTCGCGCCCAGCCGACCTCGCCCACCGTGGGTGTGAACGGCTCAACCAGCTCCCGCGCCGCGACGGTTCCGCGGAACCTCGGGTAGGCGGTGCGGTCGATCGATGCCAACACACACCTCGACGATCACGGGGCCAGGATGACGGAATCCCAACGATCCCTCTCAAGGCAACCCCCGCTGGTTTCTACCAGCGGGGAAACAAGGACGCGGCACGTCTCGTTCGTATTCCGGCCCCACCCCGCCGACGCGGCCGCGTTCACGGGCGGCGGCCAGGGGCCACTCGGGGCGACCGTGACCGGCACGAGCCCGCAAGCCCGCGCAGGTCCGCGACCGCATGGGCGAGTGCGCCCACGGGCCCATGCCTTGTTCCAGCGTCACCTGGCCGGCCACACAGCCGTTTCCGCGGGCCGATCGACGCCGTCCGTGGCACCAGGGGCCCACACAACAGCTCCTGGCTCCACCGCCACCAGCGTCGTCGCCGGGGCGAACGCGGCCGACGCGGCACTAGGGTGGGTCGTGATGACGCTGCACCGCCGGTCCGTGCCCCGGTGAACGACGAGAACGGGCGGTCCACCGCCACCGACATCGCCGGCACGGTCGGCGCGGGCCCGGTCGACGCCGACATCGACGACGTGGCGCGGCCGCTGCCCGTGCCGATGCCGGGCGGATCGACCGCCGGAGGCGCCGCGCCGCTCGCGCTGCCCGCCGAACTGGCCGCGCGCGTCGGCGACTACGCCCGCGCGTCACGGTCGGCGTCGACGTGGCGCGCCTACGACAGCGACCTGCGCCAGTTCCGCGCCTGGTGCGCCCGCCGGCCGGCCGCGCCCAGCGCCCTGCCGGCGACGGCGGCCACCGTCGCCGGCTACCTGGCCACGCTTGCCGACGCCGGCTACAAGCCCTCGACGATCCGTCGCCGCCTCGCCGCGATCTCCGTGGCCCACCAGCTCGCCCAGCATCCCAACCCGGCCGCCGCCCCCGAGGTCGGCGCCGTCTGGGACGGCATCCGACGCACCCGCGGGGTGCGCCCCACCCGCAAGACCGCACTGGACACCGACCTGCTCACCCGGGTCGTGGCGGGCCTGCGCGACGACGACCTCGCCGACATCCGCGACCGGGCCCTGCTGCTCGTCGGTTTCGCCGGCTGCCTGCGCCGCAGCGAACTGGTCGGCCTCGACGTCGCCGACCTGGTGGAGACAGCCGACGGTCTCATCCTCACCGTCCGCCGGTCCAAGACCGACCAGGAGGGCGAAGGAGCACTCGTCGGCATCGCCTACGGCTCCTACCGGCCGACCTGCCCGGTGCGGGCGTGGCGGGCCTGGGCGCAGGCGGCCGACCTGCGCCAGGGCCCGGCGTTTCGCGCGGTCAGCCGGCACGGCCACGTCGGCGCGACGAGGCTCTACCCCGGGTCGGTGGCCCGCGTGGTGCAGCGCCGCGTCGCCGCCGCGGGCCTCGACCCCGCCGACTTCGCCGGCCACTCGCTGCGCTCGGGATTCGCCACCGCCGCCGCCCGCGCCGGCGTCGCCGACCGCTCCATCATGCGCCAGGGCCGCTGGCGTTCCTCGGCGTCGCTGGACGGCTACGTCCGCGCCGGGCGCCTGTTCGACCGCGACAACCCCTCCGGCCGCGTCGGCCTGTAGAACCCGGGGGCGGTAGGGCCCAGGGCGGTAGGGCCCCTGGGGCGCAGGGCCGTCGGGGCCTGCTCACCCGGCGGGCGTGTCAGCGCCGCCGGAACCTCTCGACGGCGCAGGCGACACCGACACCCCAGAGCTGGAGGACGACGGCGCCGAGATCGGCCAGCCCCGTGCGGACCAGCCCGACCGCGGCCACGGACGACGCGACGATCATCACGCCGCCGCACCAGCCACCCCCACCCGGCCCGCCCGGCCCGGTGCGGACCCGACTGTCGCCGCCGCCGCGACGCGTACGTGCGGCGACCACCCGCGCCGACCGACGACCCCCGACGGTGACGCAGCGTCGCGCCGTGGAGGGCCGATCGTGGGCCCGGGGGAGTGCGGTACGGCTGCGGACGGTGACGGCAAGCCGGCAGGTGCGGGGAGCGCGGCCGCAGCGCGCGCGAGGGTGGCGCGACGGGCGGGGGCCACGCGGGCGAGTGCGCGAACGGGTACGCGGGCGGCGGCGTGTCATGAGGGCTGCTCCTCGCTCGGGCGCGTCCGGCGGGTTCCGACCCGACCGGGTGGGTCAGGGCTGGCCGGGTCACCGACGACACCGTCGACAACGTCGGCGTCGATTCCGGCTGTGCGTACCCTTCTTATCGAGCGGCACGAATGCATGGCAAGACGCCGCATCAACCGTCGGAGAGGACGTCCGTGGCGCCGGGGAATGCGACATCGAATGTTGCATTCAGCCTGCCGTGCCGTATGCGGCCGGTCGATCACACCAGCCCGATACGGCACCGCGTGCCATATCGGATGTCGGGGCCTGCGTGCCCGGGAACGAACGGAGAGTGAGGAAGGCGCATGTCGGGTCAACCGCAGCAGGAGCCGGTCACGCAGGCAGGATCCCCGCTCGCGCTGCTGCTGCAGGATCGTTACGAACGGTACAAGCGCCACGGAGTGTCACTGGGTGCGATCGCTCGCTACCTGCAACGCCAGGGAACAACAGCGGAACAACGAAATCTGGCGGCCAAAATCGGCCGCTTCTTCCGCGACGGTTCGGGCGCGCCGTCGCAGCGCTGGTCCTACCTGGCGGCAGAGATACGACTCGGATATCCCGAGGAGGAACAACAGGCGCAACTCGAGGCCTGCGCCGAGCTGTATCACAGAGCTTTTCCGGCCGCGACGGACTGCCCGTACGGAGGTTCCCCCGAGTTGTCCTTCGAGGACTATGTCCGGCGCAACATCGAGGAGTCGATGCGGATACTGGGGCGGTCCGGCGGCGCCGAGGACCTTTCCGACGAGGACCTGCGCCTGGTGGCCGAGCGGCTCATGCCGCTGCTCGACGGCGCCAGTCTGTTCAACCCCTGCCTGCACTGGATGTCCACACTACGTGACAATCCAGAACGTGGACGTCACCCAGAGGACCTCCTGGCCATCACACAGTGCGACGAACAGCTGGCCGCCTTCGACCGACAGCTCGCCACGGTGACGCGCGGCGCGGCCGACCGGCTGCGTCTGGCCATCCGCGAGCATCGCGCCGCGCACCGCCGGGCCCTGGCCCGTCCCGACGCCCCTGCCGGTCTCGCCGGCGCCGATCCGACGACCGGCCTGGACGCGTCGACCGGCGCCAGCGGGCCAGGTCCCGCCGGCGCCACCCTGCCAGCCCCCCACGCCCTGCCAGCCCCCCATACTCCGCCGGCTCCCCACCTCCCGCCCGCCCTGCCGGACCCGGTGACCCCGCCGGCGCCGGCGTCTGCCTGGCGGTGGCTGCGCACCTCGCCGCCACCGACCCACCCGAAGCTCGGCCCCGGCCCGGGCACGGACCGTGCCCCAGCGGTCGCGGGTGAGCAGGGCATCGGTGACGCCGACTCGTCGGGAGGTGAACCCGCCCAGAGCTGAGGCCGACCAGCACCCGCGGCCGCCGTCGCGGCGGGACGGCCGGCCGATCGCCCCGGGACGACCCCTGGGAGACCTGCAGCATGGTCATGTTCTCGTTGCCGGGGTGGGCGTGGCAGGCTGCCAGGTGTGAACAGTGGCGCCGCGGCGGAACCGGGCCCCGGGACGGGCGCGGACGCCGCCGCGCCCGGCGGTCGGGGCGGCCCCGGCGAGCTGGACGGTTCACCGGGAGGCGACGCACGGGCGGCCTCGGCGGGGCCGTCGTGGGACCTCATCGTCTCCCACGCCGTCGCCGAGCCGGACGCGGCCTGGGCGCGCTGGCTGTGCTGGCAGCTCGCCCACGCCGGCTACCGCGTGCTCAGCCACCCGATAGTCGCCCCCGGACCGCCGGCGACGGTGGCGGGGACGGCGGCGGGACCCGCGCCGGTCGATCTCGACCGCCATCTCGCCCTCGGCGGGGAGATCCTCATCATCTGGTCGGCGGCGTATCGGGCGCAGACGACACGATCGGCCCCCGCGGGAGGCGGCCTGACCGTGCTGAGTGCCCCGGCGACGACGGGCGGCCGTCCCGCCGGGCAGGGACGACCACTGGCCGGCGCCGGGACCGCGATGGGACCGTCCCCGCGGGCGGCCTCGACGGCGACGCCCGACGTGGCCGTCGGCTCGGAACCGGCGGCGACGACTGCGGGCACGGCGACGACTGCGGGGGCGCATCCGCCGACCCGGTCCGGGCACGACGCCGGGCCGCCACACACCGCCGGGACGCCAAACACCGCCGGGACGGCCGGGGCCCGCGCGAGCGGCAGCGGCAGCGGCAGCGGCAGCGGCAGCGGGCGGATCATCCTGGTGCGGATCGAGGACTGCTCGCGGCCCGCGCCGTTCGCCGGCCTGCTCGCCTTCGACCTGTTCGGCCTGGACGCGACGCTGGCACGCGACTGGCTGCTGCGCCAGATCACCGTCGTCGCCCCCCGGCCCGCGGCCGGCCTCACCCCACCGCCGTTTCCCCCCACCTCGTTCGCCGGTACCGACACCGAGCCCACCCCACACCCCGGCGACGCCGGCGGACACCCGCCGTCCGGCCCACCGCCGTCCGGCGGCGCGGCGGCCGGCAGCGGCCGCCGCGTTGTCGGCGGTGGCGGTGGCGGTGGCGGTGGCGCGATGTTCGCCGGCGCCGGTGCCCGCCGCGAACGCGGCGCCGGGCGCGACCTGACTGCCGCCCGCCGCCTGGCCGTGCTGCCCGAGGAACGCGGCCATCCGATGAGCGTCAGCTTCAGCCCGACCGCGGCGCTGGTCGCCACCGGCGGCACCGACACCACCGTCCGGCTGTGGCAGGCGGCGTTCCCCGACCCCCCGCGGCTGGTCGCCGCCGTCGGCTACGGCCGGCGGATCAACCAGGAGTGGGCGCGGGCGGTGACGTTCAGCCCGGACGGGCGCATCCTCGCCGCCGCCGGCGACGCGGGCACCACCGTGCTGTGGCAGGTCGCCGACCCGAGCCGACCGGTGCCGCTGATGACGCTGACCGGCCACCGCGGCTACCTGCACGACCTCGGCTTCAGCCCCGGCGGCACCCTGCTGGCCACCGCCGGCGACGACCGGGCGGTGCTGCTGTGGGACCTCGCCGAGCCGGGGGTGCCACGGCGCGCGGCGATCCTCGCCGGGCATCGCAGCGCCGTGCGGGCGGTGGCGTTCAGCCCCGACGGCACCCTGCTGGCCACCGGCGCCGAGGACCGCACGGTCACCCTGTGGGATCTCGCCGACCCCACCCACCCGAGCGCCACCGTGACCCTGTCCGGCGCCCGCGGAGCCGTGTTCACCGTGGCGTTCAGCCCCGACGGGGACCTGCTCGCCGTCGCCGGCAAGGACCGCACCGTGCGGGTCTACTCGGTGGCCGACCCCACCACCGAGACCGTCCTCGCCGAGATCGCCGACCATCGCCGCGCCGTGCACGCCGTCGCCTTCAGCCCCGACGGCACCCTGCTGGCCACCGCCAGTGCCGACCGCACCGCGACGGTGCGCGACATCACCGACCCCGAACGTCCCGGTCCCGGCCACCGCCTACCGGCCCACGCCGGCCCCGTCCAGGACGTCGCCTTCGCCCCCGACAGCCGCCTGCTGGCCACCGCCGCCGCCGACCGCCTCACCATCCTCTGGGACCTGTTCCCCCCGGCGCCCCCCGAAGGCGCCCCGTCCGGTTGACCCGCCGACGGCCCCGGCGGCGGTGGATACGATCATCGGATGTGGCGGCGACGGCGTCCCCCGGTGATCGCGTTACTCGGCGTCGACGGGGTGGGCAAGACCACCCAGGCGCGGCGGCTCGCCCGCACCCTGACCGCCGCCGGGCAGCCGGCCAGCTATTTCGAAAACGGCGGCGGCCGGCCGCTGCTCGATCCGCTCGCCCGCAGGCTGGGCCGCCGCGACGGCCCGGACCTGCTCGGCCGCCGCGTCCACGTCGCCGTCGAGGCGACCTACCGTGGCCTGGCGATCACCCGGGCGCTGGCGCTGTCCCGGCTCACCGGCCGCATCGCGGTCATGGACCGCTACACCTACTGCCAGTACGCGGTCATGGGACTGCGCGGCGACGGCACCGGCGACGACGACGGCGCCCGGCGGGTGCGCGCCGCCTACCGTCGCTTTCCCCTCCCCGACCTGGTGGTGCTGTTCACCGCCCCGGCCACGCTCGCCCAGCAGCGGGTCGAACGCCGCGGCCGCGACCACGAGGACCTCGACCGGCTGACCGCCTTCGCCGAGGCCTACCGCGACCTGCCCGAGGCCGCCGCGTTCCACGAACTGCCCGCCTCCGGCACTCCCGACGAGGTCCACGCCGTTCTGTACCCGCTGGTGACCGAGGCCCTCGGCCGCCGACTCGACCGTCCTGCGGTGCGGGCGCGGGCCACTCACCTGCTCAGGGAACGCGCGACGCGCAGGCCCACGTCATCGAGGCGCAACGTCGGATGGCTGCGGCGGCGCACCGAGGCCCGGCAGCTCCACGGCTCGTCGAACCACCCGCCGCCGCGCAGCACCCGGTAGCTGCCGTAGACCTCGGCGTCGTAGACGTCCCAGCACCATTCCCACACGTTGCCGAGCATGTCGTGCAGCCCCCACGCGTTGGGCGCCCGGCCGCCGACGTCCCGCGGCCGCTCGCCGGCGTTGGCGCGATACCAGGCGATGTCGTCGAGCCGGCCGTAGCGCGCCCCCGCCGTCCCGGCCCGGCAGGCGTGCTCCCACTCCGCCTCGGTCGGGAGCCGGTACCCGTCGGCACCGGCATCCCACGCGACCTGCTCGCCCCCGCCCCGCCGTCGCCGTCGTCGCCGAGGTGGGCGTCGCCGACGTCGATGGACAACCGGTACGCCGGCGTCAGACCCTCGCAGCGGGACAGCGCGTTGCAGAACCGGACGGCGTCCCACCAGCACACGCCCTCGACCGGCAGCTGATCACCCTGGATGCTGCTGGGCCGCTGGCCGGTGATCCGCGCGTACTGCGCCTGGGTGACGGGGCAGGCCGCCAGCCGGAACGCGGCGAGATCCACCGTCCAGCGGCGCCGCGTACGCCGATCCGACAACGTCACCCGCCCGGCCGGGACGGTGATCATCTCGACGGGCGTGCCTGGCTGCATGCGACGACGATCTCACCGCTGGCCGCCCCCGGCTGTTCACCGTCTCGGCGACGCAGGCCCACCAGCGAGTCGAACGCCGCGGGGCCGCCCTGGCGCGCGGAGCAGTGTCAGCGGTCGTGTCCGGGCACGAAGGCGAGGGCCGCGCGAAGGTTGTGCTCGGCGATACCGGCCATGAGGGCACGGTCGGGGAAGTCTCCGTCGAGTAGCCGCAACGGTCCGGCGACGAGGGACAGGTGCATCGCCACCGTGTAGGACGTCAGACGCCGCTCGTCGAGGTCGCCGCGCCCCAGCCACCGGTAGTGCCCACCGAAGCGCCCCGGTGGCGCGCCATCGCTCGGAGCGTCTCGCCGAGGCGAGCCATGGTCGCCTGCACGCTGCGCGGGTCCCGGCGCAGCCGTTGTTCCAGGGTTCCGCCGGGCACGTCCTCGACCACGGCGATGTCCGCCGGGTAGTGGCGTCCGCTGCGGCCGGTCAGCCGGATCCGGGGCGTGCGGATTCCCAGGGCGTCCAGCTGCCGGTGGGCGGCCTCGAACAGCTCGAGGCCGCAGGCGGGGGAGAACGGCGGTGCCGGGTGCCGAAGGCCGCGGCCGCGACGGCTTCCAGGTGGTCCCGCGAGACAACTCTGCGTACTGCATGCACGTTCCGTCTCCTCCAGGTGCCGGCCTGGACGCGCCGGGCATCGGCGCGGCCCGCCCTGCCGGCCGAACCACACACCCCGCCGCGACTCACGACAACGACGACGACGAGCCGGAGCCGGACCCGGAGCGACCGGCTCGCCCACGACGCCTGCCCGCCCGCATCGCCGGCTTGCCGGTCGCCGCTGGGGTCGCCGCTGGGGTCGCCGAGGTGGGGGTTGCCGGGATGGGGGGCGCCGGGGCGGGGGGCGCCGGGGTGGGGGGCGCCGCCCAGTGCACGGGGCGGGTCAGGGGCGCCGGCGCAGTGGTGGTCGCGTCGCCGCGGGCGGCGTCGAGCTGGGCCTGCACGACGAACAGCGCCCCGCGCAGGTCCGCCCCGCGCAGGTCGGCGCCCCGCAGATCCGCCCCGCGCAGGTCCGCGCCCCGCAGCTCGGCGCCGCGCAGGTCCGCCTCGATCAGCAGGCGGCCGGCCAGCTCCGCGCCGCGCAGATCGGCGCCGGCCAGGCGCGCGCCGACCAGGTCGACGCCGAGGGTGCGCGACCGCGGCGCGCCGATGAGCCCGGCGCGCAGCAGGGCGCTGGCGCGGGTCAGCAGGCCGTGGACGGCGCGGCGGTGGGCGGGCAGATCCGCGGCGAGCAGGGTGTCGGCGTCGGCTCCGGTCAGGGTGACCGTCACCGCCGTGGTGGCATCGAGCTCGGCGAGCAGACCGGCGCGGTCCGCGTCGGCGAGCCGGGCGTGGGCCTCACCGAGCCGCGCACGGGCCTCACCGAGGTGGTGCAGGGATTCGTGCAGGGTGCGCATGACCGTGAACGTGTCGAACATCCGCGCCGCGTCGGCGGGATGGGTGCGCCAGTCCCGGCCGGCGAAGGTGACCTGGCTGACCTGCTGGCCGGCGCCGAAACAGTCGAACACCGCGCAGCCGCGAAACCCGCGGGGGCGCAGCTCGTCGTGCACGGAGCAGTCGAGCCGTGCGCTCAGATGCCGGCACGGCGTCCCCGGAGGCTTGCTGATCGGGAAGTCCGCCGAGGTGGCGAAGCCCGGGGCGACGCAGCACAGCGCGAAGCAGCTGCCGCAGTCGGCCGCCAGCCGCGGGTGGGCGGGGGTCAGCCCCAGCTCGGCAGGGCCGCCGGGCCGGCCCGGCGCGGGCGGGTGGGGCTCGTCGCTCACCGCGTGGGCCTCCTCGACTCGATGGATATGTCATGCTGGCGGACGCGACGGCTTCGGGAGGAAGCCGGTGCGAATCCGGCGCGGTCCCGCCACTGTCACCGGGAAGTGCGTCTTCCTGGATGGGCCCACCGGCGCGACGCGGCGCGGGAGGACACATCCGGTGATCGTCGCGCCCGGGCCGGGAATGATCTCCCGATGCCGGGTGGGGCGACGGGTCACGGCCGCGTCAGGCGGCTGGAAGGCCGAGGGCGCGCGCCGATCCGGGAGCCAGGATACTCCGGCCGTCGCAGGGTGATCACCAAGGGCGAGGACCCTCCGGGAGGACATCGGCATGCCTGCACCACCGTCCCACCGGCCCGAGCGGCCGCAGCGGCACGTCGTCGCGGCGGCGCGGGCGTGGTGAGCTTCCCGCTGTCCGCCGTCGTGGGCATGGACGACCTGCGCCTGGCGCTGCTGCTCAACGCGGTCAGCCCGACGCTCGGCGGCGTGCTCGTGCGCGGGGAGAAGGGCACCGCCAAGTCCACCGCGGTGCGGGGGCTGGCCGCCGTGCTGCCACCGGTGCAGGTGGTCGACGGCTGCCGGTTCGCCTGCGCGCCGCAGGCGCCGAACCCGGACTGCCCCGACGGGCCGCATCCGGCCGCCGCGGTGGGGGTCAGCCGCCCGGCGCGGCTCGTCGAGCTTCCCGTCGGCGCCTCCGAGGACCGGGTGACCGGCTCGCTCGACCTCGACCGGGCCCTGGCCGACGGCGTCAGCGTGCTGCGCCCGGGGCTGTTGGCCGCCGCCCACCGCGGCGTGCTCTACGTCGACGAGGTCAACCTGCTCGGCGATCATCTCGTCGATCTGCTGCTCGACGCCGCCGCGCTCGGCGTCGCCCACGTCGAACGCGACGGGGTCTCGGTGCGTCACCCGGCGTCGTTCCTGCTGGTGGGGACGATGAACCCGGAGGAGGGGGAGCTGCGCCCGCAGCTGCTCGACCGGTTCGCGTTGACCGTGCAGGTCGCCGCCAGCCGCGATCCGGCGCTGCGCGCGCAGGTGGTGCGCCGCCGGCTGGCGTTCGAGGCCGACCCCGACGGGTTCGCCGCCGCCTGGGCGCCGGCCGAGGCGCGCCTCGCCGCCCAGGTCGCCGACGCCCGCACCCGCCTGCGGGCGGTCACCCTGACCGACGCGGCGCTGCGCGCGGTGACCGCGGTCTGCGCCGGGTTGGACGTCGACGGGATGCGCGCGGACGTCGTCCTGGCGAAGACGGCGATGGCGCTGGCCGCCTGGTCCGGGCACGGCACGGTCCGCGCCGCGGACATCCGCGCCGGCGCGCGCCTGGCCCTGCCGCATCGGCGCCGCCGGGGCCCGTTCGACGCCCCCGACCTCGACGACGCCACCCTCGACGCCGTCCTCGACGCCGCGCTCGACGGCCTCGACGCCACCGCCGACGCCGAACTCGCCGACGCGGCCACCGCCGGCACGGCCGACGGCGACACCGCCGGCACGGCCGGTGACGGCGGACGGTCACGCCAGGACGCAACCGGCGACGGAACCGGCCCCGACAACCGTGGACCGGACGGCTTCGGCCCGGACGGCCGGGGCCCGCACCCGGACGACGACCCCGACGGCGACGGTCCGCACCGCGACGGTCCGCACCGCGGCGGCCCGGACGGCGGCGGCCCCGGCAGCGGCGGCTCGGACGGCGACGACGACCGCACCGGCCCCGGCGGCTCACTCGGTGCCGGGGCCGGGCTCGACGGACAGGGACCGGCGCACGGAGCCGACCCGGCGACGGGCCCGGACGCACCGCCCGGCGCCGACGATCCGCGCCTGCCCGCCGCGCCGCACCGCGCTCCCACCGGCGCGTTCGGTGCCAGCGCCGATGCCGAGGGGCGCGGGCACCGGGCGGGCGGGGGACACCTCACCCTCCCGCCGGGGATGCGCCCTGCGTTCGCGGACCGTCCGACCATCACCGCCGGATCCGCCCGAAGCGGCGCCCCGCCCGACCCGGCCGCCGCCGGAGCGGGGGTCGCGGGGGCGCCCGGGGCGGCGTTTCGACCCCGGCTGCTCGCCGTCGCCGGCCTGGGCAGCGCCGCCGGGGCCGCCGGGCGCCGCTCCCTGGCCCGCGGCAACCGCGGGGCGGTGGTCACCACCGCCGCCGACGCCCCCGGGATGCACCTGCCCGCCACCCTGCTGGCCGCCGCCCCCCACCAGCACGCCCGCGGCCGACGCGGGCCCGCCCCGATCCTGCTGCCCGCCGACCGGCGCGGCGCGGTGCGGGTCGGCCGCGAGGGCAACCTGGTGCTGTTCGTCGTCGACGCCAGCGGATCGATGGCCGCCCAGGCGCGGATGACCCTGGTCACCACCGCCGTGCTGGCCCTGCTCACCGACGCCTACCAGCGCCGCGACCGCATCGGCATGATCACCTTTCGGGGGTCCGGTGCCGAGGTCGTGCTCGCCCCCACCGCCAGCGTCGAGGTCGGCGCCGCCCGGCTGCGCGCGCTGCCGACCGGCGGGCGTACCCCGCTGGCCGCCGGGCTCACCCGCGCCGGGCAGGTGCTGCGCGCCGAACGCCGCCGGGACCCGGCCCGGCGCGCCCTGCTCGTCGTCGTCACCGACGGGCGCGCCACCGCCGGCGCCGACCCGCTGCCGGTGGCCCGCGCCCTGGTCCGCGCCGCCGGTGGCGCGGGGGGACCGGCCACCAGTCGGCCCCGCGGCGGGCGCGGCCCGGGTGGCACCGCGGGCCGCGGCGGGCTGGCCAGCGTCGTCGTCGACTGCGAAAGCGGCTTCCTGCGCCTGGGGCTGGCCGGCCGGCTCGCCCACGCCCTCGGCGGGATCACGATCGGACTCGACGCCCTGCCGCTGCTGACCCCACCGCCGCCGACAACCCCACCGCCGCCGACAACCCCACCGCCGCCGACAACCCCACCGCCGCCGACGACCCGGCCGACGCCGCCGACCCCGCGCCCACACGCCAGAAAGGCGGCCTGAGATGGCGCCGCAGGGGCAGCCGGCCAGCGTCCCCGACGACGGACTGACCACCCGCGAACGCCGCGACCGACCGCTACTGATCGTGCACACCGGCGACGGCAAGGGCAAGTCGACCGCCGCGTTCGGGCTGGCGTTGCGCGCCTGGTCGCAGGGCTGGCCGGTCGGGGTGTTCCAGTTCGTCAAGTCCGCCAAGTGGCGCATCGGCGAGGAACGCGCCCTGCGGGTGCTCGCCGACTCCGGCGCCGGCGGCACCGTCGACTGGCACAAGATGGGCTCGGGCTGGAGCTGGGTGCAGGGCCGCGTCGACCCCGACGGCGACCCCGCCGCCGCCGCGGCCGAAGGCTGGGCGCAGATCCGCCGCGACCTGGCCGCCGAGACCTACCGGCTCCTCGTCCTCGACGAGATGACCTACCCGATGGGCTGGGGCTGGCTCGACGTCGACGAGGTCGTCGACACCCTGCGTGCCCGTCCCGGCCGCCAGCACGTCGTCGTCACCGGCCGGCGCGCCCCGCAGGAGCTGCTCGACGCCGCCGACCTCGTCACCGAGATGACCAAGATCCGTCATCCGATGGACGCCGGGCAGAAGGGGCAGCGGGGGATCGAATGGTGAGCGCGCCGCTCACCCTGCCCCGCCTCGTGCTGGCCGCCCCGACCAGCGGCGCCGGCAAGACCACGGTGACCACCGGGCTGATGGCCGCCCTGTGCGCCCGCGGGCTGCGCGTCTCCCCGCACAAGGTCGGCCCCGACTACATCGACCCCGGCTACCACGCCCTGGCCACCGGCCGGCCCGGACGCAACCTCGACGCGGTGCTGTGCGGCGAGGCACGCCTGGCCCCCCTGTTCGCCCACGGCGCGGCCGGCGCCGACGTCGCCGTCGTCGAGGGGGTGATGGGCCTGTTCGACGGCGTCGCCCGCCCGCAGCCCGGCGAGGCCGCCGACCACGCCTCCACCGCGCATGTCGCCCGGCTGCTCGACGCTCCGGTCATCCTCGTCGTCGACGTCTCCGGCGCGGCCCGGTCCATCGCCGCGCTCGTCGCCGGGTTCCGCGCGTTCGACCGGCGCATCCACCTGGCCGGGGTGATCCTCAACCGGGTCGGTTCGCCGCGCCACCGCGCACTGCTCACCGAGGCGCTGGCCGACATCGGGATGGCGGTGTTCGGCGCCGTCCCCCGCGAACAGTCCGTGCACACCCCGTCGCGTCACCTGGGCCTCGTGCCCGCCGCCGAACGCCGCCCGGCCGCCCTCGACGCCGTCGACCGCCTCGGCGCCCTCGTCGCCGCCTCCTGCGACCTCGACGGCCTGCTGCGGGTCGCCCGCGCCGCCCCCCCGCTGCACACCGAGGCCTGGAATCCGGCCACAGCCCTCGCCACCGACACGGCCCTCGCCACCGACACGGCCCTCGCCACCGACACAGCCCTCGCCACGTCCACCGCCACCGCCACGTCCACCGTGATCGGGGAAGGCGGGCAGGGGCGAGGCGCCGGGGCCGGCCGGCCGCCGCGGATCGCCGTCGCCGGCGGGGCGGCGTTCACCTTCGGCTACGCCGAGCACGTCGAGCTGCTCACCGCCGCCGGCGCGCAGGTCGTCGCCGTCGACCCGCTGCACGACGACACGCTGCCCGCCGGCACCGACGCGCTGATCATCGGCGGGGGCTTCCCCGAGGAACACGTCGGCGCGCTCACCGCCAACACCCGGCTGCGCGGCGAGATCGCCGCGTTCGCCGCCCGCGGCGGGCCCGTCGCCGCCGAATGCGCCGGGCTGCTGTATCTGGCCCGCAGCCTCGACGGCGCGCCGATGTGCGCCGTCCTCGACGTCGACGCGGTGATGGGCCCGCGGCTCACCCTCGGCTACCGCCGGGCCGTCGCCGCCACGCCCAGCCCGCTGGTCCCGGCCGGCAGCGTCCTGGCCGCCCACGAGTTCCACCGCACCGTCCTGCTGCCCCCGCCCGCCGGCGCCCCCCCGCCCGCCTGGTGGCTGCCCGTCGTCGACCCCGCCGCCCCCGCCTCCGCCGGCGCGGCGACCCCGCCGCCGCAAGCGCCACCCGGGACGCCGCCGGCGGCCGTCGAGCCCCCGGTGGCCGGCCCGATCGAGGCGCCGTCACGCTGGCTGGCCGAGGGCTTCGTCCACCGCCGGGTGCACGCCTCCTACCTGCACCTGCACTGGGCCGGATCGCCCCGGATCGCCACCGGCCTGCTCGCCGCCGCCCGCGCATCCCGCCGCGACCCCGCCTCCGCCACCCGCCACGACAACCCCGCCGGTACCCACCGCGACCCCGCCTCCGCCACCCGCTACGGCGATCCGCCCGCCCGCCACGGCATTCCCGGCACCGGCGGCCGCCGGCCCGGCGCGGCCTGACCCCCGATGGCCACCGCCCGGACCGCGGCCGAGCTGGTCGTCGGCGTCGGCGCGCGCCCCGGGGTCGACGCCGCGGAGATCCTCGCGCTCATCGACACGGCGCTACGCGCACTCGCCGTGCCGGCGGACGCCGTGCGCCTGCTGGCCACCGTCGACGCCCGCCGCGACGAGCCGGGCATCGTCGCCGCCGCCGACCACCACCGCTGGCCCATCGCGGCCTACCCCCCGCACCGCCTGGCCACCGTCGACGTCCCCCACCCCGGCGCCGCGCCGCAGGCCGCCCTCGGCACCCCGAGCGTCGCCGAGGCAGCCTGCCTGCTCCCCCTCGACCCGAACCCGGCCGCGCCGCGACCGGTCCTGCTCCTACCCAAACGCACCAGTCGCCGCGCCACCCTCGCCGTCGCCCGCCACCGCCCGCCACCTCGGTGATCTCATCGCGCCCAGACTCCCCTGAACCAGCCCGTCCCCTCGCGGGCACGGCAGGCAGGACACGGTCCTCGCCGACGAAAAACGACTCGCCGACAACGGGGGCGGGCTGGTTGGCTGTCGGGCTGTGCGTGTTCTGGTGACCGGAGACCGGGGGCTGGTGGGCCGGGCCGTAACAGCGGCGCTGACATCCGCCGGACACCGGACGGTGGGATTCGATCTGATGGACGGGCACGACGTGTGCGACGCTGCCGGTCTCGAGCGGATGTCCGCGGGCTGCGGGGGGATCGTGCACCTGGCCGCCCTCGACGAGCCGGTCGACGATCCGGGCCTGGCGGCGTTTGGACCGGTCACGACCGGCACGGACACGCGGGTGTTCGAGACCAATGTGGTCGGGACGAGCAACGTGCTGCGGGCGGCCGAACGCCGCGGTGTGCCCCGGGTGGTCGTCATGAGCAGCGTGGACGTGTTGGGGTGTTTCGGCGGCCGCGGCCGCCCGGCCTACCTTCCCCTCGACGACCGCCATCCCGCCCGCCCGGCGGGTGCGTACGCGATGTCGAAGTGGCTGGCCGAGCAGATGTGCCAGGTGGCCACCGCCGCGACCGGCCTCTGCACGGTGTGCCTGCGCCCACCCGGGGGGTGTTCGCCGAGCAGACCTACGCCGGGATACGGCGGGCCCGCCGCGACGAGCCCACCTTCGAATGGGCGCCGATCTGGGAGTACGGCGCCTTCCTCGACGTGAGTGACCTCGCCTCGGCGGTCGAACGGGCGCTGACCGCTCCGCTTGCCGGGCACCATCGGCTGCTGCTGTGCGCGGCAGACATCTCCTCCGCCCACGACGACGCCCGCGCCCTGGTGACGCGGCTGCTCCCCGACGTCACCTGGCGCGGGGGAGCGGAGTATCTCCAGGATCCGTACCGGGCACTGATCGACACCTCGGGCGCACGCACGCTGCTGGGCTGGGCGCCGCGGCACCGCTGGCGACCTTCCCGCGTGGAGTAGACCCTGGGATCGGCGCAGAGGGCGCCCGTGCCGTCCGCGGCGCGCGGACCGGCGGTGACGACCCGCGGCGGGAGGGATCGTGACGGGAGGGATCGTGACGAGGCGGGAGCCGACCGGCGCGGTCGATCCGGTGGAGCGGATGTCCTACGCGGTCGTGCGCGCCCGCCTGGACACCTCCGGGCTGCCCCGGCTGACCCGGGCGGTGCTGGAACGGGTCGTGCACGCCAGCGCCGACGTGCGCTACGCCGACGACCTGGTCTGCCGGGAGGACGATCTACGCGCAGGGGTGGCGGCGCTGCGCTCGGGGGTCGCGCTGGTCACCGACGTGGCGATGACCGCCCTCGGCCTTGCCGACGACCCCCGCCGCCCGCCCGACCCCGACCCCCACGCCCACCCACCTCCGCACACCCATGCCGATAGCGCCGGTGACGCCGGTGGCGGGGCCGGGGCTCACCTGGCCGGTCGGCCGGTGGTGTGCAGCGTCGGACGCGCCGATCCCGCCGTCGCCCGCCGCGACGACCTCAGCCGCCCGGCGGTGGGCATGGCGCTGTCCGTCGACGAGGTCGGCCCGGGCGCCGTCTACGTGATCGGGGCGGCGCCGAGCGCGCTGGAGGAGCTGCTGTCGCTGGCCGACGTGGCCCGCCCGGCGTTCGTGGTCGGGCTGCCCGTCGGTTTCGTCGGCTCGGTGGAGGCCAAGATGGGCCTGCGTGACAGCGGCATCCCCGCGGTGTCGAACCGCTCCGCGCGGGGCGGCCCGGCCGTCGCCGCCGCGGCCGTCCATGCCCTGCTGCACACCCTCGTCCCCGACTGACCAAGCCGCCCGACTGACGCGCGGCCGGCGGACGGTCAGTCCGAGGGGACGCTCAGTCTGGGGGGGGGGGGACGCTCAGTCCGGGGGCGCGGGCAGGAACCGGGCGAGGTCGGGATGGGACCGCCCGACGGGGGTGAACGCGATGACGTCCGTGGCGGTCACGCCCGCCTGCTGGAAGGGGTCCTCGGCGAGGATGCGGTCCAGCGTCGCGCGCTCGACGCCGTCGGCGAGGATGACCCCGCCGGTGCGCGGCGTGCGCGGGCCGGAGAGCAGGAACACGCCCTGGTCGTAGTAGCGGGCCAGGTAGGCGCGGTGCTCGGCCAGCAGCCGGTCGACCTCCTCGATCGGGCGAAGGTAACGAAGCACGATCACGAACATCGGCGGGAGGCACCCTTCTGCGGGGAACGCGCCGTGCGCCCGCGGTGACGAGCCCGGCGGCGGGGTCGGGGGCACATCAGTACCCATCCGCGGACATCTTCCGACATCCTTGCGACGTCCTTCAGGCGTCCTCGTGCAGGACGAGGTCGAGCAGCCCGGGGAAGCGACGGTCGAACTCCGCCCGGCGCAGCCGGTTGAACCGGCGGGGGCCGGTGTCACGCTGCTCGAGCAGCCCGGTCGCGCGCAGCACCGCGAAGTGGTGGCTGCGGGTCGCCGCGCTGACGGGCACCTCGAAGCTGCCACACGGCAGCGTCCAGTCCGGATGGTCGGCCAGCATGCGCAGGATGGCGCGGCGCACCGGGTCCCCGAGGGCGTCGAGGGCCTCCTGCAGGCTGACCTGCGCCGGGTCGCGGTGGGTCAGGCTCTGCGTGCGCGCCGGCGTCCTGGCCGGCCCGCCGGCGGCCGTCGGCTGCGTCATGGCCACCTCCCTGCGGCGCGCAACGGCGACCGGCAACCCGCCCGCGGGCGACCGTCGCGCCGTTGCCGGTCCTGCCGTCATGGTAAGTCCGCGGCTGGGAGGATCGTGCCCGTGATCGGCGACTGTCTCGGCGACGACGACCCGACGGCCATCAGAGCTCAAGGTCTTCTGCTGTCCTGGGGGGCGGACAGGATCGACCATCCCGGCGGCACCCTGTTCGACCATCTGCTGCGCGTGCGCGACCTGCTCGCACGGTGGCGGGCCGCCAGCGTGCTGCAGGTGGCGGGTCTGTGCCACGCCGTCTACGGCACCGACGGGTTCGCCCCGCACCTGGTGGACCTCTCCCGGCGCCGCGAGGTGGCCACGATGGCGGGAACAGATGTCGAGAAGGTGATTACCGGTATGCCAGCTGCGATCGCGCCTGGGTCTACCCTCGCCTGTCCGCCGCGGCGCAGGTCGAGTTCCGCGACCGGTTCACCGGCCAGGTGCAGCCGGTCCGCGGTGGCGAGCTACGGGCGTTCCTGGAACTCACCGCCGCCAACGAACTCGACCTCGCCCGGCACAACCCGACGTTCGCCGCGCAGGTCGGTCCCCGTCTGCGCGCCCTGTTCGCCCGCACGCGTCCGCTCCTGAGCGCCGCGGCATGGCGGGACTGCGCCGCGACTGTTCGGACCTGACCGGTCGGGACGCACGCCCCCGGCCGGTCCGGCGCCTTCAGAGCGCGCGGACGGCTGTGCGGCGCACTGAGGGCGCCAGGCTGTCGGCGGCAGGGCGGTGAAGGGCACGGTGCCACCCTGCCACGCAGCCCATCCAACGACGCAGCCCCTCCACGGCCCCCGCACTGCCCGCGCTCCCTCGGCGGCGTCGACGGCGCACACTGAGCGGGCGGGCCTACTGCCGTTGCTCCCCACCCGCCGTCACCAGCGCAGACCCCGACCGGCATCTCGCCGCCGGGGCCCGTCCCACCAGGGAGACACATGGCCACCCCGCAGGAGCGCCGCGCCGCCGACCAGCAGGACCGCTACGCCGAGCACCGTCGCGCCCAGGTGACGATCCTCGCCGCCGCCGAGCACCTGGACCCCGCCGACCTCAGCCTGCGCGCCCGCCAACTGCGCGACACCGCCCAGGCGATCCTGCGTCGCCGCCTCAGCGTCAGACTCCCCGTCGACGCCGTCCCGGGCACGTAGGCCGCGTAGGTGCACGCGACCGTGGGAGCCTGCGGCGTTCCTTGATCCTCACCGTCGAGGTGGGGCAGGATCGTGGAGGTCGAGGTCCTGCCCGGCGCCCTGGCGCGGTTCCGCGGAACCGCGCCGCGTCGGCCTCGGTCCCAGTCCCGGTACCCACAGGCCATGGTGCCTTCGTGTCTTTCTGTGCCTGCCTGCGTTCGGCGGATCGCCGCCGGTCATCGCGACGGCGTCAGCGGTACCCGATCGCGCTGGCGGGCGTTCGAGGCGGCCAGCGGCGGTGCGCCGGCCGGTCTGGACATCGCCGCCACCCTGGAGTGACCGTGCTCGCGGGTGGTGTCGGGGGCGGGGACGGCGGGTCCGGGGTCCAGGGCGCCGAGCGCCGCCGGGTCGCAGGCGTCGGCGAGCAGGTCCAGGGACAGGCCGAGGACCCCGGCAAGTGCGGCGACGGTGAAGAACGCCGGCGTCGCGATGCGGCCGGCCTCGATCTTGCGCAGCGTCTCCGGGGACACCCCGGCCGCGGCGGCGACCTCGACCATGCTGCGCTCGCCGCGCGCGGCCCGCAGCAGCCCGCCCAGCCGCTCGCCACGTTCCCGTTCCGCCCTCGTCAACGGCGCCCGTACCATACCCGTGATACTAATACCGTTATAGTTATTGGGTTCGGTGGGTGCCGACGCGGCGCAGGCGCGGCGTCGGCGCACGCGGGGAAAGGATGGTCGGGATGGTGGAGCTGAAGTCGGCCGCTGCGATCGAGGCGATGGCCGCGGCCGGGGAGGTCGTCGCCCGTGCGCTGGGCGCCACCCGCGACGCTGCCGCCGTCGGGGTCACCCCCCGCGAGCTGGACGCGGTCGCGCACGCGGTCATCCGCGACGCCGGGGCCATCCCGGTCTTCCTGGACTACCAGCCCGGTTTCGCCCCGACGCCGTTCCCCGCGGTCATCTGCGCCTCGGTCAACGACGTCATCGTCCACGGCATCCCCGGCGACACCCCGCTGCGCGACGGCGACCTGGTCAGCATCGACTGCGGCGCCGAGCTCGACGGCTGGGTCGGCGACGCCGCGATCAGCTTCACCGTCGGCGCCGGACGCCCCGACGACGCCGCTCTCATCGACACCACCGCCGCGGCGCTGGCCGCCGGCATCGCCGCCGCCGTCCCCGGCGGCCGCCTCGGCGACATCGCCGCCGCCATCGGCGCCGTCGGGCGCGCCGCCGGCTACGGCATCCCCCGCGACTTCGGCGGGCACGGCATCGGCCGGCACATGCACGAGGATCCCAGCGTGCCCAACGACGGCCGGCCCGGACGGGGCATGCCGCTGCGCGCCGGGCTGGTCCTCGCGCTGGAACCGATGTTCTGCGCCGGGGGCCGCGACAGCTACCGCACCGCCGCCGACGGCTGGGCCCTGCACACCATCGACGGCAGCCGCGCCGCCCACGTCGAGCACACCGTCGCCATCACCGCCGACGGTCCGCGCATCCTCACCACCACCGCCTCGGCCACCACCGCCTCGGCCACCACCGTCTGAGCACCAGCGTCGGAGCCAGCGCTGCCAACCGCCACCGGTCGGCAGCACCTCGCGTCGCTCCGCCCGCACCCCGAGCGGATCGCGCCCCTGCTCGGCGCGGGTGGCGCCCGGTCCGTTGCGGGTCGCCGCCGCGGCGGTCGATAGTCGGAGCTGACCGTCCCGGCACCCGCCGCCGGGCTGGTGGCCACCCCAACCCGACCCCGGACCCCTCGGAGCGTGCCGTGACGTCGCCGTCAACCGCCCTGCAGCCCTTCACGATCGACGTCCCCGACGCGGTCCTCGACGATCTGCGCCACCGGCTGCGCCGGACCCGGTGGACCGAGCAGATCCCCGGCACGGGCTGGGACCTGGGCACCGACGTGGACTACCTGCGCGGGCTGTGCGCCTACTGGGCGGACGGGTACGACTGGCGCGCCGCCGAGGCCCGCCTCAACCGCTGGCCGCACCTGCGCACCGTCATCGACGGCACCACCGTGCACGCCCTGCACGCCCGCTCGCCGCACCCGGGAGCCGTGCCGCTGCTGCTCACCCACGGCTGGCCCGGGTCGATCGTGGAGTTCGGCGGGGTCATCGACCGCCTCGTCGACCCGCCGTCCTACGGCGGCGACGCCGCCGACGCCTTCCACGTCATCTGCCCGTCCCTGCCCGGCTACGGCTGGTCCGGGCCGACGGTCGAACGCGGCTGGCACGTGCGGCGCATCGCCGACGCCTGGGCGCAGCTCATGACCCGCCTGGGCTACGACCGCTTCGCCGCCCAGGGCGGCGACTGGGGCGGGGCCATCACCGCCCACCTGGGCGCCTACCACCCCGACCGACTGATCGGCATCCACCTCAACCTGGTCCCGCCGCCGCCGATGACCCGCGAGGAACGCGCCAACCTCACCCCCGAGGAGATCGCCGACCTCGACTTCGCCCGCCACTTCGCCCAGTACGAGACCGGCTACCAGGCCATCCAGGGCACCAAGCCGCAGACGCTCGCCCACGCCCTGGCCGACTCCCCGGCGGGGCTGGCGGGCTGGATCGTGGAGAAGTTCCGCACCTGGTCGGACTGCGACGGCGACGTGGAGAAGGCGATCAGCCGCGACGACATCCTCACCAACATCACGACCTACTGGGTGACGGAGACGATCGGCTCGTCGATCCGGCTGTACTACGAAACCCGCGCCGCGGGCCTGCTCGGCGCCCCCGAACGGCAGATCAGCACCCCCACCGGTGCGGCGATCTTCCCGAAGGAGATCTACCGGCCGGCACGCGCCGTCATCGCCCGCCACTACAACCTGCGGCGCTGGACCGTGCAACCCCACGGCGGCCACTTCGCCGCCCTCGAACAGCCCGAGCTGTTCACCGCCGACGTCACCGCCTTCTTCCGCACCCTGCGCCCCTGACCCACACCCCCAGGCCGACCGACGACGCGGTTCCGCGGAACACCATGATCGTCGAAGTCGCAGCGTGGCCGGATGCGGCGGCGGAAAAGGGGGTGACGGATCGCGGCGGGGCCGGCAGCCTGACCGGATGATCCGCACCCCCGACGGCCCCGACCCGGCGCCGACCCCCAGCCCCGACCACCCCGCCTCGTCCGATCACCCCGCCTCGTCCGACCACCCCGCGCTGCCCGGCGAGTTGCGTTGGCGGCGGCCGGGCGGCGCCGACCAGGCGCGGGTGCTCGCCGTGCTGGACGACTGGTGGGGCGCCCTCGGCGGTGAGGCCGGTTCCCGGCAGCGGGCCCTGCTGCTGCCCCGGCTGTTCTTCCAGCACTTCGCCGACACCTCCCTGCTCGGCGAGGCCACCGACGGCCGGCTGACGGCCTTCCTGATCGGTTTCCGTTCCGCCGCGCAGCCCGACGCCGCCTACATCCACTTCGTCGGCGTCGACCCGGCCCTGCGCCGCCGCGGCGTGGCCGCCGGACTGTACCGGTGGTTCTTCGCCCAGGCCGCCGCCGGCGGCGCCCGGCGCGTCGATGCGATCACCAGCCCGGGCAACGCCACCTCCGTGGCCTTCCACACCGCGATCGGCTTCCGGATCATCCCGGGGCGGCGCACGGTCGACGGCGTCGACGTCCAGGTCGACTACGACGGGCCGGGGCTGCACCGCATCGCCTTCACCCGCCCCCTCACTCCCGCCGACACGGCACGGGCGTCGGAGTCCTGAACCGCTGCGCGCGGCTGCGGGGGTCGACGGGGGCCGCCGGGTGCGGTTGCGCCGACGACCCCACTGTCCACGGCCACGACCGAAAACCGGCGGCGGTCCCTCGGTCACAGCGGACGAGCCGCGTGTACCCCGGGCGGACGGACCGGGGTTCTGTCAGGACAGGCGGCGGGTCCGCCAGAAGCAGGACCCGGTCAGGAGCAGGGCGAGGGCGAGGAAGAGGCGCTGTTTCGGATCCTTGCAGGGCCCAGTCACGAGGTCTTCCAGGATGAGCAGGCGGGGCGTTCGGCGATCCCGAGGGTGAGGGCGAGCTGGGCCCGTTGGCCACCCGAGAGGGTCGCGGCCCGCGCAGTCGGGTCCAGCCCGAGCTGGCGAATCCGCGCGCGGGCCAGCTCGTCGTCCCAGCCCGGGTTGAGCCGGGCGCCCAGGCGCAGATGATCGGCGACGCTCAGCCCGGCGTACACCGGGGGCCTGCAGGACGGCGCTCACGCTATGTCCTGCGCCGCGGCGGACCGGAAGGTGGTCGTGAACAGGGCCTCGATGCTCTCGTCGTCGAGGCCGGCCCGGCGGGCCCTGGCCAGCCAGCGTTGCAGGTCCGCCCGCAGCAGCCCGTGCGCGGCGAGCGTGGAGTCGGTCAGCGTCCGCGTCACGAACGTGCCGATCCCGGGCCGGGCGGCCACCAGACCGTCGCGCTCCAGTTCCCGTCGATGCATCCCCAGCCGCAGCGTCCCGCCTTGACGGGCACAACTTCCTCGGTACATTAGTCAAGTAACTAACCGACGAACATGGGTCGCCGACGATGGGGGAGTCAATGTGCTCGATGACGCCACACCACTGTTCACCCAGATCGCCCAACGACTCACCGAGGAGATCGCCGACGGCACCCTCGCCGAGGGTGCACGGGTGCCCTCGACCAACGAGCTGGCCGCCTACTACCGGATCAACCCGGCCACCGCGGCCAGGGGCCTGGGCGTGCTGACCGACGACGGGCTGCTGGAGAAGCGCCGCGGCATCGGCATGTTCGTCGCGCCCGGCGCCCGGGCGCGGCTGCTCGACGAGCGCCGCCGCCAGTTCGCCGAGCGCTACGTGCAGCCGCTGGTCGCCGAGGCCGGCCGGCTCGGCATCGACCCCGACGAGCTGGTGGCACTGATCCGCCAGGCCAGCCCCACCCAGACAGGCATCGCCCGGTGACCGCCACGATCTCGGTGCGCGGCCTGACCCGCCGCTACCGCCACCACCTCGCCCTCGACGATGTCGGACTCACCGTCGACGGGCCGTCCATCACCGGCCTGGTCGGCCGCAACGGCGCCGGCAAGACCACACTGCTGCGCATCCTCGCCGCCCACGAGCTGCCCACCGCCGGGCAGGTGCGCGTGCTCGGCGCCAACCCGATCGAGAACGACGCCGTCCTGCGCCGCATGGTCTTCGTGCGCGAGGACCAGAGCTTCCCCGACATCCGGGTCCGCGACGCGCTGAAGGCGGCGTCGTGGTCGCATCCGGGCTGGTGCGCCGAGCTGGCCGAGACCCTCGTCGGCGAGTTCGAGCTGCCGACCGACCGGCCGATCAAACGGCTGTCCCGGGGCATGCGTTCGGCCCTGAGCATCGTCATCGGCCTGGCCGCCCGCGCCGAGGTCACCCTGTTCGACGAGCCCTACGCCGGCCTCGACGCCGTCGCCCGCCAGCTGTTCTACGACCGGCTGCTCGCCGAGTACGCCGAACACCCCCGCACGATGCTGCTGTCCACCCACCTCGTCGACGAGGTCGCCGGGCTGCTGGAACGGGTGGTGATGATCGACCGCGGACGGATCGTGCTCGACTGCGCCGCCGACGACATCCGCGGCGGCTGGACGATGGTCAGCGGCCCGAGCGCCGCCGTGCAGCGCCTCGTCGCCGGACGCCCCACCCGCGGCCGGCGCACGATCGCCTCCCAGGAGTCCGTCGTCGTCGCGCAGGCCCTCGACGACACCGACCGCCTGCGCGCCCGCGAGCTGCGCCTGCGGGTGGAACCCCTGTCGCTGCAGCAGGTCGTCGTCCAGGCCTCGGCGCTGGCCACCGAGCAACCGACCGAGGAGAGCCGCCCATGACCACCGGGCGCACCATGCTCACCATCGCCCGCTTCCATCTGCTGCAGCGTTTCCTCTACCTGGTGCTGCCCTGGGCGATCCTGGCGTTCAGCTTCGCCGTGAACCTCGTCGTCTCCGCCGAGCTGCCGGCGGATGCCAACCACTCCGGCGGGCTGGCCACGATCTACATCTACGTGTTCGCCGGCGGGCTGCTGGCGACCTTCCGCTCCCTGCCGTTCGGGCTCGCGCTCGGGGTCAGCCGCCGCTCCTACTACCTGGGGACCGCCGGGCTGGGGATCGCGCTGGCCGCCGTGTTCGCCCTCGCCCTCACCGCGGCGCAGGCCGTCGAGCGGGCCACCGGCGGCTGGGGGGTCACCCTGCACTTCTTCGACCTGGCCTACCTGCTCACCGGGCCGTGGTACCAGACCTGGCTGACGTCGTTCGTGGGCCTGGTGCTGATGTTCGTCTACGGGATGTGGTGGGGGCTGGTGTACCGGCGCTGGAATCTGCCCGGCCTGGTCGCCTTCCTCGCCGGGCACCTGGTCGGGCTGCTCGCCGCCGCGCTCGCCGTCACCTGGACCCACACCTGGGCCGGTGTCGGGGACTTCTTCACCGCCCTGAGCGCCGTGGGTCTCACCGGGGTGCTCGCCGTCCTCGCCGCCGCGCTGCTCGCCGGCGGGTTCACCACGATCCGCCGGGTCACCGTCTGAGAAACCCGGGGGCCCCGACGGCGCTGTCGCGGGTCCCGACGACGTCGAAGAACGGCGTCTCGGTGGCACCCGGGCACAGCGCCAGCACCCGCACTCCCGCCGGGCGCGTCTGCGCCCACGACGGTGACGCCGGCCGCCTCCCCGGCCTCGCCCGGGGCCCGAAGCCGGGGTAGCTTTCTGCGATGTACGTACCGGTGCCCTTCTCGGCCGACGCCGCGACCATCGCCGAGATCCTCGCGCACCCCGGGGCGGCCGACCTCGTCACCGTCACCGACACCGGGCCACTCGCCTCGGTCGTGCCGTTCGTCCTGGACCCCACCCGGGGTCCGCGCGGAGCGCTGCTGGGCCACCTCGCCCGCGGCAACGACCAGTGGCGCACCGGCCGCGACGGGCCGGCCCTGGTCATCGTGGGCGGCCCCGACGCCTACATCTCCCCGTCCTGGTATGCGGCCAAGGCCGAGCACGGCCGCGTCGTACCCACCTGGGACTACATCCGGGTTCACGTCCACGGCCGGCTGCGCGTGCACGACGACCCCACCTGGCTCGCCGACGTGCTGCGCCGGCTCACCGACACCCACGAGGCCGCCCACGCCGAGCCCTGGTCCGTCGACGACGCCCCACCCGACTACCTCGCCGGGATGCTGCGCGCGGTCGTCGGCGTCGAGGTGGTCATCGACCGGGTCGAGGCGGCGGTGAAACTCAGCCAGAACCGCCCGCCCGCCGACGTCGAGGGGATCCTCGCCGGGCTGCGCGCCCGCGGGGAGCACGCCACCGCCGACGCCGTCGCCCACCACCGCCCCCCGACCCCGCCCACCGGGCCACGCCAGCCAGGCCAGCCACGCCAGCCACGCCAGCCACGCCGGCCAGACCGGTCAATCCAGCCAAGCCAGGCGACTGCGCAGGACGCCCAGGACGCGCCCATCACGCCGACGCCGCCGGCCGCCGACGGGTGACCCCCACGCGGGGGAGGCGCCGGGCGCCCACCGCCGCCGGTAGGCCCACGCGGCCGGGTCCGCCCCCGCGCCCCGCCGACCCCGCAGGCCCGCGCGGCCCCGAGACGCCCCGAGACGCCCTCGGCGCGCCCCCCACCCGGACTCCCGCCCGCCCTGACCAGGCCCGCGGCACGGGCCCGCCCGGCAGCGGGGCACCCGGCCCGATCGGGCCATCAGGGCCCATTACACGCCTCACGTTCCACCTACAAGAGGAGGAATGTCCCGAATGGACAACGCGGGGGCGGTGTGGAGTTCGTCGAACCTCTGTACAGACCCCCCCGGGGGCGCGGTAGCGTGCCCACCGTCACGTCGTCCACCGATCCGGCTACACACCGGTAGGACCGTCGCCGTGGACGGCTCGCCGCGTACCCGACGTCAAAGCCCAGCTCCGGCACCCGCAGCGGGCCCGCCGGGGCGAGGCGGGCGCGGCGGGCGGCAGCCCACGACCACCCGACGGTGACACGACGTGACGGACAGGGGTGGGCGTGCCCGCGGCCCGCGCCGCCGCGGCAGCCGGCCGCGCCGACGCCGGTGCGCCCGGCCCGCCCGGGCCCCGGTCCAGCCCGGACGTGACAGCGGGCGCGAAAACGGGCGGTCCGGCCGGCGGTGTGCGCCGCCGGCCGGGAGGTGGAGGGGATGCAGGGCATGGACGCGGTGGAACTGCCGGGCGCGCAGGTGCCGGACCGCTTCGGCCTGTCCGCCGCCGCCCGCGCCGCGGCGATGATCTCCCGGGAGATCGCCTACGCCGACCCCGACCCGCTCGCACTCAGCGAGTTCGACGACCGCCTCTACCGCTACGCCACCACCCTGCTCAGCGTGTCCCCCACCAGCCTGCTCGGCCCGATCGTCGGCGACTGGCGCCGCGTGCAGGCCGCCCTGGCGCGGCGGCTGTCGCCCGCGGTGCACATCGAGCTGACCCGCGTCGCCGGCTACCTGTCGTTCTACCTGGGGGTGCTGTCCGCGGACACCGGCGCGGACACCTCCGCCCGCCGCTTCGCCACCCTCACCGAACAGTTCGCCGCCCAGCTCGACGACCGGCTGCTCACCGGCACCTCCCGCAGCCTGGACGCCGCGATCGCCTTCGCCGACGGACGCCTCGACGCCGCCCGCGCCGCCGCCGCCCGGGCCGCCGCCGTCGAGCATCCCTACCTGCACGGCTGGGCCGCGGCCGCCGAGGTCACCCTCGCCGCGGCCGCCGGGGACGAATCCGGCGTCGACGCCGCGCTGACCCGCCTGCGCGACCGCCCGGTCGTGCGCGGCCTGCGTCATCCGGGCTGGCCCGCCTTCGACGACGTCCGCGAGGCGTGCGTCGTCGCCGACGCGATGGCCCGGCTGCAGGTGCCCGGAGCCCGTTCCGCGGCGTGGCGTGCCGTGGCGATCACCACCCCGGGCACCCTCGAACGCGGCTGGGCGCTGGCCGCGCTGGCCACCACGCTGGTCAACCACGACCCCGCCACCGCCGGCGGTGTCCTCGACGAGATGGTCGCCATCCTCGACGCCCGCCCGTCGCGGCTGCTGGCCACCCGGGTGCACGAGGTCCTGCTGCTGATCTCCTCGCCCCCGGTCGACCGCGCCCCCCGCACCGCCGGCGCCTCCTGAGGGGAGCCCGGCCGGGTCGGGTCAGCGCGGCGGGGTCGGATCAGTCAGCGACGTCGGCGAGGGCGACGACCTGGGCGGGGGACAGGCGCACGAGCAGCTCGCCGGGCACGCCGTTGCGCGCGCCGTACTCCTCGGCCCGCTGCGCACCCATGTAGCGGGCGGCGATGCGCGTGGCCCAGTGGCGCACCTCGGCCAGGTCCTCGGACAGCGCCACCGGCCCGGTCAGGGTGACGAACGAGTACGGCGGCCGCTCGTCGTCGACGCAGAGCGTCGCGACCCCGGTGCGCCGCAGCGCCCGGCCCTTCACCGACTCCGCCCCGGTGTTGAACACGATGTCGCCGCCGTCGAGGAGGAACCAGATCGGCACCACATGCGGCCGCCCGTCGGCACGGACGGTGCCGAGCTTGCCGGTACGCGTGCCCGCCGAGACGAACTCCCGCCACTGCACCTCGGTCATCGTCGCCATACGGGCACCCTATGCCGCCCACGACGCCGCCCGGCCAGGCCACGCCCGCCGCGGACTCCACGGTGCCCAGGGCACCTGTCGCCGGAGGGTCTCGACGCTTCCCGGCGCCGCCGGGGCGCGCACAACCTGCGGCAGCGGGCCCGCCGACTGCCGGCAACGGGCCCGCCGACTGCGGCAACCCGCATGCCGAGCCCGACCGGTGGGCGGTCCCGGCTTCGGCCGTCTCAGGCCGACGCCCGGTACGCCTGCTCGCCCGACCCGCTGGGATCCACGACGAACGAGTCCGCCGAGTCCGCGGCGGTCCCAGCGCTGCGGCCCGAGCCACCGCGAGGCAGACCACCGCCAGGCAGACCACCGCCAGGCAGAGCGCTGCCGGCCAGGGCGCTGCCGGCCAGACCGGTCGTGCTCGAAACGGCGGTGCCCGGGGCAGCGCCGGTCTGCGCGCCACGCGCACCGGTGGCGCGCAGACGACGGCCTCGACGGACCAGCAGCCGCTCGGCGAGGGCGTCGGCCCGTTCGATGTCGTCCAGGGTGGCGCGGGTCCGCCGTTCGACCTCCAGGATCGCGGCGAGCAGCTCGGCGGACAGCCGGGTGCGTGCGGCAACCCGGGCCACACTCGGTGGCAGCGACGCCGTCGCACCCCCCGGCCCGGCCGTCCCCCCCGGTGACCCGCCCGCGCCCCCCGCCTCCGAACGGTCAGCGTCGAACCGGCCAGCGTCGGGATCGGCACGGCCCGGACCCGGCCCGCCCGGACGGCCGCTGTCCAGCCGCGCCCGGGCGGGCGAACGGCCGTGCGCTCGGCCGGGCGCGGGGGGAGCCCCGACCTGGACGGGCCGCGCCGCCGTCGATCGCGCCGCCGTCGGGCGGGCGGACTCGGGCTGGCGGGCGGGTGCCGGCGGGCGGGCGGACGGAGTGGACCGGGCGGTGAGGTGCAGCAGAGCCATGCCTCAGTGATACCGCGCCAGATACGCACCGCAACGCCTTGACTTCTCCGCGCCGCGCGGGATCACCCTTTTCCCACAGGACATCCACAGGGTCACGTCGAGTTACCCACCGGCCCGTCGACAGGGTTGTCCACATCCCGATCATCGTGTGATGAACATCACAGATCGCCGGGTCGGGCGAGGATCCGCCGACGCTCGGCGCCGTCCACCCGCGACGGGGGGTCGGATCGGCGAGCATGGACCCATGACCCGGACACGCCGATGACCGGTGACGCGGAGGACCGGTGACGCGGTGGACCGACGGGGCGGACCGACGGGCGGATGACCCTGGCACGCCCATGACAGCGACACCGCTGCCCGGGGGGCGCGTCAACACGGTCGTCCGGATCGGGGACACCGTGCGTCGATGCATGCCGGACCGCGCCGAGTTCGTCCACCGTCTCCTTCGCCTGCTGGCGGACCGCGGCTTCGAGGCAGCGCCGCGGCTGCTCGGCGTCGACGGCCAGGGCCGCGAGATCCTCACCTACCTGCCCGGCCATGTCGCCTGGCAGGACGACCAGCCGGCCGCCGTCACCGCCGACGACAGCCTTGCCCGCCTCGCCGAGCTGGTTCGCCGGCTCCACGACCTGACCGCGTCGACGGCGCTGGCGCACGGCGGCGAGGTCGTCTGCCACAACGACCTGGCGCCGCGCAACACCGTCTACCGGCCGGTGGCCGGGGCGCTGCGCCCGGTGGCACTGCTGGACTGGGATCTGGCGGCGCCCGGCCGACGCATCGACGACGTCGCCCACGTCTGCTGGCAGTTCCTCGGACTCGGCCCGTCGGCGACCGACCTGACCGAGGTGATCCGGCGGATCGCGGTGATCTGCGACGCCTACGGGCTGCGTCACCGTGACCGCCTGATCGCGACGATCCTGTGGTGGCAGGACCGATGCTGGCGCGGCATCGAGCGCGGTGCGCGGGCCGGGCAGCCCGGCGCCCTGCGCCTGCGCGAGGCCGGCGCCGTCGAGGAGGTGCGCGCCGCGCACCGCTGGGTCGCCGCCCATCGCGGCCGCCTGCAGGCCGGGCTCGTCGGGCGCCGCCCGCCCGGGGACGGCGGCGGTGGGGGCAGGCACCGGGGCCGGGAGGGTGACGCGGTTGCGCGGAACCCGGGTCACGTACACGGAAAGGATATCGATCACGACGTAGGGTGGTGATGATCTTCCGGGGTGGTGGTGCGCAGGAGCTGGAGCCGCGGCGGGAAGGCCGGCCGCGGCCTGTCACCAAGCCGTTCACGAAGCCGAAGCACCCTGTTACAGTGTGCCCCAACGATCGGGGGATCGCATGACGGAACGGGATGACCCGCGCGCCCAGCCGGACGGCGGCGACCCACAGCCACAGCCCTTCTACGGTCAGCCGCAACCTCCCTACCCTGCGTACGGGGACGCCGGCGCGCCGGGCGGCTACGACGGCCCCTACGGCCAGCCGGCCGGCGGGCCGGTCGCACCCTGGCAGGGCCAGCCCTACGGCGGGGCGTATCCGCCCACCGGCGGCGCCTATCCACCACCGGGCGGCTACCCGATCGGCCCGCCGCAGCCGTTCCCCACCACCGGCGCCCCGGGGCCGCTCGCCCCGCAGAAGTCCGTCGCCGTCGCGCTGCTGCTGACCTTCCTGTGGTTGGGCGCGGGGCACCTCTACGCGGGCCGGACCACCACCGGCGTCATCCTCCTCGTCGTCGACCTGTTCCTGTGGATGCTGTCGTTCTTCATCATCACGTTGATCCTCACCATCCCGGTGTGGCTCATCCTGTGGGTAATCGCCATGGTCACCTCGGCGACGGCGGTCAACGACTACAACACCAGGATCGGCTACCCGCGGGCCTGAGCGACGCCCACCGCCGCGGGCGGTCGGGCCCGGCGCGCGGCCGGGGTGGCGGCGCAGGTCAGCCGGCCGGGTGCGCGCCGCTCGGCGCGGGTGCGCGGGCGAGGTCGCCTCGACGAGGCGGGTGGCGTCGGCGTCACCCTGCTCGGCGGCATGTTGTGCACGGTCCATCAGCTCAGACCGTGCACAACGTGCCGCCCTGCAAACGTGCCGCCCTGCAAAGAGGTCTACTCCGGCAGAACAGTGCGTGGCGGTGGGTCGACACCGATACCGCGCAGCGCCTCGTCGACGAAGGCGCCCTTGGCGTTGGTGTAGGCGTTGCGGTTGTCGCGGTGCGCCATGGCCAGGCGCTGTTTGAGCCGGGCGTACCGCCCGCGCAGGTCCGCGTCGGCGCGCAGCGCGTCGCGGAAGGCGAGCAGCGCGCGAGCGTGCGGATCGGCAGCGGCGAGCACGTGCAGGTGATGGGTGCGCGCGGCCGGACGGGGGCGCAGCAACCACAGGCGGTAGCGGCCGGCCGGATCCTGCGGCCAGTACAGCCAGCCGTCGACGGCCAGCGCCGGCAGCGCGCCACGCGCGGCGTCGAGGTCGTGCACCGGGGCGAGCAGGTCGACGACCGGCTTCGCCGGCAGGTCCGCCACCGCGGTGGAGCCGATGTGCTCCACCGCGCCGGCGAGCAGATCCCCGAGGATGTCGGTGACCCGGTCGCGCTGCTCGGCGAACCGGCCGGCCCATCCCGGGTCGTGGGCGACGAGGTCGACCGGCTCGTCGGTGCCATCCCCCCGCCCGCGCACGGCGCTCAGCGACGCCAGGGAGAGCGCGACGTGCTGCGCGGCAGCGGTTCGGTGGCCGCCCAGATGCGTCGCCAGCGCGCCGTCGGGGTGTCCGGGGCGCCGCGCAGCCGCGCGGAGATCGACACCGGGCCGGTCCCGCTGCGCGCCGCGGCGCGGGGACGGTGGCGGCCCAGGGCGCGTGCCTCGCCGACGGCCGGCGTCACCGTCCCGTCGGCACCCTCACGGTCGGCCGCGGTCGGCTGGCGCGGTGGCGCGCCGGACCCGCCCGGCGCGTCCGCGGCGCCGGCCGCCTCGGCCGTCCCGGCCGCCTCGGCCGTCCCGGCCGCCTCGGTCGTCCCAGCCGACTCGGTCGTCCCGGTCGTCTCCGCGCCGGCCGGGGCGGCAGTCTCGGCGACCGGCGGGATCGAGGCGGACGCGGGTGAGGCGAGGGAGCCGCAGGGCGAACCGAGGGAGTCACCGGGCTGCTCGGCCAGTGCCGCCCGGGTGGCGTCCCACCAGCTGGTGGCATCCTCGGCGCACAGCCGGTCGACCTCGGCGGCCAGCCGGGCGGTGAACGTCCGCACATCCTCACCGGGCAGCGGACGCAACGGCCGACCGAAGCGCACCGTCACCTGCGGGCGGCCCGGCAGCGGCCACGACCGCCCCCGCGGCATCGCCGCGAACGCCCCCCGCACCCCCACCGGCACCACCGGCACCCCGGCGTTGATCGCCAGATAGGCCGCGCCCAGCCGGAACCGGCCCCGCGCCCCGTCCCGCGACCGCGTCCCCTCCGGGAAGATCACCAGGTTCCAGCCGTCGCGCAACAGATCCATCGGCGTCGACGACGGCGCCCCACCGCTGCGATCGATCGGCACCGTGGCGAACGCCAACGCGCTGGACGCCCCCCGCCACACACTGTCGAAGAAGTAGTCCGCCGCCGCCGTCACCGCGGTCCGCGCACGCACCCGCCCGGGCAGCGCACACAGCAGCATGGGCGCGTCGAGATGACTGGTGTGGTTCGACACGATGATCACCGGGGTGTCGCGGACCTCGTCGAACACCTCCGCGCCATGCGCGTGCGCGGTCAGCGAGGCGTGCAGCAACGGATTCATCACCCCGCTGAGGAACGCCGCCCGCGTCGTGCGCGCCGCACCACTGCGCGCCCACCCCGTGGGGAACTCCCGCGACGCCGGACGCGCCGCGCGGCCCGCGTCCCCGACCGGCGCCCACGGCGGGCCACCCCGACGAACACCCCGCGCGGCCTCGCGCAGCCCCACACCCCGTCGCGGCCTACCCATCCCGATCACCCATCCGTCCCGAGCACCCTCGTCCTACCGGTCCATCCACCACGACCCGCAACCGGCCGCCGCGCGGCCCCCGCCGGCGCACCGCACCCCGCGTGCCTCGCCGCGGTGCCGCTCACCGCACGTCGGCGATGAGCTGCGGCGGGCTGTGCAGATAGGTGATCGACGGGTCGCGGCCCACCGCACCCGCCACGATCTCCAACGCATCCGCCAACGTCGACGCCGCCCGGTACCCCAGCCGCGCGCACGCCGCCCGATCCCCACCCACGAAGACCACCTCGGCCAGATGCGCCCGCGCCGGCGCCGTCTCATACCAGCGGTGGAACGGATGCACCCCGTGATGCGCCAGCGACGTCCGGTACAACGACGCATACCACGGGTCCGTGGCGTACTGCCGCTCGAACTTCGCCTCGATCGTCGCCGGATCACTCGACTCGGCGAGCACCTCCTCGTAGAAATCCACATACGACGGCTGATGCAACTGGGAGAACCGCGCCGCCACCGGATGGTAGACGATCATCGCTCCGTTCTCCCGGACGACGGGCCGCCCCCGATGGCGGGCGAAGACGTCGCCGAGCGCACCGTGCGCGGCGAGCACCGGATCCGCCGGCGCCCCACCCTGATACGCCCCGAACGGGGGCAGCCCCACGACGACGACGTCGCTCTGCCCGTCGACGTCGACCCGCTGCTGGGCGTCGAGCGCCTCCCACGCCGCCACCGCCACCGCCTGCGGCGCACCGGCCGTCACCGAGGTGATCGCATAGTCGGCGGCCAGATCGCGCAGCACCCGCGCCCGCCCCCGCCCCCCGAGCAGCTCCAGGCCCCGGCCCACCCCGAACGCCAACGCCGAATCAGCCGGCGACCATTCCCACTCCCGGCGGGTCAGAAACGGCGCCGGCCCGAGCGCGGCGTTCACCGTCGCCGTGACCGCGAACACCGGCACCGCCGCGCCCAGCACCGCCCCCACCCGCTGCGCCGCCGCGCCCTGCACGACTGCGCCGTCCACCGTCCCGCCGCCGCCCGCACCCGCCGCGGCGGCCTGCGTCACCGCCGCCACCGCATGCACCGCGCGCAGCGACGCATACGACGACAACCCCTCGACCAGCGCACCGAGCCCACCCTGCCCGGGGCCCTGCACGATCCCGACGGCGACGAGCAGATCGGCCTCGGCCACCGCCCGAGCGACCTCGACCGGCTCGCCGGCGTCGCTGCGACCGACCTCGACGAGGTTCGCCGCGTCCTCGGCGTCGTGGCAGGCCAGCTGCGTCGGCCAGAACGACCGGAACACCCGCTCCCCGACGATCCCCGCCACCTCGGCGGCACCCAGACGCCGGTGCAGCCCGTTGGCCACCACCAGCGTCACCTCGTCGACACCGGCCGCCGCCGCCACGGTCAGCACCTGCTCCAGGATCCGCCCGCGTACGTCCACCCCCCGCACCCGCGGCTGCGGAGTACGCAGATCGTCCACGCTGATCGCCAGACGCATCCCCGGGCGCAGCAGCGCCGACAGCGGCGCGCTGCCCACCGGCTCGGCCAGCGCCGCGCCGATCGCCGCGTCGACGTCACCGACCCCCGGGCGCGGCTGCGGCGGATACACCACCCGCGTGCCCAGCGGGAACCGTTCCAGCAGCACCCCGGCGCCGGAATGGACCAGCAGCGGGGGAGTCCGCTCGTCGACCTCGAGCACGAACCCCGGTCTCACTGTCGCGATCCTCTCCACGTCCGCCCCGATGAGCCACACCCTGCGTGCGCCCAGTCCACCCCCGCCGCCCCCGCCATCCCGATCATCCCGGGCATCCCGGCCCTGGGCGTCCGCCCGGCCGCGGTCATGACGGCGCCGCCGGATCGAACGCCACCCGCACCGCACCGAGGCGCCCCGCGTCCCACGCATGGGCCAGCGCGTCACGCCACCGGGTCAGCGGATAACCACCGGTGACCAGCCCGTCCAGCGGCGCGGTCGCGGCCAGCTCCCACGCCCGCGCCAGCACGTCGCCCGCCCCCGGATCGGCGCTGGTCCGCGCCGCCCCGACCAGCTCCAGCCCCCGCGCCCACAGCGGCGTCAGATCCACCCGGTCCGACGGGGTACCGGCCACCACCACCCGCCCACCCGCCCGGGTCGTGCGCAGCGCCGTCGCCAGCGCCTGGGCGCTGCCCGCCGCGTCCACCGCCACATCCACCCCGCCGAGCAGGAACGACCCGCCCGACGACGGGGTCACCCGCAGCGCATGCGTGCCGCGGCGCACCCCGGCGACCGCCCCGGCCGGGTCGAACACCGCGTCCGCGCCGAACCGGCCGGCCACCTGCGCCTGACGCGGATGACGCGCCACGACGGCCACCGACCCGGCGTCGGTGAACGCCCGCAACGCCAGCACCGTGCACAACCCGACCGCCCCCGCGCCGACGACCAGCACCCGCGCCCCGGGCGCCACCCGGGCCCGATCGGCGGCGTGCACGGCGCGAGCCAGCGCGTCGAGGAGCACCGCACGCTCGTCGGGCAGACCCTCGGGCACCGCGTGCAGCTGACCACGATGGGCCAGCGTGACCCGGCTCCATCCGCCGCCACCGACCCCGACCTCAGCCGCCCGCGCCCCCACGCCCGCCCCCGCCTCGGACGGCGAACCTGCCCCCGACAGCGACACGGATCCGGCCGGCGGCGCCACCGGATCGACGACGACCCGGGCACCCGCGGCCAGCACCCGGCCGTCGGGAAGGGCCACCTGCTGCTCCACCCGGCCGACGACCTCCCGTCCCGGCACGAACGGCAACCCGACCACCGCCGTCAGATACGCCGACGCCCGACCGGTCACCAGCGCCAGATCCGCCCCGCCGATCCCCGCCAGCGACGGCCGCACCCGCACCCAGCGCTCATCCGGCGGCCGCGGATCATCACGGTCCACATACCGCAACGGCACCGCCCGCCCCAGCCCGCCCAGCGCCCCGGCACCCGCCTGGGCGACCAGCCGGGCGGCGACGTGGCGCGCCGGGGAGTCATACAGCTCCAACCCGCGCGTCACCACCCACCCCCCGCACCGCCCACGCCACCGCCAGCACCGACGGCACCGCCAGCACCGACGGCGGCACGGGCCCGCGTCGCCGCGGCCTGCCAGCCCCGCTCCACCCGACTGCCCACCACCAGCCGCGGTTCCCCCGCCGCCGCCGCCCACTCCTCGATCGGCCAGCCCGCACCGCGCGCCACCTGGTGCAACGCCACATCCGGGTTCACCGCCACCGGATTACCCACCGCGCGCAACAACGGCAGATCCGACTGACTGTCCGCATACGCCCACGACGCGGCCAGATCCGCCCCCGTGCTGCGCGCATGATGGCCCAGATACGCCGCACGCGCATCCCCGACCAGCGGCGAGGACGCCAACCGGCCGGTGAGCAGCCCATCGCCGCCCACCTCCAGCCGGGCCGCGACGATCTCGTCGAACAGCGGCGCGAACGGCCGGGTCAGCACCTCCACCGCCCCGGTCAGCAGCACCGTGCGATGCCCCGCCGCCCGATGCTCCCGCACGCGGCGAATCCCCGCCGGCTTCACCCGCCGCAGCAGAATGTCCCCGGCCACCTCGGCGACCAGCCGCTCCAGCTCCTCCGGATCGGCCCCCGCATAACGGGCATACACCGCGCGCATCAGATGCCCCCGGTCACGGCGCTCCGCGCGCACATACCCCGGCAGCGCCGCCGCCAGCCCCGCCAGCTCCCGGGCCCGCCGCCGCGGCCCGGCGTCGGCCAACCGCATCCACAGATACGACTCGATCACCGTCGCGCTCGCCACCGCACCGTCGAGGTCGAACACCGCCAGCACCCCGTCGCCGGCAGCCAGATGCCCCGACAGCCGCCGGCGCGGCGCGGCCTCACGCGGACGACGCAGCACCGCCGTCACCGCCGGGCAGTGCACCTGCTGCAGGTAGTGCCGCCAGTCGAAACACGCCGGGTCGAACCCGAACTCCACCTGGTCGGCCGGATCCAACGCCGCGTGCAACGCCGCCGTCGCATCGTCGACGTAGACCAGCTCCGCCTTCGTGTACGCCCGGTACACATCCGAATAGCGGCGCAGGAACGCCACCCGGCTCTGCGCCCGTTCCAGCTCCCCGGCCAACGCCCGCGTCCGCGCCGACGCCGGGACCTGCGCCAACGCCCGCCCGGCCAACCCCACCAGCCGCTCGGAATGACGCAGCCGCGCCTCCACCGCCGCCGCCCCCGCAAACGGCCACGACGGCACCGCGATCGCCCCCCGGCCCCGCTGCGGCAGCGGATCGGCCAGGAAGTACTCCCGCACATGGGCGTACAGATCACGGAACAGCAGCGGGTTACGAAACCCCGAACACACCGTGTAGTAGGCCGGCCGCTCCACCGGCGGCACCGTGGCCGCCGCGGCCAGCGTCGCGTTGACGACCAGGTCCACCGGGATGATGTCGACGACCGCGTCCGGGGAGGCGGGGAAGTCCGGCAGCTCCCCGCGGCCGTAGGCCAGGATCAGCGGCTCGGCCATCTTGAACCCCTCGATCCACCCGGGGAACGGCCGCGCCAACGCACTTTCGATGATCGAGGGCCGCAGGATCGTCAACGGCAACGCGCCGTGATGCTCCTCCAGGAACCGTTCCCCCAACGCCTTGGTGAACGTGTACGCATCGGTCCAGCCCAGCACCTGCGCCCGCTGCCCACCGGCCTCGACCAGCCGGCGCGCCACCCACGCCCGGCGCAGCTTCTCCGCCTCCGCCGACACCGTCTGCGCCCCGGCCGCGGCGAAGCGCCGCTGCGCCTGCGTGCGAAAACGCGCCGAGTTCTCCGGCGAGCGCGAGGCGTCCTCGGTCTGCTGACGCACCCGCGACGCCGAATCCTGCTCCACCCGCCAGTCCACGTCATGGACCAGCGGACCCTCGGCGATGTGCCCCGAACGCAACCCCGCCACATACGCCGTCGACACGTGCACCAGATGCGGACGCGCCCCCGCCGCGGCCAACGCCCGCA
Organism: Frankia alni ACN14a; assembly: GCF_000058485.1. Classification (NCBI taxonomy): domain Bacteria; kingdom Bacillati; phylum Actinomycetota; class Actinomycetes; order Frankiales; family Frankiaceae; genus Frankia; species Frankia alni. The sequence continues at coordinate 4,033,546 of NC_008278.1, forward strand.
GCAGCTCCTGCAGCCCGCCGACGTTGATCCGGAACCCGTCGTCGATCGGCGGGTCGAACGACACCTCCCCGGCACAGTGGATGACGACGTCGATGTCGCCGGGCAACGCCGGCAGCCGCGACAGGTCACCCTCGACGACCTCGACGCGGCGCGCCACCAGCTCGGCGAGCCCCGCCGCCCCGAGCCGCTCACGCAGCTGGCGAAACGCCGGCTTGCGCGTCATCCGCGCCAGCCGCGCCACCCCCGTGTGACTGCCCCGCGGCCGCACCAGCGCCACCACCGAGGTGTCGGGGAAGTCCGACAGCAACCGTTCCAGCAGCGCCTCGCCCATGAACCCGGTCACCCCGGTCACGAACACCCGCCTACCCGCGAGCCGCTCGCGCAGCCCCACCCTGACCTCCGCTGCCGTCACCGCCGACACCCTCATCCGGGTACCCGCACCCGCCGTAAGTCCGGATGGGCGGGTGCACATCCGGTGGGCAACCCTAGGCGACGCCTCGCCCCCGCGGCGCCAACCTGCTCATCACGGGTGCGTGCCCAGGCCGCGGTACGCAGGGAAACCTACCGTCCGCACCTCTGCGCGGTGACGGGCAGCCCCACGATCCGGCCAGCCGAGTGGACAACCACCCCACCCGTCTGCTTCCCCAGCGCGGGGCCACCACCGGGCCACCCCACGGTGGGGGTACCCCCGTGGACCCCCCGAACGGGGGCAGCCGACCCGCAGCAGAGAAGACGACCCGCCGCGGCCCGGGGACCCGAGACAGGGGCCGACGCCCCGCCCCGGCGCGGCGGGTGACCGCCCGCTCAACGGGTGGGCGCCCGCTCAACGGGTGGGCGCCCGCTCAACGGGTGGGCGCCCGCTCAACGGGTGGGCGCCCGCTCAACGGGTGGGCGCCCGCTCAGCGGGTGGGCGCCCGCTCAGCGGGTGGGCGCCCGCTCAACGGGTGGGCGCCCGCTCAGCGGGTGGGCGTCCGCTCAGCCGGCGGCGACCGCGCCCAGGGCGGACACCAGCCGCGTGCACGGCCCCGCCAGCCCCCACCGTTCGCTCAGCGCCAGCACCGCCTGCGGATCGGCCGGGCTGACCGGCAGCCGCCCGTCGACGTCGCCGACGTCGCAGTCACGCACCACCGCGACCACCCCGACCGCGGCGTCGAGATAGTCACGGGCGGCCAGCAGCCGCCGCCGCGCCGCCACCGGCACCCCCTGCACCTGCCCGCCACCCCGCCCACCCGGCGCCACCGCAGCAGAAGCAACCGAAGCCGGGGGAGTCGAAGCCGGGGGAGTCGGGGGAGCGGCCGCCGGCGGTGGCGTGTCGAGCGCGGCGAGGATCGCCGCCAGCGACCCGAACCGGTTCAACAGCGCCGCCGCGGTCTTCGCGCCGATCCCGGCGACGCCGGGCAGCCCGTCGCTGGGATCGCCGCGCAGCACCGCGAAATCGGCGTAGGCCCGCCCCGGGATGTCGTAGCGGGCGCGCACCGACGCCTCGTCGACCACGGCGAACTTCTCCACCGCGTACCGCACCCGCACCCCGGCGGCGTCGTCGACGAGCTGGAACAGATCCCGGTCCCCGGTGAGGATGTCCACCCCACCGCCCCGAGCGCCGCCGCCGTGGCGGGTCGCGAGGGTGGCGATGACATCGTCGGCCTCGAAACCCGCCGCGGCCGCCCGCGCGATCCCGAACGCGTCCAGCACCGCATCGATGATCGGAAGCTGGACGGTCAGCTCGTCGGCGACCTCCTCGACCTCCCCGCCCGCCGCACCGTCTCCGCCCGCCCCCACCCGGCCCGCCGCCGCGTCCCCGACCACGGCGCCACCAGGCGCCGAGACGCCGGCCCGCCCGGCGGGCACAGCCACCCGGTGCGCTTTGTACGACGCCAGCAGCGCCACCCGGAACGCCGGACGCCAGTCGGCGTCGAAGCAGGCCACCAGCCCCCGCGGGCGAACCTCGACGATCTGACGGGCCAGCACGTCGAGCAGACCCCGCACCGCGTTGACCGGCGTCCCGTCCGGCGCCCGCACCGACCGCGGCACCCCGTAGAACGCCCGGAAGTACAACGACGGGGCGTCGGCAAGCAGCAACCCGCCGCCCGGCGCACGCGCCGCGCCGGTCGCCACCGGATCCACCGCCGGGCCTCCCGCCATCACCGACCCCCTACCGTCCAGCCCCCCACCGTCCGCGCCGCCCCACGCCGCCCGACGGCCGTATCACCACCATCACGACGGCAGCGCCGCGCCACCGCGCCCCACCCACACCTGATCCCGACCGTACCGGCTGTCCCACCGGGACCAGGCAACGGACCAGAAACAGCTCCCTCGCCCCGCGCCGACCTGCGTACGCTCCGGATCGTGCTGGAAGATCTCGACCGTCGAATCGTGCAGATGCTGTGCCGAGATGGGCGCATGAGCTTCACCGACCTCGGCCGGGCCACCGGCCTGTCGGTCTCCGCCGTCCATCAGCGCGTACGACGCCTGGAACAACGTGGAGTGATCACGTCCTACACGGCGCTGGTCGACCCCTCCCAGGTGGGTCTGCCCCTGACCGCCTTCGTCTCGATCACCCCGATCGACCCGAGCCAACCCGACGACGCCGCCGACCGGCTCGCCCACATCGTCGAGATCGAGGCCTGTCACAGCGTCGCCGGGGAGGAAAGCTACCTGCTCAAGGTGCGCGTCGCCAGCCCCGGCGACCTGGAGGTCCTGCTCCAGCGCATCCGCGCCGCGGCCAACGTGTCCACCCGCACCATGGTCGTGCTCTCCACCCCCTACGAGGGCCGCCCCCCCGCCCTGTAGCGCGGCGCCCGCTTATCCAGAGGGATAAATCGGGCACGAAGCCCTCTGGATAAGCAGGACCTCAGGTCGGGGGATGCCGGTCAGCCGGTCAGTCGGGACGGCCGGTGAGCGCGACGCCGGTGGCCGCATCGAACAGGTGCAGCCGCCCCGGGTCGAACCACAGCTCGACCTGCGCCCCGCGCACCGCCGTGCTCGCCGCCGCCAGGCGCGCCACGACCTGCTCCCCGACGCCGGGCACAAGGGCGGCGCCGGCCTCGCGTAGCACCCGGGCGAGACCGGCGGCCTGCCCCGACCCCACGGGCAGCGCAGCGTAGACGTACTTGTCCGACCCGACCGACTCCACCACCTCTGCGACCACGCTCACCCGACCGCCGGGCCGATCGGCCCCGACGACCGCGACGTCCTCGAAATGCTCCGGACGGATCCCGAGCACCAGCGACGCACCCCCCGCCCCCGCGGCCGGCGGCGCCGACCCCACCGCACCCTCCCCACCCACATCCACCGCCGCCGGCCGCGCCGCACCGGCGGACAACGCCCGACGCAGCCGATCGTCCAGCGCCACCGCGCCCAACGGCGAGCGCAGCACATCGCCCTCCACCGACGCCGGCAGGAAGTTCATCGCCGGGGAACCGATGAACCCGGCCACGAACAGGTTCACCGGCCGCTCGTAGAGCTCCACCGGCGCCGCGACCTGCTGCACCCGCCCCGCCCGCAGCACCGCCACCCGATCCCCGAGCGTCATCGCCTCGACCTGATCATGCGTGACGTACACCATCGTCGTACCCAGCCGCCGCTGCAGCCGCGCCACCTGCGTCCGCGTCGCCACCCGCAGCGTCGCATCCAGGTTCGACAACGGCTCGTCCATCAGGAACACCGCCGGCGACCGCACGATCGCCCGCCCCATCGCCACCCGCTGACGCTGACCCCCCGACAGCATCCCCGGCTTACGGTCCAACCACGGCGTCAGATCCAGCAGCTCCGCCACCTCGCGGACCCGCTGCTCGATCCGCGCCCGCGGCACCTTCGCCAACGACAACGGAAACCCGATGTTACGCCGCACCGTCATATGCGGATACAGCGCGTAACTCTGGAACACCATCGCGACATCCCGCTCGGCCGGCCCCAGCCCGTTGACGACCCGACCCCCGATCCGCAGCTCCCCGTCGCTGATGTCCTCCAACCCGGCGATCATGTTCAGCGTCGTCGACTTCCCGCACCCCGACGGCCCCACCAGGATCAGCAACTCCCCGTCGGCGACCCGCAGACTCACATCGTCGACCGCCACCTGCCCGTCGGCGAACCACTTGCTCACATGCGCCAGCTCGACCTCCGCCATGACCGCCCGCCTATCCCTTCACCGCACCGGACGTCAGCCCGGCGACGATCCGACGCTGGAACACCAGCACGAACACGATGATCGGAATCGTGATCACCACCGCCGCCGCCGCGATCGACCCGATCGGCTGGGTGAACTGCGACGCCCCGGTGAAGAACGCGATCGCCGCCGGCACCGTCCGCGACGACTCCGTCGACGTCAACGAGATCGCGAACAGGAAGTCGTTCCAACAGAAGATGAACACCAGAATCGCCGTCGTCACCAGCCCCGGCGCCGCCAGCGGCACGATCACCCGCGTGAACGCCTGCCACGGCGACGCCCCGTCCACCGCCGCCGCCCGCTCCAGATCCCGCGGAATCTCCCGGAAGAACGCCGACAACGTGTAGATCGCCAGCGGCAGCGAAAACGTCAGATACGGCACGATCAACCCGATCCACGTATCGAAGATGCCGATCTGACGCCACAGGTTGAACAGCGGACTGACCAGCGAGATCTGCGGAAACATCGCGATCAGCAACGCCAGGCCCACCAGCAGCCGCCGCCCCGGAAACACCAGCCGCGCCACCGCATAGGCCGCCATCGCCCCCACCACCACCGCCAGCACCGTCGAGATCAACGCGATCCCCACCGAGTTCACCAACGCCCGGGTGAACAGCGACGCGTCAAAAATCCCCCGGTAGTTCTCCCACGTCCAGTGCCGCGGCACGAAACGCCCGTCCCCGACCGACGCCGGCGTCTTGAACGACAACGACACCAGCCACGCCAAGGGCACCAGCGACACCACCACGATCACCGTGTTCACCGCCACCCACCCCGACACCACCGACCCCCGCCGCCCACCACCGCCACGCCCCCGACCACCCCGACGCCCCCGCACACCGAAACGCCCCCGCACACCGGCCGCCCCCTCGGACGCCATCCCGCCCGCTGCGCCGGCCCCGTCACCCGCCACGGTCGTCACCGGCCCGCCTCCTGCTCCCCGCCGGGCGCGGCGGTCCCGAACCCCTTCACGAACACGAACGCCACCAGCGCCACCACCAGAAAGATCAGCACGCTCAACGACGACCCGACCCCCAGATTCAGCGCCGTGAACAGGTTGTCGTACCCGAGAATCGACACCGACCGGGTGTCATACGACCCGCCCGTCAGCACGTAGATGTTGTCGAAGATCCGGAAGGCGTCCAGAACCCGGAACAGCAACGCCACCAGAATCGCCGGCTTCATCAACGGCACCATCACCCGGACGAACCGCGCCCACGGCCCCGCCCCGTCCACCCGCGCCGCCCGCAGCAACTCCTCGGGCACCAACGCCAACCCCGCCAGCAGCAACAACGCCATGAACGGCGTCGTCTTCCACACCTCCGCAACGATGATCACCGCGATGCCCCACGTCTGCGACGTCAACGGCGCCGCATCCCCGAACAACCCCGACAGATACCCCGTCCCCGGCGTCCAGGCGTACTGCCAGCCGAACGCCGCGACCACCGTCACGATCCCGTACGGAATCAGGATCACCGTACGCACCAACCCCCGACCCACCACCGCCCGATGCATCACCAACGCCAACGCCATCCCCAGCACGAACTCGACCGCCACCGACACCACCGTGATCACCACCGTGACCGCCAGCGCCTTCCACCACAGCGACGACCCCAGCACCGTGGCGTAGTTCCCCAGCCCCACGAACGACGACTGCGCCGGGAAACGCAGGTCATAGCGCCGCAACGACAGATAGACCGCATAGCCGATCGGATAGCCCGCCGCCGCCACGATCACCACCACCGCAGGCGCACACAGCAGCCACCCCAGCCGCCGCTGCGCCCGCTGCTGCGCCGTGAGCCCCACCCGACCGGCCATCACGGCACCAACCCCTTCGACTCCAACGCATCCTCGATCGCCCCCCGCAACCCGCCCAGCGCCGACACCGACACCGAACGCGGCGGGGACAACCGGTCGGCGATCTGCAACGACACGCTCTGATACGCCGGCGTCTGCGGCCGCACACTGGCGTTGCGCAACGCCGCGTAGATCGCCGCCGCGAACGGATACCCCCCCTCGACGAACGCCCGATCCGAATACAACGCCTCCAACGTCGGCGCCAACCCCCCGTCGACCGCCGTACGGATCTGGTTCGCCCGACCCCGCAGGCACCCGATCGCCGCCCGCGCCTGACCCGGATGCCGGCTGTACGACGACACCGCCAGGTTGTAACCCCCCACCGTCGTGTGCGACGGCTGACCGGCCACCAGACTCGGCCACTGCGCCCACCCGATCCGACCCACCAGATCCGGCGCGTTCGCCCGCGCCGACGGATAGACGAACGGATAGTTCAACTGGAACGCCGCCGACCCCGTCTCGAACGCCAACCGGTTGTCGTCCTCCCGCTGGTTCGACCACGACGGATCCGCCGCCCCCGAATGCGCCAACGCCGCAATCGCCTCCACCGCACGCCGCGCCGGCTCACCCAACGCCACCCGCGTCCCGTCCGCCGACAGAACCGACCCACCCGCCGAGGCCACCAGCGAGTTGAACAACACCGTGTACCCCTCGTACTGGGCGCCCTGCACCTCCACCAGATGCGGCTTTCCCGCCGCCGCCAACGCCTTCGCCTGCGCCAGCATCTGCGCCCACGTCGCCGGCGGCCGCGCCACCAGATCCTTGCGATACCACAACAACTGCGCATTGGTGTTCAACGGCGCCGCATACAACCGCCCCCGCCAGCTGCCCGTGCGCACCGCCACCGGCAGCGTCCCCGCCGTGATCGCCCGCGCCGACGCCGCGTCGAACGGCACGATCCACCCCGCCTCGGCGAACTCCGCCGTCCACGTCACGTCCAACGCCAGAACATCCATCGAGGAGTCCTGCGCCGCCAGCCGGCGCACCAGCTGCTCCCGCTGCCCGTCGGCATCGTTGGGCAACACACTGATCGCGACCCGGTAGGCGCCGCGCGACCCGGCCGAACAGTCCGCCGCCGCCTTCGCGAACGACCCCGACGACTCGTTGTACACATACCAGCGCACCGTCACCGGCCCCCGCGCCGAACCCGACGCCCCACACCCCACCAACGCCACCACCGCACACACCGCCACCACCAGCCCGACCCGGCCCCGCACCACGCAGCGTCGCACCGCCCGACACCCACCCCGGCTCGCGACCCTCGGCACCGGCCCGACCTCCCTTCCGGCCTTCTGGCGAACATGCGGAAGTCCACACCCCGCCCCGCGACGAGGCGACCACCACTCATCCCGCCACACCCGACCACCCACGGCGCAGCTGCCGTGCCCCATCTCACGCACCGTAAAACCCCTATGACAGCAATACGCACCAACCCGGCCACCAAGAAAACCGAACACACCCACCGCGTCCCACCCCTCACACCCCTCACACCCCGCCCAACCCGCCACCCCGACACGCCCCCGACCGCCCACCCCACAGCCGACCACCCCCACACCGCCCCGGCGACCAGCCGACCCGACCACCGGGCAGACTCACCAGCGTGACCGGCCCCCACACCCCCCGCCGCACCGTGCTCTACCGGGGCGGCCACATCCACACCCCCACCAGCCCCACCGCCACCGCCATGCTCACCGACCACGCCACCATCGCCTGGATCGGCTCCGACGACACCGCCGCCACCCTCGACGCCGACACCGTCATCGACCTGCACGGCGCACTGATCACCCCCGCCTTCGTCGACGCCCACATCCACACCACCGCCACCGGCCTCGCCCTGACCGGCCTCGACCTCACCGCCACCCCCACCCGCACCGCCGCCCTCGACGCCCTGGCCGCCCACGCCCGCCACCACCGGCACACCACCGTCTTCGGCACCGGCTGGGACGAGACCACCTGGGCCGACCCCACACCCCCCACCGCCGGCGAACTCGACCGCGCCACCGGCGGCGCCACCGTCTACCTCGCCCGCGTCGACGGACACACCGCCGTGATCTCCACCGCCCTGGCCGCCGCCGCCGACGCCGCCACCCACCCCGGCTGGCACCCCGACGGCCTCGTCACCGGCCCCGCCCACCACGCCGCCCGCCGCACCGCCGACACCACCCTGACCCCCAGCCAACGCCGCCACGCCTGGCAGACCACCCGCACCCACGCCGCCGCCCTCGGCATCGCCGCCCTGCACGAGATGGCCGGACCCGACGTCTCCTCCGCCGACGACCTCGCCGGCCTGCTCGCCCACGCCCGCACCGTCACCGGACCCGACATCGTCGGCTACTGGGCCGGCGACCTGCCCACCGCCGTCGAACTCGGCGCCGCCTGGGGCGGCGACGCCTTCGTCGACGGATCCCTGGGCTCCCACACCGCCGCCCTGCACACCCCCTACGCCGACCACCCCCACACCCACGGCACCCTGCACCTCGACGCCGACGCCATCCGCGACGCCGTCTGCGACGCCACCGACGTCGGCCTGCAGACCGGTTTCCACGCCATCGGCGACGCCGCCATCACCACCGTGCTCACCGGCCTCGAAGCCGCCGCCGCCAAGATCGGCCTCGCCCGCCTCGCCGCCGCCCGCCACCGCCTCGAACACGCCGAGATGACCACCACCGACCACCTCCCACGCCTGGCCGCCCTCGGCCTCATCGTCAGCGCCCAACCCGCCTTCGACGCCCGCTGGGGCGGCAAACACGGCATGTACGCCACCCGCCTCGGCCCCACCCGCGCCGCCACCATGAACCCCTACGCCGCCATGACCCGCGCCGGCATCACCCTGGCCTTCTCCTCCGACGCCCCCGTCACCCCCCTGGACCCCTGGGGCGCCATCCGCGCCGCCGCACACCACCACACCCCCACCGCCCGCATCTCCGCCCGCGCCGCCTTCACCGCCGCCAGCCGCGGCGGCTGGCGCGCCGCCCGCGCCGACGCCGACGGCCACGGCATCCTCGCCCCCGGCCACCCCGCCACCTACGCCGTCTGGGACCACCACGGCGACCTCGTCGTCCAGGCCCCCGACACCCGCATCGCCGCCTGGTCCACCGACCCCCGCGGTGCCGTCGCCGGCCTGCCCGACCTCACCGGCCCCACCCCCCACTGCCGGCGCACCGTGCTGCGCGGCCGCATCCTGCACGACGCCCCGCGCTGACCCACCGCGAAACCATCCCCATAGTCGCACACATGTTCGATATCGTCGAGGGGTGAACCACCGCCGCCCGCCCCGCAGCGGCCCACCGGCGCACCCCCACCGCACCGCGAGGCCACATCGTCACCACACGTCGCGCCCCCTTCGGGTCAGGGGCGGCGTGGTCAGCGCGGCCCGCGTGACAGAAACTGGTCGGGTGACCCCCACGCCGGCCACCCCCAGCCCCACGGCCCAGGCGGCCGGCGACACCGCCGCCACGCCGACGCCGCCCGCCACCGTCCCCGCCCAACCCCGCACCGGCGTCGAGCCGCCACGGGGGAGCGACCCCCCACCCCTCGCACCCGCCGCAACCTCCACCGAACCCGGCCAGCCCGGGGGAGAGCAGCCCGCGCAGGACCGGGCCACGGGGGACCGGGCCGCCCGCCGCACCCGCCGGCGCGCCACCCTGCGCCGACGCACCCCACCGGCCCTGGCCGCCCTGCTCGGCGGCGCCCTGCTCTACCTCGCCACCCCACCGGTCGGCGCCTGGCCCCTGGCACCGGTCGCCGTCACCGTGCTCACCCTCACCGTCCGCGGCCGCCGCCTACGCGCCTCCTACGCCCTGGGCCTGCTGTTCGGCCTCGCGTTCTGCCTGCCACTGCTGCGCTTCGTCTCCTTCGTCGGCGCCGACGCCTGGATCGCCCTCGCCGTCGCCGAAGCCGCCATCCTCGCCCTCGTCGCCCCCGCCACCACCCTCGCCTGGCGCCTGCCCGCACCCTGGCTGTGGACCGGCGCCGTCTGGGTCGCCCAGGAGGCCCTGCGCGGACGCGCCCCCTTCGGCGGCTTCCCCTGGGGCCGGCTCGCCTTCACCCAGTCCGCCAGCCCGCTGACCGGACTCGCCGCCCTCGGCGGCGCACCCCTGCTCACCGCCGTCGTCGCCACCACCGGCGCCCTACTCGCCCTCGCCTGCCTGCACGCCCACACCCTCACCCGCACCACCACCACCCGCCGGCGCAGCGCACCACGACGCCTCGCCCCACCCCTGCTCGGCGCCACCGCCCTCACCCTCGCCGGCCTGCTCGTCCCCCTGCCCACAACCGCCGAACACGGCACCCTCACCATCGCCGCCATCCAGGGCAACGTCCCCGCCGACGGCGGCATCCACGCCCTCGGCCGCGCCTTCCAGGTCACCGCCAACCACGTCGCCGGCACCCGCCAACTCGCCGCCGACGTCGCCGCCGGCCGCCGCCCCGCCCCCGACCTCGTCCTGTGGCCCGAGAACTCCTCCGACCTCGACCCCCAGCGCGACCCCACCGTCGCCGCCGCCCTGCGCGGCGCCGCCCGCACCGCCCGCGCCCCCCTGCTCGTCGGCGCCGTCCTCGACGGCCCCGGCGCCGGCCACGTCCGCAACGCCGGCATGATCTGGACCGCCGACGGCTTCACCGGCCAGATGTACGTCAAGCAACACCCCGTGCCCTTCGCCGAATACCTCCCCGGCCGCGCCCTGCTCACCCGCCTCATCGGCCGCTTCGCCGACGACATGCCCAGCGACTTCCTCGCCGGCCACAACCCAGGCGCCCTGCACGTCGCCGGCACCACCATCGGCGACGTCATCTGCTTCGAAGTCGCCTACGACGACCTCGTCCGCGACACCGTCGACCACGGCGCACAGATCCTCGTCATCCAGACCAACAACGCCTCTTTCGGCCGCAAGGGCGAAAGCCAGCAGCAACTCGCCATGTCCCGGCTGCGCGCCGTCGAACACGGCCGCGCCACCGTCCAGGTCTCCACCAGCGGCGAAAGCGCCCTCATCGCCCCCGACGGCACCCTGCTGGCCAAGACCGGCCTCTACGAACCCGGCATCCTCACCGCAGCCCTGCCCCGACGCACCAGCCGAACCCTCGCCGACCGTGCCGGAATCCTCCCCGAGGCGGTGCTGCTCACCCTCGGCCTGGGCGCCATGATGGCGGGAGTGATCCGCCGCCGAACCCGCCCCACCGGCGACCCGGACCACACCGGCACCACCCCGCAGGCACCACGACCCCACGAGACGACACCCACGGTGACGCCCGCCGGGCCGGCCTGACGGATATGGCCCCCGATCAGGAAAGGAACCGCGTGGATCTCCACCGCGTTGTCGTCTGCGTCCCCACCTACAACGAGCGGGACAACCTCCCGGACACCGCCCGCCGCCTGCGCGCGGCGAACCCGACGGTCGACCTGCTCGTCATCGACGACGCCAGCCCCGACGGCACCGGGAAGATCGCCGACGAACTCGCCGACAACGACGACCACATCCACGTCCTGCACCGCGACGGCAAAGCCGGCCTCGGCACCGCCTACATCGCCGGCTTCACCTGGGCCCTCGACCACGGCTACGACGTCATCGTCGAAATGGACGCCGACGGCTCCCACCAACCCGAACAGCTACCCCGCCTGCTCGCCGCCCTCGCCCACGCCGACCTCGTCATCGGCTCCCGCTGGGTACCCGGGGGAGAGGTCCGCAACTGGCCCCGCACCCGCCTGCTGCTCTCCCGCGGCGGAAACATCTACGTCCGCGCCGCCCTCGGCATGCCGCTGCGCGACGCCACCGCCGGCTACCGCGCCTACCGCGCCGACGTCCTACGCGACCGCGACCTGACCGGCGTCTCCTCCCAGGGCTACTGCTTCCAGGTCGACCTCGCCTGGCAGGCCTGGCGCGCCGGCTACCGCGTCACCGAAGTCCCCATCACCTTCGTCGAACGCGAACGCGGCACCTCCAAGATGAGCAACGCCATCGTCGCCGAAGCCTTCTGGCGCGTCGCCTGGTGGGCCGCCACCACCCGGCGGCGCCGACCAACCCCCCGCACCCCCCACCTCGCGGCCAACCCCACCCCGCGCCAACCCACCACCGACCCCGACGTCCCCGCCGGCCACCCCGACAACGTCACCACCAGCCGCGGCGCCTGACCACCACCCACACCCTCACCCCTCACCCACCGCAACCACCACATCACCCCCGAACCATCACCTCAGGCATGCCAAAGGGTCGGGCACGTACATCCCGTGCCCGACCCCGCAACCGCCGCCAAACAGCCCCGCTACGCGGTACGCCGACCCTCACCGGTCCCGCGCAGCACCGCCAACCGCTCCGCCAGAACCTCCTCCAGATCATCGGTGGTCCGGCGCTCCATCAACATGTCCCAGTGCGTACGCGGCGGCTTCGACTTCTTCGGCTCAGGCCGCTCACCATCGACGATCACCGACGCCCCACCGCAGACCTTGCACTCCCACACCGACGGCACCTCCGCCTCAGCCGCGAAAGGCATGGTGAACTGGTGGCCGTTGGGGCAGTCGTAGGACGCCGACTGCCGTGGGGCAAGCTCGGTGCTGCGGTCAGTCTCGTAGGACACTGCACCGAGACGGCTTCCCCGCAGGATGCGCTCGCCCATATAACTCCTCCGAGCGTCGAGACGTGTGCAACTACCCCTCGACAACGTTCTGGCCAGCCGAGACGTTCCCGCCGAGGAAGGACCCGTAACACAATCATGAACGCGCAGCGTCCCCACCCCACAGCGAAACGCCCCACCCGCCCCATCCGCACCCTGCACACCGCCACCCTCGGCATCACCCGCGCCACCGTCGGCGCCCTCGTGCTCACCCGCGCCGTGGACACCCTGCGCATCACCGGCGTCGACCGACTCACCGCCACCCGCCTGGCCTGGGTCGCCCGCCTCGCCGGCATCCGCGATCTCGCCCTCGGCGCCGGCCTGCTCGCCGCGATGACCACCGGCCGCGACACCACCACCTGGCTGTGGGCCGGAATGATCGCCGACGCCGCCGACGTTTCCGTCTTCGCGACCTCCACCGCCCGCGGCCACCTGCCACCCGCCATCGGCACGATCATGGCCACCGCAGCCCTCGGCGGGGTCGTCGCCGCGGCCCCCCTGACCCGCACCGGACCAGGGGAGTGACCCACCCCACCAGCCCAGCCCGCCGCACCAGCCCACCGGCCGAACCACCCCAGAGAGGACCCCGTGACGCCATGACCACCAGCGACCACGCCACCGGCACCACCCCCACCGGCCCCAACCCCGCCGACACCGTCAAGACCGACGAGCAGTGGCGCGCCGAACTCTCCCCCCAGCGCTACGCCATCCTGCGCCAGGCCGCCACCGAACCCCCCTTCACCGGCGCCTACACCTACAGCAAGGAAACCGGCACCTACCGCTGCGGCGGCTGCGGCGCGGCACTGTTCACCTCCGACACCAAGTACGACTCCGGCTCCGGCTGGCCCAGCTTCACCGAACCCGCCGTCGCCGACGCCGTCGAACTCGTCGAAGACCGCTCCCACGGCATGGTCCGCACCGAGGTCCGCTGCGCCCGCTGCGGGGGACACCTCGGCCACGTCTTCGACGACGGCCCCGGCCCCACCGGCCAGCGCTACTGCATGAACAGCCTCGCCCTCGACCTCGACCCACACTGACCCACCCCGTGGACCGGGTCGCCGCCGGTGCCCCCAACGCACCGGCCGGCCCACCCACCGACCCTCAGCGCCGCGCCAACCCCGCAGACACACCGCCGGCAACGGCGACGGTCCCGGCTCGGCCAGACAGAAACCCTGCACCAACCGCACCCCGGCCGCCGCCAGGTAGCGCACCCGCTGCGCCGTCCCCACCCCCTCGGCGACCACCTCACCACCGAGTCATCTCCAGCAACCGCACCAGCGCCCGAACCCGCCAGCTCCACGTCCAACCCGACCAGCATCGCATCGACGAACCACCACCCCGGCCCACCCGACCCCACCGGAAACCGGGCCAGCGCCCGCGCGCCCCGCAACCACCCACCCGGCTACAGCCTCACCGGGACGACCCACACCCCCGAAAAACTGTCGGTGCCCCCGCCTACCCTCACCCCCATCCCACCACCGACCCCGGGGGAGGCACACCATGGAAACCGAACTACAGTTCGACGGGCACCGGCGGCACACCGCCTGGATCCGCGACACCATCCACCGCCACGGCTGGGCCGTCCAGGCCGTCCTCGCCGAACCCGACACCGGCGAACCCGACCACGCCTACACCATCGGCCTCACCGCGCTGCACCACCCCGAACTGCTCATCGCCGGCCTGCACCCGCACGACGCAGCCGCCCTGCTCAACCAGCTCGCCACCCGCATCCGCGCCGGCGACCCCCCGCCAGCCGACACCACCCTCGACGACCTCGCACCCCCCAGACGCCACCACCTGCTCACCCTCGACGCCGCCGCCAGTGACGAGCTGCTCCTCCACGCCAACGCCCTCTACCAGCACCCCGACGGCCCACCCGTCGCCGCCCTCCAGATCATCTGGAGTGACCCCACCGGCAGGCTGCCCTGGGAAGCCGGCTGCACCGGCGACGCCACCCACCAGCCCCTCGCCGGCCCACCCCCCGACCCGCCCCACCGCACCACGGGGGACAGGCCCCACCCCTGACACCACCCCACCAGCACCGCCGCGGCGCCCTGTCCCCATCGCACCGCCGCCGAGCACGTGCCCACCCAGACCACGCCGGGAGAGTCAGACGGCGGGGGAGTCAGACGACCGCCATGCCAGCCCCCCGCCGGCGCACCGCGAGCACACTGTCCCGCCGCACCCCCACCGACCCGTCCGGCCAGCGCGCCGACCGCTCGAACTCCTCACACGCCACCACCTCCCACCCACCCACCGCCAACGCCAACGACGCCAGCACCTCACCCGCCGACGGCAACACCAGCCCCGAATCACCACAACCCGCATGATCACCATGACCCGCAGGGCCCGCCGCATGCCCAGCCACCAGCAGCATCCCACCCACCACCACCGCACCCGCCGCCGCCCGCAGAATCTCCACCCGCGGCAACTCCACCTCCGAATGCAGAAACTGCGCCGACACAAGCTCGAACACCCCCACCGGAAACACCACCCCCAGATCCATCCGCCGCCACACCACCCGCCCGTCCACCCCGGCCGCAGCCGCCGACGCCGCCGCCCGGCCCAACGCCACCGCCGACACATCCACCCCCGTCACCCGCCACCCACGCCGCGCCAGCCACACCGCATCCCCACCCTCACCACAGCCAAGATCCAACGCACGCCCCGGCGTCAACCCACCCACCACCCGCACCAACGCCACATTCGGCTCACCACTCCAGATCTGCGGCGCACCGGCGTACCGCGCATCCCAGAACTCCGCCGCCGACCTCCCACCCGACGCACCCAACCCCGCCTCCACCATCACGACCACCCTTCACAGCGAACCGGCCGAACGAGACACACCGACCCGCACACCCTCACCCACCACCCCCAGCCACCCCAACAAACCTTGCCGACCCGGCAAAACCGACAAGCCAGGGAAGCGACCTCCCAGCAGCCAAAAACCCCACCAACCACTACCCCACCAACCACGCCGATAATGCACATTATGTCAAGTAGAGCCGAGCCGACCTCCCCCTCGATCGCATCGCTTCAAATCCGGGACGACAGGCGGCCTCGGCAACGGGATCTTCACTGGGCCCCGGAACTTCGCCGGCCCGCACAGCCGGCCAGTTTTCCCACGTCCGAGATCCATGATCCATTTTGATCAACTTAGGGCGGCCGCAGTCGAGCACTCACATGTCGATCATGCGATCGCTCCCCCGCGCCTCAGGTGCGTGTGGATGTTGTGTTTTTGATCTTGATCGTCCGGCATCGTCAACATCGTTGATTATCTTGATGAAGAGCAATCGGTCGGAAGGTGTCGGGCTCGAGCCAGCGACTCGTTTTCACCTCCCGCCGTCTCGTGTACGCGAGGATCCTGGGGTGGGTAGCGAAGAGGAGCCGTTGCCGGGGAATGTCACGATCGGCGTGGTGCGGGTGGGTGGGACCGTGCGCCGCCCGGTCGGGCCGTGGACGGACGCGGTGGATGCGCTGCTGGAGTATCTGCACGCGGTGGGATTCGCCGGTGCCCCGCGCCCGCTGGGGCGAGATGGGCAGGGACGTCAGGTGGTGGAGTACATCCCCGGAGAGGTCGGGGCCGCAGCCGGCACGTACTCGGCTGTGGAACTGGTCTCGATCGGACGGATGCTGGCGGACCTGCACCGGGCCCTCGCCGGCTTCGTGCCGCCGGCCGGGGCGGTGTGGAACAGGATCATCCCGCCAGACTCGGAGGACGTCGTCTGCCACAACGACGTCGCGCCGTGGAATCTCGTCAGGTCCGCCCGGGGCTGGACGCTGATCGACTGGGACGGGGCCGCGCCCAGTTCCAGGTTGTGGGATCTCGCCTACGCTGCCCAGGCCATGGCCGGCCTGCGCGCCGATCGACCGCAGGCGGAATCGGCTGTACGGCTGCGTGCCTTCGTCGACGGCTACGGCCTGGAGGAGGCGGCCCGGCCGGCGTTGGCGAGCATGCTGGGCCGGCGCGCCCGGGCGATGTACGACCTGCTGCGCGACGGCGCCCGACGGCAGCTCCAACCATGGGCCAGGATCTGGACCGAGGACGGCCCCTACTGGCTTGCCAGCGCCGACTACCTGGACGCCCGAGCCGACCTATCGGCAGCCGCCCTGCGATGAAGCCAGGTGCCGGGTGCCGGGTGCCGGGTGCCGCGACGAGAATCCCCCACCCTCGGGTGCGTTCCTGTCAGGTTGATGGAGAATGATCTTGACGGTGGAATCACGTCAACGACGTTGATTATCTTGATGGGATCGGCTCGGATGCTGTGGGGTCGACGCGCTTCCTGCGGGGTGCTCACCGCTCCCCGAAGGCGTAGATCACCTCTGCGGTGAGGAGGCGGTCCGCGTCGGTGCGGAGCCGATCGGCCAGGGCGTCGGTGTAGTCGCGCCGGAACGTTTCCGCCTGTTCCGCGCTGAGGGTGGCGATCGCGTCGTGGTGCGGTCCGCGGGTGTGGGCCTCCCAGGCGTGCTCCAGATCACGGGAGGAAAAGCGGATGGTCTCCCCCACCTGCTTCGCCGAGGTGAACCCGGCGTCCCGCAGCGCCTGACGGCATCGCGCCTGCGTTCCCAGCGCGCTGGCCGGGTCGGTGAGGGCCAGGCCGTGGCGGCGGGCATGGTTGCGAAAGAGCCTGGCCGCGACCGGGAAGCCCGCCGCCATCGTCGAGAAGCCGATCTGCCCACCTGGTCTCAGCAGCCGGCGCCATTCCCTCAGCGCCGCCTGGACCGGCAGGTAGAGCAGACCGGCGGAGCAGAGGACCAGGTCGAACGAGCCGTCTGCGAACTGGGGCAGAGTGGTGGCGTCCGCCCTGACCAGCTCGATGGTCAGGAGTCCCGCCGCGTCGACAGCCTGCCGCGCTCGGGTGAGCATGCCCGCGGAGACGTCGACGCCCACCACGTGTCCGGTCGGCCCCGTGGCGCGGGCGGCGGCGATCGCGGCGAGCCCGGTACCGGTCGCGGCATCCAGGATGCGCATGCCGGCCATGGGGGCGGCGAGCGCGACGAGCCGCTCGGCGTAGCGGACGTGCCAGGTGTGGTTGCTGTATGTCGCGGCGCGCCGGTCGAAGACGGTCTCGACGCTGTCCCGGGGGTTCGGCGCTGTCACAGAAGATGGTTATGGCACAGGGCGCGCAGCCGGGCCGGTCGATTTCCATCACTGCTGCGACGAAGCGAGATCCCGGGCCAGGTCGGGGTGTGACCTTTCCGCGGTGGTCGGTGGGCAGGCTCGGTGGGCAGCTCAGTGGGCGGCGTCAGACCAGCGTTGCAGGATCGACACCTCGGCGACGAACCGGACCCCGCTGGCGGTCGCCCAGTAGGCGGCCGTGGCGGCGAGGGCGGTTCGCAGCAGGTCGGCGGCGGCCTCGGCGTGCGCGGCGGGGACGTGCAGGAGCAGTTCGTCGTGCAGGCACAGCACGATCTCGCCGCCGAGGGCGGGCAGTTCGGCGCGGACGGTCACCGCCCAGGCCTTGAACAGTTCGGCGGCGGGGCCCTGGATGACGGCGTTGCGGGCGAAGCGGCCGCGGGCCTGCTCGGTGACCCCGCCGACGGCCGGGGAGGCCTCGTCGGGTGGCGCGGGATCGGTCAGGCCCCGGGGTGGGCCTGCCGCGCGGTCGGGTGGGCCTGCCGCGGGGGCGAGGCGGACGAGCCGGCCGCCGTAGGTGCGCAGGTCACGGCCGGAGCGGCCGGCGGCGTCGGCGGCGTCGAGATAGGCCAGCGCGGTCGGGTAGGCCCGGCGCATCCGGCGCAGGGCTTCCCCGGCCGCGCCGGTGGTCTGGCCGTACATGGCGGCGAGCATGGCGACCTTGGCGTGCGCCCGGTCGCGGCCGAGCTGCGCGGCGACGGGGGCGTACATGTCGTCGGCCTGGGTGGCCGCGGCGAGGGCGGGGTCGGCGGAGACGACGGCGAGTACCCGGGGTTCGATCTGGCCGAGGTCGGCGCGGACGAACACCCGGCCCGGTTCGGCGACGACGGCGCAGCGCAGGTCGGCGGGCAGGTTGTGCAGGCCGGCCTGGGCGGTCATCCGCCCGGCGGCGCCGTCGCTGCCGTGCCAGGCGCCGCGCAGCCGGCCGTCCGGGCCGACGTGGGTGTCGAGCCAGCGGTGGCCGTAGGTCGTGGCGATCCGCTCGGTGCGCCGCCAGGCCAGGAGCGCGGCGACGGCGGGGTGGGCGTCGCGCAGCGGTTCGAGGCGGCCCGAGCGGGTGTCGGGGACGTCGACGCCGACCGTGCGCAGCGCGGCCCGCACGGCGGCGGGATTGCGCAGGTCGACGGGTCCGCGCAGGTGGGCGAGGACGGGGGCGTCGCGGCGGCGGCGGGCGGCGAGTTCGTCGGCGTCGGTGCGCGGCGGCGGGCCGACGAGGTCGGCGAGCAGCGTCTCGGCGGTGGCGCGGTCGACGGGCAGGCCGTCGCGTTCGAGTTCGCGGGCGAGCAGCTCCGCGGCGGACTCGGCGCGGGCGGTCAGCACGGCGAGGCTGATCCGGCCGGGACGGGCGCGTCGGTCGGCCAGGTCGCCCAGCGCCGCCAGCTGACGGTGCTGGGCCTGCAGCGCGAGCGCGGCGAGGGCGGCGGCGCGGCGCAGCGCCTCGGCCGGCCCGGCGGCGCGGCGCAGCCAGCCCGCGTCGAGCTGGCCGTCCCCCGCCAGTGGACCATCCTCTCCCCCACCGATGCCGACTCCCCCACCGATGCCGACTCCCGCGGGGCCGGCGCTGATCTCCTCGGGGCCGGTGGGGTCGGGGCCGCGGCGGGTGGGGGGGTCCTCGCCGGTGCCCTCCCACAGGCCGAGCTGGCCCGGCGCGACCCTGGTGGTGGGGCCGGGGGGTCGGGCCTGCGGGGGTGCCGGCAGCCCGGCGACGGCGGCCCACACGGCGGGCGGGTCGTCACGGCGCCCACCGTGCAGCAGCCGGTGGACGGCGGCGAGGTCCCAGCAGGCGGCGAGGCGCACCTGGGTGGCCAGCGGCGCCACCGCCGACGCCGACCACCACACCCAGCGCGGGGCGCGGCGGCGCTCGATCTCGGCGAGCAGGCCGGCGGCCTCTGCCGACTCGGGCGCGGACACCACCACGGTGACGGGTGCAGGCAGATCCGTGCCGCCGGGTGGATCCCCGCCGTGGCCGGCGGGCGGCTGGTGGGCCAGCGCGAATCCCACCGTCGGAAGGACCACGAGCGCCAGGGGCTGGCGCGGGACGAACTCCCCCGACCACAGGCCCGCGAGCGGTCCCGCGGCCGCGTGCGGCGGGCTGGCCGGCGTCATCGTTCGATTCTGACCGCCGGGTCCGACAGTTCGCGCCGGCCGGTGCCGAGGGCTGGCGGGCAGCCCCGCGCTGCCGGGCGGGCGAGCCTGGCCGGTGCGGGCGGTGCGGGCGGTGCGGGCGGTGCGGGCGGTGCCGTGGTCAGATGGACCGGCATGGTGGCCGGGAAAGCGGAAATGCCCCCGTTGGAAACGTGGAGCGGTAAGAATCCCCGTCGACGAGGGATGGGCGTACCACGGGGGAAGGGTGGATTCATGGCGGGGCGGGACAACGAGTACGAACGTCCCATCCTGCTCGACTGCGGTGGGTGCGACGCTCGGTGGACGGCGCTGACCGCGGCGCACTGCCCGACCTGTCATGCCACGTTCGCGGGGGCCACGACCGGTTTCGACGCCCACCGGGTCAACGGGGTCTGCCAGCCCCCGCAACGGGTCGGTCTGCGCCAGGACCGGGGCTACTGGCTGGTCGCGGGCGAGCAGCCGCCGGGCCGCGTCCTGTACCGCTCCCGGGAGAGGGCCGGCGGGCACGGTGATCCAGGCGGATCGGCCGGGCCCCCCGGCGGCGAGGTTCGGATGGCCGGCTGACGGTCGCCCGCGTCAGCGAGCAGGCTCGGCCGGGCGAGCAGGCTCGGCGGGGCGGGCCTGGCGGGCGGCGATACGTTCGGCGGTCGGCCAGCGCACGTCGTGGGCCCAGCCCAGGCGTTCGAACCAGCGGATGAGCGCAGCGCTCGGGTCGAGCTGACCGGGCAGGACGCCGTGGCGGGCGCTGGTGGGGTCGGCGTGGTGCAGGTTGTGCCAGGACTCCCCCAGCGACGGCACGGCCAGCCACCAGACGTTGCGCGACTGGTCGCGGGCGGTGAAGGGCCGTTCGCCGATGAGGTGGCAGATCGAGTTGATCGAGAACGTGACGTGGTGAAGCAGGGCGATGCGTACCAGGGAGCCCCAGAACAGGGCGGTGAGCGCGCCCTCCCACGACATGCTCCACAGTCCGCCGGCGATCGGCGGGATCAGGACCGAGGCGGCGACGCACCAGGGGAACGCGGTCGCGACGGCGGCGACGTCGCGGTCGGCGAGCAGATCGGGGCAGAAGCGTTTCGGGCAGGTGCGGTGGCGGTTGAACAGCCAGCCGACATGGGCGTGCAGGAAGCCCCTGGTCACACCGACGGCGCTGCGGCCGAAACGCCACGGTGAATGGGGATCGGCGGCGGAGTCGGAGTACTTGTGGTGGCGGCGGTGGGCGGCGACCCAGTCGGTGACGCTCATCTCGACGGCGAGGCTGCCGGCCAGGGCGAGGCCGATGCGCAGCGGCCGGCTGGCCTTGAACGAGCCGTGGGTGAACAGGCGGTGGTAGCCCACGGTGATCCCGAAGCCGGAGACCAGGTACATCACCGCGGCGATGACGACGTCGTGCCAGCCCAGTCCGTGTCCCCAGGCCACGGGCACCGCCAGGGCGACGGCGAGCAGCGGGACGACGAGGAACAGCAGGAGCAGGATCTGCTCGAGGGGGGTCTTCAGGCCGGGGGCGATGTCGGGGCGGGCGGGCGGGCCCGCGTCGACACGCTGGATTGTCGATTCGATCGATTCGGAGGACACATATTTCCTCTCACGAGGGTCGTCGGATACCCGGCAACCCTCGTCGGTTCTCCGAGCCGGGTCACGGGTGCTGGCCACCGGAAAGCCGGTTCGGGTCCGCCTCAACAGTAGACGGGGGCGTGCCCGCCGGTCGGCGGCGGCGCGCGTCAGGCACGATCGGGGGACCATGACACTCACCGACCACCTTCCCGCGTCCTCACCTCCGGTCGCCGGCGCCGCCGTCGATGTACCCGGCGAGCCGGACCCGGACACCCTCTACGACGCCTTCACCGCCTGGGTCGCCGAGCAGGGCCTGGAGCTCTATCCCGCCCAGTCCGAGGCGCTCATCGAGATCGTTTCGGGGTCGAACGTCATCCTGGCGACGCCGACGGGGTCGGGGAAGAGTCTGGTGGCGGCCGGGGCGCACTTCGCGGCGCTGGCCGCGGGGCGCCGCACGTTCTACACCGCGCCGATCAAGGCGCTGGTGTCGGAGAAGTTCTTCGCGCTGTGCGCGATGTTCGGGGCGGCGAACGTCGGGATGATGACCGGTGACGCCTCCGTCAACGACACGGCGCCGATCGTCTGCTGCACGGCGGAGGTGCTGGCGAACATCGCGCTGCGCGACGGGGTGGACGCCGACGTCGGTCAGGTCGTCATGGACGAGTTCCACTACTACGCCGATCCGGAGCGGGGGTGGGCGTGGCAGGTGCCGCTGCTGGAGCTGCCGCGCACCCAGTTCGTGCTGATGTCGGCGACGCTCGGCGACGTGTCGATGTTCGAGGCGGACCTGACGCGGCGCACCGGGCGGCCCACGGCGGTGGTCCGCTCGGCGCAGCGGCCGGTGCCGCTGTTCTACCGGTTCGTCACGACGCCGCTGCACGAGACGATCGGGGAGCTGCTGGAGACCCATCAGGCTCCGGTGTACGTCGTGCACTTCACCCAGGCGCAGGCGTTGGAGCGGGCGCAGGCGCTGATGAGCGTGAACGTGTCGTCGCGGGCGGAGAAGGAGCAGATCGCGGCGATGATCGGAAGGTTCCGGTTCGCCGCGGGGTTCGGCAAGGTGCTGTCCCGGCTGGTGCGACACGGCATCGGGGTGCACCACGCGGGGATGCTGCCGAAGTACCGCCGTCTCGTCGAGCAGCTCGCGCAGGCGGGGCTGCTCAAGGTGATCTGCGGGACGGACACGCTCGGGGTGGGGATCAACGTTCCGATCCGCACGGTGGTGTTCACGTCGCTGTCGAAGTACGACGGGACGCGGGTGCGGCTGCTCTCGGCGCGGGAGTTCCACCAGATCGCCGGGCGGGCGGGGCGGGCCGGCTACGACTCGGTGGGCAACGTCGTCGTGCAGGCCCCGGATCATGTGGTGGAGAACATGCGGGCGTTGGCGAAGGCCGGCGACGATCCGAAGAAGCGGCGCAAGGTGGTGCGCAAGAAGCCGCCGGAGGGCACCGTCGGCTACGGGGAGCCGACGTTCGAGCGCCTCGTCGCCGCCGAGCCGGAACCGTTGACGTCGCAGTTCACGGTGACACACGCGATGCTGCTCAACGTCGTCAACCGGCCCGGGGACGCGTTCGCGTCGATGCGTCACCTGCTCACCGACAACCATTCGGACTCCGCGACGCAGCGCCGGCTGATCCACCGGGCGATCGCGATCTACCGGGCGCTGCTGGCCGCCGGCGTGGTGGAGAGGCTGGACTCCCCCGACGAGCTGGGCCGCACCGTGCGGGTGACCGGGGATCTGCAGCTCGACTTCGCGCTCAACCAGCCGCTGTCGCCGTTCGCGCTGGCCGCGTTGGAACTGCTCGACCCGGCGTCGCCGACGTACGCCCTCGACGTGCTGTCGGTGCTGGAGGCGACGTTGGACAACCCCCGCCAGGTGCTGCACGCGCAGCTGAGCAAGGCGCGCGGCGAGGCGGTGGCGGCGATGAAGGCCGAGGGCATCGAGTACGACCGGCGGATGGAGCTGCTGGAGGAGGTGACCTACCCGCAGCCGCTCGGTGAGCTGCTCGGCGCGGCGTTCGCGACGTACCGGCGGGGTCATCCGTGGGTCGACGACTACGAGCTGGCGCCGAAGTCGGTGGCCCGGGAGCTGTTCGAGCGGGCGATGACGTTCGCCGAGTACGTGGCGTTCTACGGGTTGGCCCGCTCCGAGGGGCTGTTGCTGCGCTACTTCGCCGACGCCTACAAGGCGTTGCGCCAGACGGTGCCGGAGGACGCGCGCACGGACGAGATCGTCGACCTCACCGAGTGGCTCGGGGAGCTGGTGCGCCAGACCGACTCGAGCCTGCTCGACGAGTGGGAGCGGCTGAGCAATCCCGATCCCGACGCGGCCGCCGGGGCGGGCCTGGGGGCGGTCGACGAACGGCCGCCGGCGGTGACGGGCAATGTCCGGGCGTTTCGGGTGCTGGTCCGCAACGCGTTGTTCCGCCGGGTGGAGCTGGCCGCGCTGCGCCGCTACGACCTGCTCGGCGAGCTCGACGGCCCGGGGGCCGGCGTCGGTCTGGGAGCCGGCGTCGGCCTGGGGGCCGGCGTCGGTCTGGGGGTGGGATCGGCCGGGGGGGACGGTCCGGTGTTCGACGCGGCGGGTTGGGAGCAGGCGCTGGCCGGCTACTACGCCGAGCACGACGAGATCGGCACCGGCCCGGACGCGCGCGGGCCGGGGCTGCTGCTGCTCGACGAGCGGCCCGGGATGTGGACGGCGCGGCAGATCTTCGACGATCCGGCCGGGGATCACGACTGGGGCATCAGCGCGGAGATCGACCTCGCCGCCTCCGACGAGGCCGGGGTGGCGATGGTGCGGGTGACCGCCGTCGACCGGCTCTGACGCGGCGGCGGCGGGCACACCGTCGGGCCCCTTTCGACCGGAGTCACCCCGCGATCCGGGCCGGGGTGCGCAACCTGGGCGGTATCGTCACCGTGTGAGTACCGTACGGGTCTTCCTCCTGGATGACCACGAGATCGTCCGCCGGGGAATTCGGGAGATGCTCTCGGAGACCGGTGACGTCGACGTCGTCGGCGAGGCGTCCACCGCGGCCGAGGCGCTGCGCCGGATCCCCGCCACCAGACCGAACGTGGCGGTGCTCGACGCGCGACTGGAGGACGGCAACGGCATCGACGTCTGCCGTGACCTGCGCTCGGCGCATCCCGAGATCGGTTGTCTGATCCTCACCTCCTACGACGACGACGACGCGCTGTTCGCGGCGATCATGGCCGGCGCCGCCGGCTATCTGCTCAAGCAGATCAAGGGCACGGATCTGGTCGGCGCGATCCGCACGATCGCCGCCGGCCGCTCCCTGCTCGACCCGGCGGTCACCCAGCGGGTGCTGACCCGGCTGCGGGAGGGCCCGGCGGAGGACCGCAAGCTCGCGGCGCTGGGCGAGCGGGAGCGCCAGATCCTCGTGCTCATCGCCGAGGGTCTGACCAACCGTCAGATCGCCGGGCGGATCCACCTGTCGGAGAAGACGGTCAAGAACTACGTCTCGGCGATCCTGGAGAAGCTGGAGCTGTCCAGCCGCACCCAGGCCGCCGTCTACGCGACCCGCATCGACAAGTAGCGCCCGGCCCGACGCCGGGCCGGGCGCTACCGGGCCGGGTGGCCCAGGCCGGTGCGGCCCATCCCGGCGCGGCCCAGTCCCGGCCAGCGCGCCCCACGGCCCCACTCCGGCCCCATCCCCCACGTCGACGACGACCCACGCGCCGCGGCGCGTCGGTCGCTGGTCGTCGGTCGCTGGTCGTCGCGCCCACGGGCCGCGCAGGGGGTCTGCCGGGCAGGGGGCCGTGCCGTGCGGGGCGCCGTGCCGAGCGGGGCGGCCGGTCAGTCGAGGTGGCTCTGGACGGCCTGCAACGCCTCGGCGACGGTGACGGCGGTGCGGATCACCGCGGCGCGCGGCCACGGGTCGGCGCGCGCGGCCATCGCCCGGTGGATGGCCACCGTGGCCTCGGACGGGTCGGGGCCGGCGGCCATGCGCCGGGCGATGCGGGCCGCGGCGACCTCGGGCGCGGTCACGCAGTGCAGCTCCACCAGGTCCGCGCAGACGTCGGCGGCGACCGCCGCGGCGGCGTCGCGGTGGCGCGCGCTCGACCAGGAGGCATCGAGGACCACGCTCTCCCCCCGGCACAGCGCCGCGCGGGCCCGGCGCAGCATCTCGGCGTAGGTCGCGTCGGTGATCTCCGGGGCGTAGCGGCCGACGCCGAACTGGGCGTCGAACCCCCCGGCATCGGCGTCGGCACCGGCATCGGCGGCCGGCGGCGCCGTGTCGGCGGCGGGCTGCTGGTGCGGGGCTTCGGCGGGCGGCTCGCCCACGAGCTCCTGGCGGATGATGTCCGAGCGCAGCAGCACCCAGCCGTCGCCGACCTCGGCCAGCCGACTGGCCAGTGTCGTCTTGCCGGTGCCGGGCAGCCCGCCGACGACGACCAGGCGGACGCGCCCGGCCCGCAGGTGGCGGTGGGCGACGGCGAGCAGCCGGCGGGCGTTCTCCGCGGCGTCGGGATCCCCCTGGCCGCCGCGGATGCAGGCCACCTTCGCCCGCACGAACGCCCGGTAGGCCACGTAGAAGTGCTGCAGGGACCGGGGATGCACCTCGCCGCTGAACTCGCGGTAGGCCTCCAGGAACTCGGCGGCCTCCTCGGGGGCGCCGAGCCGCTCCAGGTCCATGGCGAGGAAGGCGACGTCGCCGAGGACGTCGCCGAAGCGCAGCCGCGGGTCGAACTCGATGCAGTCGAGGATGCGGGGGCCGTCGTCGAGGCAGAAGATGTCGTCGGCGAGCAGATCGCCGTGGCCGTCGCGGATCCAGCCGGCCCGGGTGCGTTCGGCGAGCAGCTCGGCGCGGCCGGCGAGGTAGCGCAGCGCCAGGCGGCCGATGTCGTCGACGACCGCGGCGTCGAGCTGGGTGCCGCGGTAGGCGGCGATGCCAGCCATCCCCTCGCGCCACAGGTCCTCCAGGGTGGCCTGTTCCCCCGCGGTGGCGATCAGCGGGGACGTCTCGCACCGCTGGTGGAACACCGCCAGCGCCCGGGCGACCGAACGCAGCGCCGGGCCGAGCAGGTGGCCGCGGCGCACCAGGGTCGACAGCCGACGGCTGGTCGGCATCCGCCGCATGACGACGAGATGGTCGATCACCTCGCCGGAGTCGTCGCGCAGGTCGGCGACGCCGAGGTAGACGTCGGGGGCGAGGCGGCGGTTGAGCGCCACCTCCGCCAGGCACACCGCCTCCCGGGTCCGCCGGTCGGTGAAGTCGAGGAATCCCAGGTTGACGGGCTTCTTGCGCTTGTAGACCCGGTCGGCGGTCAGATACAGCACGGCGCTGTGCGTCTCGCGGGTCTCGGTGGCGGCGAGTTCGGCCAGTGACGGGGCCGGTAGTCGGGGGGGCACGGACGCGCCGGCGGAGGGCCCCGGCCAGGTCGGCGCCGTCTCGCCGCCCGGCCTGGTGTCGCCCGGCCTGGTCGCGGCCGATGGGGCGCCGGCCGGGGAGGCGCCCGGCGCGGCGATGCCGGCTGACGCGATACCGGCTGACTCGATACCGGCTGACTCGATACCGGCTGACTCGATACCGGCTGACTCGATACCGGCTGAGGAGATGCCGGCTGGGGAGGTGTCGGCCGAGGAGGCGCCCGGCGGCGAGCTGCCGGGCGGTGAGCTACCGGCCGACGACGTGCCGGTCGGCGACGGGCTGGCGGCGTCGCGACTGTCGCCGGCCCCTGCGCCGGGCAGGGCATCCCGCACATACTGGACGGTCATGGCCTCTCCCGGAGTTGCGTGAAAGTCTCACGATCCTGACGGTCGACGCCCCGTTCCACCGTCGAACAGTCGAACACAGGCGTTCGATGGTTCTCCTTCGTCATGCTCGCCGTCCGTAGGCGATCTCACGACCGCCAGAGGTTGCCTACCCGGGGGACGTTCGGACCACCCTCGGTGGACATCCGTCCCGGATCAGGGCCGTGCCCTGCACGCCCGGCCACACCGGCCGAGTCTGGGGGCCCCTCGGCCGGCAGGCGGGGCGACCCTCAGCGGTCCTCGAACTGGCGCAGGAACGCCACCCGCTCGGCGCTCGCCCGGTCGACCGCGGCCTCGGCCCGGGCGAAGGCGTCGTCGTCGACTAACAGCTCCCCGCAGTACCGGTCGACGAGTCCGGCGAGGGTCAGCAGGATCGTGCGCAGCTCGGCCGGGGTCGCCGCGATCCACGGCCAGGTATTCTCCCGCATTCCGTGAACCGCGTGCAGAATGTCCTGGACGCTGAGCGCGCGTGGCCGGGGTGCCAGCAGGCCGTGGACTGCCGGCGGGGAATCGGCCGACCACATCCCGATCCTGGCGCCGAGCGCCCAGGACGTCCACGGATCGCAGGCGACGTCGAACATTCGTCGGCCGCCCCGGAACTGTACGTGCCAACAGGTCCGTTTGGCGAGGAAAAGGCCGTACTTCTCGGCCAGCGGCTCCAGAATCTCCATCGCCGCCAGGTCGAACTCGGCGCCGGCTCGCCCGCCGGCTCGCCCGCCGGCGCCGTCGTCGCCGTGCTCGTGTCGCATCGCCAGCCACCTCAGCCTTCCGGTCCGAGCCCCCGCCGATCGGTTGCGCGGGCCGGCGGGGCACGCCTGCGTCGCCGGGCCGCGCCAGCGACGCCGACGGCTTTGAGAACCCGCGCTGAACTGTAGAAGACAACCGGGGATCGTGTAACGGAAACCGAGCCGCTTGTCCCCGGGATCGTAGATTGTTGGCCCGTCCGACCAGGGCCGCGCAGGTCAGCCGCTCCCGGAAATCCGAAACGGGACGACAAACAGGTCACGAGTCGACGGGGTTGACCTCTGAACGACAAAGAGAACCGCAGGTCAGCCGATCGAAGCAGTACCACGAAAACCGACGGTGACCCAGCGGGGACGCATCGCCGGCGACAGGACAACCCGACGGTTCCACCACGGACGGGCCATCTGGAGACCACGAAGGACCCACAGACCATCTCGACCGGGCGGGCATCCCTGCCGAGCGCCGCGCGCGGGCAACCAGCCCGGCGACCGACGGCGGGCCGCAGGTCACGCCCCCGACAGTCGCAGGTCGTGCACCGGACAGCGGACGGGGGGCAAACGGTGGTCACGCGCCGGGGCGACCTCGGTAGCATCGCCGCAATCACCGCGCCGGCGCGCCTGCGGGCGAGCCGCCGACCAGGTCCGCGGCCCGCCTCGGACGGGCCGGGCGCGGCGCCCGGCCGGAGAGCCGGACCCGCACACCCTGGGAGCACCGATGACCTCGCCATGGCAACCGCAGGACCAGCCGCACGGCTACCAGGGGCAGCCTGAGCACCCCGACCAGAAGCCCGCCGCCCAGGGCCAGCCCGGATACCCCGAGCAGCCGCCACCCGGCTACCAGCAGGGCTATCCGCATCAGCAGGGCTACCCGGGCCAGGACGGCTATCCGAGCCCGCCTCCCGGCTACCAGGGGCAGCCCGGCTACGAGGGACAGCCCGGCTACCAGAACCAGCCCGGCTATCAGGGGCCTGCCGGTTACCAGGGACAGCCCGGCTACGAGGGACAGCCCGGTTACCAGGGACAGCCGGGCCAGCCCGGTTATCCCGGGCAGATGGGCTACGGTCCGCCCCCCGGCTACGGACCGCCCCCCGGGTACGGCGGCGCGGCGCCCTACGACCCGTCCGCCCCCTTCGGCCGGCATCCGCTGACCGGGGAGGCCTACTCGGACAAGCAGAAACTCACCGCCGGGCTGCTGCAGATCCTGCTCGGCGGCGTCGGTGCCGGCCGCTGGTACCTCGGCAACACCGGCATCGCGCTGGCGCAGCTGTTCACCTGCGGCGGGCTGGGCGTCTGGGCGTTGATCGACGGCGTGATGATGCTGACGGGCAACGTCCGCGACCGACACGGCCGGCCGTTGCGTGACTGAGCCGCCTCCGGCCACGGACCCCGCCGACGCCGACGCCGAGGCCCGACCCGAGTCGCCGCCGGCGGCAACCGGGCCGGGCCGGCGCCGCGCCGCGGTCTGGGGGGTCGTCGCGGCGGCCGTGGCCGGCCTGACGTACCTGGCAGGCCATGATCCGCACGACCCGTCGACGGTGATGCCCGGCTGCCCCATCCACCGTGCGACGGGCCTGGACTGCCCGGCCTGCGGAACCCTGCGCGCCACCTACGACGTGCTGCATGGACGGTGGGCGGCGGCCGGCCACGACAACGTGTTCGTGCTGGCCTGCGCCCCGCTGCTCGCCGGCCTGCTGGCTCGCCAGGCCCGGGCGGTGCGCGACGACCGGTACGCCCCCCTGCCCGCGCCGCTGGCCTACGGGCTCGGCGGCGCGGCGCTGGTCTGGATGGTCGTGCGCAACCTGCCCGGCTGGCCGCTCACCCCCGGCTCGCACGGCTGAGCGCCGTCCGCCCGTCTGTCGGCCGATGACGGACCCCGATTTGGATGATCATCTTGGCGCCCCGCACCGTCAACACCGTTGATTATCTTGACGTCGGCATGACGGTTCGGTCGTCAGAGGGGGGTCGGGGTCGCGTCCGGCGGCGCGGCGTGGTTCCGCGGAACCGCGCACGGATCAGAAGTGGCTGCGCACCCTAGCGACGGTCGGGCTCGGAGCCGACCAGGCCGGAACCGGCCTGCGCCGGCTGATCCGGGATCCCGACGGCTCCGGCGTCGACCGCGGTGCCCGCGGCGGCCTCGATCCCGGCCTCGGCCTCGGCCGGCGCGTCAGCCCCCGCGCGTACCGGGAAGGCCAGCGCCTCCATCTGCGCGCGACGGTCGGGCGGGATGACCGTCGGGCGGCCCTCGACGAGGTGGACCAGGATGCTGTCGCACAGGCCGAGGCAGACGCCGTCGCGGAACAGGCCGGCGCTGTGCACGAACGACGTCGTGCCGATCCGGCCGACCCCGCAGCCGACGACGTACGTCGCGGGATAGCGCGCCTCGGCCAGGTAGTGGATGGAGATGTTGGCGACGACGAAGGTGAAGTTGTCGAACGGCACCGGCCTGCCGCCGGTGAAGATCCGCCAGTCGAGCGTGATGCGGGCGTCCTCGTAGAAGGAGGCCAGCGCGACGTTGTTCAGGTGACCGTTGCCGTCGAGGTCACTGAACCGCGCCTGGACGGGGTGACTGAGCGGGTAGCTGGCGAGGCTGAGCCGCTCGGGATCGCGTCTGGGGTCCATCTCGCCACTGTGCACATCCGCGGCGTCGACGGGGCCGCGGTGCAAGCAATCTCTCATCGGCAGGCTCCCAGCGGCGGACTCATCCCGTCTGACCTGCGCCCGGCGGTCCTAGCCCGCGTCGTGCACCGGGACGCCGTCGATGATCGTCAGACGGACCTGGCCGGCGGACGGGTCACGCAGGGCCGCGCGCAGGGGCCGGCGCAGCAGGCAGAGATCGGCGCGCGCACCGGGGCGCACCCGGCGCGGGCGGGACGGGTCCGCGGGGTCGCCGAGGAACAGCGCCAGGGCCGCGGGGGCGTCGAGGCGTTCGTCGGCGCCCAGGACGATCCCGGCGGCGGTGCGCCGGGTCATCGCGGCGGCGACGGCCCGCCACGGGTCGGGATGACCGAACGGGGCGTCGGTACCGGCGGCGAGGCCGATGCCGGCGCGCACGAGGGAGGCGGCCGGGTACAGCGACGCCGGATCCTCGTCGGTGACGTCGACGAGGTAACGGTCGCCCCGCTCGGCGACGAAGTTGGGCTGGGTGACCACGACGAGCCCGGCGCGGCGCACCTGCCCGTACAGCTCGCCGGGCAGGACGGCGCCGTGTTCGAGGCGGTCGCCGCGGCGCGGGCCGGCGAGGTCGAGCGCGGCGAGGGTGAGCACCGTCTGGACCCGGGTCACGCAGTGCACGGCCACCGGGTGGCCGGCACGGTGCGCGGCGGCGAACCGGGCGGCGAGGGTGTCGAGATCGGGCAGCGTGTCGTCGTCGAGGATCACCTTCACCGGCCCGCCGACGACACGGCCGCCTTCGGCCGGGGCGTCCGCAGCGACGGTGGGCTGCGGTTCGGGGCGCATGACGGTGGGCTGCGGTTCGGGGCGCATGAGGGTCAGCCGCTGCGGCAGCTCGCCGGTCGCGGCGGCCGCGGCGAGCGTCCGGTGGTGCTCGGGGGTGCGGCCGGGGGTCGCGTCGGTGAACCCGGTGATCCCCGCGGCGACGGCGGCGCGGCCCACGGCGGCGAGGTCCACGGCCACCGGGGGCAGCGCGGCGGCGTGGCGGCGCAGCCAGCCGTCCATCCGCCACAGCCGCCCGGTGGGCGCCCCGGAGGCGTCCCGTTCGACGCCCGGCAGATCGGCACCGTCGATGCCGGCCAGGCGCAGCGCCGGCGAGTTGAACACCCACAGGGCCCCGCCGCGGTGCTGCACCCGCACCGGCCGGTCGGGCAGCAGCGCGTCGAGGAGGTGCCGGTCGAGGTCGCCGGCCACCGACGGGTGGTAGCCGACCGCCCGTACCCACCGCTGCGGACCGGTGCCCGGCGCCGCGCGCAGCGCCGCACGCAGCCCGGCGGCGTCGACGACCTCGGGCGGCCCCGCCCGCACCGACGACGCCGACGCCGCCAGCGACAGCAGGTGCACATGATGGTCGTGCAGGCCCGGCAGCAGCGCGCCACCGGCGGCGTCGAGCACGTGCTCCCCCGCCCGGGGGCGCAACGGCTCGGCGCTGACCTCGGCGATCCGTGCGCCGAGAATCCGCACGTCCGCGACCCGCGCGGGCGGCAACGCCCCGCTCAGCGCGGTCTGTGCGGTCAGCGCGGTCAGCTCCGCCCGGCGCACGAGCAACGTCCGACGCTGCGGTTCCTGCGCGGAGCGGCCCACCCCCGCCACCCTACGGCCACCGGCCACCGGCGCGGCGGGCCGCGGACCGGGACGACGACGGGCACGGTGAGCTACTCTCCGGCATCGCTCTGTACCCGCTCGATCCGTACCAACGTCGATCAGCGCATCGTCGATCAGCACATGTCGATCCGTTCGACGTCGATCCGTTCGACGTCGATCCGTTTCAACGTCGCGAGCCAGGCCGGCCGCCGATCCGGGCCGGGCGTCGCCGGGCGCGACCGACCGTGGGGAGGCCGCGGTGCAGGTGAGCAACGCGCAGGTCCTCGACCTCGACGACCTGCGCGCCTACCGGCCGCCGCTGGACGCCCACTTCCCGGTCTACCGCGACCTGGTTGACCACCTCGCCGCCCTCGACGAGTCCCACCTGCATCCGGACGACCCGACCAGCCATGTCCTCGCGGCCTGCGCCGGCTACGCCTACGCCGAGACCGCCTCCACGCTGCTCGACCCGGACCTGCCGCGGGGAGTCAACGCGGTCTCGGCGGCCATGACCCGGCTGGGCCTGCCCGGCTGCCGGTGCCGGATCATCACCGAGCAGGTCGACGCGATGCTGATCCGCTCGACGGCGTTCGTCGTGCAGAGCGCCGACACCCGGGTCGTCATCGTCGCCTACCGCGGCACCGAACCATCGGACCTCCTCAACTGGGGCACCGACCTGGACGTCCACTCCCGCGAGCGCACCCGCGTCCGGCTGGCGGGCACGGCCGTCGACGACCTGCACGCCGGGTTCCACCGCAACGTGCGCGCCACCGCGTTCGAGGTGTTGCGCACCCTGCGGCGGGCGATGGCCGGCCGGTCGATCTACGACACCGACGGCGAGGTCGCCGCCAGTCCCCGCGCCGGCGCCGGCGGCACGACCCGCGTCGGCGGCGCCGGGAGACGGCGGGGGGCGTCGGCGCGGCCGCCGGCGCTGTACCTGACCGGGCACAGCCTCGGCGGGGCCATGGCCGTCATCCTCGGGCTGCGGATCATGACCGATCCGGTGTACGCGGAGCTGCGCCGGGCGTTGCGTGCCGTCTACACCTTCGGCCAGCCGATGATCGGCGGCGACGGGACCGCGGCCGCGTACGCGGCAGTGGTCGACCCGGCGCCGATCGCCCGCTTCGTCTACCGCCAGGATCCGGTCCCCCACCTGCCGCCGGCCACCGTCGGCCGCTACCGGCACATCGGCCGGGAATGGCGCTACGGCGGCGGCAGGTGGACCGACACCACCGGCCGCCCGGCGGGCCAGATGCTCAGCGCGCTCGGGTTCGCCGGGGCGCTGGCCGCGTTCCCGCTCGGCCAGGTCCGGCCGCTGGGTCGGCTGTTCCCGTACACGATCAGCGACCATTTCCCGCACTACTACGTCGACGCGTTGGCCGCCGCCGACGTCTGCGAGTTCGGCGACGACGAGCTCAGCGCCGGCCCCGACGGCCGGCCCCGCCCACGCCGCTGACCGCCTGCCGCCCAGCCGGGACGGTGCACCGGCCCGGGACGGACGGGGAAAGCGCGGGCGCCGGGCGGGTACGCGGCCGATACTGCCTATCCATGGGCAAGACCTACGGGCGCCTCGACGGCCGGCTGCGCGGCTTCATCGAGGAACAGGTCGTCTTCTTCGTCGCGACGGCGCCCCTGTCCGCGCAGGGCAGCGTCAACCTCTCCCCCAAGGGCCGCGCCGGGACGCTCACCATCCTCGACGATCGGACCCTGGCCTACCTGGACTTCGGCGGCAGCCACGCGGAGACCCTCGCGCACCTGCGCGAGAACGGCCGGATCACGCTGATGTGGTGCGCGTTCAGCGGACCCCCGACCATCGTGCGGGTGCACGGGCGCGGCGAGCCGGTGTTCCGTGACGACCCGCGCTTCGCCGCGCTGCTCGCCCGGTTCGACCCGCGGGCGGCCGACCCCAGCGGGCTGCGGTCGATCATCGTCGTGACGGCCGAGCGGATCAGCGACAGCTGCGGCTACGCCGTGCCGTTCCTGGAGTACCGGGAGGAACGAAGCCTGCACCGGGAGTACTTCGGCCGGCGGACCGACGAGGAGTTCGCCGCCTACTGCGAACGCAAGGAGTACAACGGCACGAGCATCGACGGTCTGCCGGCGTTGCCCCTCCCTCTGCTGCCCCTGCCCGATCCCTGGGTTGGCCCGGCCGAGACCTTGAGTGCCGAGACGCGGAGTGTGGAGAACCGATGAGATTCGCCGTCCAGCATGCCGTGGCCGATCCTGCCTGGTCGCCGCGGATCCTCACCCCGGACGCGGTGACCGGCTTCGCGCGGGCCGCGGAGGAGTCGGGTTTCGCCGCGCTGGGGTTCAGCGACCATCCCGCGCCGTCGGCGCGCTGGGTCGACTCCGGCGGGGAGGGCAGCGCCGACCCGCTGGTGTCGCTGGCCTTCTGCGCGGCGGTGACCAGCCGCATCCGCCTGTTCACCTGGGCGCTGGTGGCGCCCTACCGCAGCCCGCTGCTGACCGCCCACCAGGTGGCGACGCTCGACGCGCTGTCCGCCGGGCGCCTGACGCTGACCCTCGGCGCGGGCTACCTGCGCTCGGAGTTCGGCGCGCTCGGCGTCGACTTCGACGGCCGGCTCGCCGCGTTCGACGAGACGGTGGACGTGCTGCGCGCGAGCTGGGAGCAGCCGAGGCTGACCCACAGCGGCGCGCTGCTGCAGACCCGCGGCACCAACATCCAGCCGCGGGTCG
This sequence comes from Frankia alni ACN14a, assembly GCF_000058485.1. Classification (NCBI taxonomy): domain Bacteria; kingdom Bacillati; phylum Actinomycetota; class Actinomycetes; order Frankiales; family Frankiaceae; genus Frankia; species Frankia alni. Next base: position 4,068,453 of record NC_008278.1, read on the forward strand.
TCCAGCAGCCGCACCCGCCGCTGTGGCTGCACGGCAACAGCGCCTGGGGGCGGGAGCGGGCCGTCCGCTACGGGCAGGGCGTCGTCACGCTGCTCACGAACGACACCCTGGCCCGCACGATCCGCACGGCGGCGGTGCCCGGCGTCGACGGGTTCACCCGGGTCGTCGACGACGTCCGCGCCCGGCTGGACGCGGCCGGGCGCCCGCGCGACGCCGTCGACGTGGTGGCCACCGGCATGTGGCCGCAGCTCGACGCCCGCCAGGGCTGGGACGCGGCGGCCATGCTCGACGACGTCGCGACCTACGCCAAGCTCGGCGCGGACTGGATCGTCATCGCGGTCTGCGGCGACGACCCCGCCGCGGCCGAGGACACCGTGCGCCGCTTCGGCGAGGAGATCGTCGCCCACGCCGCGGACCCGGTGTAGCCCGTGTCGGGTCTGTGCGCGGGTCGGGTGGTGATCGTCACGGGGGGCGGCAACGGGATCGGGCGGGCGCATGCGCTGGCGTTCGCCGCCGAGGGTGCCCGGGTGGTCGTCAACGATCTCGGCTGCGACCGAACCGGCCGCGGTCGCGACGACGGGCCCGCGGCCGCCGTCGTCGAGGAGATCCGCGCGGCCGGCGGGCAGGCGGTGGCGAACAGCGACGACGTCGCCGACTTCGCCGGGGCCGGGCGCCTCGTCGCCCAGGCGGTCGAGACGTTCGGGGGCCTCGACGTTCTGGTGAACAACGCCGGGATCCTGCGCGACCGCACCCTGGTCAACATGACCGAGACGGAGTGGGACACCGTCGTGCGGGTGCACCTCAAGGGCACCTTCGCCCCGACGCACCATGCCGGCGTCTACTGGCGCGACGAGCATTCCGCCGGGCGAGGGCGGGCCGGGCGCGTCGTCAACACCAGTTCGCCGTCGGGGTTGTTCGGCAACATCGGCCAGACGAACTACGGCGCCGCCAAGACCGCCATCGCCGGGTTCACCATCACGGCCGCGTTGGAACTCGCCCGCTACGGCGTGACCGTGAACGCGATCGCTCCGCTCGCGCTGACCCGGATGACCGACGGTCTCACCGGCGACCTGCCCGAGGCGCAGGCGGCGAGGATGACCCCCGGGCACATCGCGCCCCTGGTGGTCTGGCTGGGCAGCGAGGCGTCGGCCGGAGTGACCGGCCGGGTGTTCGCCGTCGTCGGCGGCAGCATCACCGTGTTGGAGGGCTGGGTGGCCGGCCCGGCCGTCGACCTCGACGGCGTCTGGGACCCGGGCGCGCTCGGCGAGGTCATCCCCGACCTGGTCCGCGCCGCCGCCCCGAACGCCGACCTGACCGGCACCCGTCCCCCGCGTGACGCGTCCACCCACCACTGAGCCGCCCCCGTGCCCGTCGCCCGCGTGACGCCCACCCACCGCTGATCCCGCCCGCGCCGAGGTGGCCGGCCGGTCGGCGCCGGCCCGCGCTGAGCCAGCCCGCCGGCGCCGACGACACGACAGGGTCCGACCGCACCACCGAGATGATCACCGGCAGGCCAGCTCGTCAACACTGTTGATTATCTTGTGGGTGGGGACGGGGACTGCGGTGCGTTGTGCACCATCGCCGGGCCGGACCGGACAGAACGCACCGCAACCGACCCGGCCGTGTTCGGCCGGGTGATCACTGTGGCGACGGGGGCCGTCAGACGGTGCCGTCGAGGAGGCGTTGCAGGCCCGGCGCGCACAGGTCGACGATCCGGTCGCGTTCGGCGACGCTGATCGCCTCGGTATGCACGATCTTGCGCAGGACGCCGAGGCCGAGCAGGTGGGCGAGGACGAGCTCGGCGCGCAGGGCGGCATCCGGGCCGGTCAGCCGCGAGCGCAGCCGGGCGACGACCTGATCGCGGAAGTTGTCCCGTAGCAGGGTCGCGTGCTCGCCGTGCTGGAGCGCGAACGCGACCCGGATGAGCGGGTCGCGGCGCTGCTCGTGCGCGTCGAGCAGGGCGTGCAGCAGGTGGCGGCCGAGGTCGGGCAGCGGCGCGTCGAGCAGCCGGTCGATCTCGTCGCCGAACCGGGCGACCCGCGCGAAGAGCTGCTCCTTGCTGCCGAAGTACTTCAGGACCAGCGGAGCGCTCACCCCGGCGTCCGCCGCGATCGCCTTGAGCGTGATGGCGGCGTAGGGCTGGCGGGCGAACGCCCGGCGGGCCGCCGCGATGATCGCCTCGCGGCTGACCTCGGCGTCTCCCCGCGTCCGGCTTCGCCCCCCGGACGCTGCCCCCGTCCCGGACGATGCTGCCACCGGGGCCGATGCCCCCACCGGGGCCGATGCTGCCGGACGACTGTGGGCGGTGGTCGAGGGGCTCGTCATGATTCAGTCCTCCGCCCATCCCGGGATGCACCGGACATCCCCGGCCGGGACGCCCGAGCCTGCACGCTACCGCTCACCGGCGCCGCACCGTGCTCGCCCCGGCACCGTCGGGTCCTCCCGGACCCCGCCTCCTCGCCGACCCCGCGTCCTCACGGCGCCGCCCACCTCGGGTCACCCTGGCCTCGCCACGCTCTACCCCGCCACGCTGACCCCGTCGCCCGGACCCCGTCACCATGGCTCTGTGGCCATACCCCTGCAGGTCCTGGCCCATGGTCAGCGCGACGTGGTGACCGAGGTCGCGGCGGCCGGGACGGGCTCCCCCAACGGGACGTCGCCGCCGCGGGCCGCGTCCCCGGTCCGCGACGGGCCGGCGGGCTGCCCAGGCGCGGCCACGTCGGCGCGGCCGCGGGTGGGCACCAGGCAGCCCACTGCGAGGGCGAGCGCGCCCACCACGCCGGCCATCGCGAAAACGGTCTGGAAGGCGCCCAGGCTCGGCACCGCCCCGGCGGAGGTCGTCATCGTGAGGTGGCTGAGCAGCGCGGCGACCGCGGCACTGCACATCGCCTGCCCGACCGTGCGCAGCAGGACGTTGAGGCCGTTGGCCGCGGCCGTCTGCGTGCGGGGAACCGCGTTCATGATGAGCATCGGCATGGCCGAGTAGGCCAGCGCCGTCCCGGCGGCGACCACCGCCGCACCGACCACGATCATCGGCAGGTTCTCGCTGGTGAACATGCGCAGCAGGTAGCCGAACACGAGGGCGCATGTGCCGAGCAGCAGCGTGATCCGCGGGCCACGGGAGGCGGTGATCCGCGCGGCGACCGGCGACAGGGCGAACATCGCCACGCCGCCGGGCAGCAGGCACAGGCCGCTGGCGAACACCGACAGGCCGAGGCCGTAGCCGGTCTCCTTCGGCACCTGGACGAGCTGGGCGGTGGACAGCGAGTTGGCGTAGAAGGAGAAGCCGACCAGCAGTGCCGCCGCGTTCGGGGCGAGCACCGCGGGCCGGCGCGCCAGGCGCAGGTCGACCAGCGGGTCGGCGACCCGAAGCTGCCAGCGGGCCCAGCCGATGAAGATCACCACCGCGGCGAGGATCAGGCCGCCGAAGCGCGGGCTGGTGAAGCCCCAGTCGGCCGCCTTGGACAGTGCCAGCAGCAGGCACAGCAGGCCGAGGGCCAGCCCGACCGCGCCGGGAATGTCGAAGCGGGCGGGGGCACGGACCTTCGACTCGCGCACGAGCAGCCCGGCGAGGATCAGATCGGCCAGGCCGAGCCCGCCGGTGACCCAGAACATCACGTGCCAGTCGGCGAACTGGATGATCAGGGAGGCGAACGGGACGCCGAGCGCCGCGCCGATGCCGACGGTGGCGCTCATCAGCGCGACCGCCGACCCGACCCGCTCGGGTGGCAGCTCGTCGCGCAGGATGCTGATCGACAGCGGCACCACCGCGAGGCAGGCGCCCTGCAGACCGCGGGCCGGGATCAGCAGCCAGATGTTCGACGTCAGCGCACACAGGACCGACCCGGTGGTCAGCATCCCGAGCGCGACCAGCAGCATCCGCCGCTTGCCGAAGATGTCCCCCGCCCGGCCGAACAGCGGCGTGACCACCGCGCCGACGAGCAGAGTGACGGTGAGCAGCCAGCTCACGTTGGACGCCGACGCGCCGGTGAGCCGAGGCAGGTCGGGCAGCAACGGCACGATCGAGACCTGCGAGATCGCGGTGAGGATGCCGCCGACGCCCAGCACGGCGCTGAGCTCCCGGGAGCGTCCCCCGCCCGCCGCGGGGGCCTCCTTCGCGGACGCGGCGCGGACCGGATGCACGGCAGGCTCGTCCACGTGACTCCTTGACAGATCGGCAGGACATGATCGCGAGGGTGGCGGCTCGCCGGTGAACCGCCGTTCACCAGCATAGTGAACGGCGGTTCACCAAAGCGAGCAGTGCCCTCGTGACGCCCGCCACCCGTCGCGATACGCAGACACGCAGGTGGGGCCCCATCCCTCGCCGCCGCCGCGGGGCTCTCCGACCGGCCGACGGGCCTCGATGCCCCCGTGCGGCGGAGCACTCCGGTGGCCACCCGGGGGCCACCGGCTCGCCTCAGACCGGCCACGACCGCCGTTGCCGCGAGACCCGGCCAACACCGGCCGACGATCATGGTGTTCACGGAACCACACCACGCCCCACAACCACCGCCGCCAGCCCGCCGGCCCGCCGGCCCGCCCGGATTCCGGCCAGATTGAGGCCAGATCATGCCGAGGCTTCGGCACGGTTTTCCGGCCGAAAAGCGTGCCGAGACCTCGGCACGATTCCGTGCCCAGAAGATTACGTAAGGCTACGGACGAGGTGGGTGGCCGGCGGGCATTGCGCACTCGAGGCCACCTGGCACCGAGCCGCAGCATTCGGCCGGGCGCAGGGGTTGGCACGGCCACGGCGGGGTCCGCCTACGGGCCTGGCTGCTCGGACGGTGCGACCTGCTCGGACGGGACGCCGCGGTCGGCGTGCATGCGACCGTCGTCGGACGGGTCGCCCCGCTCGGCGTGGATGCGACCGCTGTCGGCCGATTCGCCCTGGTTCGCGTGGATGCGACCGTTGTCGGAGGTTTCGCCCCAGTCGGCGTGGATGCGACCGCTGGTGGCCCGCAGCGGGCGGCCGCTGCCACCCCAGCGGCTCTGGATGATCTCCGCGGCGATCGAGACGGCCGTCTCCTCGGGCGTGCGCGAACCCAGGTCCAGTCCGATCGGGGAGTGCAGCCGCGCGAGGTCCTCTTCGGCGACACCGCAGTCCCGCAGGCGGCGCAATCGGTCGGCATGGGTGCGCCGCGACCCCATGGCGCCGACGTAGTGCGCCGGGGAGCGCAGCGCGGCGCGCAACACCGGGATGTCGAACTTCGGATCGTGGGTGAGCACGCAGATCACCGTGCGAGCGTCGACCGCCGCGCGGTGGAGGAAGGCCACCGGCCGTTCGCAGACCACCTCGTCGGCGTCGGGGAAACGCCGCGTGGTCGCGAACACCGGCCGGGCATCACACACCGTCACCCGGTAGCCGAGGAAGCGGCCCAGCCGCACCACCGCGGCGGCATAGTCGATCGCGCCGAAGACCAGCATCCGCGCCGGTGGGGCGAACGACTGGACGTACACGCCGATCGCGTCCGGCCGCCGCTGCCCCTGCGGCCCGTAGCGGCGCAGCCCACTGCGACCGGCCGCCAGCAACCCGCGGGCATCGTCCACCGCGGCGACGTCAAGACCGGCGACCCCGGACGAACCGACCGTACGATCGGGCCACACCGCTATCTGCCCGCCCAGCCCGCCTCCCCCGACGACGGTCAGCAGCGCCACGGTGTCGTCGGCGGCCAGCGCGGCAAGGACCGCGTCCAGCGCAACCCCCGCACGCCGCTGCTCGCCGGCCCCAACGTCGCGGGCCCCCACATCGCCGGACCGCACATCGCCGGCCCCCACATCAGCAGCCTCCACGTTGCCGTCGGCGGCACGGTCGGCGGCAGCGGCGACAGCCACCTCGCCGACGGCGTCGGGCCGGTCCACGCCGACGGCGTCGGGCCGGTCCACGCCGACGGCGTCGGGCCGGTCCACGTCTGCGGCGGCGAACGGGCCGCGGGCCGGGTACGGGACAAGGACCAGGTCGATGATCCCGCCGCAGGTCAGGCCGACAGCGAAGGCGTCGTCGTCGGAGATGCCGTAACTCTCCAGGGCGGGGATGCCGGTGCGGATCGCCTCGGCCGCGGCCTCGTAGACCGCGCCCTCGACGCAGCCGCCGGACACGCTGCCGACGACCTCCCCGCCGGCGGCGACGGCCATGGCGGCGCCGGGCTGGCGGGGCGCGCTGCCCCGTACCCCGACGACGGTCGCCACCGCAAACCCGACCCCCTCGGCCCGCCAGCGCCGCAGCGCGTCGGCGATCTCGCGCACCGGCGCCACCCCCCTCCGCCGCCCGATCGACCCCCGAGCTGCACACATGCCTGCCCACGGAGCCCCGCCGCCACCCTAGAACCCGAAACCGACCCGCGTGGAGACACCGTGACCCACGCCCCACCGACCCCACCGACCCCGCCGACCCCGCGCGCCCGGTCGACCTCGCACGACCCACCGACCAGTGGTGTCCACCGACCCCGTTCTCCCTACCGACCTTCCAGGCCCCGCTGACGGGGCGGCACTTCTGTCGGCGCAATGCCGGGCCACGCTCCCATGGTGATCTGACGGCTTGCCAGTGCCACGTGATCTGGACGTCGAGGTGTGGACGCTCGGACAGGTTTCGATCATGGTCCGTGCGCGGGCGGGTGGATGGCAGGAGGCGCGGCGGACGCGGGCGGATGGACGCGGGCGGATGGACGCGGGCGAACGCGGGCGGAACGGGCGGACGGGCGACGGGCGGGCCGGGTGCGGCGGTGGAGCGGACGAGAACTCTCCTCTGCGGCGCGACAGCGGTAGCGTTCGGCCACCGGGTATTGCGCGAAAACAGCCACGTCCGCGGCGAGATCACCCGTATGCGGCGGCGCGGGCGCGCGTGGCTTACTGTCCGTCAACAAGGGAGCACGTATGTCCGACGAAGTTCTGGTCGAACACGCCGACGGGGTCACCGTCATCACGATCAACCGCCCGCAGGCGCGCAACGCCGTGAACCGCGCCGTGTCCGAGGGGGTCGCCGCCGCCCTCGACGAGTTCGAGTCCCGCAAGGACCTGACCGTGGCGATCATCACGGGCGCGGGCGGCACGTTCTGCTCGGGGATGGACCTCAAGGCGTTCCTGCGCGGCGAGAACGTCGCCATTGAGGGCCGAGGCCTGGCCGGCATCACGCTGACACCGCCGCGCAAGCCGATCATCGCCGCGGTCGAGGGCTTCGCCCTGGCCGGTGGGTGCGAGGTCGTGCTGGCCTGCGACCTGGTCGTCGCCGCCGAGAACGCCGCCTTCGGCATCCCGGAGGTCAAGCGGAGCCTCGTCGCCGGGGCCGGTGGCCTGCTGCGCCTGCCCAAGCGCATCCCCTACCAGGTCGCCATGGAGCTGGCGCTGACCGGCGACCAGCTCTCCGCCGTCGACGCCCACCGCTACGGCCTGGTCAACGTGCTGACCCCGGTCGGTGAGGCGCTGGCCGGCGCCCGGGCGCTCGCCGCCCGGATCGCGGCGAACGGCCCGCTGGCCGTGGCCGCGACCAAGGAGATCCTCGCGTCGGCGTCCTCCTGGCCGGCGGACGAGGCGTTCGACCGCCAGGCGGAGATCATGAATCCGGTGTTCGCCTCCGCGGACGCCAAGGAGGGCGCGTTGGCGTTCGCCGAGAAGCGGGCGCCGGTCTGGCGCGGCGAGTGACCCTCGCCCGGCGAGGGAACTGACGGCGCGCGGCGGCCGCGGGCGGACACTTCCTCACTCCGCGCGGCCGCCGCGCACGTGCGGACGACGGAGCCGAGCAGCGCCAACGCGGGCCGGCGGACGGCGGACGGCGCGGACGGGCCGCCGGCGGCGGCGAGAGTGCGGCGACGCACCCACGCCGACGGCGAGCCGAGTTGGCGGCGGGCCGAGTCGGCGGCGAAGCGAGTCGGCGGCGAGCCGAACGGCGGCCGGGCGGCTTGCACGGCTGCCTTGAGTCACCACGATGGAGCCGATCGCGCCCGCGGGCGGGGACGCTGCGCCCGCTGCACACTACGCGCAGGTGCCGGCGGACACCTAGGACCACCAGGCATGACCCCACAAAGGTGTGCTCGGTATTGTGCTCAGCTGTGGACATTTTACGGTAATGTCCCCGCCTCGGGCACGTGCCTGTTGTCACAGGCAGTGAACATCGCAGTCGTGGTTCCGGCCAGGCGCACCCTGCTGCCGACGAGATCGGAGTCCGCGCGCACCGTTCGCTGATCGTCGCCCGTTCTCGTCGATCGTCCGCTGCCAGCCACCGAGGGGTTCGCTGCTTATGCGCCGCCACGTCCAGTTACGTCTTGCGACCGCCGCGTTCACCCTGATCGCGGCCGTCGCCACGGGCTGCGCCGGCGGCGCGGCGGGCGCCGCCGGCGACTGCGACGCCCCCGGGGTGACCAAGGACGCGATCCGCATCGGCGTCGTGTACCCGGACACCGGCGCGGTGTCGGGACCGTTGCAGGCTGCCCGCGCCGGCATCGACGCCCGGCTGGGCGCGATCAACGCCAAGGGTGGCGTCAACGGCCGGAAGATCGTCTACGAGTGGCGGGACGATCAGGGCACGCCGACGGCGAACGCGATCGCGGCGCGTGACCTCGTCGAGCACCAGCAGGTCTTCGGCCTCATCGAGTCCACGATCGCGGCCAGCGGCAGCGCCCAGTACCTCAGCGACCAGGGCGTCCCCGTCACGGGGCTGGCCGCCGAGGGCGTCTGGTCGAAGTACCGCAACATGTTCTCGTTCTCCTACACCACCGGCGCCGCCGTGGACACCTACGGCACGTTCGTGAAGTCCCGCGGGGGCAGCCGGTCGGTGCTGCTGCAGACGGCGCTGTCCGGCGGCGTCTCCGACGTGGGCACCAAGCTCGTGCAGAGCATGACGGCGGCCGGCGTCAGCGACGGCGGGACCGTCAGCTACACCCCGGGTGCCGACAACCCGACGACGATCGCCCAGCGGGTCGTCGACAGCGGCGCCGACACCCTGCTCGCCATCACCGACACCGACGCCCTCGTCCAGGTTCTCGCGCAGCTGCGCGCCAGCGGGCACGCACCCAAGGTCGTCATGGCCGTCAACGGGTACGACGCCGGGCTGCTCAAGCGGTACGGCGCCGCGATGGCGGGGGTGACGGTGCCGCTGTTCTACCGCCCGTTCGAGTCCAGCGGGCCGGCGATCGCCGCCTACGTCGACGCGATGAACCGCTTCGCGCCGCAGATCGACCAGCCACAGCAGGACATCCCGCTGATGTCCTACATCCAGACGGACATGTTCATCCGCGGGCTGGAGGAGGCCGGCGACTGCCCGACCCGGCAGGGCTTCATCGACGGGCTGCGCGCGGTGACGAACTACGACGCCGAGGGCCTCATCCAGCCCATCGACATCGCCCACGGCCAGGGTCGCCAGACCACCTGCTACGCCTTCGTGCAGGTCAACGACGCCGGCACCGCGTTCGACGTCGTCAAGGAGCAGCTCTGCGGCAAGGAGATCACCTCCTGACCCGCCGGCGGGGCCGGCGAACATCCGTTGACCCCGCCGACGTCCCCCCCAGACTTCGACGGTGTCGACGATCGACGTCGTCGGGGTCCACGGGAGGCGTCAGGGTGCAGGCGGTCCGTTTCCACTCCTACGGCGGCCCCGCGGTGCTGCGGGTCGAGCGGGTGGACGTGCCGGAGCCGGGTCCCGGCCAGGTGCTGATCGAGGTCGGCGCGGCGGGGGTGACCCTGCCGGTGGTACGGCTCGTGCGCGGCCGTCGCGGGCGTCGGGGCCGGCGTGGCGCGCCGGCTCAGGGTGCCGGGTGCAGCTCCGTGCGCAGCTCGTGGCTGCCGTCGGGCCGGGCGGCCTCGTAGTACAGCCGGTGGGAGCCGTCGGGCAGGGGCACGACGCTGACGTAGCGCAGCGCGCCGTCGCCGTCCGGGGAGGACGCGGCCGGCTCGGTGCCGACGGCGTGGAAGCGGTCGGGGGTGATGCCGACGGCGAGGCCGGTGCGCTCGGCCCAGTTCTGCGCGGCGCTGGCCCGGCCGTCGTAGTAGGCCACCGGCTGGGTGCCGCCGGTGAGCACGGCGCTGATCCGCACGCCGCGGGCGTCCCAGTGGCCCGGGCGGGGGGCCAGCGCCGTCCCGGTCCAGGTCCAGTGCACGCCGTCGGGGCTGGTGGCGTGCCGGCTGTCCATCCGGTCGGTGGCCAGCGGGTCGTCGAGGGGGTGGCAGGACGCCCAGAGCTGCCACTGACCGTCGAGCAGGGCCACGACCGGGTCCTTCACGGCGAGGGTGGCCGGGTCGCCGGGCAGCACGGTGCGCCGGCGCTGCGGGTCGAAGGCGGCCGGGGAGTCGGCCTCGAGCAGGTCGACCCACCAGTGCGGGCTGTCCGGGGTGGCGCAGCTGACGTAGAGGCGCCAGGAACCCTGCGGGGTCGCCACCAGGGCGGGCCGCTCCAGGCTCTCCGCGCCGAACGGGTCGCGTGGGACCTCGGCGATCTCGGTGAAGGTCTCCCCGTCGGTGGAGCGGGCGATCACCAGCCCGTAGCCGCGGCCGGAGCCGACCGGGCGGCGCAGCCGGTAGGCCAGGTAGAACACGCCGTCCACCAGCACCGCGCAGGGCGCGCCGGCCCAGAAGCCGGGGCCCGACCCGGGTGAGGCGGCGACGGTGGTCGCGGGCTGCCGGCCGGGCAGGGGAACGGTCTGGGACGTCGTGTGCTGCTGGCTGATTGCCACGCCGCAACCCTACCGTTTCGCCTGCCGGGGGCCGTCGGGCAAGCGGGCCCCGGCGGGGGCGGCGCGCGGCTACCATCCTGATTTCACCGGTCGAGTTACCCGGCTATGCCCGCGCGTGGCCGCCGACCGGCGCCGACCCGTGCCCGGATCGGCCGACCCCGATCCCCGTCCCTGGAGGAGCGACCGGCGATGGCCCTTCCCGACTTCCTCGTGCTCGGTGTGCCCAAGGCCGGCACGACGGCGCTGCACGCCGCGCTGTCGCAGCATCCGGGGTTGTTCCTGCCCCAGGTGAAGGAGCCGAAGTTCTTCCTCTCCGAGGGCCCGCCGCCGGCCCGCGGGGGCCCCGGCGACGCCCAGACCTACCAGGAACACGTGTGGCGCCGCCGGGACTACGAGGCGCTGTTCGACCCGGCGCCCGCCGGGACGCTCGCCGGCGAGGCGACCCCGTTCTACCTCTACGACCTCGACGCGCAGAACCGGATCCGCCGGCTGCTGCCGAAGGTGCGGATCATCGTCCTGCTGCGTAACCCGGTCGACCGCGCCCACTCGAACTGGACGCATCTGTGGGCGGCGGGGCTGGAGAGCGAACGCGACTTCGTCCGCGCCTGCGCGCTGGAGGCCGAGCGCCGCGACGCCGGCTGGGCGCAGTTCTGGCACTACGTCTCCCTCGGCCGCTACGGCGAGCAGCTCGCCCACCTGTTCGGCCTGTTCTCCCGTGACCAGGTGCTGCTGCTGCGCTACCGGGACCTGCGCGACTCCCCCGTGGCGACGCTGGACCGGGTCTGCGAGTTCCTCGGCGTCGAGACCGGGCTGGTCGGCCTCGTGCCGTCGGAGAACGTCACCCCGTTCGTCGCCGACACCCCGGTGAACACCGCCCTGCGGGCGGCGCTGCGCACCGGGGGGCGCATCGGCCACCACTTCCCCGTGCCGCTGCGCCGCGTGGTGCGCGACCCGCTACTGTCCGCGCTGCAGCGCCAGAAGGGCGGCCGGCCGAAGCTGACCCCCGAGCAGCGGCGCGCGGTGCTGCCGTACTTCGTCGACGACATCGCCCGGCTGGAGGAGATCACCGGCCTGGTCTACCGCGACTGGCTCACCGTCGGCCTCGAACCCGAGGTGATCGACTGACCGGGTCGGAGGGGGACGAGGTCAGCCTGGCCGTCCCGGGATCAGCTCAGCGAGCGCGGGTCCGCGGGAACGTCGACGGCGTGGGCGCGCAGCGCCTCCAACGGGATGACCTCCAGGGCCCGCTCGTGGGTCGAGGCGAGCACGACCGGGGCGGCGACCCCGGCGTCGTAGGCCTGCAACCAGCGGACGGCGACGACGCACCAGCGGTCCCCGGGGCGCAGACCGGGGAAGGAGTACTCCGGCCGGGGCGTCGACAGATCGTTGCCGACCTGACGTTGATGCCGCAGGAAGTCGGCGGTCACGACCGCGCAGACGGTGTGGTTGCCAAGATCCTCCGGACCGGTGCTGCAGCACCCGTCCCGGTAGAAGCCGGTCACCGGATCGGTGCCGCACGGTTCGAGCTCGCCACCGAGAACGTTGCGCTCCACTGCCACCCGCCCATTTTCTCCCACGCGCACGATGGTCACACAGGGTCTGGCCAGATCGGGCCGGTCATCCGGCGGTGACGACCGGCACGTCCATCCCGGCCGGCGCGACGGCAGTGGCCGGGACGGGGTCGCGCAGCTCGTGGGGCAGCGGCCGGGCGTGCACGACGGTCAGCTCGCTGACCGCGCGGGTGAGCACCACGTACAGGCGGCGCAGGCCCAGACGGGGGTGGATCTCCCCCGCGACGATCGACGCCGGCTCCACGACGATGACGTGGTCGAACTCCAGGCCCTTGGCCAGCGACGCGGGTACCAGGCAGGCCCGCGACGGCGTGTCGTCGGCGCCGAGCACGTCGACACCCAGGCCGGCGCCGGCCAGCGCCGCGGCGAGGGCGGCGACGTCGGCGTCCGCGGCGACGACCGCCAGCGAGCCGGCGCGACCGAGCGCGGCGGCGACCTGATCGGTGACGATGGCGGCCACGCGCACGTCGGCGTCGGCGGCGTCGGCGGCATCGGCGGCGTCGGCATCGGCATCGGCATCGGCATCGGCGGCCAGGATGACGAGCGCGCCGGGTGCGGTGCGCGCGGAGGTGGGCGCGGTGAGCTCGGCGGAGATGTGGGCGAGCAGGCGGCCGGCGAAGGCGATGATCTGGGCGGGGACACGGTAGCCGCGGGTGAGCACCTCCAGGTGCGCGCCGGGTCGGCCGAGGTGGGCCAGCTGCGCGTGCCAGGACGTGGCCGCCCACGGGGTGGTGCCCTGGGCGAGGTCACCGAGGACGGTGAGCGAGCCGTCGGCGCAGCGCCGAGCGAGCGCGCGGCACTGCATCGGGGAGAGGTCCTGGGCCTCGTCGACGATCAGGTGGCCGACGCCGGGGGTGCCGTCGATGAGGTCGCGGGCCTCGTCGATGCAGAACGCGTCCGCAGGCGACCAGCGCGGGGTGCGGACCCCGCCGGGCGGCGCGGCGGCGAGCAGGATCTGCTGCTCGGCCGGGTCGAGCACGCCGTCGGCGGCGCGGGCGAGCAGAGCGGGGTCGGTGAGCAGCCGGCGGACCAGCGCGGGCGCGTCCACCTTCGGCCAGACCGCCTCGACGGCGTCGCGGACCGCCCGGCCGCGGGCGAGGGTGCGCAGGGCGCCGTCGGTGAGGAAGTGCCCGCCGGCCTCGGCGTGCCGGCGCACGGCGGCGGCGAGCCGGGTGGCGAGCCGGTCGCGGGCGGCGGCATAACGGATCGTGCCGGCGCGCAGCCCGGCGGCGGCGTCGGCGAACAGGCCGGCGAACTCCTCCTCCCCCACCGTCCAGCGCCCGACCGAGGTGACCACCCGCACCGGCCCGTCCGGGGAGCGCAGCCCGTCGTGCAACGCCCGGCGCACCACGGTGGCCAGGCGGGCATCGCCCTTGAGCGTCGCCGCCTCGACGCCGTCCACCCCGCGCGCCGCGACCGTGTCGACGAGCTCGTCGAGCGTGCTGTGCCGGACGGTGAACTCGCCCAGGGTCGGCAGGACGGCGGCGATGTAGCCGAGGAAGGCCCGGTTCGGTCCGACGACGAGCACCCCCGCCCGGGCAAGCCGCTCGCGGTGGGTGAACAGCAGGTAGGCGGCGCGGTGCAGGCCGACGGCGGTCTTGCCGGTCCCCGGCGCCCCCTGAACGCACACGCTCACGGCCAGGTCGGCGCGGACGATCTCGTCCTGCTCGGGCTGGATCGTGGCGACGATGTCGCGCATCGGACCGGACCGCGGCCGCTCGATCTCCCGTTCGAGCAATCCCCCGGCTGCCAGTCCCCCGGCTGCCAGTCCCCCGGCCGGCGGGGCACCTCCCGGCGGCACCGATGCGCCGGTGGTGGCGTCGCCGGGGGCCGATCCGGATCCGGTGAGCGGCTCGTCCTCGAAGGCGGTGAGCTCGGGACCGTCGTAGCCGAAGCGTCGCCGCCGCAGCACGCCCATCGGGTCACCGCGGTGGGCCCGGTAGAACGGCCGGGCGACATCGGTGCGCCAGTCGACGACCAGCGGGTCGTCGCCAGCCGACTCGCGCACGTGCCGCCGCCCGAGGTAGAACCGCCGCCCCGCGGCCCCGTCAGCCTCGAAGGACCCGTCAGCCTCGAAGGACCCGTCAGCTCCCGGCACCCCGGAGACTCCCGGGGCGCCGGAGACTCCCGGTGCGCCGGAGACTCCCGGTGCGCCGGAGACTCCCGGTGCGCCGGAGACTCCCGGTGCGCCGGAAGCTCCCGGTGCGCCGGAGACGCCGCGATCCACGGACCCGCCGCGGCCATCGCGCGCCCCCCGGGCATCGGGGGCGTAGTCGAGACGGGCGAAGAACAGCGGCGCCGTCCCCTCGCCGTCGGCGAGACCGGCGATCCGACGCTTCCTGGCGATCCGCAGAAACTCGATCGTCACCTTGTCGTCGACCGGGTCGCCGCCGGCGACCTGCGTGCCCTCGGCCTCGGCCCGCATCCCCGCCAGCGCCGCGCGACCCCGCCGCAGATAGTCCCGCTCAGCCTCCAGCTCGGCCCGCCCCGCGGCCGCCGCCTGCGCCACCGCCTCGGCCGCCGGATCCACCTCGCCTTCCCCCTCGGTTCCTGCCCCTTCGGTTCCTGCTCCGCTGCACCCCCCGGCCTCGACCCCAGTCTCTGGCTCGGCGTTCCGTCCGACGCCCCGACTCCCAGTCCCCACCACGACCCCTTCCTTAACCCGGTAAAGAATACGCGGCGTTCGACACCCTCAGGGGCACCCCGCACGCTGGCCGTGACGCACCAGAACCGGCAGGACGGACAGGACGGGGGCGATGATGCTGCCCGTCGGTGCAGTGGGTCAGCGGTCGGTTGGACGAGCCACGTCCTCCACCCGCGGCCGCGAAGATCGACGTCGAGTGCTGGCTGCGCTGTCGCGCCCGCCCGCCGTCGAACCGTCGACCGGGATGCACACCGGCTACGGCCGATCGCGGCGCGTGGGAAGGGACTGCGGTGCCATGGGCGCGATCCGCAGGCGTCAGACCGCGCACACCACTGCAACTGGCCGCGCCCGAACGACGAGGCGGTACTTCGACGGTCCCGGCCACCTGCCCGCCGCGGCCGGTCGCGGTGCACGGGAAGGCGTGCGGTTCCGCGGAACCGCGCCGCGACCCGCGCCCAGGTAGCAACGCCGGCTACCAGTACCGACTCGGGCCCTGGCTCCGGGTCCACGGTCGTAGCTCACGGTGCCCCTTCGGCCGCCCGGCCAGATCCCGGCCAGATCATGCCGAGGGTTCGGCACGGTTCGGGCCCGAAGACCGTACCGGACCCTCGGCACGTTTCTGTACTCATCTGATCACGCATCAGGAAACGGGCGACGGAAGCCCGCCGGGGCAGGGCAGTCACCGAGCCGGCCAGCCGGCCGGAAGATCACCTTTACTGCAGCGAAGGGATCAGGTGGCGTCTCCATCGGACGCGGCGTTGCTGCACCGCACGCGACAGACACCGGGGCGAGGGACGGCGAGACTGCGGTGGCGGACGCGGCACGGGGCCGGGCCCGGGGACGAGGGGAGGTCGGGTGCGTGGCTCGCAGGGCGCAGGGCGGGACATGGTGTGTCCAGGACCGGCTGGTCAGCCTGCCGGTGACGATCACGGACGCGCGGGCCGCCGTCGCGGTCTTCCGGGCCGACCCCACCGCCGCCCACACGGTCCTGGCGGGTACGGGCCTCACCCCTTGGACCGTCGCGGGGCGCGCCGTCGCGGTGCTGCTCGTCGTCCGCTACGGGCCGTGGGTGCTGGGCAGCTACGACGAGGTCGGGGTGGGAGTCGCGGTGCGGGGTCCGGGTCGGCGGCGCGGCCTGCACCTGGTCGACATGCCGGTGACCGGGGTGTTCACCCGCGACGCCGGCCGGGCGATCTGGTCGCTGCCGAAGTGGCTGATGACCGCCGAGACACAACTCGACGATCACATTACGTCGATCGCGATCGGCACCGCACCCGAGCCGGCCGCCCCACAGCGCCCCCTCCCGCTTATCCAGAGGGACGAAACGGACACGAAGGCCTCCGGACATGTCGTTGAGCCCGACGGTGGACGCCGGCGCGCGGACGACGGCGCGGACACGCCACCCGGCGGCACAGGCGAGAGCGGAATCGGGCGCCGCGACGACAGGAGCGACGGCAACAGCGGCGGCGACGACGACGACGGCGGGAGTGGCGGGAGTGGCGGGCCCGACGGCGGCGGCGACGACGGCGGCGACGGGGGCGGGGGCGGCGGGGGCGACGGGGGCGTGCTGCGGGTCCGGCTGGAGGCGGGTGGAGTGCGGGTGCCGTTCCCGGTGGTCGTCCGCATCCCGCTGTGGTGCGTGCTGCCGGACGGCCCCCGGGCGGGGGTACTGCTGCGCGGGGCGATGCCGGTGCGGTTGCACGGCGTCCGCCTGGGCCGGGGTCGGACGCGGGTGGAGCTGGGGAGCCATCCGATGGCCGAGCGGATGGCCGCGCTGGGGATGACCGGCCGGCCACTGCTGACCGTGACAGCCTTCCGCCTGCGCGGCGAGCTGGGTGCCTTCTCCGCTGTCGCCGTCCGAGGCGGTAGTGGGCGCAAGTCCGGCCGCCGCGGGTGGACGGGCACGGGTAGAGCGAGGTAGGGCGGGGCGTGGGTCAGGGCCGGAGTCGGGCCGCCGCCGCGTGGGTCAGGCGTAGTCGGGCAGGGCGCGGCGCAGGGCGTCGAAGGCTCGCCGGGTCGCCGTGACCGCCGTCGGATGGCGCGTGGCGACGTCCTCGCCCGCGCGCAGCCGCGCCCAGTTCTCCCGCGCCAGGACGCGCTGCACGGCGATGATCTGGGCGGCGGCGAGCCGGGCGGCGAGGTCACCGGCCTGGGGCGCGGCCTCGCTGAGCGCGTCGGCGAGGTCGTGCTCGTCCTGCCCGGCGTACTGCGCAACCCGACCGAGCAGGCTCGGGGTCTCGAACACCAGGGCGTGGAAGGCGAGCACCTCGGGGTGGTCGTTGAGACCGGAGACGGGTTCGCGCCGGTCGAGCCCGGCGAGCAGGTGCGCCGCCACGGCGGTCAGCGGCGCCACGCCGGGAGCCCGCGCGCGCACCACGCGGGCCGCCTCGCCGCGGTGGTCGAGGATGCGGTGCAGGACGAGGTCTTCCTTGGTGGGGAAGTAGGCGAACAGGGTCGGCTTGGACACCTCGGCCGCCGCCGCGATCTCGGCGACGGAGACGTCGTCGAAGCCGCGTTCGAGGAACAGCGTGATCGCCGCGGCGGACAGCGCGTCATGGATGCGTCGCCGGCGCAGCGCGCGCAGCCCGGTCGGTTCGCCTGCGCGCCGCCCGGACGGGTCGTCCGCGCGCAGCCCGGTCGGTTCGCCCGGGCCCGGCATCCGGGGATCCCGGGGTCAGGCGACGTGGACGAAGGGGCGGTGGTCGGGGTCGGGTTCGGCTTCGCGCAGCACCTCGCGGGTGACGGTGGCGACCTCGCCGGCGCCGAAGAACAGGAAACGCAGGAAGTTCACGATCGGGTTGCCCTCACTCCACTCGAAGTACACGTTCGGTCGCACGCCCGTGGTGTCGCGCAGGTGCAGCAGCAGCGCGGCGATCGCGTTGGGGACGGACGTGCTGGTCAGACGCAGGATCCGGTAGCCGTGGCGGTCCTCGCCGCAGACGTCGAGCTCACCTTCGAACTCGGAGGAGTCCGGGATGCTGACCTCGAGGAACAGCAGCGGGACGTCGTCGGGTACGAACAGTTCCTGCCGGGCCTTGCGGACCTTGTCGGCGTACTCGGCGGCGTCGCCGGCGTCGAGCTCGTTGGCGACCAGGTGCAGCGAGCCGGCCTCGGCGGACTCGCGCACCCATCGCTCGGCGAGGGGGTCCAGGCGCACCCCGGTGACGCGCAGCTCGAACGAGCGCGCCACCCGGGAGGAGAACGACACGACGATGATCGCGATGATGAAGATCGAACCGATGATGAGCCCGTCGGGCCGTTCGATGATGTTCGCGATGGTCGTGTAGACGAACACGACCGCGATGGCGCCGAAGGCGATCGCGAGCCGGCGCCGGCCGCGGCGCAGGGTGGACAGTGTGACCGCGAGCGCGGCGGAGGTGATCAGGACGAGGACGCCGGTGGCGTAGGCGCCGCCCTGCTTGTCGACGCTGGCCCGGAAGACGATCGTGACGACGAACCCGATGAGGGTGAACACGATGACCAGCGGCCGCACGGCGCGAGCCCACGTCGGCGCCATCCCGTAACGGGGCAGGTAGCGCGGGACGAGGTTGAGCAGGCCGGCCATGGCCGAGGCGCCGGCGAACCACAGGATCAGGATCGTGCTGACGTCGTAGACGGTGCCGAAGGCGGCGCCGAGCTGTTCGTGGGCCAGGTAGGCCAGGGCGCGCCCGTTGGCCGGCCCGCCGGGTTCGAACTCCTTCTCCGGGATCAGCAGCGTCGTGCTCAGGCTGCTGGTGATCAGGAACACCGCCATGATCGCCGCCGCGGTGGTCAGCAGCTTGCGGGCGCCGCGGATGCGGCCGACCGGGTTGGCCTCGCTGTCGCCGGGATCGCCGCGGACCAGCGGCATCACCGCGACGCCGGTCTCGAAGCCGGACAGCCCCAGCGCCAGCTTCGGGAAGACGATGAGTGCGAAGCCGATCAGAGCGAGCGGGTCGGGATGTTCGTTGACGAGCAGCGCGTGCCAGTCGCTGAACAGGTGCGGATGGCTCGCGATCTTGATCAGGGCGTCGACGACGACGACCGCGTTGAGGCTCAGGTAGATCACGACGAGGACGACGGCGATGCCGACGGCCTCGGTGAACCCGCGCAGGAAAACGCCGCCGAGCAGGGCGAGCAGCACGAGGGTGACGGCGATCTGGTGGCCCTCCAGCGCGTGTGGCGCGTAGGGGTTCTCCAGGATGTGGGCGGTGGCGTCGGCGCCGGACAGGGTGATCGTGATGAGGAAGTCGGTGCAGGCGAACCCGAGCAGCACCAGGACGAGGACCTTGCCCTTCCACCAGGACAGTTCCTTTTCCAGCATGGCGATGGAGCCCTCGCCGTGCGGGCTGTCCCGGGCGACCTGCCGGTAGACCGGCAGCGCGCCGACGAGGGTCACCAGCACCAGCACCGCCGTCGCGATCGGGCTGACGGCGCCGGCGGCGAGTGCGGCGATGCCCGGCTGGTAGCCGAGGGTGGAGAAGTAGTCGACGCCGGTCAGGCACATCACCCGCCACCAGGGGTGCAGGTGGTGTTCCTCGGCGGGCTGGGCGTGCGGGCCGGAGTGCTGCTGGGCCTGCTCGGCGCCGGCGAGCAGCCAGGCCCGCAGCCGCCGCGGGCCGGCCAGCCGCCGCGCCGGTGCGGCTTCGGTCGTCGGGGTCACGGGGCAGCGCACCTTCCAGCCGGGGAGGACATCCCGAGCATCCTCCCCCGCGCGCCCGGCCGGCACGCGCCCCGGGCGCGCCCGGGCGCGCTGCGACGCCACCCCGGCTGTCGTCGCCCCGCGCCGTGATGGGGCCGTGGTAGCCGGAGAACCCACGGGTGAATTCGCGGCGAATACTTGACCACCGCATCCTCTGCGACAATCCGCGCACGCCGGTGCCGCTTACAGTGAAAACACCACCAAATCGGCTCACACGCTATGCACATCGGGGTGAACGAACGCGTGGACTGGCTGAGCACCGAGAACGTCGTGGCCGTGATCACCGCGCTGGTCGGCGTCGTGGCGACCTTTGCCGGGATCTGGTACGAGCGACGAGTTCCGCGCCGAAAGCGGATCGGTTACCGCGTGCAGATGGACATGCCCATCGGCAGCGACAACCGGCACGGTCCGCCTCGGGCGAACATTCGGCTCGGTCTGTTCAACGACCTCCCCGACATGTCCGACGCCACCCTCGTCCTGCTTCGCATCGAAAACGACGGCGCGCAGAGCATCACCGACACCGACTACACCAGCCATGAGCCGCACGGACTCACCGCCGTCTTCACCGAACGAACCGTCCGGGGGGTCGCCGTCACCGAACCCGGAGACGAGCACCTCATGGACCATTTCACGCCGTCGAACGGCATGGCACACGACGGCGGCAGGATCTACCTTCCCCGGGTCCCGCTCAACCGCGGACAGCACTACAAGCTGCTGGTGCTGCTCAGCGGCGGCGGTGTCGGCAGCGAGGTCGCGGTCATCGGCGGGATCCGGGACGGCAAGGTCGAGCGCAACCGCAGCACGACGGTCGACGACAAGCCACCGCTGTTCAGCCGGCCCTCCCGGTGGATCACCAGCGTGCTCACCGTCGGCGTCGTCGCGCTGGCGAGCATCATCGTCACCGGCGAGGACGCCTCCCCCGCCCCGGCGCCGCCTCCGGTCGGCTGCGCCACGGGACGCCTCGACCTCAACGGCTCCACGGCCTTCGCACCGGTCACGCAGGAGGTGGCCCGGATGTACCAGTCGGACTGCCCGGGTTCCACGATCACGGTGACGGCGAACGGCAGCGAGGAGGGGCTCCGGGCACTCGTGCAGGCGGGCGCAAAGGCCGCGAGCGGGTCGCCGGCACTCATCACCGTCTCGGACGGTCAGTCGAATCTCTCCACGCACCTGGACAAGCTCGCGGTCGGGCTGACCGCCTTCGCCGTCGTCGTGAACAACGACGTGCACGTCCCGGGTCTGACGAGCGAGCAGGTACGCAGCATCTACCGCGGGGACGTCGACAGCTGGCGCAGCGTCGGTCAGGCCGACATTCCCCTCAGAATCGTCAGCCGTTCCAGCGACTCCGGAACCCGGGAGGTCTTCCGGCAGCGCGTTCTCGGCGGGGCCTTTCCACTGAGCGCCAACTCCATCGACTGCAAGACGCCGCTCAACCCTCAGGACACGGGAAAACTCCGCTGCGAACTCAGCAGGACCGACCAGGTACTGGACACCGTCGACGACGTGCCGGGTGCCATCGGTTACAGCGATCTGCACACCGCCCAGACTCACCGGAACCTGCACGCCCTGACCCTGGACGGCCTGGCACCCTCCGTCAGCGGACCCTATCCCTTCATCGGCGTCGAATACGCCTACACCTACGGCCAACCGCCCCCGGGCTCCCTCGCGGCCAGCTTCCTCAACTATCTGGCCCGAGGCAGAGGCCAGGACGTGATGCGGGCCCAGGGGCACCCGCCCTGCTACAGCCCGGAGGGCTTCCGGGAATGCCAGAAGGAAGAGTCCTGAGTCACCTCAGCCGGCGGTGCCGCCCAGGGCGGACAGGACGCTGCGGCCGAGGACGGCGGCCAGGCGCTGCAGCGGCCAGCCCTTCGACTCCCGCAGGTCGACGATCACCCGCTCGTCGAACATCGTGATCCAGACGAGGACGGCGTACTCGACGTCCTGGTCGGGAAGCTCCCCGTGCTCGATGAGGTCGCGCACGATCGGCTCCAGGGCGGCGTAGAGCGCGCCGGTGGGCTCGTCGCCGAGGTGGACGCGCTCCAGGAAACCCCGCCAGCTGCGGATGTGGACCGCCGCCGGGCCCCAGTCCGCGGCCTGTTCGGCCCACCGTTCGCAGGCGGCGTCGAAACGCCGCCGCGGGGTCCAGGTGGGGGGCACCGACCGCAGCCGGTCGGTGAGCCGGCCGGTGAGCTGCAGCAGGAACTCGCGGTGCGCGTCGTGGATCGTCTCGAAGTGCCGGTAGGCGGTGGCCGTGGCCACGCCGCCGCGGCGGGCGAGCTCGGGCAGGCCGAAGGTGGGGCCCGACTCTGCGAGCAGCTCGCCGACCGCGGCCAGCAGCCGGTCGCGGGTCTCCTGGGTGTCCCGCCGCAGTCCCGGTCTCGGCCCCGCCATCCGCTCCCCCTCGCCGCCGTCGACGTGCACCGCCGTCGACGCGCACCGCCGATGGTGCGCACCGCCGTCCGCGCGCACCGACATCAATGTTAACCCATAACCTGGGAAGTTAATCTCATGTTTCGCGCCTTGACAGTCATCCGGGCCGACCTCAAGACTCTGGCAACACGCGAAAATCTTCCCATGTCCGCGAGAAGATCGCCAGTTCAATCCCTTTCCCCGCTCCCCGAAAGTGATGTCACATGGCCGTTACCGCATTGACACCCGGGCCTCGCGCCCACGGCCGGCGCGGCGGACGCGTTCTCGCGCCGGCCGTCGCCTCCTGCCTGGCCGCGGCGATCTCCCTGGCAGCCTGCGGATCCTCCGGCGGCGACGGCTCCCCGGCGGGCACCGGCGCCTCCTCCGCCGCCACCGCGAAGACGGTGCACGTGGGCGTGCTCCAACTCGCCAGCGCGACCGTCATCGACCAGACCGTGGCCGCTTTCGAGCAGGAACTGAAAACGAAACTCGCCCCTCGCCCGGTCAGTTTCGACGTGAAGAACGCCCAGGGCGACCAGAGCCTCATCACCAGCATCTCCCGGACCTTCGCCCAGTCGGACTCCGACGGCGTCGCCGTCATCGGTACCCCCGCCGTGGTCGCTCTGGCGCAGCAGACGCAGGACAAGCCCATCTTCGCCCTGGCGATGGGCGACCCGGTCGGCGCGAAGGTCGCCGAGAGTCTCGACCGGCCGGGCAAGAACGTCACCGGCAGCGTCGACTACGTCGATCCCGCCGTGCTGCTCCGGTCGATCATGAAGATCACGCCGGCACCGAAGCGCATCGGGACGATCTACGACCCGTCCAACCAGAACATGCAGGTCTGGATCAAGGCACTGCGCGCCGCGGTGGCGAAGTACCCCGGGGTGAGCGTGGTGGAGTCGACGATCTCCGGCGCCCAGGACGTGCCCAGCGCCGCGCGCAGCCTCACCGGGCGGGTCGACGCCGAGCTCATCGGCCCCGACGCCACCGTGCTGTCGGCGCTGCCCGTCGTCGGCTCGGCCGCGGCCGGCGGGAAGCTGCCGGTCTACGTCGTCGGCGGGGACGCCACCGTCGCGGGCATCCTGGCCAGCATCGGTCCGGACTATCCCTCCCTCGGCCGGCTGGCCGCCGACGCCGCCGCGAAGGTGCTGACGGGCACGCCCGCCGCCGAGGTCGCCTTCGGTCAGCCGTCGGGCGTCGGGTTCACCGTCCAGAAGGCCACCATGACCAAGCTCGGGATCACCCTGCCGGCGGATCTGCTGAGCGCGGCGACGGTGCAGTGATGATCCAGGTCCTGCTGGACATGCTGGTCACCGGCCTGCCGCTGGTGCCGGTGTTCCTCGGCATCTACACCGTCTTCCGCCTTCGCGCCGACTTCGACCTCACCGTGGAGGGCAGCTTCGTCACCGGCGGCGCGGTGTGCGCGCTGACGCTGGTGCACGGCTGGCCGAGCTGGCTCGCGCTGCTGGCGGGGACGGCCGGCGCGGCCGCCGCCGGCGCCGTCACGGCGCTGATCCACCTGCTGCTGCGGGTTCCGGTGCTGCTCGCCGGGCTGGTGATGAGCATCGGGCTGTTCAGCGTGAACCTGCACGTGCTCGACACCCCCACGCTGAGCCTCGGCACGCGGGGGACGCTGTTCAGCGGCTTCGGGTCGCTGTCCGGCCGTCAGGCCGACCTTGCCACCTCCGGGGTGATGGCCGGGGTCGTCGCCGTGGTGCTCGTCGCGTTCGGCCTGTTCCTGCGCACCGAGCTGGGCCTGGCGCTGCGCGCCACCGGTGTCAACGCGCGGATGGCCCGCAGCCAGGGCGTCAACGACCGCCGCCTGACCGTGCTGGCGCTCGTGCTCGCCAACGGGCTGGCCGGGCTCGGCGCGAGCCTCGCCGTGCAGTACCAGGGATACGCCGACGTCAACATGGGCGCGGGCACCTTCGTCGCCGGGGTCGGCGCGGTGCTGCTCGGCGAGCTGTTCGTCCGGCCGTCCGGGTCGAAGCTGCTGCGCATCGTCGGCTGCGTCCTGGTCGGCACACTGGCCTACCGGCTGGTCCTGGTCGGTGCGCTGCGGGTGGGGCTGCCCGCGGGCGACCTGCGGGGGGTCACGGCGCTGACGCTGCTCGTGGCGATCGCCGCCGAACGCTACCTCGGCGTGCTCGGCGGCCTCGCCCGCACGCTCGCCCACACCACCCGCTCGACCAGCACCGCCGTCCGGCAGGAGGCCGCCTGATGCTGCGACTGGCCGACATCGACCTGATCTACAACGCCGGGCGCGCCGACGAGGTCGTGGCGCTGCGCAACCTCAACGTCACCTTCGACCGCGGGCAGTTCGTGACCGTCGTCGGCACGAACGGCGCCGGGAAGTCGAGCCTGATCCAGACGATCTCCGGCGCGGCCCGCCCGACCCGCGGCCGGGTTCACCTCGACGGCCGCGACGTCACCCGGCTGCCCGACCACCGCCGTGCCGGCTGGATCGCCCGGGTCTTCGACGATCCGCGGGCGGGCACCGCGCCGGAGCTGTCCATCGAGGACAACCTGGCGCTGGCGATGGCCCGCGGGCGGGCGCGCGGGCTGCGGTTCGCCGTGACCGCCCGGCGCCGCGCCGTCATGCGCGAGCACGTCGCCGGCCTGGGTCTGGGGCTGGAGAACCGGCTCGCCGACCGCGTCGGGCTGCTCTCGGCGGGCCAGCGTCAGAGCCTGACGATGGTGATGGCCGCCCTGAGCGCCCCGTCGGTGCTGCTCCTCGACGAGCACCTGGCGGCGCTGGACCCGGGCACGACCGCCACCGTGCTCGCGCTGACCACCGAGCTGGTGCGCGAGCTGGGCGCCACCACGGTCATGGTCACCCACAACATGGATCACGCGCTCGCCCTGGGCGACCGGCTGCTGGTGATGAGCCGGGGACGGGTGATCGCCGACTACGACGGGACGGAGAAGTCCGAGATGACGGTAGGCGGGCTGATCGACAGGATCACCGGCGCCGGGGACGCGCTGAGCGACCGCAGCGCGCTGATCGAGAAGGTCGCCTGATGACGACCACGGCGGGAGTCGGCCAGACCGAGATCGGCCAGACGGAGATCGGCCAGACGGAGGGCGCGCAGGTCGGCCAGACCGAGGCCGGGCTGGTGGCGGCCGGGCTGGTGGCCGCGGAGAGGGGCGACCCGATCGCCGGGCGGTTCCCGACGCTGACGGAGATCCGCGCGGCGGCGCAGGCGGTGCTGCCCCGCGACGTGTGGGACTTCCTCGCCGGCGGCGCCGGGCAGGAGACGACGCTGCGGGCCAACCGCGACGCGTTCGGCGGCTGGCAGTTCCGTCCCCGGGTCATGAGCGGCCACCCGGTGCCGTCGACCGCGACCACCGTGCTCGGCCTGCCGATGCGCCTGCCGGTGCTGACGGCGCCGTTCGGCACCGACGGGTTCTTCGACACCGACGGCCACCTGGCCGTGGCCCGGGCGAACGCCCGGTGCGGGACGCTGAGCATCGTCCCCGAGGCGGGCACCCACTCGATCGAGAGCGTCGCCCAGGCCGCGCCCGCCGCGGCCCGTGTGGCGCAACTGCACCCCATGGGCACCGAAGGCAACTTCGTGCGCATGCTGGAGCGCATCGAACGCGCCGGCTACGCGGCCGTGTGCGTGACCGTCGACTGCCCGACCGCCGGGTGGCGCGAGCGCAACCTGCGCAACCGCTTCACCGTCGACCTGCGGATGATCACCGGCAACTACCCGCCGGGCGGCGACGTCGCCGCCCAGGACGTCTTCGGCCAGCTCTTCGCCCGCGACGAACCCGTCTGGACCTGGGACCGGCTGGCCGGGCTGATGCGCCACACCGACCTGCCGTGGATCGCGAAGGGCATCCTCACCGCGCAGGACACCCGCGCCGCCATCGACGCCGGCGCCGCCGCCGTCCTCGTGTCCAACCATGGCGGACGCCAGCTCGACGGCACCCCTGCCGCGCTCGACCAGCTCCCCGAGGTCGTCGCGGCCGCCGACGGCCGCGCCGAGGTCCTGCTCGACAGCGGGGTGCGCTGCGGCACGGACGTCGTGAAGGCCCTCGCCCTCGGTGCGCGCGCCGTGGTCATCGGCCGGCTGGCCGCCGCCGGGCTGGCCGCGGGCGGCGAGGCCGGGGTGGCCCGCGTGCTGACCCTGCTGCACGAGGAGATGGTCACCGTGCTGACCCTGCTTGGGCACGGCTCGGTGACCGAGCTGACCCCCGCGGCCCTGCAACGGAGCCGGCCGTGATCGCCGTAGTGTCCGGCCAGCTTCCCCGGAGCCGGCCGTGATCACGAGGGTGCCCGGCCAGCTCCCGTCGATCTCGGGCGCCGCCGGCCACGGCGACCTCGTCGTCACCTCCGGCGTGATCTGCCCCGACCTGCTGCGCCCCGGCCTGACGCCCGCCACCACCCCGGACGTCCGCCAGCAGATCGACGGCGCCCTGGCAGCGCTGCGCGACGTCCTGCGCGCGGCCGGCAGCGACCTGCGCTACGCGCTGCGGGTGGAGGCGTTCCTGGCCCGCCCGGCGGACTTCCCGCTGTGGGACAGCGCCTTCACCGCGGCCTGGCCCGCCGACCCGCCGGCGCGGACCACTCTGGTCACCGGCTTCGCGCTGCCCGTCGTGCTCGTCGAACTCCAGGCGATCGCCGTGCGCGCACCCGCGGCGGCGCCGTAGCGCCGACCACGGCGCAGGCGCGCCGGGTGCTGCGCCGCGAACCGGGCTGGCACGAGCCTGAACAGGACGAGTCGGCGGGGGAAGACTGTGGGGATGGAGGTTCTCAGCAGTCGGATTCTCATCAGGCCGGTCGACCCGGGGCGTAGCCGGCGGTTCTACCGGGACACCCTGGGGCTGGCGATCTACCGGGAGTTCGGGCCGCCGGACGATCCCGGCCTGGTGTTCTTCCTCGGGCAGAGCCTGCTGGAGGTCTCCGGCCGCGCCGAGGAGCCGACCGGTGGCGGTGCGGGGCGGGTGCGCCTGTGGCTGCAGGTGCGCGACCTCGCCGCCGAGCACCACCGGCTCGCCGCCGCGGGTGTTCCGATCGTCCGCGACCCGCAGCGGGAACCGTGGGGGCTCGACGAGATGTGGATCGAGGACCCGGACGGTATCCCCATCGTCGTCGTGGAGATCCCGCCCGAGCACCCGCTGCGCCGCGACCAGCGTGGGGCTCGGACCGAACCCTGACCGCGCGTCCGACGAGCGGGCGCGTCGACCCCCAGGTCAGACCGGGCCCTGACGGCGCTCCCCCGGTGACGGTGGACCCGGCGACCGGTCCTCGGGCGGCTGGTCGTCCGGCGGCGCCGAACCCGGCCCCTGCCCCGGCGCCCACAGCACGCGCAAGGGCTTCCCGTGCGGGCAGGTTCCCCGCACGGGAACCGGCTCGACGCTGCCGGACCGCACGAACTGGGCGCCCCGACGGCGGCGACACTTGTTGCACGCCACCAGCGAGATGAACGAGACGAGCGGCTCCTGGGGCTCCGGCGCGGTCACTGCTTCTTCCTGATCCGGCCCTCGCCGGAGCAGGCCTCGCACCTCTTCTCCTGGGTGCCGACGAACTGGCCGTCCTCGTCGGTCTCGGCGCGGTCGGTCTGGATCCGCCCAGTTCCGTTGCAGGCGGGGCAGTCCGCGATCTCCACCTCGTCGAGGTCGGGCGACCGGGATTTCGCGCCCCGCTTGTCGTAGTCCTTCTCCGTGTCCGGGTTGCCCTTCGATCCCGCGGAGCCGTCCCTACCGCCGCGTTTGATGCCGTCACGGCCGGTCGAGGCCCCACCACCCGACGCACCGTGCTTGTTCCACGCCATGCTGACTCTCCGTCCACGATCGACGTCGCACCGCGTCGACGGTAACCCCGGACCCCGCGAAGCCGGAACGAGCCAGCCGGATCCGTCACCGAATCCTGGCTCCTGGTCAGGGATCGGCGCCGCCCGGCCTGCGGCGGGTGCAGGCCCGGGGGCGGCGGGCCGGGCGCTCCGGCTAGCGGCCGGCGGCGGTGCCGGTGACGGCCCGCCAGTCCTCGAACCGGGTTCGGGCGAACAGCGCGTCCGGCCCGGGGAGCAGGGTGTCGTCGTCCAGGCGGGCGCCGAAGTAGCGGGCCTGCGGGTCGGTCACCACCGGGCGGGGGTCGCCGCGGCTCGCCAGGTGCTGGCGGACGAGCTCGTCGAGGCGGAACCGCTGTGGGCCGGCGACCTCGACGGTGCCCAGCACCGGCGTGCTGGCCGCGGTGACACCGACGGCGGCGGCGACGTCGGCGGCGGCGATCGGCTGGAACGGCGCCGGCGCCAGGCGGACCATGCCCTCGACGGTGGCGGCGTCGGCGATGCCGCCGACGAACTCGAAGAACTGCGTCGCCTGGACGATCGAGTACGGCAGGTCCCCCTGCCCGATCAGCTCCTCCTGGACGATCTTGGCTCGGAAGTAGCCGCTCTCGGCCAGCCGTCGGGTCCCCACCACCGACAGCGCGACCAGGTGCCCGACGCCGGCGGCGGCCGCGGCGGCGAGGATGTTCGCCGTCGACGTCCGGAAGAACTCCAGTACCGCCTGATCGGCGAACGACGGCGCATTGGACACGTCGACGACGACGTCGGCGCCGGTGAGCGCCTCGGCGAGCCCGTCGCCGGTCAGGGTGTTCACACCGGTGCTCGGCGAGGCGGCGACCGCGCTGTGCCCGTGCCCGGTCAGCCGCTGCACGAGCTTCGCGCCGATGAGCCCTGTTCCGCCGATGACGACGATCTGCACGGTGGATCTCCTCCTCCGGCCGGGGCGGGACGGACGACCCGCGCTGCGGACGCGGACACCGGCCGCCCGCCGATCCGGGACATGCGACGGCGTCCCCGACGTCCACCACCAGTGTGCACACATGAGGCCGCCGGACCGTTACTCGATGCGACGCGCTCGGCGGTGCCGCGCCGCGGGCGGTGATGCAGGAGGTCGTCGACCGTTTCCGTCCCCGCGGACGCGCTCACCCTCCCGCATCCGACCCACCGAGGGGCGGGTCGGGCAGGTCGGGCACGCCGGAGGGGCCGGAGACGCCGGGTGGGCCGGAGATGCCGGGTGAGCCGGGGGTGGCGGGTGAGCCGGGGGTGGCGGGCAGGATGATCGTGACGAGGGCGCCGCCGGCCGGGTCGTTGGCCGCCTCGACGGTGCCGCCGTGGGCCGCGGCGATCGCCGCGACGATGGACAGACCGAGCCCGGCGCCGCCGTCGTCGCGGGCGCGGGCGGCGTCCGCCCGGCGGAACCGCTCGAACGCGTGGGGCAGGAAGGCGGCGGGGAAGCCGGCGCCGTGATCGTGGACCTGGACCACGACGACGCCGGGCGAGCCGTCGGCGTGCCCCGGCGCGCGGTGCCCGCGCAGCTCGACGGCGCTGCCGGGCGGGGCGTGGCGCACCCCGTTGGCGAGCAGGTTGTCGACGGCCTGGCGCAGCAGGTCCGGGTCGCCGAACGCGGTCAGCGGCCGGTCGCCGGCGGGCACCGTGACGTCGAGGCGCAGGCCGCGCGAGGCCGCGTAGCCGGCGGCGGCGCGCGCGGAGCGGTCGAGCAGCTCGTCGAGGGCGAGCGGTCCGCGCCGGATGTGGCCGCCGTCCATCCGGGCCAGGGTGAGCAGTGACTCGGCGAGGCGGATCAGCCGGTCGGTCTCCTCGGCGGCGGTGTGGATCGCCTCGCGCAGCTGCCGGGCCGAGCGTCCCGGGCGGTCGGCCAGCTCCAGCTCGGCGCGCAGCACGGTCAGCGGGGTGCGCAGCTCGTGGCCCGCGTCGGCGACGAAGGCGCGGTCGCGGGCGCGGGCGGCGTGCAGCCGGGCCAGCAGGTCGTTCATGGTGCGGGCCAGGGCGGCGATCTCGTCGCGGGTGGCCGGCACCGCCAGCTGGAACCCGCCGCCGGCCGTCCCGAGGTCGGAGGCCGCCATCTCGGCGGCCTGGCGGCGCATCCGGTCCACCGGGCGCAGCGCGGCGCCGGACAGCAGCCAGGCGGCCAGCCCGGACAGCGCGATCAGCGGTGCGGTCGCCGCGACCATCACGTTGCGGACCCGGTCCTCGGCGCGGTCGGTGAGGTGGGTCGGGCTGCCGACGACGGCGACGAGCGGGCTCCCGCTCCCGCCGGCCGCGGTGCGCACCGGGACGGCGTAAAGGCGCGCCCGCCCGGCGGGCAGGGCCCCGCCGTCGGCGTCGCCGGCGATCCAGACCGGGTGGGACCGGGCCCGGGCCCGTTCGTCGGCGGTGAGCAGGGGGGCCGGCCCGGCGTCCGTCGAGGAGGCCAGCGGCCGCCCCTCGGGGGTGAGGACCTGGGCGATGGAACCGGCCCCGGCGAGCAGGGCGGCCGGGTCCTCGCGGCCGGGTACCGGCTCGTCGGCGGCGAACCGGTCGGCGAGGCGCGCGGTGAGCACGTCGGCCCGGGTTCGCAGATCCGTGTCGACGGCGTCGCGCAGGTTCGCCCGCAGCAGCAGGTAGAACAGCGTGCCGGCGAGCAGCAGCACCAGCGCGGTGCCGAGCGCGAACAGCAGGGTCAGCCGGACCCGCAGCGGCACGTCGGACTACGTCCCGGTGCCGGCGGCCGGCGGCACCGACCCCGCCGGCAACGCCGACCCCGCCGGCAGCGGCGTGAGCGGGACGCACAGGCGGTAGCCGACCCCGCGGACCGTCTCGATGAGCGAGGGCGCCGGCGGCAGGTCGATCTTGCGGCGTAGGTAGCGGACGTACTGGTCGACGATGTTGGAGGTGGCGTCGAACGCGTCGTCCCAGACGTGTTCGGTGATGTAGGTGCGGGTGAGCACCTGGTCGGGATGGCGCAGCAGCAGGTGCAGCAGGGCGAACTCCTTGGCGGACAGGTCGACCGGCTCCCCGCCCCGCCAGACCCGGTGCCCGGCCGGGTCGAGTTCGACCGCGCCGGCGCGCAGCACGACGGGCCGGTGCACCGCGCCGCGGCGGACCAGCGCGCGCAGCCGGGCGGTGAGCTCGCCGAAGCTGAACGGCTTGGGCAGGTAGTCGTCGGCGCCGGCGTCCAGGCCGCGGATGCGGTCGTCGACGTCGACACGCGCGGTGAGCATGAGCACGGGCGCCCAGCGATGGCCGGCGCGCAGCCGGCGGCACACCTCGAAGCCGTCGATGCCGGGCAGCATGAGATCCAGGACGATCGCGTCGTAGGCGATCTCGGTGGCCCGCCAGACGGCGTCGATCCCGTCGCCGACGACGTCGACGGCGTACCCCTCCTCGACGAGGCCCCGGCGCAGCACCGCGGCGGTGCGCACCTCGTCCTCCACGACCAGGACCCGCATGGATCGATGGTAGGACCCGCCGGATGTGGCGACGATGTGGAGGCCGCCGGGTCGGGTCAGCCGGGCCGGCCTGGCAGCCGGGCGGCGAGCAGGCCGATGCCGGCGGCGGCTCCGGCGAACAGGGCGAACAGGGCCGTCACCCAGTCGGCGCCGGCGCGCGCCTGCAGCAGGCTCAGCAGGGCGACGCCGAGCGACGCGGCGAACTGCACCGCCATGAAGATCGAGGTCGTGCCCTGCGGCTGCTCGGCCGGCGGCAGCGTGCGGTACAGGCTGGCCACCGTCGGGGAGGCGGTGAGGCCGAAGCTCAGCCCGACGGCGACGAACAGCGCACACGCGGCGGCGAGCGGGAGGTGCTCGGCGCTCGCCGCGAAGGTCGCCAGCAGCACGGCGCTGGCGACGGCGCCGGAACGCACGAGGGAACGCGCGCCGAGGCGGTCACTGAGCCGCCCGCCGGTCGTCATCGACACGAGCAGCCCGAGCCCGAGGGCGCAGACCAGCAGCCCCTGGTCGAAGCCGTGCAGGCCGTGCTGGTCGAGGCCGACCACCGGCAGCGCGGTCGTCTGCCCGTACATGATCAGTCCGACCAGGCCCATCACGGCGACGCTGGCGGCGAATCCGGGCCGGCGCAGCAGCCGCAGGTCGAGGGCGGGGACGGCCGTCGTGGTGACGGCATGGCGGACATAGGCGACGAGCAGGACGATCCCGCCCGCCGCGGCGGCCGGCACCGGCCAGTCGCCGGACTGCTCGCCGGCCCGGTTGACCGCGAACAGCACGCCGAGGTAACCCGCGGTGAGCAGGGCCAGGCCGCGCAGGTCGGCGCCGGGGCGCGCCGCCGCGGGGTCGGGCCGGCCGGCGGGGACGTAGGCCAGGGTGGCGGCGCCCACCAGCAGCCCGAGCGGGATGTTGACCCCGAACAGCCACTGCCAGTGGCCGGTCTCCAGCAGCAGGCCCCCGAGGATCGGGCCGGCGGCGGGCGCGACGTTGACGACCGTGGACATCACGCCGAGCACCCGCCCCATCGACTCCCGGGTGGCCAGCGCCGCGGACAGGGTCATCGCGCTCGGTTCGAGCAGGCCGCCGCCGAAGCCCTGCAGCGCCCGGAAGCCGATGAGCATCCCCGGCGAGCGGGCCGCCGTGCACAGCAGCGAGCCGAGCAGGAACAGGCCGAGGCCGGTGAGGAACACCGTGCGCCCGCCGAAGCGGGCACTTGCCCAGCCGAGCAGTGGCAGCGCCGTCGCCGCGGCGAGCAGGTAGGCGATCGTCACCCAGACGACGGTGGTCAGCGGGGCGGAGAAGGCGTGGGCCAGCGGGTCGAGGGCCACGGCGACGACGGTGCCGTCGAGCACGGCGAGCAGCGCCGCGCCCGCGAGCGCGACCAGGGCCGGCCCGGTGCGCACCGGCGACCCGGATGCCGAGGCCGGATCGGGCGACGGTGGGGACGTCGGCGTCGGGCCGGCCGCGGGGACGACGGCGGGGACGGGCGCCGTGGCTCCTGGCTCCCCGCAGGCTTCCTTTACGCTCATGAGACCAGACTAAACTACACGGTTTAGTAAGGCTAGAGCGGCCTACAGTAAGGAGGGCAGCGTCGACGGCAGAGGTGAGGGTGGGACCCGATGGCGGGACGGCAGCGCGGCGTCGACAAGCGCCGGGCCATCCTCGACGCCGCGGCGCCGATCTTCGGCACGCAGGGGTACGAGCGGGCGAGCGTGGACGCGATCGCCACCGCGGCCGGAGTGTCCAAGCCGACCATCTACAGCTACTTCGGCGGCAAGGAGAACCTGTTCCGCGAGTCCGTCGCCGACTCCGCCGTCGAGCAGAACGGCGACGCGCTGCGCGTGCTGCAGACCCTCGACGTCTCCCCCGAGCGCTGGCAGGCGAGCCTGTTCGAGGTGGGCGTGAAGCTGGTGGAGTGCCAGCGCAGCAGCTGCTCGATGTTCCTGTACCGCACGATCGCCGCCGAGTCCGCCCGCGATCCCGAGATCTACCGCACGGTGCGGGAGAAGGCCGGCGACCCGATCCTCGACGCGCTCACCGGGCGCCTGGCGATGCTCGGCAACGCCGGGCTGCTGCAGGTCGCGGATCCGGCGCTGGCCGCCCGCCAGTTCTTCGCGCTCATCAACGCGCAGATCCCCGAACTGACCGAGAACGGCACCCGCCCGGCGGCGGACGACGTCGTGCGTCGCGCCGTGCAGGCCGGCGTGCGCACGTTCCTGCTCGCCCACGGCGTGCCCGACCCCCAGCCGCCGGCCTCCACCTCGGTGTCCCAGGCCGCACATCCCCTCGCGAGCTGACGGCCTGCCCGCGCCACGTGATCCAGACCGGTCGAGGCACGGACGGCCTGGGCGCGGCGCCGCGGAACACCAGGATCACCGTTGTTGCCGCGCCCGGCAGCAGGGCGCGGTTCCGCGGAACCGCAGGCGGGGCTCGGGGTCGGGGTCGGGGTCGCAGACGAAGGCGCCATCGTGTCAAACGCGCCGGGCCGGGCCGACCACCCCACCTCGGGGAGTCGGCCCGGCCCAGGGCGAGGCGCGCCGGCCGGAGCCGGCTGGCGTCAGGTCCCGCGGACGGGACCCGACGGGGTCACTTGGCGCCGGCGGTAAGGATCTTCTGGCCGTCGTAGGACCTGCCCGTGGCGAGGAAGGTCTTCTTCGCCGGGTCCCAGCGCTGCCCCAGCAGGGTGTTGTTGAACAGCCGGGTCAGCCCGGGAACCGGGTTGGGCTTGGTGAAGTCCAGCGGCGGGACGAGCTGCAGGTCCAGGCCCTTGGTCTGGTTGAGCTGCGCCAGCAGGGACTTGGCGGTGAGGTCACCGGTGACCTTCTTGCCGACCTGCTCGACGATCTGCACCGCCAGCCAGCCGCCGATGGTGGAGGTGGAGTGGCGCAGGTTCTTCGCCGCGTCGGAGTCCCCGGCGGCGAAGTCCGCGTCGAGCTCGGACTGCAGCCGGGTCAGCTCCGGGTACTTCGCGCTCTGGTTGAGCAGCGGGAACGCGCCGACGGCGTAGAAGTTCTTCGCGGCGGGCCCGAGCTTGACCAGGTTCGCGTCCGAGATGGTGCCCGCGGCGTGGCAGTAGCTCAGTTTGTCCCCGCCGGCCTGGATGAGGCCGATCGAGCTGGGCTCGGCCAGGCCCATCGTGACGCCCTGGGCGCCGGCGTCGGTGATCCGGGCCGCGACGGGAGCGTAGTCGCTCGTCGTCACCGGCACCTTGATCTCCTGCGTGCCGACCCCGGCGGACTTGCCGCCGAGCCCGGCCAGCACCCCGAGGCGGGCGGCGGCGGCGATGTCGTAGTTGACGACCCCCATCTTGCTGATCTTGGCGGTGTCCTTGAGCAGCGGCGCGCAGACGGCCTCGTAGTACGTCGACGCCGGCTGGTAGACGAAGCTGATCTTCGAGGTGAGGTCCGAGCCGTCGCCGGCGATGCCCGAGGCGCCGATGCTGGGAATCCCGGCCTTCTCGAGGATGGCGTTGATGCCGCCCGCGGTGCTGAAGGCGGAGACGACGGCGAGGTACTTGCCGTTCACCGCCTTCTGGGCGCAGGCCTCGCCCGCGGCCTGGTCGTTCTTCGAGTCGCACACGTCGATCTGCACGGGATGGCCGTTGATGCCGCCGCGCTTGTTCAGCGCGCGCACGGCGGCCTTGGCCGCTCCGGCCTGCTCCGGGAAGTTCGTCGTCGGCGTCGTCAGCGGCACGATGGACAACAGCTTCACCGGGCTGGCCTTCGGGCCGTCCGCGGCCGGCGACGACTCCCCCGTCGTTCCGGACGAACCACACGCGGCCAGGGCCAGCGTGGCCCCCACCGCCAGCGCCGCCATCGCGCTTCTGGACCGCATCGTCTTCCTCATCTCTTGCCCGAACCCACTCTCAACTCGCAACTCGCCGCCGTTCCTCCACCCCGCCGGGGCGCTCCGCACCCCGCCGGGGGCTCTACACCCCGTCGAGCAGCACGGCCCGCTCCGGGCAGGCCTCCGCCGCGCGCCGGGCCAGCTCCACCCGGTCGGCCGGCACGTCCGCGACGGTCACCTCGCCGTAGCCGCTGTCGTCGTCGGTGAACAGCTCGGGGGCGAGGTCGTAACAGCGGCCGTGCCCCTGGCAGCGGGCGGTGTCGATCGTGAGCCTCATGCCTGCCCCGCGTCCGTCGGCCAGGTCAGCGCCAGCGAGTCCAGGCCGCGCAGTGTCGAGCCGTTCCAGGTGATGCTCGCCCCGGGCGCCAGGGAGTACTCGGGGATGAGCCGGTGCCATTCGCGCAGGACGGTGCGCAGCTCCATCCGGGCCAGGTGGGAGCCCAGGCAGCGGTGCGGGCCGCCGCCGAAGGCCAGGTGCCGCTTGTCGGCCCGGTCGAGGTCGACGACGCCGGCCCGCGGGTCCGCGTCGGGGTCGAGGTTGCCCGAGGCCAGCATCACGTGGACCATCTCGCCCTTCCGAACCGGGCAGCCGGCGACCTCGGTGTCACGGGTGACGATCCGCGGGACGGCCATCACCGGGGTCTCCCAGCGCAGCAGCTCCTCGACGATGGCCGGGATCGTCTCCGGGTCGGCGACGATCCGCTGCCGCGCCTCGGGGTGCTCCAGCAGGTAGGCGAGGATGCAGGTGAGGCTGATGGTGACGGTGTCCAGGCCGGCCATCATGAGCATGAAGCAGATCCCGAGCAGCTCCGGCTCGGTCAGCGGCCGGCCCTCGATCTCGGCCTTGAGCAGCTCGGTGATGAGGTCGTCGCGGGGCTCGGCGCGGCGCTGCGCGAGGACCGTCCCGAACAGGGTGAACACCTGCGTGCCGGCCTCGGTCTGGATCCGCAGCTTCTCGTCGGGGTCGTCGGTGAGCGACTCCGGCCGGATCAGCGCGTCCTTCATGTGCAGCAGGCCCGGCAGTTCGGACTGCGGCAGCCCGAACAGGGTGAGGAACACCGAGCAGGGCAGCGGGACCGCGAGGTCGGTGGCGAAGTCGCAGCTGCCGCGGTCGAGGAAACTCTCGATCGTGGCGACCGTGTTCGCCACGACCTCGGCCTCCAGGGCGGCCATCCGCCGCGGGGAGAACAGCGGGTCGAGGATGCGCCGGTACTTGGCGTGGTCGGGCGGGTCGACGCCCATCGGGATGGCGGGCAGCGGGCTGCTCATCAGCTCGGGGATGAGGTTGGAGAACACCTCGGGGTTGCGCAGGACCTCGTCGATCTCGGCACGGCGCAGGATCTGGATCCAGCCCTCGTGCCCCTCGTCGTAGTCGACCGGGCATTTCGCCCGCAGCCGGGAGAAGTAGGCGCGCGGGTCCTCGGCGCGCTGGCGTTCGAACTCGAGCCAGTCCAGCGTCGCGGCCCGCAGGCCGTGGCCGCCGTCGGCGGGCGCCGCCGCGCCCGCGGTGTCGTCTGGCATGTGCTGTTCCTCCAGGATCAGTGGGACTTCCGCCCGGGGCACGGACGGGGGCGATCGGGCCAGGCAGAAGGAAGATGGTCTGGCAGGCGGGCTGTCGGACACGCCGGCGATCAGGTCAGCCGGCTGGCGGCCAGGCGCGTGGATCAGGTGAGCGGGCTGTCAGGCCAGGTAGCCCTGTTCGACGAGCGCCGGGTCCGCGCGGGCCTCGGCGGCTGGTCCGGACCAGCGGACCCGCCCGCGGCTGAGCACCACGGCCCGGTCCGCGACCCGCAACGCCGCGCGGACGTGCTGCTCGACGAGCAGCACGGCCAGCCCCTCGTCGGCGGCGGCGCGCAGGGCGCCCAGCAGACGAGCCACCACCTGCGGGGCGAGGCCGAGCGAAAGCTCGTCGGCGAGCAGCGCCACCGGCCGCCGGGCCAGTACCCGGGCCAGGGTGAGCAGCTGCTGCTGGCCGCCGGAGAGCAGCCCGGCGCGGCGATCGAGATGCTCGGTGAGCTCGGGGAAGTCGGCCAGCGCGGACTGCGGGTCGACGCCGCCGATGCGCAGGTTCTGGCGGACGGTCAGCGACGGGGTGACGGCCCGCTCCTCGAGCACGACGCCGAGGCCCTGCCGGGCCCGCCGGTGCAGCGGCGCCGTGGTCGGCTCCCCCTGCCAGGTGACGGTCCCCTCGCTGGGGGTCAGGGCGCCGGCCAGCGCCATGAGCGTGGTGGTCTTGCCGGCGCCGTTCGGGCCGAGCAAGGCCACCACCTCCCCGCGGGCGACCTCGAGGTCGAGCCCGGCCACGACGGGCCCGGCGCCGTACCCGACGGCAAGTTGGCGGCATCCGACGACGCTCACCTGGCACCTCCAGCCACCGGCGGCACCGCCGCCGCCTCGCCGACCGGCACGGCCAGCGCCGCACCGTCCTTCCCGTCCCCGACCGCTGTATCGCCGGCCGAGCCGTTCCCGGCTCCGTCGCCGGCCGTCTGCTCCGGTGCGCTGGCCTGGGCCACGACGATCTCCTCCTCGGGGCCGCCGGCGCCCACTCCGTCCGCGGCGGCTCCATCGCCCCCCGCGGCGGCCTCATCCCCCACCGCATCCCCCACCGCCGGCGACTCCTCGACGAGAGGCTCGTCCGCCGGCGCCGACGACCCCGCCGCGGCAGCCTGCGCCACCGCCACCGCCACCGCCGCCGCCGCCGCCGGCGGATCGTCGGCCGGAGGGGTCTCGGTGTCGCTGCCCGCCTGGTCGTCGGCGGTGCTGTCCGCGGTCGGTTCGTCGGGGTGGCCGAGGTAGGCGGCGATGACGGCGGGATCGGCCTGGATGTCCGCCGGCGCGCCCTCGGCGATCCGGCGGCCGAACTCGAGGACCACCAGCCGGTCGCAGACTCCCATGACGAACGGCATGTCGTGCTCGATGAGCAGGACGGCGATCCCCCACTCGTCGGCCAGGCGGCGCACGAGCACGGCCAGCTCGGCGCTTTCGCGCTCGTCGAGACCGGCGGCCGGCTCGTCGAGCAGCAGCACGGACGGCGCGGTCGCGACGGCGCGGGCGATCGCCACCAGCCGGCGGCGCCCGTAGGACAACGCCGACACCGGCGTGTCCAGCGCGTCGGCCAGGCCGAACTCGCGGACCGCGGCCTGGGCGGGGGCGCTCAGCGGGCGGTTGCCCGGCCAGACCAGGCCGGTGACGTAGGCGGCGAGGTCGCGCGGGTCGCTGGCGGCGCGCAGGTTCTCCGCGACGGTGAGGTCCTCGAACAGTTCGAGGTTCTGGAACGACCGGCTCACCCCCGCCCGCACCCGGCGATGCGCCCGCAGCCCGTCCAGGCGGGTGTCGCCCACCCGGACCGTGCCCGCCGCCGTCGCCGCGTACCCGGTGATGGCGTCGATGATCGTCGTCTTGCCGGCGCCGTTGGGACCGATGAGCCCGACGACGGTGCCCGGCGCCACCTCGAACCCGACGCCGTCCACGGCGACGACTCCGCCCCAGCGCACCGTGACGTCCTCGACGGTCAGCGTCGCCGGCCGCACCCGCAGCGCCTGCGGCGCGGCCACCGCGTCCTGTGGGGGCGCCGACTCCGCGGTGGCCGGGACGTCGGCCTCGACCGCCGCCCCCTCGACCGCCGCCTCCTCGGCCGCCGCCTCCTCGGCCGCCGCCTCCTCGGCCGCCACAGCCTCGGCCGGTGCCTCGACGACGGGTGCCGCCGCGGGCGCGGGGCCGGCGAGTACGGCGTCGGAACGACCCAGCCGGGCGGCGACGAGGACGGGCAGCGGCAGGCGGGCCCGGCCGGCCAGGCCGCCGGCGAGCCCCGTGCCTCCGGAGCGGATCAGCACCAGCAGCAGGATGATCCCGCCGATCAGCGGCAGGTAGCGGTCGATCTCGCGCAGCCAGTCGGTGAGCCGGTCACCGAACAGCACGCCCAGCACCGCGAGGACGACCAGGGCGCCGGCCGGCAGCCAGCGCGTCCACCGGGCCGCACCGACCTTCCCGAAGCCGCCGACCTGCCCGGACGCACCGACCTGCCCAGAGGCGCCGACCGTCCCAGCCGCACCGGCCAGCCGGGACCGGTCGACCTGGCCGCGGGCGAGCCCGCCGAGCCCGTACCCGAGCAGGCCGGCGAGCACGGCGCCGACGGTGCGCGGCAGCACGGTGGAGCCGCCGAAGCGGTCGGACAGCCAGCCGGCGAGCTGCTGACCGAGGGTGGCGGGGGCGAGCAGAGCGCCGATCCCGGCGCCGCTGATGTAGCCGACGCCGCCGACGACGGCGTAGGCGACGACGAGGATGCCGGTGAACGGCAGGAAGTCCCCGTCGTCGTAGCTGATGTTGCGGTCGGCGAAGGCGAGCAGCACGCCACCGAGCCCGGCGATGGCCGCGGACAACCCGAAGGCGTAGATCTTCGCCGCGAACACGCTGATGCCCAGGGACGCCGCCGCTCGTTCGTTGGTGCGCACCGCGATGAGCCGCCGCCCGGCCCGGCCGCGGCGCACCGCGGACACCGCGAGCCCCGCGAGCAGCAGCAGGATCAGCGCCAGGGTGGCGTAGGCGCGCGGGTCGTCGGTGCGGTCGACCGGGATGCCGAGGAAGTGCAGCGGGGCGTCGGCGGTGGCGACGACGGTGCCCTGCTGGTCGAGCACGCCCCCGAAGATCGAGGAGCTCTGGCCGTCCGCGGGGGGTGAGGAGTAGCCACGCTGGAACAGGATCGCGCTGACGGTGACGCCGAGCCCCAGGGTGACCACGGCGAGCTGCAGGCCGCGGGTGCGCAGCGCCGGCAGGGCGAACAGCACGCCGACGGCGGTGGTGGCCAGCACACCGACCACCAGGGCGGCGGCGAACGGCCAGCCCTCGGCCGCCACCAGGCGTCCCGCGACGAGCGCGGCGATGCCGGCCAGCGCGCTCTGGGCCAGCGAGAGCTGGCCGGCGTAGCCGACGAGGACCACCAGTGACAGCAGGATCAGCGCGTACCCGGACTGGATGGCCACCGCGTTGACCCACGGATCGGGCAGCACCAGCCAGACGAGCGCCACCAGCAGGGCGAACCCGCCGACCAGCACCGGGAGGTTGATCGCCCCGGAGCCGAGCGGCGGACGGTCCTCGGCCTGGTGGGCGCGGTCGGGGATGCCGCTGCCCCGCGCGACGAGCAACGCGATGATGACGACGACCGGCAGGGCGCTGTCGAGCCCCTGCGCCCAGTCGTGCGGGCCGGTCAGATGCACCTGGAGCTGGAGTTCGACGAGCGCCAGCAGCAGCCCGCCGACGAGCGCGAGCGGGAACGAGCGGAACCCGGCGGCGAGCGCGACCGCCAGCGCGGGGACGACCAGCAGGACCAGGCTCGTCGACGACAGCGGGTTCTGCAGCGGGGCGAGCAGGACACCGGCGAGGCCCGCGAGCACCCCGCCGCCGAACCAGCAGGCCCCGGCGACCACGTCGGCCGACCAGCCGAGGGTCGCCGCCGCGGCCGGCCCCTCGGCGACGGCGGTGGTGACCGCCCCGGCGGTGGTGGACCGGAAGAACGCCCACAGCGCGGCGACCAGGACGACGACCACGCCGAGGCGGACGAAGACGTGCACCCCGACCGGCTTGCCGAACACCTCGACGACGGACTGCGGCAGAAACGACGGCACCGAGCGGCTCTGCCCGCCGAAGGCCAGCACCACCGCGGCCTGTAGGACGATGAGCAGGCCCAGCGTGGCGACGACCCGGTTGAGCGGCGCGGCATGGCGCATCGGGCGCAGCACCGCGGCGTGGAACAGCAGCGCGACCGCCCCGGTGAGCACGACGACGACGACGGCGGCGAGCGCGGTCGGCAGCCCCCACCCGTCACCGGCCTCGTGGAACAGATAGGCCGCGAACATCACCAGCGCGCCCTGCCCGAGGTTCAGCACTCCGGAACCCCGGTGGATCAGTACCAGACCTGCCGCCACAAAGGCATACAGCGCACCGGTCCCGAGACTGATGACGGCGTATCCAAGAAAGCTGCCCACAGCACCACCCCAGCCCGAACTCTAGCAAGTTCGATCCGCACCGAGAACCGGTCGATTGCTTTCCTCGACACCGCCGGCCGTCATGTCGACGCGCCGCCCGCGCCTGCGCAGGGCCACACCATAGCGCGGCTAGCACCTGTCAACGCACGGGTCCGGTTTCCCGCCTCACTCACCGGTGCTGAAGCGTTGGCCGCAGAGCGGCTGCGGGCTGGCGACATCAAAATGGTCACCGCTTTCGGCGACCCGGACGAAGTCGAAGCACGGGTCGAGCCGACCCTGATCGGTGGCGTAATTGATCTTATTGACCAGCATCCCGTCGGCATCGTAGTCGGTCACCCCACGCAGGCCCTTCATGTAGGACTCCCGCGTAGGACAGCCATGCTGAGTCTTCAGGCCACGGATGAACAGATCCGCGCTCAACCAGCCGATGATGGCACTCTGCTGGCCGGGCGGGGAGACCTCCGGAGAGTAGTCCGCCATCGCCTGCAGGAACCGGCGCTGGACCGGCCGGTGGCGTTCCAACGCGGCGTAGGAGAGCGACGCGTAGGTGCCGGCGAGCTGCCGCCCGTAGGGGGCGAGCAGGCGCGGGTCGTAGCTGACGGCGGACACGGCGACCTTGAACGGGTGCCCGGCACTGACGGCTGCGTCCAGAACGCCGGTGTAGAGGTCGAGCGGTGCCGCGGCGATGATCGTGTCGGCCCCGGAGGCGATGATTTTGCGGGCGACGTCGGCGGCGTTGGTGCCGTCGACGTCCTGGGTGACCGCGTCGATGCCCGCGTGCTGCAGGCTCTTCGTCACTCCGTCCGCGTAGAGCTTGGCGGTCTCGCTGAGAAAGCTGACGACGACCGCGGCCCTGGTGCCACCCTGCTGGCGGACGAAGTCGCCGATCGTCGTCGTGCTCTGCCCCGTCTGGGTGGTCAGGATGACGGTGAAGGTGTTGCGGTGTGCCGCCCAGCCGGGCTGGTCGGCGGCGCCGATCACCGGCACTCCCACCTCGTCGAGGTAGGCGACGGACTGCTGGGACACCGCGGTGTACTGAATGACGGCGAAGGCGTTCTGGGCGACCAGGCCACGGGCGCCCTGCAGGTTGCCGCGGGGGTCGGACTGATCGTCCTGCCAGGCAAAGTCGATCTTCCGACCGTCGACGCCGCCGGCGGCGTTCTCGACACCGAAGCGGGCGCTCACACCTGCCCGGTAGCCGGTGAACTGAGCGGCCATCACCCCGGTGTCCGGATAGAGCAGACCTACTTTGATCGAGCTGTCGGTCACACCGGGAGCACACGAACCGGACGCGGAACTTCCGCTCTCCGTCGCATCGCCGGAGCTACAGGCCGCCAGCATCAGCACCGCAGCGACCGCCGCCACGCCCAGTCTCGTGCGCTTCACCCGTCAAAGCCGCCTCTCGATCGCGCCGAGGTTTCCCGAGCCCGCGACCATCCCACTGTTCTGACGAATTTCCGCCCGGCCACGCAAGCGCGATCGGGTATCGGACTCGGCCAGCGAAGTCGCTGCCGGAACCGTCACAACTGCATGGCACGTCAACGTCCACACCAGATCAGTGCGGACGACATGCCTCACGGCAGCACAACAGTCAGTACAGGTCCGATCCTTCGGTGTCTTCACTGAACGATCACGGATTTTGTCGACGGAAACGTACCAGGCGGGACGCACACCAGAACCAACCGGGGGGTGCTCTCCGTATCCCGCCCACACCCTTAGACAGCCGCCTCAAGAATTCACAACGAGTCCCATCCGACCTGCCCTGTGACGCGTCCGCCCCGCTCACCCGACGGTGACGCGGGGCCACCCGCCACCCCATCACGCCATCGATCTGTATACGGACGATCCCGGGAGGGACAACGTTCGGCGCAGCGGGCACGACGATCCGCGCCCAAGAGCGCGCCTGCCCCGGCGAACGCACCGGCACCCGACCGCCCCCGACTGCCGGCCGAACGGTGCACGGGCCCGCGACGTGGGGCGATCCGTCGGCGCGGCGGTCCCGCCGCCGCCGAGATCTTCGTCGGGCCGACCCCGGGACCCCATCCCGATACCACTTGTCTCCGGATGGACAATGGCGGGCGGACGGCGAGCCACCGTCCGGCGAGAAGAACACGCCCGGACCGGGCGCCACACCCACCCCGCCTGCGGACCGGGCGGCGATCGGCGGGTCCGCACGACGTGTGGATCCGCACCAACAGTGAGCTAGGTCATAGTCGATCCCGCCTCGCCGCGGCGTATCCCCACCGGCGGCAGCAGGCTGCCGCCGGACCGCGGTTCGGATGCCCCGATCGGTCCGTTGACCTGCCATTGGCGCGGATTTAGTGTGGAAGCGTGCAGCTCACTCCGTGGCCTACGGCCGGCGCGTCCGCGTGCGCCTGCGTGGAGGGTCGCGACGACCAGCCACGTCTGCGGCGTCGGCGTCACGTCGACTTCGGGCACAGCAACAGCGATCTCTGTCGCCCCTGCCGCTGAGTCACCCCGCCCCGGTCACTCTCGCCCGCGAGCGCCCGCGCCGGTCCGCCCCGGGAAGGCCTGCTCGGTGCCGATGCCACTGTCGTGAGCATTGCGGGCCCCTGCGCCCTACCGAACGGCGCGTCCCGCACGGTCGCCGCGCGCCCGGCCCCGCGGGGTGGCCCGCCCCCTGGTGACACGTCCGCCTCCAGCCGGCGCCCCCTGCCGCCCGTAGCGGCGTCGGTGGCCCTGACCAGCACGTGTCCGGTCCCCCTCTACCCGGCTTCCAGCGCCCGAGCTCCCAGCCACAGGCCGCGGCCCACCCCCGGAGCCGGACTCCTGCCGCCACCGGCCCGCGGCGAGCCTGCCCGCCGGGCACGGCCGCCGCCCAGAGCACGGTCCCGCTGCTCGGAACCACGCGCCACCCCCAGAACCACGTCTCGCCCCTCAGAACCACGTCTCGCCGCTCAGAACCACGTCTCGCCCCTCGAACCTCGGGAGCATCCGTATGACCGCCTCGCTTCGCCAGACCCAGGGAGCCACCAGGGCGCGCGCCGTCGACGGCGACCTGTTCCGGACCGTCTTCCGGGGTCACCCGGCGGGCGTCGCCGTCATCACGACGGACGCCGGCGTGGGACCGGTCGGCTTCACCGCGACCTCGCTGGCGTCGCTGTCCGCCGAGCCCCCGATGGTCGTCTTCGCGATCTCGTCGAGCGCGTCGGCCTGGCCGCACCTGCGCACCGCCGACACGTTCGTCGTCAACCTGCTCTCCTCGGAGCAGGAGGAGGTCGCCCGCCGCTTCGCCCGCAGCGGCATCGACCGGTTCGCCGCACCGACCCGCTGGAGCGCACTGCCCACCGGCGAGCCGCTGCTCGACGGCGGCCGGGCCTGGCTGCGCTGCGCCACCCGCCCGCCGATCGAGGCCGGCGACCACTTCCTCATCGTCGGCCTGGTCCTGGAGGCGGCGACCGATCCCGCCGCGGCCCCGCTGATCTACCACGACCGCACCTTCCACGCCCTGCCCTGAGCCTGCCCACACGCCGAGTCGGCGCACGCGCCTCGGCTCGGCTCGGCTGGTCCCCGCCCGCAGCGTCCACGGCCCGCACCCCACCAGGGTGCGGGCCGTGTGCGTGTCGGCACCCGGTTGGCCTGCGCCCCGCACACCCATCACCCCCACCAGGACCATCGGCGCGGTGCGCGGGAGGCGTTGCGGTGCGATGCGCGCGACCCAGGGCTAAGACCGTGCGGAACGCACCGCAACCGGCCCCACCCGGCTTCGCACTCACGCGTCCGGGCGGGCCGGGGCGAGGTCCCCGACCGCGGCCGTGACGCGGACGGGATCCGGCCGGAGTCGGACCGCAGTTGCGGATGGTTTCGAGACACCCCCACCTGGTCGC
Organism: Frankia alni ACN14a; assembly: GCF_000058485.1. Taxonomy (NCBI): domain Bacteria; kingdom Bacillati; phylum Actinomycetota; class Actinomycetes; order Frankiales; family Frankiaceae; genus Frankia; species Frankia alni. Next base: position 4,113,329 of record NC_008278.1, read on the forward strand.
AACGTACAAGCGGCACTATCATGCATCCAGTTTCGCATCTGCGGCATCGTCTACCAGCGGCGTCCGCAGGTGCGAGCGGGTTCCGTCGCCGTCGGAGTACTCCGCACGGCTCGGCGCCCGCGGCGACGACGGCGTCGCCATGGGTCGGTTCGGTGACGACGAGTGACATCGAGGCGTCCGACCGCACAGCCGACAGTGGATGTTCGTAGGGGCGGTCGACCGCGCGCGATGGCGCCGGCGACCGGCCGTGGTGCGTAGGAACGGGGATTCGTGAGATTTCGCAGGGTGAAAACGGCGCTGGCGGTCGTGGCCAGCGCCGGTCTGCTCGCCGCCGGGTGTGGCAGCAGCGGGAGCGACGGGGGCACGGCCGCCACGCCGGCGCCCGCCACCACCAGTGCCTCCAGCGGTGTGACGGGCACGGTCACCGTGTTCGCCGCAGCGTCGTTGACCGGGACGTTCACGACGCTCGGCAAGCAGTTCGAGGCCGCCAACCCGGGGTCCACCGTGAAGTTCTCCTTCGCGGGCAGTTCCGCGCTGGCGCAGCAGATCACCTCCGGCGCGCCCGCGGACGTGTTCGCCGCGGCGAGCCCGGCGACGATGAAGACCGTCACCGACGCCTCGGAGAACTCCTCGGCGCCGAAGGTCTTCGTCCGCAACCAGCTCGTCATCGCCGTGCCGAAGGCCAACCCGAAGGGCATCACGGACCTGCCCGACCTGGCGAAGCCGGGCGTGAAGGTCGCGTTGTGCGCCGACGCGGTGCCCTGCGGCGCGGCGGCCAAGAAGGCGCTGGCCGCGGCCGGGGTGAACCTGACTCCCGTCACCCTCGAGCAGGACGTCAAGTCGGCCCTCTCGAAGGTCACCCTCGGTGAGGTCGACGCGGCGCTGGTCTACCGCACGGACGCGAAGGCCGCGGGCGACAAGGTGACCGGCATCGAGTTCCCCGAGTCGGCGAAGGCCATCAACGACTACCCGATCGCCACTCTCAAGGCCGGCAAGAACGCCGCCGGCGGCAAGGCGTGGGTGGACTACGTCACCTCCGACAAGGGCGAGGCGGTCCTGACCGCGGCCGGTTTCCAGGCCCCCTGATCCCCGCCACGGCCCGCGCCGGCCACCGGTAGCGGGCGGCATCTCGGCCACGGTTGCCCGGGAGAGTCATCCCGGGCAACCGTGGCCGTCGCCATGTCCGGACGCCGGCCGCAGCGGCGGATGGCGGCCAGACGGGTGGCGTGCAGGCAGGTGGCGGTCAGCGGCGGGTGGCGGTCAGGCAGGTGGCGGTCAGCGGCGGGTGGCGACGAGGAAGCCGTCGGCGAGGGGGCCGGGCGCGGGGCGTCCGGCCTCGGCGGCGAGCTCGGAGCGTAGCCGAGCCTGGAGCACCTGCCAGCCGTGGCGGGGCAGCCAGTCGAGGGGGGACTCGCCGAGGCCGCCCTTGAGCAGGGTCGCGAACTCCGCCAGCTCCGGGGTGGCACGCAGCTCGTCGAGCAGCCACGTGTCGGCCTGGTACTCGAATCCCAGCAGGCTGCCCGGGACGGACAGCTCCCCGACGGTGGTGAGCAGGTGGGCGGCCGCCTCCGCGTCGAGGTAGGGCAGCAGGCCCTCGACGAGCCAGGTGGTGCGTTCCCGTGGCCGTAGGCCCGCGCGGGTCAGCGCGCTCGACCAGTCGCCGGCGAGATCGGCGGGGACGGTGATCCGCTCGGCACGCGCGGTGGCGTGCCGGGTGTCGAGGACCGCCTGCTTGAACGTCAGCATCTCCGGCAGGTCCACCTCGAACAGCCGGGTGCCGGCGGGCCAGGACAGCCGGTGGGCGCGGGTGTCCAGGCCCGCGGCGAGCAGGACGAACTGGCGCTGGCCGGCGTCGGCGGCGCGGGTCAGGTAGTCGTCGAAGAAGCGGGTGCGTTGCACGCCGTGGGAGTCCACCACGTCGATGAAGCGGGCGAAGGCGCCGGCGGGGCCGGCGGCCGCCGGGCCACCGGCCGCCTCGACGAACGCCTCCGCGTAGGGGTCGTCGAAGAGCCGGTCGCGGCGCGCGCTCTCCCGGGCGCGGACCCACGCCATGCCGACGGCGGTCAGACCCACCCCGGCGGGAACCTCGATCTGATCGGACGCAGCCCTGAAGGTCATAACTGACCGTAACTCCGTCCTCGCAACCGGGCCGCGCCGATGGTGACCCAGCGTCACTCATCGGGCGGCGCGTGGATGCGGGTCGCTGGTCAGAACGACACGTCGCCCGTCTCGGACCTGCCGATCGTGTGGCAGGTGGAGCTGTCGCGCAGGTAGCCGAGGGCGAACGCCTGGGCGCGTTGGCGGGGAGAGCCGTGGGCGTCGGGGGCGCTGGCGGGCTCCTGGGCGAACCAGCCGCCGCGGGTGTCGCCGAGGCTGTAGAACAGCAGGGCGCCCTGCAGCGCGTCGCGGACGGCGATGCGCCCGGCGTCGTGCGCGGCGGAGGCCTGCCGACCGGCGAAGCAGTCGGCCTGGTTCTCCTCGGCGCGGGTGACGACTCCCAGGTTGCCGCCGATGCGGTCGCCGCGGTGGGACAGCTCGTGCATGAGGACGAACAGCGGGTAGGTGGGCCCGCCGACCTGCGCCAGCTCGTCGAGGAAGTCGACGCTGTAGGCGACCGTGTCGTCGAGCGTGCAGTACAACGCGTTGTCGGCGAACTGGCGGGGGTCGTTGACCTGCCGGCCACAGGCGTCGTCGGGCACCTCACCGTCGTGGTAGGGGACGAAGCGCGGCGCCGTCCAGGCGTCGCCGAGTTCGCCGTGCCAGAAGGTGTTCAGCGCGCCGGGGCAGCCGACCGGCTCGTTGATGAGCCGTTCGACGTCCTGCACGTCGCTGACCTTGCCGCCGCACGACGGCTTCGACGCCGTCGTCGCGGCCGTGGACGACCCGCCGGCGTCCGTCCACGACCCGCCGGCGTCCGCCGACGGCCCGCCGAGGCCGCGCGCCGACGACCCACCGGCGTCCCGGCCGGACGACCCGCCGGTATCACGGTCGGACGACCCGCCGGTGGCGGTGCTCGTGCCGATGCTGCCGGCAGCGTTGAGGGGACCACCCGTCGCGGAGGCGTTGCAGCCGGCCAGAAGGCCGACAGACATGACGATCGCGGCCAAGGCCGCCCAGATGACCCGCACGACGGTCAACCGTAGAGGCGATCGTTTGCGTCCGGGGAACCGTCGACGTCCCCGCGAAGGTCGTCGAGGGTGCGCCGCTATCGCGCCGGCGGGGCGCCGCGGGCCCGGGGGCGTCCGGGTGCCGGGCTCCCGGGTCCGCGCCGCGCCGCGCCCCTCTCCGCCAGGGCGACCCGGATAGCCGCAGGTAGAGCGACCGTGAAGGGGCTCATCACCGCCGCTGGGAGGCTGACGGGGACGGCCGCGAGGCCGGGCTCACCGGAGCACAGGGCGATGACGGTGATCGCGATCAGGATCGCGAGGCCGACCAGCGCGGCCGCGGCGGTGAGCACTTTCACCAGAAGGTCGGCCGGTAAGGGGGGTGCTGGCACCGGCCCGTTCGGGGGACGTCGGGCCATGGGCGACCTCCATCGAATGCAAAACCATCGTCGAATGCATCTGCACGTGCATGATGCCATGCCGAAGTACACTGCATCCGACAAATGCGCCGGCCACGGCGGCTCAGGCCTGGCCTGGCCTGGCCGATCGGGCCGGGCTGAGCCGGGCTGGGGCTGAGCCGGTGCTGGGCCGGGCTGGGCTGGGCCGGGCCGAATCGGGCGCCGTCCCCTCTGATTCAGGCGGGCGGCGGTGTCTGGCGAGCCTCCTGCAGACCCCGGGCGGCCAGGGCGTCCGCGCGTTCGTTGCCGGGGTCGCCGGCGTGCCCGCGGACCCACAACCACTCGACCTCGTGTCGGGCGACGGCGGCCTCCAGCCGCTGCCACAGGTCGGCGTTGCGCACCGGCGTGCGGTCCTTCGTCAGCCAGCCGTTGCGCCGCCATCCGGCGATCCAGGTGGTGATCCCGCTGCGCAGGTAGGTGCTGTCGGTGTGCAGGCGCACCACGGACGGCCGGGTCAGTGCCTCCAGCGCCATGATGGCCGCGGTGAGCTCCATCCTGTTGTTCGTCGTGCGCGCCGGCTCGCCGCCGTGCAGCTCCCGCTCGTGCTCGCCGTAGCGCAGCACCGCGCCCCAGCCGCCGGGCCCCGGATTGCCGCTGCACGCCCCGTCGGTATGGATGTCGACGGCGACGCGCCCGTCGCGCTGCGCCATGCCGCGCGACATTACCGCCCTGTGCGGGAGGCGTCGCGGCTGGTGCCTGTCCACCGTGCCGAGCATCCAGCCGCCGACCGCCGAACGACGAACGACGAACGACGAACGACGAACGACGATCCAAGTGTTCCGCGGAACCGCGCCACGGCCATCTCGCCCGCGCCGCGGGGCGGGGCAGGGCGCATGGGTCTACCGGGCCCCGGTTCACGTGACGCGGACAGGCCGCCCGATCACGATCGGCTACGCGGACTCAGTCGAGGCCGACCGCGACGGCCAGCGTGGGGCGGACCGGGGCGGGCAGCCATCCCACCGCGGCGCGGCCGGGCACCTGGCGCCAGCCCAGCCCGGGGGTCAGCAGGGTCAGCGCGCCCGAGCCGTGCCGGCGCGCCAGCGGGATGCGTTCCTCCCAGCGGGCGGGGCCCGCGGCGGTCGGCTGGACGACTCCGACGACGAGCTCTCCCGGCAGCGTCGCCGTGCCGGCGCCAAGCTCCCCCGCGCCCGCCGGCTCCCCCGACGTGACCACCAGCGTCGCGTCGATCACCGCCGGGCCGGCGATCGACGGGTCGGCGATCGACGGGTCGGCGATCGACGGGTCGACGCGGTCGCCGGCAGACGGTGTCACCGGGAAGATCCGGGTCTGCGCGCCCAGGCGCACGTAGGCGGCCGCACCGGCGGCGGAGCCGGCGGGCAGGCGAGCGGTCAGGTGTACCCGGATCCGCTCGCCGCTGACCTGGCGCAACGCGGTGAACGAGCCGTAGAAGCTGGCGGGGGCTGCCGGGTCGGCGATCTCGTCCGGGCGCAGTCGGTACAGCGCCCGGCCCGGGACATCCTCGGGCAGGGTCGCCGTCGCGGGGCCGAGGTCCGCCGCGTACAGCACGCGGCCGTGCAGGTCCGGCCGGTTGCGCAGCGTCTGGTAGGGCACCTGGGTGTACCGGCTGGGCACCTGGGGCGTCACGACGACCACCGCCGGGGCGGGAAAGCGGTCCGGGAGCAGGGCGGCGAGGAAGGCGTTGTGGTCGTTGACCCAGCGCTGCCCGTCGACCTTGCCGGGCACCGCCGACGCGGTGAGCAGGACCATCGTCACCACGACCACGCCGGCCGCGGTGGGCCGCAGCACGGCGGCCCACGGGAGGGCGGCGGCGGCCGACCACAGGCGGCGGGCGCCGTCCGCGGCGAGGATCAGGATCGGGGTCAGGGCGGCCAGGTGGTAGTGCGGGCCGAGCCCGTCGCGCAGCCCCGGCATCGCGAACGCCGAGCCCCACCAGAACAGATATCCGCCCGCGACCGCGACCACCGTCACCACGAGCAGCAGCCGCTGCGCCCGCCGCCGCGCGAGCACCGCCCCGACGGCGGCGAACCCGACCACCACCACGCCGCCGAACAGCCAGCCCGGCGCGGCGGTGCAGGTCTGCTCCAGAGCCCGCAGCGCGAGGTGGCGGGTGAAGGTGAACGTCGGCTCGGACGGCAGGATCCGCCGGGAACCGAAGCCGAAGCGGTCCAGCGGATCGGAGGCGGACAGCGGCATCCGCAGGGCGGAGCCCGTGACCAGCCGGCAGAACACCAGCAGCACGGCGACGAACGGCGCCGCGCCGAGGACCGCCCAGCCGACCCGCGCAGGTATCGCCCGCGGCTGGCGGCGTAACCGCGCGAGCGCGAACACGACCACCCCGGTCAGCACCAGCACCGCGTCGAAGGGGCGCAGCAGCAGCGCGAAGCCCGCGCCGGCCCCGCCGGCGAGCAGCGAGCTCCGGGCGCCGGTGCGGGCCCCACGCAGCAGCGCCGCGCTGGCCAGGGTGAGGGTGGCCGCGCCGCAGGCGTAGGCCAGCGGCAGCGCAGTGTGCACGACGACGAGCGGCGACCCGGCCACCAGGGCCGCGGCCAGTACCGCGCTCGCCGCGTCGTCGAGCAGCTCCCGGGCCAGCCGGTACGTCCCGGCAACCCAGCCGGCGGCGACGAGGGCCGGCGCGACCGTCATGGTGCCGAACAGCGCCTGCGAGGCGGCGAGCAGCGCCGGCCAGCCGGGCAGGTACTTGGTGAACAGCCGGCCGTCGTGCTCGCCCGTCAGCCAGGGCCGGAAGAACGGCTCCATCGTGGCGGCGTCCAGGGTGAGGTGCCCGTCGAGCAGCATCCGGGCCTGCAGGACGTAGGCGGCCTCGTCGGCGTCGCCGGAGCCGTCGCGGAACAGCGTCGCCTGTAGGACGAGGCTCGCCGTGAACGAGCAGACGCAGATCACGGCGACGGCGAGCGCCGGCCGCGACCAGGCCGCCCGGCCCGACCCCCGGTCCGACCCGCCGACCCGCCCGCCCGGGCCCGACGGCCACCGCAGTTGTACCCGCCGGTCCGGGGCGGACCGTGCCGCCGAGCTGGGCTGGCGCGGCACGGGCAGCGTCACCGGACCGGGGCTGCGCGTCGCCGGGGACGGGACGTCCGCCGCGGACTCGACCGCCACGGGCTCGACCGCCGACGGCCCCACTGCCGACGGCCCCACTGCCGCCCTGCGCGCCCGCGCCCACGGTGGTGAGCCCGCGCCCATCTCCCCCGCCCATCCCGTTCCGGAGCCGCACAACCGTCCCCGGAACCATCCATCCGTCGCCGGAACCGTCCATCCGTCCCGGACTCCATCGCGCCGGCCCCGGGTGCCGCTCAGCAGGTCGGCGGATCCCTCCCGCCGAGGTCGCCTTCCGCGGCGCCGACCGTCCCGTACCGCCTGCGCGGAATCGCGCCATCAGAGTAAAGCGCCCCTTTTCTGGATGTTCGCGAGGGGTGTCCGCAGCACCACGCCGTGTTTTCCAGCGGCCCCCTGACCTGCGGTGCCGAGGCCCCGGGGTAGCGCGGACGGCTCATTCCCGGGACGTCACGAGGCTGGCGGTGGCTGCGGGTGACCGGGCGCTGTCGCCGGCCGAGGTCAGGTCGCCGGCCGGGGTGAGATCGCCGGCCGGGGATCCGGCAGATCCGATGGACCTCCCCACCGGCCTCCACGATCTACGGCTGGAGGACCAGGCCTGCGGGTGGAGCCACGTCGACCACGAGACGGATCAGTCCGACGACGGTCGAATCCAGCCGCAGGGGTCGTTCGCGCGCCCGGCCGAGTCCAGCCAGGGCCTACCGCCCGCTACCAGGGCAGGGCGGCCGGCTGCTACTCGGGGCCGGCGTCCGACCACCAGGTGGTCAGGTCGGCAAGATCGAGCTGCTTCGACACCCCGTAGGCGAGAATGTCGAGGTCGGTGTCGGTCCAGATGATGATGTTCTGTTGGTCCGCGCTGACATAGCAGGCTCGACGGCCGTGCGGGTAGGTCTCGACTCCCTCACGGGGACAGCCTCCGGCGGTCAGATCCGACGCGTAGGTGTCGAAGACCTGGTTCATCGACGTTTGGCTGTCGTACTGGTAGTAACGGGCGTTGTCCGGGGTCATCGAGCCGCTCGGGAAACAGGCCTGCGACGCGAGGAGCCCGGAGGTGAAGCTCGTCTCCGTCTCGGAGAACTCCTGGCAGGTCGGTCGGAGATCGCTCGGTATGTGGTTGAGAAGGCTGTTCGCGCTCGTGTCCGCCGGGCTCGCGCTCTGCTCGCGCTGCGCTGTCTCGCCGTGGTCGATCCCGAACAGCAGCAGCCCTGCCAGCACCAGGATGGTGCCGCTGACGACGGACACGATCAGCGGGGCACGGAGTCGGGGGCCGACCCCCCGGCGGCCGGGCGCGGCCTGGAGCGCCGCGTCCAGCCGTTCGGTCGTGTCGTCGTCCAGCGCCTCCCGGTACCTCGCCAGGGCGTCGGGGTCGGCGGCGGCGGCATACCGGTACAGGTTGAGGTACCGGTTGGTCAGGTGGGGCTCGGCGGCACCGAGCTGCGCGAGTCGAGGCAGGATTTTGCGGCGGACCACCACAGCCTGCTCGAACACACCCCGGACGGCGAGACTTGGGGTGAGGTCCTTGCCGACGAGAAGCCTGTTCGTCGCGGTCAGAGCCGACCGGAGATCCGCGCACGACTGCCCGATCTGATCACCGGAGTAGGCCGTGGCGCGCACGTACGGGAGCAGGAGGAGTCTGAACGGCGCGAGATACTGGAACAGCCCGAGGACGAGCAGGACCGGCATCAACTGCTGGTGCCGTGCCTTGAGCGCACCGATATAGCGAGCGATGAGAAAGGTCAGCTGGCCACGGTTCTCGTCGGTCTGCAGGTCGGCGACGAGATCACCCTCCAGGATGATGATCCTGGTGCCCAGGTAGCTGGTCAGGCTCGTCGACCGCGCCGCCTTGTCGACCACGTACACGTCCACCGGTTTGCGGTAGTCCAACCGCTCACGGACGTCGGAGAGCACCTCCTGGAGCACCGGCAACGTCTGTTCGGTGACCCGGATGGCGTGGCCGAGCAGACGGGCCCGAAGGATCTGCAGAACGAGCCAGACCGCCGCGAGGACGAACAGAACGAAAAGCACGACCACGAGCGGAACAATCCAGCTGGTACGTTGAGCGGCTCGAACCAGAAGCATGATCCCAATGCCGAGGACCACACTCGCCGAGCCCAACGCGAAAGCCAGCCGCGACGGTTCAAAGGGGTGGCGAAGCGTCCGAAAAGATGGCGTCGACATGCCCGGCCCCCCCAGACCCGATCAGACCGGCCACGGCAGCACCTGCCGGAGCGGACAGTTCCCGTCGCACGCCCGCAGGCGGATCGCCGTACGGCTTCCGGTCCGCTGGCACCACAGGAGATTGTCACCTATAACGTACTACGCACCCTTGGTCCCGTGAGCAGAGAACCGGCCGGCGGGCGGGCGGCGCCGGCGGGGCACGGGGCGGTGACCGTCGCGCTGTCGGCGACCAGCGCCGCCCGGGCCGCGAGGATCCGGTCGACGCGGCCGGGGTCACCGCCGGGGTCACCGCCGGGGCCGCGCTAGTCGGTGGAGTCGGCGGAGTCGGCCGGTTCGATCGGCTCGACGGTGGCCGAGCGGCGGTGGTCGAACACCAGACTTGTGTGCACGTCGAAGACCTCGGGCCGGGCGGTGAGCCGGTCGATGACGAGGCGGTAGAGCCCGTCGACGTCCGGCACCGCGACGTGCAGGAGGAAATCGAAGGATCCGGTCGTGGAGAACAGGCTCACCGTTTCGGCGAGGTCGGCCGCCCACGCGCGGAAAGCCTCGATCACCGCTCGGGAGGGCGGTCTGACCCGCACGGATATCAGGGCCTGCACCGGCCTGCCGATCGCGGCGAGATCGACCTCGGCGCGAAACCCGCTGATGATGCCCCGCTCCACCAGCGAGCGCACCCGCTGCAGGGAGGTCGAGGGCACCACATGGGTGGCCAGGGCGAGATCCCGGTTGGTCCGCCGGCCGTTCTGCTGCAACAGGCGCAGCAGGGCCCGGTCGAGCTCGTCCAAGCCGATTCCCCTCGCCGTCAGGGCATTGATGACCCGCCCTCGGAGTATTTATTGCAGTCGCGACATCGTAGCAACATGTCCCGGTATCGGGCGGGTTGTGCCGAGTGCGTCTCGTCCGGGGAACCCGCGACCAGGGAAAACGCGGACGGAGCGTTTAGGCGATGTGCGCCGCCGGCACTTTCAGGCGGATCCGCGGCGTGGCGGATCGCGGCGGCGACGGCGCCGCGAGCGGCCTGACGGCGGACCGGTTGCCGCTGCCTGGGGCGGATGGTAAGCCCACAGAGGGTGGATGGTGATCGGCGGGGCCGCGCCCCCGCAGCCGCCTCCGGCGTGGGATCCGCCGTCGCCACCACGGCCCGTCCCGCGGCGGACCACCCACGCGTCCGCCGGTCGGCCGGCCGCGGACGGAATCCGACCCCTGAGGAGCACCCCGTGCCGCAGACCGTCCCGTTCGTCGACTATCTGGTCCTGGGCGAGCGGCCGCACCTGGTCGCCCGCGCATGCACCGGGTGCGGCGCACGCTTCTTCGACCGGCGCAATGCGTGCGCGAACTGTTTCGCCACCTCCTTCACGCAGGTGGACGTCCCCACCGAGGGGGAGGTACGCGCGTTCACGATCGTCGCCCACGCCGCCCCCGGGGTACCCGTGCCGTTCGTGTCGGCGACGGTGGACTGCGCCGGCACGAGCGTGCGTGCCAACCTCGTCAACGTCGAGCCCACGCCCGAGGCGGTGCGCCTGGGGATGAAGGTGCGCCTCGCGCTCACCCCGGTGGGCGTCGACCAGGCGGGCACCGAGGCGATCAGCTTCGGCTTCGAGCCCCGCCCCTGAAGGCCTCGGCGTCCCGGGAACCACCGCAGCCCTTCGGCAGGAACCAACCCTCCGGCAGGACCCAACCCTTTCGGCAGGACCACCCTTTCCGCAGGACGACCCTTTCCGCGGGCCTCCCGTTCCGCGGGACCTCCCTTTCCGCAGGATCACCCTTTCGGCAGGAGATGACGACATGGCCAGCGATGACGTGTGGATCCTCGGCATCAGCATGACGCGGTTCGGCAAGCACCCCGACTCCGACCTGATCGACCTGGCCGCCGAGGCGACCATGAACGCCATCGCGGATGCCGGGATCACCATGCGGGAGATCGGCATTCTCGCCGCGGGCAACCTGCGCGGCGGCGGCGGGATCGGCCAGGCCTTACAGAAGCAGGTGGGCCAGACCGGCATCCCCGTCTACAACGTGGCCAACGCCTGCGCGACGGGGGCGACCGCCGTCCGCGTCGTCCACATGGCGCTACGCGCCGGGGAGGCGGACTTCGGTCTCGCGGTCGGTGTGGAGAAGCTCGCCGGCGCCGGGTTGCTCGCCGGCGGCGAGCGGGCGGGCGACTCGACCACCTGGACGCCGCAGGGCCGCTTCGGCGCGGTCGGTCCGCTCGACGGGCGGATCGGCACGGAGACGATGCCCGGGGTCTTCGCCCAGATCGGCATGGAGTACGGCCACCGCTACGGCGGCACGAGCTTCGAGCTGTTCGCCCGGATCTCCGAGAAGAACCACGCGCACTCGACGCTGAACCCGCTGGCCTCCTACCAGCGCCGCTTCACCCTGGACGAGATCATGAACGACGTCATGATCTCCTACCCGAACACCCGGCCGATGTGCTCGGCGAACTGCGACGGGGCCGCGGCCGCGGTGCTCGTCACCGATGCCGCGCTGCGGACCCTGGCCCCCGAGCAGCGCCGCCGGGCGGTGAAGATCTCCGCCTCGGTGCTGACCACCGACCCGTGGGAGGAGGCCTGCCAGGTGCTGCCGAACGTCAACACGCTGACCCGCAACGCCGCGCGGCGCGCCTACGACATCGCCGGCGTCGATCCGGAGGACCTCGACCTCGTCGAGCTGCACGACTGCTTCGCCACCGCCGAGCTGGTCCACTACGACAACCTGATGCTGTGCCCGGAGGGCGGCGCGGTGGACTTCTTCCACTCGGGCGCGACCTGGCGGGACGGGTCGACGCCGGTGAACGTCTCCGGCGGGCTGCAGTCCAAGGGCCACCCGATCTCGGCGACCGGCATCGCGAACATCTGGGAGGTGGCGACCCACCTGCGCGGCGAGGCCGGCGACCGGCAGATCCCCGGGGCCCGCGTCGGCCTGACCCACGTGATCGGGCTGGGTTCGGCCTGCGGGGTGCACATCCTCGAACGCGCCGCCGCCTGACCCCCGGCGGACGCCGGGCGGCTCAGGGGCGGCCCGGCGGGGTGGCCCGGGGGCGCAGGCCGTCCATGAACAGGTCCAGCAGGCGCCCCGCCTGCGCGCGCTGGGCGGGTTCGCCGGCGGCGAGGGTGACGCCGGCGAGCCCGGTGAGCACGTCGACCGGGTCGACGTCGGCGCGGACGGTCCCGGCGGCATCCCCGGCGGCGAGCAGGGAGGTGACGGCGGCGACCATCCGCTTGCGGGTGTGGGCGAACGGATCGCCGCCGGAGGCGATGACGGCCCGCAGCGCGTCGGCCATCCCTCGCTTGGCGGTGGTGTAGTCGAGGAAGGCGTCCATCCAGGCGCGGAGGGCCGCGGCCGGCGGCAGGCGGCCCAGCAGCGCCGGCGCCGCGTCGCACAGCCGGCCGAGCTCGGCGCGGTAGACCGCCTCGACGAGCACCTCGCGGGTCGGGAAGTGCCGGTAGAGGGTGGCGATGCCGACCCCGGCGTCGCGCGCGACGGCCTCCAGCGGCACGCCCGGGCCACCTGCGGAGAAGGCCCGCAGGGCGGCGTCGAGGACCTGGTCGCGGTTGCGACGGGCGTCGGCCCGCAGCGGCCTGGTCCTGCCGTGCGCCGGCATCGCTCTCCTCCCCCCGGGGCTGGCGAGTGGCCGGGCGCCGGGCGGACCGTTGCGCGGCCAGCGAACGCTCGGTGACTGCGTTGCTAAGCGGAGGAGACTCCACCTAGGCTGGGCCTCGCGGCCGGGAGCCTCGCCCCCACCGGAACCGACCGAGTGTTCCGCAGGGCCCGCGCGCCCCGGCCCGGACGGGCCGCCGCCGTGGCCGTCCCGCCGTCGTCATCCTATCGGCCGGGCTTCCGCCCGGATCCGCCGAGCACACAGGAAGATCATTACTGTGAGCACTCTGATCACCACTCCGTTCTCCGCGACCTCGACCGCGGCCGAGGTGCTGACCGAGGTCGACCTGTCCGGCCGGCGCGCCGTCGTGACCGGCGCGTCCTCGGGCATCGGCGTGGAGACGGCCCGGGCACTCGCCGGCGCGGGCGCCCAGGTGACGATCACGGTCCGTGACCTTGACGCCGGTGCCCGGGTGGCCGCCGACATCACCGCGTCGACCGGGAGCGACCAGGTCACCGTCGCCCCGCTGGACCTCGCCCAGCCCGCCTCCGTCGCCGCGTTCGTCAACGGCTGGCAGGGCCCGCTGCACATCCTGGTCAACAACGCCGGGGTGATGGCCGCGCCGGAGACCCGCACGTCGCAGGGCTGGGAGCTGCAGTTCGCCACCAACCACCTCGGGCACTTCGCGCTGACGACGGGCCTGCGCCCAGCGTTGGCCGCGGCCGGCGGCGCCCGGGTGGTGTCGGTGAGCTCGAGTGCGCACCTGCGCTCCGACGTCGTCTTCGACGACATCCACTTCCTCGCGCGGCCCTACGAGCCGTGGGCGGCCTACGGGCAGTCGAAGACCGCCAACGTGCTGTTCGCCGTCGAGGCGACCCGGCGGTGGGCGGACGACGGCATCGCCGTCAACGCGCTCATGCCCGGCGGCATCCGCACGAAGCTGCAGCGCCACGTCACCGACGCCGAGCTCGACCGGCTGCGGGCGCAGAGCACCGCCGGCGCGGGCGGCGGAGGCGGCGGGGGCATCACCTGGAAGACGCCCGAGCAGGGGGCGTCGACCTCGGTGCTGCTCGCCGCGTCGCCGCTGGTCGACGGGGTCAGCGGCCGGTACTTCGAGGACTGCAACGAGGCCGGCCCGAACCAGCCGGGCACGCGCACCGGCGTGGCGGACTACGCCCTCGACCCGCGTTCGGCCGCGCTGCTGTGGGACGTCAGCCTCGCCACCCTGGCCGGCTGAGCTCACCCTGACCGGCTGAGCTCACCCTGACCGTCGACCGGCGGTCAGGGTGAGGCCGGCGGGGATGGCCGCGGGGACGCGGTCGGCGGACCCGATCCCCCGATCGCCGCGGGGGGGCTCGGCGAGTCGGTCGCGGTGGGGCGGGCGATGTCGAGGGCGACGGTCGACCCCCGGGGCACCTCGCCCGCTGCCGGGGTCTGCCCGACGACCGTGCCGGGCTGGCCGCCCCCGGTCCGGGGGTGCTCGACGACGGTGAGGCCGAGGTCGGTCAGGGCCCGCTCCGCGTCCGCCGCCGTCCGTCCGTGCAGATCGGCCACCGTCACCGTGTCGCTGGCCACGGTGATGGTGACGGTGCTGTGGGCCGCCACCCGGCTGCCCGGGCTCGGCGTGGCGGTGTCCACCTGCCCGGCGTCGGCGGTGGACCGGCCGGTGATGACCTGCTCGACGACGACGAGGCCTTCGGCGCGCAACATCGCGCGGGCCTGCGCGGCGCTCTTGTGGGCGACCTCGGGCACCGTGACCGTGCTCGGCCCCGTCGACACGGTCAGGGTGACGGTGGTGTCGCGGGCGGCCTTCGTCCCGGGCGTCGGATCGATCGCGACGACGGTGCCGCGGGCGCCGTCGTCGGCCCGGTAGGAGCGCTCGATCGTGTCGAAACCGAGCTCGCGCAGGCGGGTCTCGGCCACGGTGGCGTCCTGGCCGACCACGTTCTTGACGGTGAGCAGCCTGCCCGTGGCCGGCGAGGCGTCGGCGGGATCGGTCGTCGCGGCGGGATCCGCTGTGCTCGTCGGCGCGCCCGTCCCGGCGTCGCCGCCGTCACCGCGGGCGCCGCCGTCGCCGCCCGGTCGGGTGGCCGGCCGGGTGGTGGTGGGGCTGACGGGATGGACCGTGGCCGTTACGCCGGGCCCGGCGCCCTGGCCTGCCGCGGACGCGGTGGCGCGGGCGGGTCCGCCGTGGGCGTGCACGAGCAGTCCGATGACCAGCAGCGTGGCCGCGATCACGGCGCCGGCCACGGCCGTGAGCAGCCGCACCCGGCGCCGGTCGGCCGGGCCGCGATCGTCGGTGGGATCGGCGGGGCCCGCGAGCATCAGGTCCAACGGTCCGGTCGCCGGCTCTGGCATCACGGCGACCGCGGCCGGCGTCTGGTCCGGCTCCGTCGCGCCGGCTGCGGGCGCGACGCCGGCTCCCTCGCCGGGCGCGGGTTCGGGTCGTGCCACCGCCAACCCCGTCGCATAACCCGGCCTTCTTCCCGCCCCCGCCCCCGTCCCTGCCCCCGTCCCTGCCCCCGTCGCCGTCGCCGCGGAGCCGGCCCCCGACCTCGCCGCGGCAGCCGACCCGGACTTCGAACCCGCCGGGACCGGCCCGGACCCCGCCGGCGCCGGCGCGAGGCCGGATCCCGCCACAGCCGGCGCGAGGTCGGGCCGCGACCCCGACGGCGCCAGCCCCGACGGCCGCGACCCCGACGGTGGCGGCCCGGCCGGCGGCGTTCGGGAGGCGGGGGGCGACGTCGGCGGTGAGATGCTCAGGCCCGTCCGGGGCGGCAGGATGTCCAGCGGACTGGTGACGATCGTCTGTGCGGCGTCGCCGGGGCGCACGAGGCGGCGCAGCAGCTCCTCGGCGGTGGGCCGGCCGGCCGGCTCCCGGCGCATCGCGGCGCGCACGACCGCGGCCAGCGCCGGATCGAGGTCACCGAGCGTGGGGTCGGCGTGCTGGACCCGGCGTAGCTGGGCCGACGTCGGGCCGTCGCCGAACGGCTTGCGCCCACTGCCGGCGAAGATCACCAGGCCGCCCCAGGAAAAGATGTCCGCCGCGCTCGTCACGGTCTCGCCGCGGGCCTGCTCCGGCGACATGAACGCCGGCGTCCCCGCGACCCGGCCCGAGGGCCCGCTGGGCGCCTCGTCGCTGACCCGGGCCAGCCCGAAGTCGATCACCCGCGCGCCCAGCGGGGACAGCAGCACGTTCGTCGGGGTGAGGTCGCGGTGGACCAGGCCCGCACCGTGGATGGCGGTCAGGGCCGCGGCCACGCTGACCGCGACGCGTTCCAGATCGGCCGAGCCCAGCGGGCCGTGGGTGGCGACGGCGCGGGCCAGCGTCGGGCCGTCGACGAACTCGGTGACGAGGTAGGGCTGCCCGTCGGGCGGGTCGACGACGTCGAGGACCTCCGCGGTGCAGAAGCGGGCGACGCGGCGGGCCACCGCGGCCTCCCGCCGGAACCGGTCGCGGTAGCGGGGGATGCGGGCGACGTCCGCGCGGATGACCTTCACCGCGACCAGGCCGGTGTCGCGGCCCCGGCCGAGGAAGACGGTCCCCATGCCGCCCTCGCCGAGTCGACCGAGAATCCGGTATTCACCGAGTTCGCGCGGATCGCCGGGGCGCAGCGGGTCCGGGCGGGTGGCGAGCCCGGTCGTTGTTTCCCGCGGCTCGGTCACCTCGTCGACGTTCTCGCGCGCATCCACCTTTCCTCCCTACGGCCGAGCGAAAATCGGGCACAGGGCGCCTGCTGAATTGTCGGTGACGGCGCGCCCGCCCGGTCGTCCCTATCGGCTACTCGACAGCGTCGACGGCGCCGTTCCCTCGCCCGGGCTGGCCGCCGACGACGGCCCGATGTCACCGACGCAACTCCCCCGCGGGGGCCCCTACCTGGCCCGAAACGGCCAGCCACGCCGCCGGTGCGGGCCGACGGCGAGGACTGACACGGCGACCCGGGTGACCCCCGGCGGCCCCGGGGTGGCGCCCGCGGTACCGGGGCGGCGCGGACGGACCACCGTGTGCACCACCGGCCGTTCTCATCTCGCCGGCGGTAGACCGGTTGTCATTGTCCGCGCCGATCCCGACGGCCAACGCGGCGCATTTCCGCGCCTATTACCTCAGGTCCCGGCCGATCGGTGGAAATCTTGACGGGAATCACGGCCACACCATCAGCCGTAGCCGAACCGCCGGGCCCGGGCCGGCAATGGCCCGCGCGTCCCACGAACGGGCGGCCGGCGACCCGACATCGGGTACCCCCACCCGCTCAGCGGCGGCCGGTGGCGTGGCCGGCGATCAGCATCAGGGTCGTGGCGACGGACGCGGCGGCGGCCTGGTCGACACTGCGGCGGTGCTGGGCGAAGACGCCGTCGAGGTGGAACACGGCGTGCCCGTGGGCCTGGGCGAGGTGCTGCTCGACGAGGATCAGCGCGTCGCGGTAGCTCGGCACCCCGGGCAGGGCCAGCACCAGCGGGAGCAGCGTGTCGAGCAGGGCGCGGGTCTGCGCGCCGAGCTGCGGGTGGCGGCTGCCCGCGAGCCCCGGGGCGAACAGGACGTCCATTCCGGCGCGGCGTTCGATGACGAACCTGGTGTAGGCGCCGGCGGTGGCGGCCAGTCGTTGCACCGGATCGGCGCCGGCGGAGTCCGCGGCCGCGCGCACCTGCCCGGTGAGCTGGCCCGCCGCCGCCGCGGCGGCCGCCGCGAGCAGGCTGTCGCGGTCGGGGAAGTGCCGGTACGGTGCCGCCGAGCTCACCCCGACGCGGCGGGCGACCGCGGCGACCGAGAACGCCGCCAGGCCGCCCTCGGCGATCAGGTCGAGGGCGCCGTCCACCAGTGCTGCCGCCAGATCGCCGTGGTGGTACGAGGTCCGGCCCGGCTCCGCCATTGCCCCCTCCGGTCCCGACGCCTGGACGTCTGTGCACCATACAATCGAAGTGAGTGCGCTCTTACATTGTGGGACCGGGGTGCCGGTCCCCGGGGGCGTTCGCAGGTTTTCGTCCGCGTCACACCATGATCACTATGGCCCTCGCCGTTCTTGCGCGGCGCACCCGCCCGGCGGCGGCGAGGGCGCGAGGGAGTTCCATGGCCACCACCGCAGCGCTGGTCGTCCCCGCCGCGGGCGCCAAGTTCGAGCGCTCGACGGTCGAGCGCCGCGAGCTGCGCGAGCGTGATGTCCTCATCGACATCAAGTTCGCCGGCATCTGTCACAGCGACATCCACCAGGCCAAGGAGGAGTGGGGCCGGGGCACCTACCCGCTCGTCCCCGGCCACGAGATCGCCGGTGTGGTCGCCGCGGTCGGCCCGGCGGTGACGAAGTACGCCGTCGGCGACCGGGTCGGCGTGGGCTGCTTCGTCGACTCGTGCGGCGAGTGCGAGGCGTGCGAGGCCGACGAGGAGCAGTACTGCCTCAAGGGCGCGGTGCCGACGTACAACGGCAAGGGCTACGACGGCGAGATCACCTACGGCGGCTACAGCCAG
The DNA here is from genome assembly GCF_000058485.1 of Frankia alni ACN14a. Classification (NCBI taxonomy): domain Bacteria; kingdom Bacillati; phylum Actinomycetota; class Actinomycetes; order Frankiales; family Frankiaceae; genus Frankia; species Frankia alni. Next base: position 4,131,185 of record NC_008278.1, read on the forward strand.
AGCGTCGTCGTTACCGAGCACTTCGTCGTGCGCATCCCCGAGGCGCTGCCCTTCGACGCGGCGGCCCCGCTGCTGTGCGCCGGGATCACCGTCTACTCGCCGCTGCGGCACTGGCAGGCCGGTCCCGGCACGAAGGTCGCCGTCGTCGGCATGGGCGGGCTCGGCCACATGGCCGTCAAGATCGCTCACGCGCTCGGCGCCGAGGTGACCGTGCTCAGCCAGACGCTGAGCAAGGAGTCCGACGGCCTGCGCCTCGGCGCCGACCACTACTACGCCACCGGCGACAAGGCGACGTTCAGGACGCTGCGCCGCTCGTTCGACCTGATCATCAATACCGTGTCGGCGAACCTGCCGCTGGACGCCTACCTCGGCCTGCTGCGCATCAACGGCACGATGGTCAACCTGGGCGCGCCGCCCGAGGCGAGCTCGTTCAGCGTGTTCTCGCTGCTGGGCGGGCGGCGCAGCCTCGCCGGTTCCAGCGTCGGGGGCATCCGCGAGACCCAGGAGATGCTCGACTTCTGCGCCGAGCACGGGATCGCCTCGGAGATCGAGCTCATCGGCGCCGACGAGGTCGACGAGGCCTACGAGCGGGTGCTGCGCAGCGACGTGCGCTACCGGTTCGTCATCGACATCGCCACTCTGACCCAGGAATAGCGCCGGACCGGGGAACAGCCTCGGACCGGCCGGCCGCGCCGGCGCCGGACACCGTTCCGGACCGGCGCGGCCGGCCGCGCTGACCTGCGCCTCGACCCGACGCGGCAGGAAAAGAGCCAGGAAAACTTCATCGTCGACATTATCCTTGACATCATTGTTTTGCTGGCCCCGAGGAATATCGACGTCACCTTTCCCGCGCGCTATTTGTTTACATGAGATTCACAGCGCGCGCCGTTTCGACCTCGCCCTGGCCGCTACGATTCCTTTCGGGTTCGCCGCACGGCACCCGCCCCGGCCTACCAGCCGGAACGAAAGTCGTAGGCCAGCCACGCGATTGCCGACCGCCGAGCAGCGGTCCGCAACGTCGATCCGGAAATGAGGGCTCCCATGCCATACGTCATCACCGCGGCGTGCATTGATGTCAAGGACGGCTCCTGCCTGGAGGGCTGCCCGGCCGACTGCATCTACGAGGGCGACCGCAAGATGTACATCAACCCCGACGAGTGCACCGAGTGCGGCGCCTGCGCAGTCTCCTGCCCCGTCGGCGCCGCCCTCAGCGACGACCGGGTGAAGGCGAAGGACAAGGAGTTCATCGACAGCGAGGCGGCGTTCTTCACCGACATCCTCCCGGGCCGCGACGAGCCGCTCGGCGAGCCCGGCGGCGCCGCCCGCGTCGGCAAGATCAAGGCCGACACCCCCTTCATCGCCTCCTACGTGAAGTAGCGACCCGCGGGCGGCCCGGCCCTCCCCCCGGCCGGGCCGCCCGTCTGGCCGGCTCCACCACCGTCTGGCCGGGCCGTATCCGCCGAGCTGTCCGGGGGCCGACCCGATCACCGGCCCTGACCGTCGGATCGGCCTGCCGCCATCAGCCGACGGCGTCAGATCGGCGCGGAACATCCACCGAGAGCTCCGCATTTTCAGAACCGCCATCACTGCCGTCCGCAGGACAGGGCAGATGGTTCCCGGGCGGCCGATCTCCGAGGTGGACCTTGTTCCGCCCAAGGCTCTCCTGGATTCTCTCCGGCTTTCGAGTGCCGGGTTCTTCGGGCGTTGAGGCCGCGGGCATCCCCGCCCGGCCGCCGTCGCCAGACTCATGACCTCGGGTACCCGTCAGCCCGGCCCGCGCCGCGTGACCACCACTGCCGGCCCACCAGCCGGATTGCCGGCCACTTCAGGGCCAGGCGCGCGCTGCTGGCCTGACGATCACGCCGCCCGCAGGCCCCGACGGACGCAGCGCCCGACAGTCGACACCGGCCGGCGGGCCCGTCCACCCGAACGGCCGTCAGTCGAACGGGCAGTCAGTCCGGGTGGGGACTGCCCCGCCGGGGTGGTTCGAACCAGTTCCACGGCGCGGTGACGGTGGGCCCGGCCGCCTGCCCGGCGACGCCCCGGCCACCGGGCAGGCGCACCGCCGCCTCGACCTCGCGACCGGCCATCGCGCCGACGGCGGCGGCACGCGGCGCCCGACTCCGGGTGGTGAGCCGGGTCGGCACCGTGTTCTCGGTGTTCTCGGTGTTCTCGGCGGAGGCGGCCTGGGTCGCCGGCCGGCGGCCGGCGGCGTCCCGGGTGAGGTGCACCAGCGCCGGCAGCAGCAGGACGCGCAGCACCAGCGCGTCGAGCGCGACGCCGACGGCCAGTCCGAGGCCGAGCAGCTTCATCGTGCGCACCTGCTGGCAGGCCAGCCCGGCGAACACGGCGATCACGATCAGGCTGGCCGCGACGACCACCGGGCCGACGTCCGCGTGGCCGGACCGGATCGCCGTCGCCGGGTCCTCGCCGTCCGGCGGCCGCCCCTGGGGGTCCCACAGCCGGCGCAGCAGGGTCAGGTGCATGCCGATGGCCAGGGCGAAGGACAGGATCAGGATGAGGCCCAGGACGAACGGTTCGATCGGCCCGGCGCGCACCCCGAGCAGCCCGGCGAGGTGACCGTCGCAGAAGACGAAGGTGATCGCGCCGAGCGCCGCCGCCGTCGTCAGTGCGCTGGCCGCGACGATCGCCACGGTGGGGCCGACGCAGCGCACGTTGGCGAGCACACACACCCCGAGGACGACGAGTTCGAGGGCCGCGAACGCCGGCAGGACCCGGGTGAAGCGCGTCGCCATGTCGTCGAACAGGGCGGTCTGGCCGCCGATGTGCACCCGCACGGCCGTGCCGGCGACGGCGGCGGGCACCGTGCGGGTGCGCAGCCGGCGCACGAGGTCGCTGGCCTGCGCCGACCGGGGCTGCGCCTGGGTCAGCACCTCGATGAGCGCCGTGCGGGTGGCGGGGTTCTGCAGCACCGGGAAGGCCCGGACCACCCCCGGGGTGGTGCCGAGGCGGTCGACCAGGGTCGCCAGGACGGTCGGGTTGGCGGCAGGCAGGCTCGCGGCGGGCGGGTGGGCAGCGGCGGGCAGGCCCGCGGCAGGCAGGTTCGAGATGGCGACGAGCACGGGACCGTTCAGGCCCGCGACGTAGTCGGCGCTGATGATGTCGTAGGCCCGCCGGGTGGTCTCCGACGTCGGGTCGACGCCCCCGTCACCGCCCCCGAGGCGCAGCCCCGTGATCGGCAGCGCCAGCGCGGCCAGCAGCAGGACCGCCGCGGCGGCGAGCACCCCCGGGAAACGGCCGACGAGGCCCGCCCACGCCGAGCGCAGACCCGGCCGGACCGGCAGGCCACGGCCGGTGGCGCGCAGGTGGGTGCGTTCCGTCCACACCAACAGGGCCCGGCCCGCGACGGCGAGTGAGGCGGGCAGCAGGGTGGCGATGGCGAGGCTGGCGACCGCAGCCGCGACGAACGCGGCGGGGGCGAGGCCGGCGAGGACGCTCCCGCGCAGCGCGCTGGTGCCGAGCATGACGACGGCGAGGCCGAGGCCGCCGCGGGTGAGTGGGCGCCCGGACTGGACCAGGCTCGCGGCGACCGCGTCGAGGGGCTGGCGCCCGGCGCGCATCTCGGCCTGGCAGCGGTGGACGACCACGACCGCCGCGCCGAGGCTCACCCCGACGGCGATCATCACGGCGAACGGCGGTGCCAGCGGGCTGACGTCGACCCGGTGGGAGAGCAGGGTCACGCCCGCCTGCACCCCCGCCGCGGTCGCGGCGGCGACCAGGGCACAGACGGCGACCCCGCCCGGCGCGCGCACCACCAGGCAGAGGATGATCGCGGCCGCCGCGACGGCCAGGGCGATCGGGGTGACGGAAATGTCCCCCTGGACGATCATCGTCGTGCCGGGGCCCGCCATCTCCACCTGCATGTCCGGCCCGTCGTAGGCGCGGGCGGTCGTGATCAGGCGCCGCACCGCGCCGAGGTCCGGGGTGGTCGCGGCGCCCTTCATCACGACGCTGACGATCGCCGCACGCCCGTCGCGCGCCACCGGTTCGACGCCGAGCAGCAGGGCACCGGCCGGGCCGTACGGATCGATCGCGGTGGCCACGCCGGGCAGCCGGGCGACCCGCGTGGTCATCGCCGCGATCCGCTGGCGGACGGCCGGGGCGTTGATGTCGCCCTCGCGGGCCCGCACGACGATCATCTCGGCGTCGGGCAGGCCGCCGGGCACGACGTTCGTCAGGGCGTCGGTCGCGAGCTGGGAGTCGGTGCCGGCAACGCCGAACACCTGGCGGTAGCGGGTGCCCTCGTGGGCCGCCAGGACGTTGCCGGCGACCAGAACGACCAGCCATGTGCCCACCACGATCCACCGGTATCGCAGGCACCACCCGGTCATCAGCCTCACAGCTCACTCCTCGACGCCCGGGCCGCAGCCCGCGACGCCTCGCCCTGTTTGTCCGTATTGCCGCTACCGCGGGGACAATATGAGCGCATCACGACGATCACCGTCAACGAGTGCCCGGTGCTGTGCGGCCGAGATGGCACGGGGGTGCCGGACGGTGACCGGAACTTCGAGGGTCGGCGTTCCACGTCGACGAAACGACGTCGACGAAACGACACCGGCGCACCGACCTCGGCGAAACGACCCCGGCGGATCGACCCCCGCGAAACGACACCGGCAGACAGGCGTCGACGTGACCGCGTCGACGACCAGCAAGGAATGTGCGGCCTATTCCGTTCCCCGGCGGGCGGAAGCGAGCTCTATTGGTTCTTTAGGGGGATGCAAGGCGGCTGGTCGACACTGGCAGAAACGCCGGGGGCGGACGGCCCGCCGGTGACCGACCGACCCGTGGCGCGGCACGGGTGGCGCCCGGGGATCGCATCGGCGATGCCGATCGCCGCCCACCTGTCGCGCGGGAGAGGAAGCCATGACCCAGCCGACCAGGATCGGCCAGACCGCGGTCGTCATCCCCGGCCAGGATGTGCGCGATCCCGGTCGCCGGCTGTCCCAGCTGTTCGACGCGGGCTCGTTCGTCGCCACCGCCGGGTCCACCGGTGGCCGCGTGCTGGCCGGGCGGGGCCGCATCGACGGCGTGGCCGCGGTGGCCTTCTGCACGGACGGGACCCGCATGGGCGGGGCGCTCGGCGCGATCGGCGCCGGCCAGATCGTCGCCGCCATCGAGGAGGCCGTCCGCGACGGCGTGCCGGTCGTCGGGCTGTGGCACTCCGGCGGGGCGAGCCTGGCCGAGGGCGTCGAGGCGCTCGACGGCATCGGCCAGATCTTCGCCGCCATGATCCACGCCTCCGGGCGGGTGCCGCAGATCTCCGTGGTGCTGGGGCCCGCGGCCGGCGGCGCCGCCTACGGGCCGGCGCTGACCGACGTCGTCATCATGGCGCCCGACGGGCGGGTCTTCGTCACCGGCCCGGACGTGGTGCGCAGCGTCACCGGGGAGCAGATCGACATGGCCGGTCTCGGCGGTGCCGACGCCCACGGCCGGCGCTCCGGCGTCGTCCACGTCGTCGCCCGCTCCGAAAGCGACGCCTACGAGCGGGCCCGGCGGATCACCACGCTGCTCGCCGCGCCGGGGCACGTCGACCTGGACACCATCACCGCCGAGGAGGCGGCCGCCGACGCCATCACCGCCGACAAGGCGGCCGCCGGCGCCGTCACCGCCGCGCAGACGGCCGCCGACGCCGGGCCGGAGCTGGTCGCGCCGGACCCGCGCGACCCGCGGTCGCTGCTGCCGCAGCGGGCGCGGCGGGCCTACGACGTGCACCCGCTGGTGTACCGGCTGCTCGACGGCGACGACGGCCCGGGGGGCTTCGAGGAGCTCCAGCCGCGCTGGGCACCGAACGTCGTCGTCGGCCTCGGCCGGCTCTACGGCCACAGCGTCGGCGTGATCGCGAACAACCCGCTGCGCAAGGGCGGCTGCCTGGACTCCCTGAGCGCCGAGAAGGCCGCCCGTTTCGTGCGGATGTGCGACTCCTTCGGCGTCCCGCTCGTCGTTCTCGTCGACGTCCCCGGCTACCTGCCCGGCGTCGGCCAGGAATGGGACGGGGTGGTCCGCCGCGGCGCGAAGCTGCTCTACGCCTTCGCCGAGGCGACCGTGCCCCGGGTCACGCTCATCACCCGCAAGTCGTTCGGCGGCGCCTACATCGCGATGAACTCCCGCTCGCTCGGGGCCACGGCCGTGCTCGCCTGGCCCGAGGCCGAGGTCGCCGTGATGGGCGCCGAGGCCGCCGTCGGCATCCTGCACCGGCGCGCGCTGGCCGCCGCCTCCGACGACGAGCGGCCCGGCGTGCTCGCCGGCCTCGTCGAGGAGCACACCCGCACCGCCGGCGGCGTCGAGCGGGGGGTGGCGCTGGGTGTCATCGACGACGTCATCGACCCGGTCGACACCCGCCCCCGCATCGCCCGGGCGCTCGCGGCCGCGCCGGCGCGGCGCGGCGCGCACGGCAACATCCCGCTCTGAGGACGCCCGCACCGGGAAAGGCGCCCCACCGCGTCCGTGCCCGCGTAATGATCGGGCATGGCCAGACGCGGTCGCGAGCGTGGAAGGAGCGGGCGGCGGCCTGCGGGCGACGAGGCGCTGCTCGCCGCCTTCGACGATCCCGGCGACGGGATGTTCACCCCGCTGGAACGGGCCGTGGTCACGGTGGCGCTGGATGCCCGCCGGCTCGGCCACGCGAGCGCCATCCCCGCCGCACTGCTCGCCGACGCCACCGCCGGGATGCCGCCCAGCCGGCTGCCCGGCGAGGACCCACGGTGGCTCCTCCCCGTGCTGCACGAGCTGTGCCACGGGGCCCGCACGCGCATCCCGGGCGGTTCGAGGGCGCTGGTCGAGGAGCGGGCGGGCGCCGGGCTCCCGGTGATCGGCTACCACCCGGCGGCCATCCTGGTCGAGCACGCCGGCCGAAGACGCCGCTGTGTCGTCCCGGCGCAGCCCTTCTGGGACGCCGCGGCCCGCCATGCCCGTTCCCTCGACGACCTGCTCGGGCTCGCCGGCGCCGCCCGGGACCGGGGGCGGATCCGGATCGCCGTCGCGCTCTACCAGCGGGTCGCCGACGCCGGCGCACCGGGCGGCACGGCCGCTCTGCGGGAGCTGGGTGGTTTGCGGGAGCGGATCGGGGACCACCACGGCGCCGCCCGGGCCTACCAGCGCGCCGTCGACGTCGGCGACCGCTCGGCGCTGGCGGGGCTCGCCCGCGCGTTGGCGGCCGCCGGGGACGATGCCGGGGCCGCCCGCGCCTACCAGCAGGCCATCGACGCCGGCGACACCGACCAGGTGGGGTGGCTGGCACTGCTACGGGAGCGGACCGGCGACCACCACGGTGCCGAACAGCTCGCCCGCCAGGCCGGCGACGCCGGCCACCGGGGCGTGTGGGCGGCGCTGGCACGGCTGCGGGAACAGGCCGGCGACAGGCAGGACGCGGAGCGGTTCGCCGGCGAGGCCCGCAGCCTCCGGCTGTGGCGTGACCTGGCCCGGGGCCGAATCCGGGCCGGCGACCACCAGGGCGCCGAACGCATCGCCCGTCAGGCTCTCGCGGCGGGCGCGGTCTTCGTACTGCGGGATGTGGCCCGCCGGCTCGAACGGGCCGACGACGTGCAGGCATCCCTGAGGCTCTACCGCCTTGCCGTCGACGCTGGTCACCGCACGATGCTGGCGGAGCTGGGCCAGGCACGCCACCGCGCCGGCGACGCGGCGGAAGCCGCCCTGGCCCACCGGCAGGCCACGACCGCCGCCACCACCACCGACACCACCGACACCACCGAGGCCGCCACCACCGACGCCGCCGACGCGGCGCTGTGGCGCGAGTCCCGCGCACGCGAACAGGAGGGTGATCATGACGGCGCAGCCCGTCTCGCTCGCCGGCTCGCCGACGCCGGGGACCACGGCATGCTCCGCGAGCTGGCCCGGGCCCGCGAGCGGGCCGGGGACCGCAGGCAGGCCGAGCGGCTCGCGCGCCACGCCGCCGACGCCGGCGACACCACCGCGCTGCGGGAGCTGGCCCTGACCCGGGAACGGGCGGGGGACCACGCCGGCGCGGTCCGGGTCTACCGGCGGGCCGCCGACGCCGGCGACACCGGTGCGTGGGGCGGGGTCGCTCGGATGTACGAACGGGCCGGCGACCCGCAGGCGGCGGCCCGGGTGTACCGGCGGCTGGCGGACGCCGGCGACGCCGCCCTGCTGCGCGACGTCGCCTGGGCACGGGAGCGGGCCGGGGACCCGGACGGTGCCGCCTGGGCCTACCGGCAGCTCGCGTCCACCGGCGACACCGACCTGCTGCGCCGGCTGGGCCGTGCGCGGGAGCAGGTCCGCGACCTCGACCGGGCCGCGTGGGCCTACGAGCAGGTCGCCGACGCGGGCGACCCCACCGCGCTGCACGACCTGGCCCGCGTGCGCAGGCAGGCCGGCGACCCACCCGGGATGCGGCGGGCCTACCTGCGGGCCGTCGACGCCGGGGACACCGGCGCCCTGCGCCTGCTCACCGACGCGCTGGGCGCCGACGCGGGCCCGCTGCTGCGCTACGGCCTGGAGCCCGACGGCCAGGTGTCGCCGCCCTGGTGGTGAGCGCCCCCGGGGTGAGCGGCTCGGGTGGCCTCAGGGCGTCGGCTGGGCGCCGCGCGCGGCGGCGAGGCCCGCCGTCACCGCCTCCACCACGGCGCCCTGCTGGTCGGACAGGTAGAAGTGGCCCCCGGGGAACACCTTCACCTCGAACGGCCCGGTGGTGTGCCGGCGCCAGAGCTCGGCCTCGGCCTGCGTCACCCTCGGATCGGAATCCCCCACCATCGCGACGACGGCCGTGCTGATCACCGCGTCGTCCGGCGCGGAATACGTCTCGATCGCCTGATAGTCGGCCCGGGTCGGCGGCAGCACCATCTCGACGAGTTCCGGATCGGCGAGAACCCGCGGATCGGTCCCGCCGAGCTCACGCATCTCCCGGAGAAAACCCGCGTCGTCGCGGCGGTGGACGTCCTCGAACCGTGTGGTCGACGGGGCGCGGCGCCCGGAGGCGAACAGCACGAACGGTGCCGGCCCGCCCGCCGCCGCCAGCCGGCGGATGACCTCGAAGCCGACGATCGCCCCCATGCTGTGCCCGAAGAAGGCCAGGGGCCGGTCGGTGAGCGGGGTGAGGACCTCGGCGATCCGGTCGGCGAGCGGCGCGATGGCCGTGTGCGCCGGCTCCGTCCGCCGGTCCTGCCGTCCCGGATACTGCACCGCCTGGACCTCGGCGACCGACGACAACGCCTTCGAGATCGCCAGATAGGTGCTTGCCGCCCCGCCCGCGTGCGGGAAACACACCAGCCGCGGGGCGTCGGGCGGACCCGGATGAAACCGCCGCAGCCACCGGTCGACCTCAGCCGACACGGTCATCACCGCATGCCATTCCCCGGTGCCGCATGACAGATCTGCGACGCGATTGTTTCACCCCGACCAAGGGAGCTGCCATGTTTTCACCGTATACTGCGTGCGCCCGCCGGCGGGGCGGGCTGAGTGTTTGAGCACACCGTCCGTGGGATTGTCGACATCGGCGATTCGGCGCCACTGTGAACGCCGCGACGGCGCCGGCGACGAGATCGTCGCGCGGGGTCTTTCCCTCGCCTGCGACATTCTTCCCGCACGTCCTCGATCGAACGCTCCTGGCGGTGGCGGGCGACGGCGGCACCGAGGCTCGCCGATCGGCTGAGATCAGCGCCGTCGCCCCCAGGTCCCGGCCAGGCGACTGACCGGCGCGGTCAGGAACCGCCGACGGCCGGTTGGACCGGAGGCTGCTCGGCCGCCTCCCGCGGCGACGCTGCGGAAGGCGGCACAGCGGGAGGCGACGCAGCCAGGGGCGACGCGGCGGACGCGGAGGCCCATCCGCGGTTGGCCGCCCAGGCGGCGACCGCGGCAGCGGCGGAGGCGAGGCCGCCGACGTAGAAGCCGGCGCGGGCGCTGTGGTGCTCGGCGAGCCAGCCGACTCCCAGGCTGCCCAGCGGCGTCGTCCCCTGCAGGATGAGGCTGTAGAGGGCCATCACCCGGCCCCGGTAGCTCGGGTCGCTGCCGAGCTGGATGCGGTGGTTGGCCGCCTGGGCGAAGTAGAGGCTCGCGAAGCCGGTCAACGCCAGCAGGCCGATCGCCGCCGGGTAGGTCGGCGAGGCGCCCGTCGCCGCCTCCAGCAGGCCGAACGCGAACGCCGAGACGATCACCATCATGGCCGACGGACGGCTGCGGCGGCCGGTTGTGAGCAGCGCGGCGAGCAGCGAACCGGCGGCCAGCCCGGTGGTGAGCAGGCCGAAGGCGGCGGCGTCGGCGTGGAAGACGGTGCGCGCCAGCAGCGGCACGGTGAGCTGGAAGTTCATCCCGACCAACCCGACGGTGGCCACCAGGCCCAGCACGACGACCAGGTCGGCGCGGCCGAGCACGTAGCGCAGCCCGTCGACGATGCGGGGGGCGACCGCGGGGCGAGCGTGGCGGTGGATCTCCGCCGGGCGCATCAGGCGCAGGCCGGCGACGGTCGCCAGGTAGCTTCCGGCGTTGATCGCCATCGCCGGGCCGGAGCCGAAACCGGCGATGAGCGGGCCCGCGGCGGCCGGGCCGACGACCCGGGCGATGTTGAAGTAGCCGGCGCTGAGAGCGGAGGCGTTGGGCAACAGCTCGGGGCCGACCAGTTCGCTGACGAACGCCATCCGGGTCGGCGTCTCGATGGCGTTGACCAGGCCGATCGCCAGCGCGAACGCGCAGATGTGCCACAGCCGCGCCGAGCCGGTGAACACGAGCAGCGACAGCGCCAGGGCGAGCAGGCCGGCGACCAGGTTCGCGCCGGTGAGCAGCAGGCGTTTGTCGTGCCGGTCGGCGAGCCGGCCGCCGTAGAGGGTGAGCAGCAGCATCGGGGTGAACTGCAGCGCCGTCACGAGGCCGAGCGCCGTCCCCGGATGGTCGCTCAACGACAGCACCAGCCAGTCCTGAGCGGTGAACATCATCCAGGTGCCGGTGACGGACAGCACCTGCCCGGCGGCGAAGAGCCGGAAGTTGTACACCCGCAGCGACCGGAAGACGCCGTCGATGATCCACTCCTCGCTCGCCGTCGCAGCTCCAGCACCACCGCGCCCCACCATCGTCGCGAACTGTGGCGCGCGGCGCGCCCGATTCCCCGGTGCGGGCGGCCTTGGCGCCGGGGCGCGCCGGTACGCGCATTGCGGTGCCTTGTGCGCGCGGTTCGCGGGGCCAGACCGTGCAGCACGCACCGCAATCAGGCCCTGCCCTTGCTTTGAGCGGCTTCGCAGCGGGGGCTGGTGGGACTATCGCCAGCCAGTCTCCACACTGTGCGTGATCGGGGGGATACGAAAATACTTCAACTCGAACCCAACGCTAATGATCTTGGTGTTCCGCGGAACCGCGCCGCGCCGCCGGACGAGCGAGCCCGCCGTCCGCGACGACCCTGACGTCCATCATCACGCTGTGTCCCCGCGTCCACGTTTCGACAGGTCCGGATCACGCGGCGCAGACGAGCCGTCGGCACACAGTCGGATACGCGGCCTACAGGGCGCGGCCGGGGTTGAGGATGCCGGTGGGGTCGAAGACCCGGCGCACCTGGCGTTGCAGGTCGTGGCTGCGGCTGCCGAGTTCGCTGGCCAGCCAGCGCCGTTTGAGCACCCCGACGCCGTGTTCGCCGGTGACCGTGCCGCCGAGCTCCAGCGCGAGGGCGAAGATCTGCTCGGCGGCCGCCCACGCCCGGGGCGGGATCTCCGGCTCGGCCGGGTCGACGACGATGATCGGGTGCAGGTTGCCGTCGGCGGCGTGCGCCAGGGTGAAGATCTCCACCCCGGTGGCGGCGCCGATCTCGGTGACGCGGGCGGCGGCCTGCGCCAGCCGCCCGCGCGGCACGGCGATGTCCTCGATGAGCACCCGCCCGAGCCGTTCCAGGGCGGGCAGGGCGGCGCGGCGGGCGGCGAGCAGCGTCTCGGCGGTCGCCGCGTCGGCGGAGCGGCGCACCAGCCTGGCCCGGGTAGCGAGGACCGCCTCGGCGGCGTCGGCCTCCTCGGCGGCGCCGGACCCGTCGGTCTGGACGAGCAGGAACACCTCCCCGTGGGTCGCCAGGTCGCTGCCGGTGGCGGCGTCGACGGCCCGCACGGTGCGGGCGTCGAGCAGCTCGGCGACGGCGGGGACGATCCCGGCGGCACCCAGCGCGGTGACCGCGTCGACGGCGGCGGCGACGGTGTCGAAGAACGCGGCGAGGGTGACGGTGGCCCGCGGCAGCGGGCGCAGCCGCACGGTCGCGCCGACGACGACGCCGAGGGTGCCCTCGGAGCCGACGAACAGGCCGGTCAGGTCGTAGCCGGCGACGCCCTTGACGGTGCGCCGCCCGGTGCTGATCAGCTCGCCGTCGGCGAGGACGACGTCGAGGCCCAGCACCGACTCGCGGGTCACGCCGTACTTGGCGCAGCGCAGCCCGCCGGCGTTGGTGGCGATGTTCCCGCCGATCGTGGAGATCGCCGCGCTCGCCGGGTCCGGCGCGTAGCACAGGCCGGCCTCGCGGGCGGCGGCGTCGAGATCGGCGGTGACCACGCCCGGTTCGACGACGGCGACGGCGTCGTCGACGGACAGCTCGCGGATGCGGTTCATCCCGGCCAGGTCCAGCACGACGCCACCCGGCACGGCCGCGGCGCCCCCGGCGAGGCCCGTGCCGGCGCCGCGCACCGTCACCGGCACCCCGCGGGCGACGGCGACCCGCAGCACCGCCTGCACGTCGGCGACCTCGCGGGCGAACGCCACCCCGAGCGGGCGGCCGTCGGGGATCCAGCCCGAGCGGTCGAGGCGGTGCGCGTCGACGACCGCCGGGTCCGTGCTCCACCGGCCGACGGGCAGCGCGACGGCGAAGGCGTCCGCGCGGATCACGTCCGCGTCCACCGGCCCGGCGGCGCGGGCCCGCGGCGCGATCCCGGCCGCGGACGGGCGGGGCGGGGTGGCGGTCACCGCGGACCGGTGGCGACCGGCCGGGCGGGGTCGGACGACCACGCCGACCAGGAACCCGGGAACAGTGCCGCGTCGAACCCGGCGACGGCGAGGGCGGCGATCTCATGCGAGGCCGTGACCCCCGACCCGCAGTACACCCCGATCGGCGCCTGGGCGTCGCCGCCGCCGCCGGCCGAGGCGCCGAGGGCGAGGAAGCGGGCGCGCAGCTCCGCGGCGGGCAGGAACCGGCCGGCGGCGTCGAGGTTGTCCCCCGTCGACGCGCTGACCGCCCCCGGGATGTGGCCGGCCCGCGGGTCGACCGGCTCCACCTCGCCGCGGTAGCGCTCGGGCGCGCGGGCGTCGAGCAGGATCCCCTCGCGGGCCACCGCGGCAGCGGTGTCGGCGTCGAGGACGGGCAGGTGCCCGGCTTCGAGCACGATGTCCCCGGGCAACGGGATGATCTCGCCGGTCTCGATCGGCAGGCCGGCGTCGCGCCAGGCGCCGAGCGCCCCGTCGAGGATGCGCACGTCGGCGACGCCGGCCCAGCGCAGCAGCCACCACGCCCGGGCGGCGGACAGCCCGCCGTTGTCGTCGTAGACGACGACCGGGCGCCCGGCGGTCAGCCCCCAGGAGCGGGCGGCCCGCTGCAGGTCGGCGAGCGCGGGCAGCGGGTGGCGTCCGGCGGTGCCGCCGGGGGCGGCGGCGAGCTCGGTGTCGAGGTCGACGTAGACGGCACCCGGCAGGTGACCCTCGCGGTAGTGGTCGTGGCCGTGCGGGTCGCCGAGCGCCCAGCGGACGTCGAGCAGCAGCGGCGCCAGCGCCGAGCCCAGCTCGTCGTGCAGCGCCTTGGCATCGACGAGCACCTCGCCGCCGGGCTGCCGACCGCCGGGCTGGCGGGCCGCCGCGGAGCCGCGCGTTCCCCGGCCCGAGGCGAGCAACTCGGCGAGGTCGGCGTCGCCGAGGCCGCCCGGCGGGGTACCGAGACGGGCGGCGACGGCGATGCGCCGCTGCACGCCCGCGTTCACCGGGGCGGTCAGGCCGTGCAGCCGGGCCAGCAGGACGATCTCCCCGTTGAGGAAGTCCGACTCGACCGAGCCGCCGCGGGCCAGGCTCTGCCAGGTGGAGCTGCCCTGGCGCGGGAAGCCGGGGATGTCGTGGATGGCGAGCTGGGTGTGGTCGAACCCGCCGTCCTGGCGCAGGTCGGCGATGTCGATGCCGGCGGCGTCGAACGCCCGGCGGGCCTCGGCGACGAGCTCGGCGGAGGCGGCGTCGCGCCGGGGGCTCGGCGGGTAGAGCGCGTCGAGGTTGTAGGCGAGGTTGCCCAGCAGCTTGCCGGCCTTCCAGCGGCCGATGTCGTCGACGATCCGCACGGCGCTCGCCCCGCGGCGCAGGTCGGCGGCGATCGCCTCGACGACCGGGTCGCCGACACCGCCGCCGGGCGCGCGGCCCAGCAGGAACCCGGCGACCAGCGGCGCCGCCGGGGAGATCACCTCGCCCGGGCGCAGGTGCGACGACGGGCTGAGCACCATCGCGTCGATGACGACGGCGAAGCGGCGCAGCGCGGTGCGGGCGTTCTCGATGCCGTTCTGCAGCAGCACGACGGGCAGCGACTCGGCGGCCGTGCTGCGCCCGCCGTCGACCGGCTGCCAGGCCCAGGCGGCGAGCAGGGCCTCGGAGTCCTGCGACTTGGTGGCGAGCACGAGGACGTCGCCGGAGCGCAGCTCCACCTCGTCCGGCCCGCCGGCGACCGCCAGGTCCACCCGCCGTTCGTCGGCCGGGCCGCCCTCGGTGGCCGGGGGGCGGATGTAGCGCAGCCCGCCGGCACGCAGCGCGGCGAGGTTGGCGCCCCGCGCGACGACGACGACGTCGATGCCGGCGAGGTTCAGCTCCGCGGCGATGGTCGCGCCGACCGCGCCGGCTCCGATGACAACGTACCGGCGGCTCATCGCCCCGTTCCCCTCTGTCGTGTCTGGTGGGACGCCGCGGCCGGGGCGGCGGCGGCGAGCTCGGCGGCGAACCGCTGGCCGGGGACCGCGCCGAGCAGTTCGCGGGTGTGCTCCTCGGCCGGGGCTGTGAGGATCTTCTCGGCCGGGCCGCTCTCGACGATCCGCCCGGCCCGCAGCACCGCGACGTGGTGGGCGAGCTGGGCGACGACCGCGAGGTCGTGGGAGATGAACAGGTAGCCGACGCCGAGGTCGGCCTGCAACCGCAGCAGCAGGGTGAGGATCTGCTCCTGCACGGACACGTCGAGCGCCGACACCGGCTCGTCGAGGAACACCAGCTCGGGTTCGAGGGCGAGCGCCCGGGCGATCGCGACCCGCTGGCGCTGGCCGCCGGAGAGTTCCGCCGGCTTGCGGTCGGCGAACGCGGCCGGCAGGGCCACCTGGTCGAGCAGCTCGCGGACGCGGGCGGCGCGGCTGGCCCGGTCGCCGACCCGGAACGACACCAGCGGCTCGGCGATGGTCTGCGCGACGGTGAACCGCGGGTCCAGCGACGAGTAGGGGTTCTGGTGGACGAGCTGGAAGCGCCGCCGCAGCGGGCGCAGCTGCGACCAGCCGGCGTCGGTGATGTCGACGCCGTCGAGGTGGACCCGGCCCTGGGTCGGCTTCTCCAGGCCCATCGCGATGCGCAGCGCGGTGGTCTTGCCGGAGCCGGACTCGCCGACGAGCCCGAGGGTCTGCCCGGCGCGCACCGACAGGGTGACGTCGTCGAGGGCCCGGAACGTCCGCTCGCCGCCGGCGGTGCGCGGCAGCCGGAAGTCCTTGCCGATCCCGTCCAGGCGCAGCACCTCGGGTGCCGGGGTGACGCCGGTGAAGTGGGGTACGACGCCGCCGGCGTGCGACAGCGCCGGGGCGGCGGCGATGAGGTGGCGGGTGTAGGGCTCCCGGGGCCGCAGCAGGATCGCCTCGGGCTCGCCCTGCTCGACGATCCGGCCGCGTTGCATGACCACGACCCGGTCGGCCCGGTCGGCGGCCACCCCGAGATCATGCGTGATGATCAGCAGCGACGCGCCGGTCTCGGTGACGAGGCCGCCGAGGTGGTCGAGGATGCGCCGCTGCACGGTGACGTCGAGCGCGCTGGTCGGCTCGTCGGCGACGATGAGCCGGGGATGCCCGGCGATCGCGATCGCGATGAGCACCCGCTGGCGCAGCCCGCCGGACAGCGCGCCCGGGTACTGCCGGGCGCGCACCGCCGGCTGGTCCACCCCGGCGCGCTCCAGCGCCTCGATCACCTCCGCGTGGACGAGGCGCTTGTCGACGCCGCGGCGGCGCACCACCTCGGCGATCTGCCCGCCGATGCGCATCGTCGGGTTGAGCCCGACCATCGGGTCCTGCGGGACGAGCCCGACGACGTTGCCGCGAAACGTGCGCAGCACCCGGTCGGGGGCGCCGGTGACGTCGGTGCCGGCGATGCGGATGCGGCCGGCGGTGATCACCCCGCTCGACGGCAGCAGCCCGAGGATCGCGTTCGCCGTGGTCGTCTTGCCGGAGCCGGACTCGCCGACGACGGCCACCGTCTCGCCGGGGGCGATCGTGAGGTCGACGTCCTCGACCGCCAGGGTCGTGCGTCCGCGCTGCCGGTAGCCGACGGACAGCCCGGCCAGCTCCACGATGGGGCCGGTGCCGGCGGGCGGGACGGGGCCGCCGGGCGGGACGGGGCCGTCGAGCGGCGTTGCCTCGGCGCTCATCGCTGCATCTCCTCGAGGGTGCGGGCGATGTGGTTGAGGCTGAACACGACCAGGCCGACGAACAGGCCGGGCAGCAACGACAGCCAGGGGCTGGTGATGAGGAAGTTGCGGCCGTTGGAAATCAGTGTGCCCCATTCCGCGGCGGGCGGCGGCGTGCCGAACCCGAGGAAGCTCAGAGAGGAGACGACCAGCACGGCCGTGCCGAAGTCGAGCACCGCGAGCACCGACACCGGGCCCCAGGAGTTCGGCAGGATGTGGCGCACCAGCACCCGGCCCCAGGAGGCGCCGCCGGTGCGCGCCGCCTCCACGTAGGGCTGTTCCTTCACCCGTAGCACCTCGGCCCGGGTGGTGCGGGCGAACGTCGGGGTGATGGTGGTTCCGACGGCGATCGCGATCGGCAGCAGGCCGAACCCGAGGGCGGTGACGATGACCAGCGCCATCAGCAGCATCGGGATCGCCAGCAGGATGTCGACGATCCGCATGAGCAGGCTGTCGACCCAGCCGCCGAAGAAGCCGGCGACGACGCCGATGGCCAGGCCCGCGACGATGGCGATGAGCACCGCGCCGCCGGTCGCCTTGATGGTCAGGGTGGAGCCGTGCAGGACCCGGCTGAACAGGTCCCGGCCGAGTTCGTCGGTGCCGAACAGGTGGTGCAGGCTCGGCCCCTTCAGCTTGTCGACCGGGGACGTCGCGGACGGCTTGTAGGAGGTGAACAGCCCCGGCGCCAGGCCCGACAGGATCACGAAGACGACGAACAGCGCGGCGAGGACGAACCCCGGCCGGCGCAGCAGCGGTCCGGCCGCCGCGAGCAGGTCGTGGCGTCGTCGCCGCCCCTGCCCGTCCGCCCCGGCATCGCCCGACGTCAGGGTCGCGGTGCCGACCGGCTCCGCGGTGCCGACCGGATCGGCGACGTCCGCCGGCACCGCGATGCCGGCCGGCGCGGTGGCGGGGCCGGGCTGGGCGATCCCGGCCGGGGTGAGGACCGGTGGTGCGGTCGTTGCCGACCCGGCGGCGCGGGCGACGGCGCCGCGCTGCTCCGGCGGCGCGACGAGGTCGGTGTTCGGAGAGAGGATCTTGTCGGGCATCGGTGCGGTCCCCCTCAGGCCGCCCGAGCCGCGCGGGCGACGCGCGGGTCGAGCAGCGAGTAGAGCAGGTCGACGAGCAGGCTGACCACGACGAACAGCGCCGCGGCGATCAGGACGATGGCCTGGACGACGGGCACGTCCTGGCCGAGCACCGCCTGCTGCGCGAGCTGGCCGATGCCGTTGCGGGAGAACACCACCTCGACGACGACCGAGTTGACCACGGTGTACCCGACGACCACGCCGAGCAGGGTCAACGCCGGCAGCGAGGCGTTGCGCAGCGCGTGGCGGACCTGGATCGTCCAGCGGGACAGGCCCTTGGCGCGGGCGGTGACGATGTAGGGCTCGCGCCAGGTGTCGCTGAGGCTGCGGGTGAGCAGTTGGGCGAGCATCGCGGCGCCCGGCAGGGCCAGGGTGATCGACGGCAGAACCAGGGAACGCCAGCCGTGGGTGCCGGTCGCGGGCAGCCAGGTCAGCGAGAACGAGAAGATCTGGATGAGCAGCAGCCCGACGAAGAACTGCGGCAGCGAGACGCCGACGGCGGGCAGCCGGGCCAGCAGCATCCGCGCGGGGCGCCACTGGACGTAGGTGGCGAGGAAGGCGACGGAGGTGCCGAGCACCAGCATGATCACCACCGCGACGGCGCTGAGCAGGAGCGTCGAGGGCAGCCGGTCGGTGATGAGCCTGCCCACCGAGACGTTCTGCGTCAGCGACATCCCGAAGTCCAGGTGCAGCGCCCCCCACAGGTGGTGGAAGTACTGCACGAGGATCGGGTCGTCGAGGCCGTAGTGCGCCTTGAGGGCGTGCACCTGCGCCGCGGTGAGCTGGCTGACGTCGGAGCCGCTCGCCTCGAGCTGCAGGGTGATCGGGTCGCTGGGCAGGACGTTCAGGATGATGAAGGTGACGGTGTAGGCCGCCCAGAGCACGACAAGTGCCTGGGCGACCCTACCGGCGAGATAACGGGGCATGTGGGTACCGGTCCTACGGAGGCGGGTTCCGGTCCCACGGTGGTGGTTCCGGTGCTGGGTGCGAGGTCCTTACTTGGACAGCCAGATGTCGTTGGCGCGCAGGAAGCTCTCCGAGGTCCACGCGAAGCCGTGCACCTTGCCGGAGACGCCGGCGGTCTGCAGCCGGTCGAAGAGCGGGTAGGCCACCCCGTTGTCGATCAGGGCGTCCTGCAGGTCCTTGTAGGCGGCGGCGCGCTGGGTGGGGTCGGCCGTGGACAGCCCCTTGGCGAACAGTGCGCTGATCTTCGCCGCGGTCGCCGGGTCCTGGGAGTACTTCGCCGTGTACTGCTTGGACACGGCCTGGTCGAGCGAGGAGCCGAGCACACTCGGGTCCGCCCGGGTCAGGTAGCCGCCGGCAAGGTCCCAGTCGCCGGAGTTGCCGGTCGGGGTGAGCTGCGCGGCCGTGACGACCTTGATCTGGTAGTCGATGCCGACCTTCTTGAGCTGGTCCTGGACGAGCTGGTCACCGGGGCCCGCCGCGTTGGTCAGGTAGGTCAGCGTCAGCTTCTTGCCGTCCTTGTGCCGGTAGCCGTCGGGCCCGAGGGCCCAGCCGGCCTGGTCGAGCAACTTCGCCGCCCCGGCGGGGTCGTGGACGAGCTTGGCGGACTCGTCCGTCGCGTACGGGGTGGTCGAGGTCACCGGGCTCTTCGCCACCGGGTAGTCGTCCCAGTACACGGTCTTGGCGTAGCTGGTCACGTCCAGCGCCTTGTACAGCGCCTTGCGGACCTGCAGGTCGGCCAGCGGCCGGCCGCCGGTGACGTTCGGGATCAGCAGCCCGATGATGCCGGGCAGGGCGCGGGTCTGGATGCTGGCGCCGGAGGCCTTGATGACCTGCTGGTCGGCGGAGGTGATCGGCTGGCGCGGCCAGGCGATGTCGATCGTGCCGTTGGTCAGGCTGCCGACCCGGACGTTGTCCTCGGCGATGTAGCTGACGTCGATGCCGTCGAGGTACGCCGCGCCCTTGTTCGCGATCAGCGAGCTGGGCCAGGCGTAGCCGGCACGCCTGGTGAGCTTCGCCGACTTGCCGGCCGAGTAGCTGTCGAGGGTGAACTCACCCGAGCCGACGACCTTGCCGGCGCAGCGCGCCTCCGGGGTCTCCTTGTAGGTCGCCGGCGACAGGATGGCCGTCGTCGTCGTCGAGGAGGCCTGCAGGAACGCGGCGTTGGGCGTGGCGAAGTCGACCTTGACGGTGTACGGGTCGACGACGGTGGTCGACTTGTAGCCGGCGAGGTAGGTCAGGCCGAGCGTCGACTTGGCGCCGAGGTCGTGCAGCCCGTCGTAGGCCGTCTTGACCGCGGTCGCGTCGAACTTGGTGCCGTCGCTGAACGTCACGTCCTTGCGCAGGTTGAACGTGTACGAGGTGGCGTCGGGGCTCACCGTCCAGCTCGTCGCGAGCCAGGGGACGATCTTGCCGGTCTTCGGGTCCTGGTCGGTCAGCGAGTCGGCGATGTTCCGGTCGATGCTGCGGGACTCGATCCAGTACACCTGGTTCGGGTCGATGCAGGCCTGGAAGTCCGACCAGAAGGCGATCTTCAGACGCCCGCCGGGAACGGGCTTGCCGTCCTGGGCGCCGCCGGCCGCGGAGGTGCCGGAACCGGAACCGGAGGAGCCGCCGCTCCCGCAGGCCGCGAGGGAGACGGCCGCGAGGACCGAGACG
Organism: Frankia alni ACN14a; assembly: GCF_000058485.1. Lineage (NCBI taxonomy): Bacteria > Bacillati > Actinomycetota > Actinomycetes > Frankiales > Frankiaceae > Frankia > Frankia alni. Next base: position 4,151,513 of record NC_008278.1, read on the forward strand.
GCCGTAGCGGCCAGCCGTCTCGTCGTTCGATGACGGTGCGACGTGGACATGGTGATGGTGCTCCCCCTTGTGACGTTCCGCGACGTGCGGACGGGATGGACGGGATGGACGGGTTCCAGGCCCGGGGCCGGGAGGGTGGGGACGCGGCGGCTAGCCGGCGGCGGGCGCCGCGGCGGCGAGGACGCGCCGGCCCGCGATGAGCAGCGCGGTGTCCTCCTGCGGCGGGTGGACCCGGACGCAGTGGACGTCGCGCAGGTGGCGTTCGAGCGGGTTGCGCCGGGTCAGGCCGGGGTTGCCGATCGCGGCGACCGCGGTCTGCACGGCGGTGATCGCCGCCCGGGCGATGAGCGGCTTGGCGAGAACGGAGCGTTCCGCCGCCTCCGGCGCGCCCTGCTCGAAGCGGCGGGCCACCCCGAAGGCGATCTCCTCGGCGGCGACGAGCTGCGCCTCGATCTCGCCGGCGACCGTCTGGATCCGCTCGGTCGTGGCGATCGGGCGGCCCAGCGCCGTGGGGACCCGCTCGTTGGCGAAGCGCAGGAAGAACTCCTGCGCGGCCCGGGCCACCCCGATGTACAGGGCGGTCGCCCCGATCCCGACGGCGGCGAACCCGGCGTCCGGGGTCTGGGCGGAGGCGGGCAGCCCGCGGAAGTTCGCCGCCGGCACCTCGACGTCGCGGTAGATCACGTCGTGGGTGCTGCTCGCCCGCAGCCCGAAGTGGTCCCAGGTGCGGACGATCTCGATGCCGGGCGTGTCGGCGGGGATGATCACGTGCCCGAGCAGCGGGTCGTCCTCCTCGGTGGCGACCCACACCAGGTGGTAGCTCAGCCCCTCGGAGCTGGTCGCGAAGCCCTTGTGCCCGTTGACCACCCAGCCGTCGGCGGTCCGGCGGATCTTCGTCGCCGGCAGGCCGCCGCGGGCCGGGGCGCCGAGCTCCGGCTCGGCCCGGATCGCGTTGAGCAGCACCGGGCGCTCCAGCGAGTCGGCGACGACCGTGCGGTAGAGCTCGTCGGGCCAGAACGGGTCCCGGGCCTGCAGCACGTGCTGGAAGACGGTCATCGCGGAGACCAGCGCCACCGACGGGTCGCCCTTGCCGAGGGCCTCGAACACCCGGATGCTGTCGGTCGGGCTCAGTGCCCGCCCGCCGTAGCGCGGGTCGATGCCCAGGCGCAGCAGGCCTGCGTCGTGCACGGCCTGCACGCCCTTCCAGGGGAACGCCCCCGACCGGTCGTACTCCTCGGCGGTGGCGGCGAGCTGGGCGCCGACCCGGGCCAGCGCCTCGTCGGAGATGTCGACGTCGGGCAGCGGCGCCGCGGCCACGGCCTGTCCGGCCGGCGCGGCCTCGCCGCCCAGCACGGAGCCGGCTTCGGCGATCGACGGCGGGATCACGTCGGACGGGGCGGTCATGACGCCACCCGCGCCCCGGCCGCGCCGACGAGCTCTGGCTGGGGCAGCCCGGCGTCGAGTGGTACGACCTCGCCGCGACGGCCCGTCGCCTCCCGGTGGGCCAGCTCCTGGCGCACCAGCGGCAGGACGTAGCGTCCGTAGTCGACGACGTCGTTGAAGTTGTCGTACCCGCGGATCGAGACGAGTTCGGCGCCGAGGTCGACGTAGTCGAGGATCGCGGCGGCGACCGTCTCGGGCGTCCCGACCAGCGCGGTCGACGCACCGGCGGCGTTGGTCGCCTTGGCGGTGGCGGTCCACAGCGCGCGGTCGTGCACCTCGCCGCGGGCGGCGGCGGCCAGCAGCCGCTGGGAGCCGACGTTGGCCGGGGTGGCGTTGCCGCCCACCCGGAAGCCCTTGTGGACGATCCCGCCGTTGCCCTGCAGGACGCCGAGGATCTGGTGCGCCTTCTCCCAGGCGAGCTGTTCGGTCGGGGCGATGATCGGCCGGAAGGTGACCCAGATCCGCGGGGTGTCGCTGCGCCCGGCGAGGCGGGCCTGCTCGTACACCGCGTCGATCTGCTGCTTCGTCTCGGCCAGCGGTTCGCCCCAGAGCCCGAAGATGTCGCCCTTGGCGCCGCCGACCTGGTAGGCCTCGGCCGACGAGCCGCCCACCGACACCGGGATGGTGCCGTTGACCGGCCGGACCAGCGAGACGAAGTCCTCGAACGAGTAGTAGGTCCCGGCGTGGTCGAACGGGGTCGTCGAGGTCCACACCTTGCGCAGGATGTCGATGTACTCCGACTGCCGGGCGTACCGCTCGGTCTTGCTCAGCCGGTCACCCTCGCGGGCCTGCTCGCGGTCGTCGCCACCGGCGATGAAGTGCACGACGGCCCGCCCGCCGCTGAGCTGGTCCAGCGTGGCGAGCTGCTTGGCGGCGACCGTCGGGTACATCGTGTTGGGCCGCAGCGCCACGATGGGCCTGACCCGCTCGGTGTGCTGGGTGATCGCGGAGGCCAGGGTGAACGGGTCGTGGAACGACGAGCTGTAGGCCACGAGCGTGTAGTCGAAGCCGCCCTCGTCCAGCGCCCGCGCGTACCGCTTGAAGAACGGCAGGTCGATGTCGGTCTGCCCGAGCCGGTTGAGCTCGTTGGACTGGTTGATGTTGATCGCGCTGATGAACTCGACGGGCATCAGGGTCCTCCGGGAAGGCGGTCAGGCGCGGGGGCGGTGGGGGCAGGTCACGACCAGCGCGCGATGGCGGGCAGTTCGCTACCGAGCCGCAGGCGTTCGAGGAACAGCACGATGGCGGCGGCGGCGGTGCGGTGGGTGGCGTCGTTGAGGGCGTCGTGCCTGCCCCCGTCGATGGTGACCAGCTCGGCCCGGGGCGCCGCCGCGTACCGGGCGCGCGCCTGGCCGAGCGGGCTGACGAGGTCGGCCGTGCCGTGCAGACCCAGCACCGGCAGGTCCACCCGGCCCAGGTCGCCGTCGGCGAGCCAGGCCGGCGGGACGGGCGTGTCCAGGCCCCCGCGGCGCAGGTGCGGGTCGGCGCTGAGCCGGGCCTGGTGGGTCGGGCAGGCCGTGCGCGCCGCGAGCTCGGCCGCCCAGCGGCCCTCGCCCTCGCCGTCCTCATCCCCCGCCCCGGTCGCCCCTGTCCTGGTCGCCCCCGCCCCGGTTGCCCCTGTCCCGGTCCCCGTCGCCCCTGCCGCGATCGAGGTGGCGTCCGCCGGGGCGGCGGTGCCCGCCGAGGCGTCGGCATCGGCCGGCGGCAGGCCGACGAGCAGCAGCGCGTCGGCCTGCACGGTCCCCGTCGCGACGAGGGCGGCGACGAACGCGGCGCCGGCGTCGGAGCCCGCCAGGACGCGGGGCGCCGGCAGGTCGGGGTCGCTCAGCAGGGTGCGGATGTCCGCCGTCACCGCGTCCGCATCTGCGGTCGGATCCCCGACGACGCGCACGCGGTAGCCGTCGAACGCGATCCGGGTGCCGAACCGCTCGTAGACGCCGGGGTGCTCACCGCGCCCGACGACCAGAATGATCGTTCCGCGCGGGGCGACGGCGGGCGGGTTGTCCCACGCGGCAATGGTCGGGGCCGGCGCGGGGGCGGTGGAGAGCTGGGCGGAGGTCATCGAGGCGTCCTTCGTCCGGGAGTCGGGGACTCGGTCCGGTCAGGGGGTCCGGGCCGGGGTGCGGTGCGGGCACGGAGGGTAGGGGGCACGGAGGGTAGGGGGCACGGAGGGTGGGGGCCCGGCGGGTGGGGGCCCGGCGGTGCGGGCGCGCTGGGGGATGCGGGCACGGCGGAACCGGCGGGCGGTCGGCGCACGGGGCAGGCGCGCACGGCCGGCCGGCCGAGCACGAGGGCGCGGCGGCGGCGCAGACGTAGAGGGATGGACGGCGGGGCGGAGGCGGCCGAGCGGGAGGCGCCTGGCCTGGACGGTCTGCACAGCGCGGGTGGTGCACCGCGTGCACCGGAGGGCCGGACGAACTCAGCGGTCGTCGACGCCGTCGCGCCGTGCGAGGATCGGGACCTGACTGGTGGCCGGGGCGGCGCCACCCGTCGCGGCGGGCCGGCAGGCGGCGGTCGCGGCGGCGGACTGTCCGACCGGCCGGGGCGTCACCGTGCCGGCACCGTCAGGCGTGGCCGGGCCGGCGTCCGGGTCCGGCTGGCGCCGGCGGTGCGGGTCGCGTCAGCGGCAGCGACAACAGGACGAGGCGAGGATGCCGAAGTCGACCACCCGCCGGCGGGTCAACACCCGCTGGGGTAGCGGCACGGCGACGGCACAGCCGGCACGAGGGGCGTTGACCTGCCCGAACCGGGATGCACGCGACCTGCCGACCATGTCCATGAGGATGGTTGGTTTTCCTCGGGTTGTCCAACGCGGATCCGCGATCGCACCGATCAGGATTCGCGATCGGTTCGTGTTATGGTGCGCCCTGTGTCCTCAGTGCTCGACATAAACGCTTTGCGTAGCCTCATCTCGATCGCCGACAGCGGCGGTTTCCGGCGGGCGGCGGAGACCCTGTGCGTCTCGCAGTCCGCCGTGAGCCAGCACGTCCGGCGGCTGGAGAAGACGGTCGGGCGCCCGCTGGTCGAGCCGGACGGTCGGGCCACCCGCTTCACCCCCGACGGTGAGCTCCTGCTCGCCGCGGCGCGCCGGCTCCTCGCCCTGCACGACGGCACGCTCGAACAGCTCGGCGTCGGCGGCCCGGCCCGGCCGTCCACGATCACCGTCGGCGCCACCGAGCACGCCGCGGATCACCTGTTGCCCCTGTGGATGGAGGCGCTCACCGCCGGGTTCCCGGACGCGCGCGTGCAGTTCCGCCTCGATCGGGGGGCCCGCCTCACCGAGGCGCTCGACCAGGGCGCGGTCGACGTCGCCGTGCTCATCGGCTCGGCCCGCGCCGCCGTCTCCCGGCCCGCCGGCGCCCTGCCGCTGGCCTGGTACGCGGCCGAGGGTTGGACGCCGCCGCCACCGGACCGTCCACTGCCCCTGGTGGCGATCAACGATCCGTGCACGATCCGCAGCCAGGCGCTGAGCACCCTGGCACGGGTCGGCCGCACCGCCTGGGTGGTCGGCGAGGCCGGTCACCTCGCCGGAGTGCTGCAGGCCGCCCGGGCCGGCGTCGGGGTGGCGCTGCTCGCGGATGTCGGCCCGGTCCCACCCGGCCTGGTCCGCCGCGACGACCTGCCCCCGGTCACCCCCGAGCCGCTGCACATCCGCACCCGCCGGGGCGCGCCACCCCGGCTCGCCGAGCTCATCCGCGACACCGTCGTCGCCGCGCTGGCCTGAGACCAGGCCCCGGCTCCCGGCCCGGTCGCCGGCCCTTCCGTCGAGACCACCCTTCGGCACCACCCGCCGAGACCCCCGCCGAGACCCCCGTCGGGGCCAGCCGTCAGGGTCGCGCGTTGCGGTCGCGTCCGTTGGGGTCGTCCGGCATGACCGCACGTCACGGCGGGCATGCTCCCCGTGGAGGTGGTCCGGATGGTGCCCGCGCTGGCGTTGGCCGCCACGGGGACGGAGCTGTCCCAGCCGGACACGGTGGTCGCGGACCTGCTCGAGATCCTGCGCCGCCAGCTGCACATGGACCTCGCCGCGCTGGCCAGGGTCGAGGGCGGCCACCTGGTCCTCCAGGTGCTGTGCGGCGACGTCGCCGGGTTCGGCCTGCACGCGGGCGCGACGATCAGCCGCGGCGACTCCCTGCTCGGGCGGGTGCTGGCCGGCGAACTGCCCGCGATCGTCCCGGACACCCTGGCCGACCCGGTCCTCGCCGGCAGCCGCGACGTCCGGGACAGGGGCATCGGCTCCTACGCCTCGGCGCCGATCGTCGACGGCGAGGGCAGGGTGTACGGCCTGCTGTGCTGCGCGGGGCATCGGTCCCGATCGGTGAGCCCCGAGCGTGACGGGCGCTTCCTGCGGCTGCTGGCGGCGTTCCTCGGCGACACCGTCCTCGACCTGCACGAGATGTGGGCGCGGCGGCGCCGGGTGTGGCAGGAGGTCAGCGACCTCATCGACAGCGGCGGCCCACAGATCATCTATCAGCCGATCTTCCGGCTCGCCGACGAGCGCATCGTCGGCGTGGAGGCGCTGTCCCGGTTCCCGGGCGGGCGCCGCGGGGCGCAGCGCTGGTACGCCGACGCGGCCACCGTCGGGCTGAGCACCGAACTGGAACGGCTCGCGATCGGCCGGGCGCTCGCCGTCCTGCCCGTCCTGCCCGGTGATCTCACCCTGGCCGTCAACGCCTCCCCCACCACCATCTCCGCCGGCCTGCTGGACCTGCTTCCCGAGGCCGCGGCCGGCCGCATCATCGTGGAGATCACCGAGCACGAGCACATCGGAACCGACAAGCGCCTGCTGGGGGCCGTCGAGAAGCTGCGCACCCGGGGCGTGCGGATCGCCATCGACGACATCGGCACCGGCTACGCGGGCCTGGAGCAGCTCCTGCACCTGCGCCCGGACATCATCAAGCTCGACGGCGTCATCACCCGGGACATCGACACCGACGCCGCCCGCCGCGCCATCGCCACCGGCCTGGTCGAGGTCGCCGGTGAGATCGGGGGCAGCGTCGTCGCGGAGGGTATCGAGACCCCGGCCGAGCTGGCCACCGCGATGGCCGCGGGCATCCCCTACGGCCAGGGCTACCTGCTGGGCCATCCCGGCCCGCCCGCCGGAGCGGCCTGGCTGCGGCCCGACGGTCGGCGCTCCGCTGTCCCAGGCAGCCCCGCTGCCCCCGACAGCCCCGCTGTCCCAGGCAGCCCCGCTGTCCCGGGCAGCCTGCAGACACCGGCCGGCAAGACCGCCCACCGCGACCCGAGCGCGAACCGGCCGGACCGGCACGGCCCGCTATCGTCGGCCGATGCCCGTCGATGATCCCGAGCCCCGGCGTACCCAGCGGCAACGCCGCGCCAGCAGCCGCGAACTCATCCTCGACGCGGCGGTCCGGGGACTGTTCGAGGACGGTTACGCCCGGACGACCACCGTGGCGATCCAGACAAGGGCCGGCGTGTCCCGCGGCCGGCTGCTGCACCACTTCCCGTCCCGGGAGGACCTGCTGGTGGCGGCGGCCCAGCACCTGGCCGGCGAGCGCATCGAGGAGATGAGGCGGTTCGTCCTTTCTCCCGACGATGAGGCCGCCGACGGCGACGGGCCCACGGACGGTGGCGAGCGGATCGACCTGGCCACCGAGCTGCTGTGGGCGACCTTCCGGGCGCCGTACTTCTGGGCGGCGATGGAGCTGTGGACGGCCGCCCGCACCGACGCCGATCTCGCCGCCACCCTGGCGGGCGCCGAACGCCAGCTCGGCGGCGCGATCAACAGCGTCATCGCTGCGATGTACGGGCCGGTGCTCAGTGCCCATCCGTCCTTTCCCGCGGCCCGGGACCTGATCTTTACCAGCATGCGGGGCGTCGCCCTGACCTACGCGGTCACCGGGCATGATCCACGGACCGAGCCCCATCTGTCCCTGTGGAAGCGGGTGCTGCGCGAGATGCTGGCGGCCCCGGAGGGCTAAGGGGCTGACGGCTGACCGCAGGGAAGTAACGGTCAGGCCTGACTGTTAGTGTGGCGGAGTTTCCGACGCGAGGAGCCCCCCGATGGCGAGCGACCGACCGCCGACCACCCTGGCGCCCGACGCGGTTGGCGAGGTGCCGCGCACGCAGAACCGGATGACCCATGACGTGTGGCTGCCCGACGAGACCGTCGCGTTGCGGGCGCAGGCCCGCGCCGCGGTGGACAAGCGGCTGGCGCCGCATGCGCGCGAGATCGGCCAGCGTGAGGAGTCCGCGGACAGCTTCCCCTGGGCGGCGTTTCGAGGGCTGGCAGAGGAGGGCCTGTTCGCGGTGCCGTTCGGCGACGACTTCGGCCGCGGCCTGGCGTATCCGATGCTGGGGACCTGCACGGTCACCGAGGAGATCGCCTACCACTCGTCGTCGATGGCCGGGGTCTACGACGGGCAGTGCATCCTGGTACCGCAGACCCTGACCTTCGCCTCGCCGGCGCTGCGCGCCCGGCTCGTCCCCGAGCTCGTTGAGGGCCGCACGGCCTTCTCGTTCGCCACCACCGAACCGGAGACCAGCTCGGATCTCACCGCCGCCCGGATGCAGACCGTCGCCGATCGCACCGCCGACGGCTTCGTCGTCAACGGCCGCAAGCGGTGGATCACCAACAGCGTCGTCGCGGGCTGGGTGTCGGTGCTCGTCCGCGCGGGTCGGTCGGACCGGGCGACGATGCTCCTGGTCGACCTGTCCTCGCCCGGCGTCCGCGTCGGCGCGCCCGACCTGAAGATGGGCCACCGCGGCCAGCTCACCGCCGACATCGTGTTCACCGACGTGCACGTGCCGGCGGACAACGTGCTCGGTCCGCCCGACGGCGGCCTCGGCGTGGCGCTGTCCGCGCTGGTGCGCGGACGGATCGGCATCGGCGCCGCCGGCGTCGGGGTCGCCCAGGCCGCCCTGGACCTCGCCGTGCACCGGTTGCGCACCCGGCACGTGTTCGGCGCCCCGCTCGGCGCCCTGCAGCACTGGCAGTTCCAGATGGCCCAGCGAGCCACCGAGATCGAGTGCGCGCGCTCGCTCTACCAGAAGGCCGCGATCCTGCTCGACCGCGGCGACCGCAGCGCCGAACCGGAGGCCGCGATGGCCAAGGCCTACGGCACGCGCCTGGCCAACGACGTCGTCCGCGAGGCCATCCAGATCCACGGGGCGGTCGGCTTCGCACGCCGGGTGGCCGAGAGCGGCGAATCAGTCCGCCTCGAGGAGATGTACCGCGACGCCAAGATTCTGGAAATCTTCGAGGGCGCCAACGAGCTCCAGCAGTGGATCATCGCCCGCCAGCTCATCGGCCGCGACGTCACCGGCTAAAAGACACCGTCTGCACAGATCAGAGGCCCAGTTCCCGGTCCGGACGGCGGTTCGGCCCGGGCCGGGTCGATGTCCGCTCTCGTTTCCGGCCCACTCCGCGACCTGGGTGACCGGGACGCCGGCGTTCAGCCAGCCTGAGATGGCGGCGTGCCGCAGGTCGTACGGCCGGCGCGCCAGCCTCAACGCCTGGTCCACCTACCGCGGCGCCCCACCTGACGAGATCGACGTGCTCTTCACCCACCTCCACGGAGAAGTCGCCGAGCCCGCCGAGTAGCGCTCCTTGCACGCCGTGAGCTTCCACAGCCAACGCCGCTCCAGTCGGAGGAGGCATCATTGCCGGCGGGTGGGCAGTGGTTGCAGTGATGGCCAGCGGGTAAGCAGGTTTTCGCGCATGGCTGCGGCGAGCTGCCCCAATTCTTCCAGCTCGCCACCGTGAGCGGTCATCTGGCTGACGATTCCGAGGCGGTGGGTGAGCCGTTGGCGCGCCGTCGCCGTGCCCCAACGCCAGTCACGGCGCGCAATCCTGGCCAGATGGTCAAGGGTTTCGCGCTTCGCCCTCTCGACCAGTGCATCACCTCGTAGCAGCCAGCCGGCACACGCGTCGGTGAGATCGTCTGGAACATCACGTCCGGTCTGCTGGCGCCAGGCCGCACGGTAGGCGACTTCCGCCTCTTTCAGCAGCGGCCGCGGCGGCGCGGTGACACACCAGCAGGTCGGGAATCCGATGCGCAGGTAGGCAAGTTCGGTGAGCCCGTCGCCCAGCGCCGCCTGTTCGAAATCGACGAACCTGACACCGCTGCTGGTGTGCAGGTCGTTACCCGGGCACGGGTCGCCGTGCAGCAGGGCACTGCCCGGTGAACGGGCCAGGCGGCTCACGAGGTCGTCCAGCTCGGCGCGTACTCCGCGAGGCGCGGCGACGCCGAGCGCGTGGGCCAGCCGGAGGAAGGAGTCGACGTCGTTGCGGGTCGGGCCGCCGGACCAGGCCGGCAGAACACCCGTGTCCTCGACTCCCGTGGAAGCGTGGAGCCGAGCCAGCGCCTCGGCGTAGGCGACCACCCAGTCCTCCCGCGGCCGCTGATGGTCCAGGTATTCCAGAACCAGGACCCGCTGGTCCGGATCGGTCCCGAGGAGCCTCGGCGCCACGGGCGGGTCCACGCGAGACGCCAGCGTCAGCGCGGCCACCTCCCGGGCATATCTCTCGGCGCCCCCCGGCCCGTCGATGAGCTGCTTGACCACCGCAGGTGTGCCGGACAGTTCCACCCGCCACACGCGGGATCGCGGACTGCTACCCAGCCGGCGGGCCCGCCGAGGTGAACCCACCTCGGCCCACAACCTCTCCCCCAGCGGCAACGGCACCCACATGGCTCTTATCCTGACGAGTCGGCCTGGCACGCATCACCAGACGCCCGACGACCACGGCACCCGAACACCGGCCACGCAGTCGTCACCCCAGACATGTCGTAACCCCAGTTCCGCGGCCGGCGCCTCCTCCGGTCGAACCGACCAGGGCGGGGTCAGCGGGTTGCGCCGGCTATTCGACCGTCGGCGGACAGCAGCTCGGCTGTTTCGGCGTCGGTGCGGCCGAGTGTTTCCCGGAGGATCTGTTCGGTGTGTTCGCCGAGCAGCGGGGCGGGGATGTCGGGGGGGTCGGGCAGTCGGTCGGAAACGACGGGTGCGTTCTCCAGGTAGAAGGTCTGTCTGATACGCGGATGTCCGGACAGCCGGAAGACGCCACGCTGGGCGTAGTAGGGGAACGAGGGCAATTCGGAGACGCGCAGCATCGCGCCGGCGGGTATGCCGGCCGCCTGGAGCCGGGTCATGGCCTCGACGGCGCCGTGCTGGGCGAGCCAGTCGGTGAGGGCGGCGTCGATCCGATCTCGGGCGCCGGCGCGTCCGTACGCGCTGGTGAGGGCGGGTTCGGTGGCGAGGTCGGGGCGGTCGAGGACGCGGCACAGAGCCTGCCAGTCGCCGTCGCCGCGGACGGTGACGACGCACCAGTCGTCGTCGCCTGCGGTGGGAAAAACCCCCCAGGGCGCATCCGGTTCGGTGGGCCCTTCGACCTCGACGCCGGCGCGGAGGAGGGCTTTGTCGGCGACGGTCGCGGCGGCGTGGCCGAGCATGACCTCGGTCTGGCTGACGCTCACCGTTCCGCCGATTCCGGTGCGGCGCCGGCGGATCAGCAGCGCGAGGACGCCGGCGATGCCGATGCGGGCGGCGACGTGGTCCGGGTAGACGGTGAGTGCGTCGGAGAATCCGTCCGGTTCGCCGGGGTAGCGCCACTGCGCGGTCAGGCCGGCGCAGGCGCGGACCAGCGGTCCGTAGCCGAGCCGGCGGCTCCACGGTCCGGTGGAACCGAACGCCGAGCTGTCCACGACGATGACGGCCGGGTTGGTGCTGCGCAGGACGTCGTAGCCGAGTCCGAGGGATTCCAGGGTGCCGGGACGGTAGTTGGTGAGCACGACGTCGGTGTCGGCAACCAGTCGCCGGAACAGGTCCTTGCCTCGTGGTGAACGCAGGTCGAGGCCGAGGCTGCGCTTGTTGCGGTGGCCGGCGGCAAAGGTCACCGTCATGACACTGCCGTCGCGGGCCTGGCGGCTGCCGTCGGGAAAGGCGTCGTTCTCGACCTTGATGACGTCGGCGCCCTGGTCGGCAAGCAGACGCCCCTGCTCGGCGCCGACGACGATGACACCGAGGTCGAGGACACGCAGTCCGGCCAGCGGCCGACGGCCGGGATCGACGGAACCGTCCTGTGGGTCCGGGCCCGGAGCCGGGTCCGGACCTGGGCCTGGGCCTGGGATCGGTCGGTCGCCCCAGCCCTGCGCCGCCGGCGAGGAGTCCGGGGGGAGCGTGGGCGCCGGGCCTCGGACTCCGGCGCGGTGACCGTCCAGCTCCAGCACGCCGTTCGGGAAGGGTGCCGCCATCCCCGGAGCGAGTTCGACCGGGCTGAAGGCGCCTCGGGCGCGGACCTGCTCGGATTCCAGCGCCTCGTCCAGGTCGAGAACGGCGGCGGTGGGGACGCCGTGGTGCTGGCCGGCCTGTTCGAGTTCCGCTCGCGTCTTGTCGGCGAAGAAGCGTGCTATCGCCGGCAGCAGGGTGGTGGAGGCGAAGCGGGTGGACAGCTTGTCGTAGGAGGGGTCGGCGAACTCCGCGGGGCGTCCCATCCACGCGAACATGGCGCGCCACTGCCGCGGGGCGAGAATGCACAGGCGGACGAACCCGTCGGCGCAGGGAATGATCGGGTACTGGTGGCGGGCCTCGGGGCGGCCCCGGGGAAGCTTGCTGGCGGGTACTCCGGCGGTGGCGCTGCCGGCGATGCCGTAGCCGGGATCGAGTGCGGCGACCGCGCCGTCGAGGACGGCGAAGTCGAGGTGGTCGCCCAGACCGGTGCGCAGGCGTTCGAGGTAGGCGAGGAGCACCACGAACACCGCCTGCGCCGCGGCGCAGTCGTAGGGCAGGTCGCCGGGCGGCAGCAGCGGCGCGCGCCCGGGGATGCCCGAGCGCGACAGCTCGCCGGACAAGGCGTGGAACACCGGGCCGGTGGCCTGCCAGCCGGCCTGGGGACCGGTCCGGCCGAACGGCGTGGCGGACAGGACGACCAGGGACGGGTGCTCCCGCCGGATGCCCTCGACGTCCAGCGTCGTCGCCTCCGGGCCGGACGGCGGCGTGCTCTCCAGCAGGATGTCGGCGTCGGCGAGCAGTGCGGTGAACCTCTCCCGGTCGGCGGGCTGGGCGAGGTCGAGCGACACGGCGCGTTTGCCGAGGTTGGCGGCGGCGAAGGCCAACGAGACCCCGCCGACCCGGCGACCGGTGCGGCGGTCGGCGGCGCCGCCGGGCGGCTCGACGCGCAGGACGTCGGCGCCCCATTCGGCGAGATGACGGCCGATCGCCGCCAGCGGCCCGGTGGTCAGATCGAGGACCCGCACGCCGGTCAGGGGCAGGTCGAGCGGTTCGCCCGTCCCGGCCGCCTCGGCGTTGGTCGACGCCTCGGCGGTGGTCAACTGAACCGCCTGGTGGCCTGGGCCTTGCGGACCTCGCGGAACGGGACGTTCTTGTCGACTTCGGGTTCCCTGGGCAGGCCCAGGACCCGCTCGCCGATGATGTTCCGCTGGATCTGGTCGGTGCCTCCGCCGATGGAGGTGACGAACGCGGCGAACGACGAGCGGTTGACCTCCGCGGCGACCGGGTCGGTGTCGCCGTCGAGGACCGAGGAGGCGCCGAGCAGGTTCGTGGTCACGTCCACGCCGGTGTGCACGATGCGGGACATGGCGAGTTTGCCGATGGACGCCAGCGGTGACGCCGCGCCGCGCCCGGCGTCCGCCCGCGCCCGCAGGTTGTTCCAGGCGTTGACCTTCTCCAGCGTGTACAGCCGGGCGATCTCCTGGCGGGTGACGGGGTCGTCGGCCCTGCCGACCTTCTTCGCCAGCTCGACGTAGTCGGCTCCGCCGATCTGCCGGGTCCACGGCGACTGCCGGTCCGCCAGGGTGGTCTCGCTCCCGCCGGCCCGCCGGCGCTGACGGGAACTGCCACCGGCGGCGGCCCCCATGATCAGCCGCTCGAAGCCGAGCGCGGTCTGCAGTACCCGCCAGCCGTCGTTGACCGCGCCAAGCCGGTGGGAGTCGGCCACGACGGCGTCGGTGAGGAACACCTCGTTGAACTCCGACCCACCCGTGACCTGGTGGATCGGCCGAATGTCGACTCCCGGCTGGTCCAGCGGCAGCCAGAAGAACGTCAGTCCGCGGTGCTTGGGCACGTCCCAGTCGGTGCGTGCGACGAGGAAGCCGTGGGTCGCCTCGCGGGCTCCCGACGTCCACACCTTCTGGCCGTTGACCACCCAGGTGTCGCCGTCGCGGTCGGCCCGGGTCTGCAACGCCGCGAGGTCGGAGCCGGCGCCGGGCTCGCTGTAGAGCAGGCAGCCCTGCTGCTCGCCGAGGGCCAGCGGCCGCACGAACGACTTCTTCTGCTCGTCCGTGCCGTGCGCGAGGATCGTGTTGGCGAACAGCTGCGTCACGTCCAGGGCGACCGGTTTCGCGCCCGCCCGGGTGAACTCCTCGGCGACCACCCGACGCAGATCGCGGTGCAGGCCGCGCCCGAACCACTCGACCGGCCAGGTCGGGGCCGCCCACCCGGAGTCGACGAGCCGCTCCCGCCACTGCGGGCCCCCGCCGCCGGGCTGCCAGTTCTCGGCCAGCCACGCCGCCACCTGCGCGCGTACCCGCTGCGCCGACGCCTCCTCAGACGCCTCCTTCGACGCCTGCGGCGGCGTGCCCGGCCCTGTCGTCGCGGTCATCGGGTTCCTCCTCGTCGTTCACGTGCACCCGAAGGGTGCGATCACAGACCGATTCGGGTGGCCAGCAGGTCACGGTGCGCGCGGGGACTGCCCCACAGCTGCACCCCGGACTTGGCGCGCCGGTAGTAGAGATGGGCCGGGTGCTCGTAGGTGAACGAGATGCCCCCGTGCACCTGCATGTTCGTCCGGGCCGTGGCGAAGAACGCCTCGGAGCAGAACGCCTTGGCCAGCGGCGCGACCGTGGGGACCTCCGGGCTGTCCTGCGCGACGGCCCACGCCCCGTAGTAGGCGGCCGAGCGGGCGGACTCGACGTCGACGAAGGCGTCGGCGCACAGGTGTTTCACCGCCTGGAAGCTGCCGATCGCCCGGCCGAACTGCACCCGCTCCTTGGCGTACCCGACGGCCATCGCGAGCGTGAAATCGGCGCCGCCGACCTGCTCCGCGGCCACCGCGATCCGGGCGGCGTCGAGGAAACGGTCGAACGCGGCCTCGTCCGCCGGGGCCGTCAGCGGCGTCGCGGCCACGCCGTCGAGGCGCACCCGGGCGAGGCGCCGGGTGAGGTCGAAGACCTCCAGCGCGGCGCGCGACACCCCGTCCGCGGCGCCGTCGACGGCGAACAGTCCGACGCCGGCCTCGGTGCGCGCCGCCACCACCAGAAGATCGGCTGCCAGGCCGTCCGGCACGAAGGACTTCGTTCCGGTCAGCCGCCACCCGCCCCCGTCGCCGTCGCCGACCGCGCTGCAGCGCACCCCGGCCGCATCCCAGCCGCCGCCGTCCTCGGCGACGGCGACCGTGGCCACCACCCGACCCTCGGCGACCGCCTCGAGGTGGCCCGAGGTCACCGCTCGGTCGCCGCCGGTGAGCGCGATCGTGGCCAGCGCCGTCGACAGAAACGGCACCGGCACCAGCCGGCGTCCGAACTCCTCCAGCACGATCGCCAACTCCACCGGGCCGGCCCCCGCACCGCCGTGCTCCTCGGGCACCACCAGCCCCTGCAGCCCCAGCTCGCGGGCCATCCGCTCCCAGACCGGACGCTCCAACGCCGACGGCGCCGCCATCAGCCGACGCACCTGCGCCTCGGGGAAGGTCTCCTCGACGAACGCCCGCACCGTCGACCGCAGCGCTTCATGATCGTCGGTGAACTCGAACGTGCCCACGGCGGCCTCCAGACGACCGGTCGAACCCAGGTACTGACCAGTGGTCAGCATCTTCGGGACGGACGTTACTGACCGATGGTCAGGATGTCCAGCGAACGGCCGTGCCGGCTCGGCTCGTCAGCCCGCCGCCCGCAACCAGGCCCGCAGCCCCGCGATGATGACGGTAAGACCGTGGTCGAAGTCGGCGTCGGTCGCGAAGGTGTAGGACCAGCCGCGCTTGGTGACCTCATGCAGGTTCGGGAACTGGTCGAGGTCGCCGGGCAGGTCCACGTGCGACCCGTGCAGCGCGTCGTCCCGGTCCGGGCCCAGGTACCGCGCGAACTCGTGCTCGCTCGCCAGGCACCCACGCGTGTAGGTCGAGAGCAGGTGGTAGGCGTACCCCGCCTGCTCGGGGGTGAAGCCCGCCCGCAGCAGCACCCCGAGCTGCGCGTCGATCCGCCCGTAACTGGAGTCGAGCGCCTGCTGTGACCGACCCATGGTCGCCCACTGGCCCACCACCAGCTCGAACAGCGCCGGATCGGACCGCAGCGCCGCCCGGTAGCCCTCCCAGTAGCCGCGCAGGTGCGTCTCCCAGTCGTCGGAGTCGATCACCGGCAGGGCCTCGTTGAAGCGCCGCACCGCTCGCCCCAGCAGCGCATCGACAAGATCGTGCCGCCGAGGGAAGTGGTAGTGAACCGCGGGATGCTGCACCCCGAGGACCGCGGCCACCTTGCGGATGGTGACCTCGGCCAGACCCGCCTCCGCGGCCAACCGCTCCGCCGCCATCAGGATCACCTCGGAGTCGAGCGACCCCCGCGGCAACCGACCGTTCACCATCACCCAAGGCTAGTCGTCCAGCAAAGATCCACCTGGAGGTCCGAGCCCTCGGGCGTGCAGGTGCACTAAGTTATCCTGCTGTGGTCGCCGTCGAGCCTCACCCGCCCTAGCCGCCCGGTGGCGCGATCAGGTGGTCGTTTCGGTGGACCGGGTCGATTCGTAGGTGAGGTTGGCGGACCAGCGTTCCTCGACGCGGCCGAAGTACCAGACGGCGAGCGCGACGGCCCAGGCGAGGACGAACAGGCCGACGATGGCGTAGCCGGCGTAGTCGAGGTTGATGGTGGCGATCCAGGCGAGGGGCCCGGACTCGATCGTGAACCGGTCGGCGAGGACGCCGACGAGTTCGATCGTGCCGATGGCGAGGGCGACGATCACGGAGATGGCCGTGATCGTCAGGTTGTAGAACACCTTGCGGACAGGGCGGGCAAAGGCCCAGCCGTAGGCGGCGTTCATGAAGACGCCGTCGATCGTGTCCATGAGACACATGCCGGCGGCGAACAGGATCGGCAGCACGAGGATCGAGTAGAAGGGCAGGTTGAACGCCGCGGCGCCGCCGGCGAGGACGAGCAGGCCGACCTCGGTCGCGGTGTCGAACCCGAGGCCGAACAGCACACCGATCGGGTAGATGTTCCACGGCCTGGTGACCGTCTTCGTCAGGCCGCCGAGAAAACGGTTCATGAAGCCGCGAGACTCCAGCCGCCGTTCGAGCTCCTGCTCGTCGTACTGCCCGTGGCGCATCTCGCGGAAGACCCTGACGATGCCGAGCAGGGCGGCAAGGTTCAGGATCCCGAGCACCCACAGGAACACCCCCGAGACCGACGGGCCGATCACGCCGGTGATGGTGTGCAGCGTGGAGGAGTCGTCCTCGATCGGGCCGACCAGGGACTTGATGCCGACGGAGAGCAGGAACGCGAGCGCGAACACGATCGTCGAGTGGCCGAGGGAGAACCAGAACCCGACCGAGAGCGGTCGGCGCTGGGGGCCGGCGCCTTCGGCTCCCCTCGCCGCGTGGTCGGCGATGATCTTTCGGGTGGCGTTGTCGACGGCGGCGATGTGATCGGCGTCGAAGGCGTGGCGCAGCCCGAAGGTATAGGCCAGGACGCCGACCCCGGCGGTGAACACGGGATGATCGCCACCGAGACGGTAGTCGTGCGGGGTGACGAGGGTGAGCAGGACGACGAACCCCACGACGTGCAGCAGGACGATGAACCCGGCCATCCCCGCCAGGGACCGCCTGTCGGCCCCCGTGAGGCTGCGCCGGAACTCGATCAGCCGTCTCGCCAGGGTCGGCTCGCCGACGCCGGAAGCCGCGTGAGCCACCAGAAGCCTCCTCACCGGGACTGCGGGACCTCGGGGCGGCGTCCTCGGGCGCGAGGAGAGCTCCGCCAACGAGCCACCAACGGGCCCAGATGCAACCCTCTCGTAACTGCAAGACTGTTGCAACTGGGCCTCGGCGTGCGGATCTGGCCGCGTCCGTCCTGGTAGGGCGTCGTCAGACTGCCCCGGCAGCGCCCAGCACCGGCCGACCCTGTGGTGGCAGAGCCGACCCCGTGCTGGTCCGGCCAACGGGCCGCAGGGTGCTGTACAGCAGCCGACAATCACCGCGCGGCGAACTGAATGCTGGCATTGTTGCAATCGCAGCGAACGAAATCACCAGTTACGGGGGTAACCATGTCACGTCGTTTCGCCCTGCCCGTCCGCCGGCTCGGAGCACTGTTCACCGCGGCCGCTCTGGCGGTCGGCCTGACGGCGACCCTGGGCCTCACCGCGCCGGCCGCGCAGGCATCCACCTGCACCGACAATCCCTACCAGGGAACCTGGAAGGCCACCGATCCCGACGATCACCTCATCGTCGTCGCCCTCGAGTTCCCGAACTGCTCGAACTGGAACTCCGTGAAGGTCAGCGTCCTCTCCCACGCCTTCCTCGGGCTTTCCGCGAATTCGTCGTACTGGGGATACGCCAGCAGCGTGAAATGGGGCGTCTACGGGACGTCGCTGACCGCCACGTACAACTTCCAGGGGCTGACCGAGACGCTGTACATCACGCCATCCACCAGGTACACCGGGCTGCCGATCGTCGAGACCGAGCGGTACGCCGACGGCACCTCCTACACGTTCCCCACCCAGTACTTCGCCCGCGCCTGATCCCGTCGGCGGCCGACACCCCGGACTGTCCATCAGCCCGCGGTGTCGAGGCCGAGGAGGCGGGTGACGGTGGCGACCTGGTCCGCGTAGTGGCCGACGAACTCGGGTGAACGGGGATCGACCCCGCACATGCCCTCGATGACGTGGGGCAGCGTGGTGGTCGCCATCGCGGCGGCCGCCGTGACAAGACGACAGCCGTGACAAGACGACAAGACGACAAGACGACGAGAGGACGAGAGGACTCGGCGCCGAGCAGGCCAGAGCACTGCGCCATTCCTTGCCTGTTCGGAAAAGGTGAAGCGACTCAGCTGCCCGCGGTGGTGGATAGTATTCTGGCCTGCGTGACTCGCCGTGGCTGGCTGCTCTTTGTTGCGATGGCGCTGTTCTGGGGCGTTCCGTATCTGTTCATCAAGGTCGCGGTTCGCGAGGTCGATCCCGTCGTCGCCACCTTCGGTCGCATCGCCGTGGCGGTGGTGGTGCTGCTGCCCGTGGCACTGGCGACCAGGTCCTTCTCGGGTTTACGGGGATGCTGGCTCCGTCTCGCCATGCTCGGACTGGTTCAGATCGGCGTGCCTTTCCTGTGCATCAGCGTCGGGGAACGCCATGTCGCCTCGTCGATGGCCAGCCTGCTGATCGCGACGGAACCCGTGTTCGTGGCCCTGATTGCGCCGCGTCTGACGGGGGAACGGGTGTCACGGCGCCGTGCCGTGGGCCTGGGCCTCGGCCTGGGCGGTGTTGCCGCGCTGCTGGGCGTGAGGGTGGGCGGGGACACTGTGTTCCTGGCCGGCGCGGGGCTCGTTCTTCTCGCCTCGGGGTGCTATGCCCTGGGCGCGGTGCTGGTGCAGCGCAGCCCGTTCGTCCATCTTCCGCGGCTGGGCGTGGTCACGGCGGAGTGCGTCGCGGCGGCCCTGGTCCTGCTGCCCGTGGCGGCCCTTCGCCTACCAGGGACGACCCCGAGCCGGAAGGCGCAGAGCAGCATTGTGGTGCTGGGCGTGGTGTGTACGGCGCTGGCCTGGATCACCTGCCTCGCGTTGATCTCCGAGGTCGGCGCGAGTCGAGGGACCGTGTTCACCTGTGTCAATCCCCTGGTGGCGGTGGCGCTGGGCGTTCCCTTTCTGCACGAGAACCTCACGAGAACGATGCTCCTCGGCTTTCTGCTGATTCTCACGGGCTCGTGGCTGGCGACGGGAAGCGGACTCCCGCGCCGGAAAGTGGCACGAACCCTCGGCACGATCGGCGTGCACGGGCAGGCACAGAAGGACCCGAACTCGCCTTCGCCTGCGAGCACCAGCCCCCGCGTCCGGCGCCTGCGGTTCCGCGGAACCGCGGAACCGCGCCGTGGTGCCGGTCGGGACCCCGCCGTCCACGATCATGTCCTCCCACCTCGACGGCGAGGATCAGGGAACGCGGCCGGCCCTCGCTGAGGCCGGGAGGCCCAAACCGACCGTCGCCGGCGGCGTTACGCTGGCGGACCGTGCAGGGAACGCGTCTCGACACCGCCCGGATCCGAGCGGCTCGCCGGATCATCGACCCGGTGTTTCTCGACACTCCGCTGTATCGCTGCGAGGCGCTGGAACCCGACCTCGGCTGCGCGGTGAGCATCAAGCTCGAAACGGCGAATCCGGTGCGCAGCTTCAAGGCCCGCGGCACCGAGATGGTCGCGAGCGGGCTCGCCGAGACCGGCGCGCGGCCCGTGGTGTGCGCCAGCGCCGGCAATCTCGGCCAGGCCCTCGCCTGGTCCGGTCGCGGCCGGGGGCTCGACGTCACCGTCGTGGCCTCCCGCCACGCGCCCGCGGCCAAGCTGGCCCGCATCCGTGCATTGGACGCCGGGGTGGAGCTGGTGGACGGCGACTTCGACCTGGCTCGTGAGCGGGCCGCGGCCATCGCGCGCCGCGACGGCATCCGGCTGGTCGAGGACAGCCTGGACCTCGAGACGTGCGAGGGCGCGGCGACCATCGGCCTGGAACTCGTCGACACCGGGCCGCCATTCAACATCGGGCCGTCGTTCGACGCGGTCCTCCTCGCGCTCGGCGGCGGAGCGCTGGCGACCGGGGTGGGTCATGTGGTGAAGGCCCTGGCGCCCGACGTCGAGGTGATCTGCGTCCAGCCGCTGGGCGCACCGGCGATGACCCACTCGTGGCGCCGGCGGCGCGTCGTCACCACCGACGCGACCAACACCATTGCCGACGGCGTCGCCGGTCGACGTCCCATCCCGGCCGTCCTCAACGACCTCCTCCTCGTCGCCGACGACGCGGTCCTGGTCCGGGAGGCGTCGATCATCGCCGGGATGCGGCTGCTCCTCGACCACGCCGGCCTCGTGGTCGAGCCGTCGGCCGCGCTCGGCGTGGCGGCGATCCTCGAGGACCGGGACCGTTTCGCCGGCCGCCACGTCGTCACCGTCGTGTGCGGCAGCAACGTCGACGTGGACGCCTACCGTCGCTGGGTCGGGGCGGGACGGCGTCGGGGCGAGGATTCGGCAACGTCGTCACCGGAGTAGCCGAAGGCACGACGAGCAGTGGCGAGCCCACCGGGTCTGCTGCCATCCCTTCGTGTGGTCGAACCCGGTACGGTTGCTCCGCATGACCGAGTTCGAGACCGAGATCACCGCGGGTCTCGTCCGCGACCTGCTGCGGGACCAGCATCCCGACCTGGCCGAGCTGCCGCTGCGCGAGGTGGCGGGCGGCTGGGGCAACCAGATGTGGCGCCTCGGGGACGAGCTGGCCGTCCGGATCCAGCGCATGGAGACGAACCCCGAAAACCAGCTCAAGGAGCGCCGGTGGCTGCCGCTGCTCGCCCCACGCCTGCCGCTGCCCATTCCCGTCCCGGTGCGCAGTGGTGCGCCCTGCGAGCGTTTCCCCAAGATGTGGACGGTCATGACGTGGGTGCCGGGCCTGCCGCTGGACCACGGGTCGATCACCCGCGGCGAGCACGCGGCCGACACCCTGGCGGCGTTCCTCCGGGCGCTGCATGTGCCAGCGCCCGCCGACGCCCCGGTGGACACGGGCCGCGGCGCGCACCCCAGGGACTGCACCGACGGCTTCGAGAAGTTCTTCGACTCCGTCGACGCTGACGCGATCGGCGCCGACGCCGCCGACGTCCGGGCCGTCTGGGACGACGCCGTCGCGGCCCCCGCCTGGGAGGGTCCGCCGGTGTGGGTGCACGGCGATCTGCATCCCGCGAACGTCGTCGTCGCGGACGGCACGCTGGCGGGCGTGGTCGACTTCGGCGACATGTTCGTCGGCGACCCGGCGTTGGACTTGGCGGCCGCCTGGGTCCTGCTGCCGGCCGGCGCGGCCGCACGCTTCTTCGCCGCCTACGGGGAGGCTGACCACGCGACGGTCCGGCGCGCCCGCGGGCTGGCCGCGTGCAAGAGCCTCTTCCTGATGCTGATGGGCCAGAACGGGGACCGCGGCCTGCCCGGCGGCAAGCCGGCGTGGGGTCCGGCGGGACGGACGGCGCTCGACCGGGTCCTGAGCGAGCGTCTGACCCGATTCCACGAGTAGATCGGCGGCCTACTTCGGCTGTTTCACCCAGCTTCTTGAGGGGGTGTCGCGGAGGCTGGAAAGGGCCCAGGAGGCTGGCACCACCCTGAGGACTCCCGCCCTCACCGGTCCCGACCACGGCGCGGCGGTGCGCAGTTCACGTGGACACGGCCGCCCCCGCGACGGCGGCCAGGTCGGAGGCGGTGGCCAGCCGCTTTTCCGGGGTCGGGTGCCGCAGCGGCCCGCCGATCCGGTGCAGATGCCGCAGCGCCTCGCCGTAGGAGGCCAGCGCGCCGGTCTCCCGGTAGCCGACCTCGTGGGCCTGGCAGAACGCGCGGATCAGCGGCTGGGCCCGGCGCAGGCTCGGCCGCGGCATGCTCGGGAACAGGTGGTGTTCGATCTGGTAGTTCAGCCCCCCGAACACGACGTCGGTGACCCGGCCACCCCGGATGTTGCGCGCGGTCACCACCTGCCGGCGCAGGAAGTCGGGCTCGTCGCCGGCGAGAATCGTCATCCCCTTGTGGTTGGGCGCGAACGCGCAGCCCATGTACAGGCCGAACAGCCCCTGATGGACCAGCACGAAGACCACCGCCCTGACCGGCGAGAGAACCAGGGCGACGGCGGTGAGGTAGCCGGCGAGGTGCACCACCAGCAGCCCCGCCTCCGCGGCGACGGTCCGGTCCCGCCGGCCGGTCCGGTCGCGGCGCTCGGCCAGCTCCCGCACGCTGGCCACGTGCAGGTTCAGTCCCTCCAGCAGGAGAATTGGGAAGAACAGCGACGCCTGGTGGCGGGTCAGCCGGCGCGCCCACCCGCGGCGCCGCCCGGCCTCGGCGGCGGTGAACACGAATGCGCCGGGGGCGAGGTCCGGGTCGCGACCAACCTGGTTGGGGTGGCGGTGGTGCCGGTTGTGCTTGGCCACCCACCAGCCGTAGCTCAGCCCCACCAGCATGTTTCCCGCTAACAGGCCCAGGGCGTCGTTGCCCCGCCGGCCGAGGCAGATCTGGCGGTGGCCCGCGTCGTGCCCGAGAAACGCCACCTGGGTGAACATCACCGCCAGAAACGCCGCCGTGGCCAGCTGCCACCACGAGTCGCCCAGCGCGACGAACGCCCACCAGCCGGCGGCGAGCAGGCCCAGACTCACCGCGAACCGGGCGGAATACCAGCCGGCCCGGCCATCGAACAACGCGGCGGCGGCGACCTGGCGCCGCAGTTCGGCGTACTCGCTGCCACGGACTGCCGCCGGCGGCGTCGGCACCGGCGCCGAAGCGGGTTCTGCTGCTGCACTGCTTGTGGCCACGGCGTCCGCGCCCATGGGCATCCCTCTCAGCCGACAACGCATCAGCGAGAGGGAACCCGGAACAGGCGTACGGACCAGACCAGGGACGAGAACACTGCCACGCTGAAGTGACAACGGTCAGACTACTCCAGCCCGCGAACGCTCAACTCGGCTTGGCGCGCCTCGGTCGAGACGCTCTGGTGGCGGCGTGATCGAGCAGGCGCTGGGCGGGGATCTCCCGGGCGACGACCGCGCGGGCGACGTCGGTGAGCCGCAGGTTGTGGTCGCGGGCATAGGTCCGCAGCCGACCGAACGCCTCGTCCATCCCGAGATTCCCGCGCTGCGCCAGAAAGCCCTTGGCCTGTTCCAGGACGACCCTGCTGCTCAGCGCGCCCTTCAACTGCTCGTTGATGACGATCTGGTCGGTGGCCGCCTTGTCCTGCACGATCGCGACACTCGCCACGTGCGCGAGGGCCTGGCCGAGACTCAGGTCGTCCTCGCTGAGCGTCCCGACCTGCGTGCCGAACAGCCCGAGGGCGCCCAGGACCGTGTCCCGCAACCGCATGGGAAGGGCGTGGACCGAGACGAAGCCGGCCTGCGTGGCGGCGGCGACGAACCGCGGCCAGCGCGCCGTGGCCGTGCGCAGGTCCGCGACGCTGACGGGCGCCCCCGCCCGGTAGCAGTCCAGGCACGGCCCCTGGTCGCGTTGGAGCTGGAGCAGTTCCAGGTTGCGGGTGCGTTCGGAGGACGCCGCCACCAGGTGCAGGGTGCCGCGATGATCGGCCAGGAGCAGGCCCGCGGACTCGACGTCGAGCAGCCGCGCGCAGTCCGCGGTCAGCCCGTCCAGGAGGTCCACCACGTCGAAGCGGTCCACCAGGCTGTTCGCCAGCGACACGAACGCCCGGGTGACCTGACGTTCCCGCTCGGCGCTCACGCGATCATCCCCGGGTCGTCGTCCGGCAGGACCCAGGCGCTGTCGTCGTCGAGCGCCACCTGACGCTGCACCACCCGCCACGCGGCCTCGCTCGCGGTCAGGTCGTGCGCGAACGCGTAGGCCCGCAGTCGCACCAGCGCCTCGGCCGGACCGACGTCGCACTGAGCCATGATCATCCCGGTGGCCTGGTAGACCTCGACCCGCTCGAGGGAGGCGAACTCCCGTAACCCCTCGCCGCTGTCACCGACGGCCTCCCAGTCCAGATCCCCGCCCGCCAGGTCCAGCAGCGGCAAGCTGGCCAGCCTCGCGGCGAACAGACCGCCGGCCAGGTTCTCCCCGCCCAGCGGGCCGGGAGTGTGGCGAAACAGGTCCAGGGCGCCGATGGGCGCACCGGCGAGCACCACGGGCAGGGCGAACACCGCCCGCACCCCGACGGCCATCACCGCGCCGGCGAACACCGGCCACGGGGTCTCGGTCGTCAGCGTGAGGTCCGGGACCAGCGCCGGGCGACCCTCGCGCACCGCGTCGAGACAGGGGCCTTCCCCGAAGGTGAACTGGAGCTCGTCCAGCCGCCGGCTCAACGCGCCGCTGGAGCCGAACGTCCCGGTCGAGACGCCGTCGCGCACCACCGAGACCGCGGCCCCGTCGACCCCGAGCAGCCGCACGCACGCCCGGCACAGCCCGTCGGCCGCCGCCAGGCCGCTGCCGGCCGCCACCGCCGCACCGAGACCGGACCGGACACGCTCACTCGAGGCGATAGCCCCTCCCCAACGTCGGGCCGCACTGCCCACATCCATCCGCGGTTCCCCGCATCGGTTTCCTGCACCGGTAACGGCCCGCCAACCATCCGCTGGTCATTTCCAGCCTACGGGTACCGATCGGCTACGGGCGCACCGGTGACCGCCCGGTTTCGCCGTCGCGGCGGGGACGGCCCGACGGCCGGATCGTGGCTCCACCGTCTCCAAGCCCAGGGCCGATGGTCGGGCTTGCGGCGAGACGTCCGACATGCCACAATCGCGGTGGCCTCAGAGAGCCGACGTCGCTCCAGACTCCCGGTGACGCGTTGTTTTTCAGCGCGCAAGGGAGTCCACGGACATGAGGGTCTCAGCGGATTCCCCTGAGGCGACGGTCGGCGGAATCCCTCCGCGGTTCCCCGCCCATCGCGTCTGGCGCGGCCCCCTCCGCACGCATCGCATCGGTGTCGGTCGTCGACATGGTCCCCTCGCGGCTCCCGCCGACCGAGGATGACCTCCAACAATTCCTCGTTATCGGGGAAGAAGGCCCGGTGACCCGGGAAGCGGTCGAGGCCGACGCCGAGCCGCCACCAGTCGAATCCCCGCAGCACGTCTGGGTCGCCGACAGGCTGGCGGTGACGGTCCACCACGGATCCGCCGAAACCGGCGTCGAGGTGCGTGGAGAAATCGACCTGGCCAGCGTCGGGGCGTTGCGCTCGGCGCTGTTCGCGGCCGTCCGCGGCGGGTCCCCCACCGTCGTGGTCGACCTCGCCGAGGTCGACTTCCTCGACGCCCTGGGGCTGGGAGCACTGGTCGCCGCCCGCACCCGGGCGAGGGCCTCGGGGCAGCGCCTGGTCGTGATCGGCGCCCGTCCCCTGACCTACCGGCTGTTCGCACTCACCAACCTCGCGGCACCGTTCGACGTCCGCCACCACTGAGCGCCACCACTGAGCACCACCACCGAGCGTCGCCGACCGGATCCCCGCGCCCACACCTCCCCGGCGATGCTACCGATGCAGCGGTATTAGCTTACTCAGAGTTACCATGAAGGAGATCGCACGGCGACGAAGGTTCGTCCGTCTGCGTCCGGATCGGCCGCAGGCGGGTGGAGATCCGCTGTCCTTCGCTCTACCCCTACGGAGTCGCGATGCCAACCGCCCGTCACTCTGATCAGGCCGCCTCCCGGTCGGCCGCCGCCAACGGCGCCGCCGAGGACAACGCCGCCCGCCTGGCGGCACCCACCCAGGAGGGCGTCTACCTGACGTCCGCGCAGGGGCTCCGGCTCCCCGACACCGACCACTCCCTCAAGGTCGGCGAGCGCGGCCCCACGCTGCTGGAGGACTTCCACCTCCGCGAGAAGATCACCCATTTCGATCACGAACGGATTCCGGAACGGGTCGTGCACGCCCGCGGCGCCGCCGCGCACGGCGTCTTCGAGTCCTACGGGACGGCGGCGTCGGTGACCAAGGCCCGGTTCCTCGCCGTCAAGGGTCGCCAAACGCCCGTGTTCACCCGGTTCTCCGCCGTCCTTGGATCCCGCGGGTCGGCGGACACCGTCCGCGACACCCGCGGCTTCGCCGTGAAGTTCTACACCAGCGAGGGAAACGTCGACCTCGTCGGCAACAACATCCCGGTGTTCTTCATCCAGGACGGCATCAAGTTCCCCGACGTCATCCACGCCGGCAAGCCGCGCCCGGACCGGGAGATTCCGCAGGCGCAGTCGGCCCACGACACCTTCTGGGATTTCGTCTCCCTGCACACCGAGGCCACCCACCACGTCCTGTGGAACATGAGTGACCGCGGTCTTCCCCGGTCCTATCGCACGATGGAGGGTTTCGGCGTCCACACGTTCCGGCTGGTCAACGAGGAGGGCCTCACGAGCCTGGTGAAGTTCCACTGGAAACCGGTCAGCGGCGTCCACTCCCTCGTGTGGGAGGAGGCGCAGATCGCCGCCGGGGTCGATCCGGACTTCCACCGCCGGGACCTGGCCGACGCCATCGACGCCGGCGCCTTCCCCGAGTACGAGCTCGGCATCCAGGTCCTGCCCGACGACGGCACGCACACGTTCGAAGGCATCGACCTGCTCGATCCCACCAAACTGGTGCCCGAGGAACTGGCGCCCGTGCAGCTGATCGGCCGGCTGACCCTGAACGCGAATCCGACGAACTACTTCGCCGAGACCGAACAGGTCGCCTTCCACACCGGCAACCTCGTCCCCGGCATCGAGGTCACCGACGACCCTCTCATGCAGGCCCGGTTGTTCTCCTACCTCGACACCCAGCTCACCCGCCTCGGCGGCCCGAACTTCACGCAGCTACCGATCAACCGGCCGCACTGCCCGGTCAACGACCTGCTCCGCGACGGCGCCCACCAGTCCGCGATCCACACCGGCCTCGCGGCCTACCTGCCCAACAGCGTCGACGAGGGTCTGCCGCTCGTCGCGGCCGAGGCCGAGGGCGGCTACGTGCAGCGGGAGCGGCCCGTGGAAGGCCGCGTCGTACGTGCCAACCCGGTCTCCTTCGACGACCACTTCTCCCAGGCTGCGATGTTCTACCGCAGTGTCAGCCCGATCGAACGGGCGCACATCGTCGAGGCCTTCGCCTTCGAACTGGGCAAGGTGTACGACAAGGCCATCAAGGAACGCCAGCTCAGGGTGCTCGCCAACGTCGACGCCGACCTGAGCGCCCGGGTCGCCGCCGCGCTGGGTCTACCCGCTCCCGACGGCTCGCCGCCCGACGTCGCCCTGGCCCCCTCGCTGTCCCAGCTCGTGACGGAGCCGGGCCCCGTCGCGGGCCGGCGCATCGGGGTGATCGCCAGCCTGGACGCCGACCTCGGCGGCATCGACAAGCTCCGCAAGGCCGTGGCGAGCCTCGGGGTGCAGCTCCTCGTCGTCGCCCCCGTCGGCGGGGTCCTCCACCACGGCCGGCACACCGAGGTCGTCGAGCGGACGAACCTCACCGCCCGCTCCGTCGAGTTCGACGCCGTCGTCGTCGCCGGCGACACCTCCCCGCGCGACGCCCTGCAGGTGGCGGACGCGCTCAAGGTGACGTTGCTGCTCCAGGAGGCCTACCGGCACCTCAAGCCGTTGGCCGCGTGGGGCTCCGGTGCCCGCGTCCTGGCCGCCGCCGGCATCACCGCCGACCACGCCGGCGTCCTCGTCGCCGACGCGGTCACCAAGACGTTCACCGACCGCCTGACCCTCGCGCTCGGGCTGCACCGCGTGTGGGACCGGGCCGAGGAGGTCATGGCCAACGCGACGGCGCCGGTGCACCCGGACCTCGTGCCCCACTGATCGCCGCGTCCGGCCGGCGGGCGTCGTCGGCGTGGAGGACGGCAGGTGCGCGCCCACGAGCTTCGCCACGACGCGCGACCGCGGACGGCGGCGAACCCCGGCCCGGGACGCCGCAGCGAAGTGTGATGACGCAAAGCTGACACCGGGGCCACGGAACGCCGTGGTTCACCTAAGATCACCGGCTATGACCGCGGTGGGCACGCCGTCGCCTCCCTCCACCCCGCATCCCGCCACCCCGCCGGCCACAACCACGCCGGCCGCAACCACGCCACCGCCGACCGCAGTCCGCGGCGCGACGGGCATGCCCGCCGGGGGTGCAGCCGGCACCCTGGGCACGGCCGGCGGACCGGGCACGAGCGGCACCTTGGGGGCGGCCGGCACCTTGGGGGCAGCCGGCGGATCGGGCGTGGCCGGCGGGCCGGAGACGAACGGTGGCAGGGGCGGCTCGCCCGGGCGCCGCGGGCTGCGGCGCCGCACGGCCACCCCGCCCGGCCGGCTGCGGCTGCTGTCGATCATCGTGACCGTCGGGCTGCTCGTCCTGTGGATCGCGGCCCTCGCCACCGTGCGGGCCCGCCAGCAGGCGCTGCACTCGCTGCGGACCGACAGCGGCGCGTCGTTCATCGCGGCGCAGAGCCTGCACGCCGACCTCTCGGCGGCCGACGCCGCGGCGGCACGGGCCTTCCTCGCCGGCGGCGTCGAGCCTCCCGACCAGCGCGCCGCCTACCAGCGGGCCATCGCCGACGCGAGCGAGCGGATCGTCGATCTCGCCCGGGCCGCTGGGCCGCGGGAGCCGCTGACCGTGCTCACCGAGCAGCTGCCCGTCTACACCGGCGAGGTGGAACGAGCCCGGGCGAACAACCGGCTCGGCCTGGTCGTCGGCGGTGCGTATCTACGCGAGGCGTCCAGCCTGATGCAGGGCACGATCCTGCCGGCCGCCGACGGGCTCGCCGCCGCGGCCGCCGACCGCATCGACCACGACTACCGGCAGGCCAGCCGCGTCTACCACCCGGTGGTGGTCGCCGTCGCCGGGCTGGCGACGCTCGCCGTGCTGATCGTCCTGCAGGTCCGGCTGTTCCGGCGGACCAACCGCATCCTCAATCCGGCGCTGGTGGCGGCGACGCTGCTCGCCGCGCTCGCGCTCGGGTGGACGCTCGCCGCGTTCGGGGTGCAGCGCGCCCGCCTGCTCGACAGCCGCGACGACGGCTACGTGCCGATGACGATGACCGCGCAGGCCCGGGCGCTCGCGCTGCGTGCCTGGGGCGACGAGAGCCTGTCGCTGATCTCCCGGGGCAACGGCGCGGGCCTCGACGCCGACGCCGACGCGGTCAGCGCCCGGCTGGGCTACGACGCCCAGGGCCGGCCGACCGGCACGGGGCTGCTCCCGGCGACCGCGGCGCTACCCGGATCGGACCGGGCCGCCCGCGGCGCGCTCGCGCCCACCTGGCAGTCCTACCAGGCCAGCGCGGTGCGAGTCCGCGCGCTCGTCGCCGAGGTCGGCGGGTTCCAGCAGGCGGTGGCCCTGGCCCAGGGCGGCGGCACCGACGCCTTCCGACGGTTCGACACCGCCTCGACAGTGGTGTTCGACGCCGGCCGCGGCCGGTTCGAGCAGCGACTCACCGCCGCGGACGACGGCCTCGATCCGCTGCCGCTGGCCGTCACGGCGAGCCTCCTGTTCGCCGCCGCCCTCGCGCTCGCCGGTATCCAGCTCCGCATCAACGACTATCGGTAGCCGCCATCATGCCGAAACCCACGACCCTCACGACCTCCCCGACCTCCATGACGTCCCCGACGTCCACGACGTCCACGACGTCCACGACGTCCACGACGTCCACGACGTCCACGAGGCTGCCGCGGGTCATCGCGCTGGCCGTCGCGGTGCTGCTGGCCCTCGCCGGCGCCGGCTGCGCAACCGTGGACGCGCCGCTTCCCGCGCAGGCACGGCCGCTGGTCACGACGGGCGCCTCGTCCCCGTCTGCCACCGGCGTCCCGCCACCGTCGGGCACCGGTGCGGGCTGCGGAGATCCGCAGGCGAGCCTGCGGCCACCGGCCGTGCCCCCCACGCCCGGCGCGATGCCGGCCGGCACGTTCCTCGCGACGATCCAGCAACGCGGCTACCTACGGGCCGCGGTGCTCGCGGATGTCCCGCCGTTCGGTTCGATCAACGCGTTCACCGGGCAGTTCGAGGGCTTCGACGTGGACCTGGCGAACCGCATCGGCCGGGCGATCTTCGGCACGGACGGGCACGTGCGGTTTCGCGCGACGACCTACGCCGAGCGCATCCCGGTGCTGACGCACGGGGACGTGGACATCGTCGTCGCGACCATGACGACGAACTGCGAGCGGCGCCGGCAGATCGACTTCTCCACCGTCTACTGGTACGAGACGCAGCGGGTGCTGGTCCCCCTCGGCTCGCCCGCCCGCAGCCTGGACGACCTCGGGGGGCAGCCGGTGTGCACCGCGGCGGGGACCACCACGGTGGACACTCTGCGCCGGACGTCGTCGCACCCGGTCGTGCGGACCGTGCCGAACATCGCCGACTGCCTCGTGCTGCTCCAGTCCGGCCAGGTCGCGGGGATCACGACGACGAGCGCGGTCCTCGCCGGCATGGCGGCGCAGGATCCCCGGGTCCACCTCGTCGGCCCGGGACTGTCCAACGAGCCGGACGCGATCGGCGTCGCCCGCGGCCATCCGGAATTGACCCGCTTCGTCAACGGCGTGCTCGCCGACGTGGTGCGCGACGGCACCTGGGCCGCGCTGGTCCAACACTGGCTGCCGGCACTGCGCCCACCCCCGACCGCGCCGGTCCCCCGCTACACCGACGGCGGGTGACGCGGCGTCTCCCGCCTCCCGCCTCCGGACCTCAACACCGAGCGGCTCCCCACTCTGACGTGCTGGTCCGGCGACGGCTGAAGGGGCTGCGCCCGCCCCCGACGGTGCCGGTCCCGCCGCGACGCCGATGGCAGGCCGCCCTCACTACGTCTTCCCAGGCCGGCCGGATTCGCCCTGCTCCCAGGGCCGGACTGCCTAACATGCCGGCACTGTGAGCCGGGCGAGGTGACGACAAGGCGACATTGCCCCACGGAAGGTGCTCGACCGATTTACGATCAGCCATCCCGCGGAGTCGGACCGCCCTCAGGCGCCCTGACCGCCGCGGCTCAGGGCGGTGCAGGCGCGGGCGTCCCGGCGAGACCGGGACGGTCGCGAAACGGACGATCGGGGCGGTGGTACTCAGGGCATGGCGGGCATGCTTGATGCCGCGGGGGCGAGTCGCGCGCCACGAGCGGCCGGATCCGCGCGCCTCGCCGGCGCCCGCACAGCATGTTCCGCCCGGCACGCCCGACCCGTCCGGCCCTCGCCGCGTCGGGCAGCGGGATCGCTCGCGTCGACGCAGGGGGCGTGACCGGCGATGCGCACCCGTTCGGACGTCGACGCGGCCCTGACCAGGCTGCGTTCCGGCGGCGCGCAGCTCGCCGCGGAGCTGCTGGACCTCGACGCCCTCATCGACCGGCACCTCGGCGATCCGCCGCGGCTGCGCGGACGCACCGCCGCGATCGCCGCCGACGCCCGCCGCCGGCTGGTGGGCCTCTGGGAGACCCACGCCGCGCTCAACGACCTGCTCACCGCCGCCGCGGCCGAACGGGGAGAGGGTCCACGGCTTGGCGCCCGGCGCACCGCCCGGCTCGCCGCGCTGCTGGACGCCGAGCCCGACGGTGACCGCCCGGCCGGCGCCGCCGGGGCGGCTGAGGGACACGACGCTGCGGCCCGGACTCCCGCCCATCGTCGCCTCGAGGAGGCGCTCGCGAGCGTCCGTGCCCTACGCGCCGCCGCCGACGAGATCATCGCGGCACGAGCCGCGCACCGCGAGGCGCTGGCACCGCTCGGCCGCCACCTCGCCGAGGCGCAGGCGACGGCGCAACGCCTCGGGCTCACCCCGGGTGGCGCCGGCCCGAGGGGCGCCGAGGCCGACGACGGAGCCGTGGACGACGAGGTTCCGGCGCTCGCGACAGCCCGGGCCGCGCTGGCACTCGCCCAGGCCGCGGTGGCCGCCGACCCGCTCGACGTGCCGGCGGAGCTGCTGACCGCGGTCGGCGACGCGCTCGCCCCAGCCCTCGACGCCGTCGCCGCACTCGCGCGGGCACACGACCATCTCGCCGCGGACCTTGCCGCGGCCGACGCGCTGCTGGCGCAGGTCGTCGCGGCCGCGCAGGTCGGCGAGCGCCGTGCCCGGGAGGTCGTCGAGCGGATCAGCGGCCACGCCGATGGCCTGCTGCGGCTGTCCGACGGGTGGTTCGACGCGCCGCGGCGCGGCCTGCGGCCCTGGCTGGACCGGCTGAGCGCCGCCGGCGAGGCCGGCGACTGGCGGCTGGTCGCCTACGGCCTGCCGGCCTGGCGGCGCACCGCGCAGGCGACGCTGGCGACGGCGACGACGATCGCCGAGACGAACGCGGCGCCGGTGCGCCGCCGCGACGAGCTGCGCGGGCTGCTGCGGGCGCTGCGGGCCAAGGCCGGGCGCACCGGCCTGGGTGAATCCGCCGCGTTGGAGGCCAGCTACGCCCCCGCGCTGGCCGCGCTGGGATCGGCCCCGATCGACCTGGACCGGGCCGAGAAGCTCGTCCGCGCCTACGCGGACGCCCTGCTGGCAGCCGCGCCCGCCCGATACCCCGCCCGACCAGAGGAGCACGCATGACGGAGGCGATCCGGTGTCCCGAGCCGGACTGCGAGGGCGTCATCGAGGACGGCTACTGCACGATCACCGGCCTCGCCTACCGGCCGCCCGGCCCGGCCGCCGCGGCCGCCGACCGTCCCGCCGCCTGGGCGCCGGTGGACGGCGGCGTGACCGGCGCACGCCCTGCGTCCGGCGCATCCCCTGCGTCCCACGGAATTGCCGTGTCCCACGGAACCGCCGGGTCCGCGTCGTCGGGGGCCACCGCCTCGCGGCGGTCGCGGCGCGGGTCGGCGAGCCACAGCGCGCCCGACCGGCTGGGCGCCGGGCTGGTGCGCATGCCCGAGATCGACCTGCCCGATCCCACCTCGCTGGTGCTCGCCGACCCGCAGATCCCGCAGCGGCGGCGGGTGTGCGCCCGCTGCGGCGAGCCCGTCGGCCGCTCGCGCGGGGGCCAGCCGGCCCTGGCGGAGGGGTTCTGCGCGGGCTGCGGGCAGCCCTACTCGTTCCGGCCTGCGCTGCGGCCGGGCGACCGCGTCGGCCAGTACGAGATCGCCGGTGCCCTCGCCCACGGCGGGCAGGGCTGGATCTACCTGGCCCGCGACCACGGCGTCGGCGGGGACTTCTGGGTGGTGTTCAAGGGGCTGCTCGACTCCGGCGACCGGCACGCGCAGGCCGCGGCGATAGCCGAACGCCGGTTCCTGGCCGCGGTCGACCATCCGGCGATCGTGAAGATCTACACGTTCGTCGAGCATGCCGGAACCGGCTACATCGTGATGGAGTACGTCGGCGGGACGTCGATGCGCGAGGTGCTGCGCCGGCGGCGGGCCGCCGCGGGTCGGCCCGACCCGCTGCCGGCGGCCGAGGCCGTCGCCTACCTGCTCGCGGTGCTGCCCGCGTTCGCCTACCTGCACCGCAACGGTCTGGTGTTCTGCGACTTCAAGCCGGACAACATGATGGTCGGCCGGGACGCGGTGCGGCTGATCGACCTCGGCGCAGTGCGGCGGATCGACGACCACGACGGCGCCGTCTACGGCACGCTCGGCTACCAGGCCCCGGAAGTGCCCACCGAGGGCCCGTCGGTGGCCTCCGACCTGTACACGGTGGGCCGGACGCTGGCCACCCTCGTCCTGGACTTCCGCGGCAACACCTCGACCTACCGGCACGCCCTGCCGCCGGCGTCGGGGCATCCGGTGCTCGCCCGGCACGAGTCGCTCTACCGTCTGCTGGTCAAGGCCACGGCGCTCGACCCCGATCATCGGTTCACCAGTGCCGAGGAGATGCACGGCGAACTGCTCGGCGTCCTGCGGGAGATCGTCGCCGCCGAACGGGGCACCCCGATGCCGGCCCGCAGCGTCCGGTTCACCGGTGACGCCCACCCGACGGGTGAACCGGCCGATCCGGTGCCCTCGGGTCTGCTGCCGGCTCTGCTGCCGGCGCTGCTGCCCGATCCGGACGATCCCGCGGCCACCGCGCTCGCCGCGCTGCCCGACGTCTCCCCCGGCCAGCTCGCCGAGCTGCTCGACGCGATGGGTGCGGACAGCGCCGGCGCCCGGCTGCGCCTGGCCGACCTGCGGACCCGGCTCGGTGAGCACGACGCGGCGCGGGAGCTGCTCGACGCCGTGGCGGCCGAGGATCCCTTCGCCTGGCGGGTGCACTGGCAGCGTGGCCTGCTCCTACTCACCCAGGGTGACACGGCGGGGGCGGTCACGGCGTTCGAGCGGGTGTACGGCGAGGTGCCCGGCGAGCTCGCGCCGAAGCTGGCGCTGGCCCGCGCGGCCGAGGCGGGCGGCAATCTGCCCCGGGCCCAGGAGCTCTACGACCTGGTCTCGCGCACCGACGACACGTTCACCAGCGCTGCGTTCGGGCTGGCCCGGGTACGTCTCGCCGCGGGCGACCGCGACGGCGCCGCGCAGGCCTACCGGCGGGTGCCGGCGGCGTCGGCGGCCCACGTCGAGGCGCGGGTGCGCCTGGCCCGGGTGCTCGGCACCGTCACCGCCGCGGGCGCCCCGGACCAGGCCGGCCTGCGGGCGGCGTCGACGATCCTCGACGATCTGGACCTCGATCCGGCGGGCCGGGCGACCCTCACCCGAGACCTGCTGGCCGGCGCGCTCGACCTGGTCAGCACCGGCGCGATGGCGGCGGACCCCCAGGTGACCATCGCCGGGTCGGCGCTGCGGCCCGCCGCGCTGCGGCTCGGGCTGGAACGTGCCTACCGGACGCTGGCCCGCCTGGCCGCGACGCCCGACGAACGGTATGCCCTGGTCGATCTCGCCAACAGCGTCCGTCCCCGGACGCTGATGTGACCACGGAACAGCGCCCGCAGCCGGGCACCCCAGGATCAGAGAGCGCCCCAGGATCACCGGGCGCCCCAGGATCACCGGGCGACGGGCGGTGTCCGGCGTGTGCGGCGGTCGTCTTTGCCCACGACCGGTTCTGTGAGAGTTGCGGCACCGGGCTGCGCCCGGGAGACCCGCCCGGAGACCGGTCCGATCTCGACCTCGGCAGCGCCGCGGGGGTGTCCGACCGCGGCCTGGTGCACCGCACCAACGAGGATGGTTTCGCGCTGCGCGTCCTGGCCGGGCCCGGCGACGACGACCGGCCGGCCGCGACGCTCGCCGCCGTCTGCGACGGGGTGTCGACAGCCCCGGGATCGGGACCGGCGGCGGTGCGGGCGGCACGGGACGCCGTCGACCTGCTCGCGCAGCTTGCCGGCACGCTGACGGTGCCCCCGGCCACGCCGCCCCACCCCGGCGACGCCACCGACACGAGCGACCCCAGGCTCAGCGGCAACGCGCCCAGCGACGCGCCCAGCGACGCGCTCGGCGACGCGCTCGGCGACGCGCCCGGCGGTGCAGGCGGTGTCGGCGCAGGCGGCGACACCCGGCCGCTCGGTCCCCGTCCCGGTTCGGCCTCGCCCGGCGGGGACACCGCACGCTGGCAGGCGAGCGCGCTGCGGGCCGCCGCCGCGACCGCGCAGCGCAGCGCCCTCGCCTCGATCAGCGGCCCGGACGACGCGCCGGCGTGCACGTTCGTCGCCGCCGTCGTGACGCCGGACCGGCTGTCGGTCGGCTGGCTCGGCGACAGTCGGGCCTACCTGATCGACCGGTCCGGCGCGCGGCTGCTCACCGCGGACGACACGCTGGCCGCCGAGGCCGTGCGGGCCGGCCTGCTGCCACCGGAGCGGGCCGAGACCGGGCCCGGCGCCCACACGATCACCCACTGGCTCGGCGTGGGCAGCGCGTCGGCGGTCCCCCGCGTCGCCGTGACGGCGCTGAACGGGCCGGGGCGGGTCGTGCTGTGCAGCGACGGGCTGTGGAACTACCTCTCGGCCGCGGGCGCCGTCGCCGAACGGATCGCCGAGCTGCCCGCCGAGGCGCCGGCGCTCGCGGTCGCCCGCCACCTGACGACCGTGGCCCTCGCCCGCGGCGGAGGCGACAACATCACCGTGATCGTCATCGATATCCCGGGGAGCAGCGATGATCACCTTCACCTGTGACGTCAGCCAGAACGAGTTCCTCGCCGACGGCGCCGGCGAGGTGCACGCGGTCATCACCGTCGCCGCCCGCGACGAGACCGCCGCCGGGTCCGGCACCGGCACCGGCCGGCCGGTGCCGGGCCCCGGCGAGACCCACGGCGAGACCCACGGCGACGCCCCCGGCGCCGCCGAGGTGATCATTCTGGACTGCTCCGGCTCCATGGAGTACCCGCAGTCGAAGATCATCGAGGCGCGGCGGGCGGCGCAGGCGGCGATCGACGCGCTGCCCGACGGCGTCGCGTTCGCCGTGGTCGAGGGCACCGAGCAGGCGCGGGTGGTCTATCCGGAGCGCCGGGAGCTGGTGACGGCGAGCGCCGAGACGCGGGCGGCCGCGGGCCGGGCGGTCGCCCGGCTGCGTCCGCACGGCGGCACCGCGATGGGCCGCTGGCTGCGGCTGACCGCACAGCTCATGGCGTCGCGCCCGGACGCCATCCACCACGCCATCCTGCTCACCGACGGCCAGAACGGCGAGAGCGGGCGGGCGCTGGAGGCGGCGTTGGCCGCGTGCCAGGGCGCCTTCCAGTGCGACTGCCGCGGGGTGGGCGCGGACTGGCGGGTCGACGAGCTGCGCCAGATCTCCACCCGGCTGCTCGGCACCGTGTCGCTGCTGCGCGAGCCCGCGGAGATGGCCGACGACTTCCGCGCCCTGGTCGCCAAGGCGCTCGCCCGCGGCGTGGCCGACGTCGCGCTGCGCGTGTGGACGCCGAAGGGTTCCACCACCCGCTTCCTGCGCCAGGTCTCCCCCGAGGTCGACGACCTGATGCCGCGCGCGGTCGAGGTGAACCCGTTCACCCGGGACCATCCGACCGGCGCGTGGGCGGCGGGCATCCGCGAGTACCACCTGTGCGTCGACGTGCCGCCGGCCGACGTCGGCGACGAGCGGCTCGCCGCCCGGGTGAGCCTGGTCGTCGGCGGCGAGGTCGTCACGCAGGCCCGTGTGCGCGCGGTGTGGACCGAGGACGCCGAGCTGTCGACCCGCATCGACGGCGTCGTCGCCCACTACACCGGGCAGGCCGAGCTCGCCCGCGCGGTGCAGGACGGGCTCGCGGCGCGCCGCGCCGGGGACGAGGTCAGCGCCGTGACGCTGCTGGGCCGGGCGGCCCGGATCGCCGCCGCGGCCGACGACGGCGCGATGCTGGACCGGCTCGGCAAGGTCGTCGAGATCGACGACCCGGTCACCGGTGCGGTGCGGCTGCGCCACGAGGTGGCGAAGCTCGACGAGATGGACCTCGACGCCGGTTCGACGCTGACGGTTCCCGCGAAGCGGTGAGACGGGGGACCTGCCCGCTCTGCGGCTGCCCGCGCCGCGGGGTGCAGACCCACTGCCGCGCCTGCGACCACAACTTCGCGACGGGCACCGGCCCGCTGCCGGCGAACGCCGTCCCCCTGCGGGTCGCGCCGTCGCCTACCGGGTCGTCGCCCACCGGGTCGACGCGCGCCGAGACGCCCGGCGGCGTGGCCGGGCGCTGGAGTGCGCGGATCTCCGTCGACCGTGCGTTCTTCGCACGGGGCGACGGCACGGACGCACCCGCCTTCCCCGAGCGGTCCCGCCCGATGACCGTCGAGCTGACCGCCGCGCGGACCGTGGTCGGCCGGCGCAGCCGCAGCCAGCGCACCCCGCCGGGCATCGACCTGTCCGGCGACCCGGGCGATCCCGGGGTCTCCCGCTCCCACGCCGTACTGGAACTCCTGGCGGACGGCTCCCTGCGAGTCAGCGATCTGGGCTCGTCGAACGGCACCTGGGTCGGCCCGGACCCGGCGCACCTGGTCCGCCTGACGCCGGGCAGCGCCGTCGCGCTCGACGACGGCGACCGGGTCTACCTCGGCTCCTGGACCCGGATCACGGTCCACCACCGGTAGCGCTCCCGGGCGCGGTGAGCGGCTCGCCCACTCCCGCCCGGACCTGACCAAAGGGGTAGGGATTTGTTACGGTTTCACCCGCTGCCATTGGTCGCTGCCGAGCAACGTCACGCAGGCCACATTTCCGACCAGCCGGTTTCCGGCACCGCCGCGGCCGGGCCCGCCGCAAGAAGGGGTTCGTTTTTACGCCGTTGTGCCGGCGGCCCCTCGGTCGCCGTAGGTCACAGCCGCAGGGCGTGAATCGTGATGGCCTTTTCTGGCAGGCTCTGGCGTCGTGCGATCTACCCGACCGTTCGCGGTCGACGCCGCCGGTACCGCCCAGCCGGGCGCCGACTTATTCCTTTCGTATGCCGGTCCGGATGAGAACTGGGTCACCTGGATCAGTGACATTCTCGAGTCCGCCGGCCGCACGGTGCGGGTACAGCCTTCCGAATCGCCCGGCGGCGAGTACGCCGTTTCCGATATAGGCGCCGAGGTGGCGCGGGCGGAACGCGTCCTCGCCGTTTGTTCCCCGGCCCTGTTCGACGCCCCCTGGTGCACGCTGGAATGGGCCGCGATGCTGGCGACGCGGCCCCTGCTGCTGGTCCGGGTGGCCGACGGCCCGGTCCCCGAGGTGCTGGCCACCGTCGAGCGCGTCGACCTGTTCGGCGTCGACGAGGCCACCGCCACCCGGCGGCTCCTGGCCGCCGTCGGCGCGCCCGTCGCCCCCCGCCCCGCAGGGCCCGGGCCCGACTCCGCAGTCGGCCCCTTCCCGCCCCTGCTGCCCGCGGGGTGGAACGTGCCGCGCCGGGACCGGCCGGTCGTCGAGCGCGCGACGCTGCTGAGCCAGGTCCGCCGGGCCCTGACCGACGGCCCGGTGCGGGCCGTCGTGCTGCGTGGCCCCGCCGGCAGCGGACGCACCCAGCTCGCGGCCGACTACGCCCACCGCCACGCGTCGGGGTACGGGCTGGTCCGGTGGCTGGACGCGGGGCAGCTTCCGCTGCTCGGCCTGCAGCTCGCCGCGCTCGCCGGGCCGTTGGGGCTGCCGGCCGGTGCCGGCGCCGGCGTCGACGCGACGATCGGGGCCGTGCTGGCCGAGCTGAACCGGCGGGACCGCTGGCTGCTGGTCTTCGACGACGCCCGCGACGCGTCGGGGTTATGGCGGTGGTTGGACCAGTCGCTGCCGGCCCGATCGGGCCACCTGCTGCTCGTCGACGCCGACAGGAGGACGCGCCGTGCCGGTCCGGTGCCGATTCCGATGACGGTGCCGATGCCGGTGCCGGTGGTGCGGGTCGGTCTCCTGCCCCGCGAGCGGTCCGTCGCCCTGCTGACCGCCCGGCGCCCCGACCTGGACCTCGATGTCGCCGACGCCATCGCCGCCCGGCTCGCCGACCAGCCGCTGGCGGTGGGCCTGGCCGCCCGGCTGCTCACCGAGGACGATCTCGACCCGCGCGACCTGCTCGCCGGCCGGGACGGCGACGCCCCGGTCGCGCTGTGCTGGGCGCTGTTCCAGCGGCGGCACGCCCCGTCGGCACCGGCGACCGTGCGGCTGCTGGAACTGTGCGCCCTGCTCGCGCCGGCCCCGGTGCCCCTGTCCCTGATGCGCGCGGGCAGCCCACCGTCGCGCCGGGGGCGCATCGGGCCCACCCACCGCCAGCGCCGCGGCGACGACGAGCGTGACCTGCACCGGATCGTCGCGGTCGCCGTCGAGCACGGCCTGGCCCGGCGCGCCGGGGACAGCATCGTCCTGCCCGGACTGGTGCGCGACGCGGTCGCCGCGGGGCTGACCCCGGCCCGGCGCCGCGAGCTCGGCGACCTCGCCGGGCGGCTGCTCGCGGCGGCGTACGCGCAGAGCCCCGTCGAGCGGCCGAGCTGGTCGACGCAGGCGCCGGTCGTCCCGCACCTGCTGGCGGCGCTGGACACCCTCGACGACGCCGACGACCCGCACCAGCTGCACGCCTGGGCGGACGTCCACTGCTCCCGCCTGTACGCCCGAGGTGCCCACGCCGCGGCCGAGCACCTCGCCCGCGACCTGTACCGGCGCAACCTCGGGCGGTTCGGCCCGGACCATCGCGACACGCTGGCCACCGCGAACAACCTCGCCATCGCCCTGCTCGCCGTCGGGCAGCGGACGGCCGCACGGGAGCTGGAGCACGACACCCTGGCCCGGCGGCTGCACTTTCTCGGCGAGAACCACCCGGACACCCTCGCGACCGCCGCCAATCTGGCGATCGTGCTGTGGGAGCTGGGCGAGCACGACGCCGCCCGCGACCTGCACGCCGACACCGTCGCCCGCTCCCGCGCGGCCCTCGGCGAGGACCACGCCGACACCCTGGCCCGCGCCCACCAGCTCGCCGGGCGCCTCGGCGCCCTCGGCGACCTGGGCAACGCGCGGGCCCTGCTCGACGACGTGCTCGCCCGCCGGCGCCGCCTGCTCGGCGAGGACCACCCCGAGACCATCGACACGACCACGGACCTGGCCGCCGTCCTGCGGGGGCTCGGCCAGGTCCGGACGGCCCGCGCGCTCGACGAGGACCTGCTCGCCCGGCTGCGCCGGCTGCTCGGCGACGACCATCCCGACGTCCTCGCCTTCGCCAGCCGGCTCGCGAGCAGCCTGGACGACCTCGGCGAGTTCCAGTCCGCCCGGCGCCTCGCCGAGGAGGTGCTGGCCCGGCGCCGTCGCCTGCTCGGCGACGACCATCCCGACACGCTGGCCTCGACGCACAGCCTGGCCGCCAGCCTGTCGGCGAGCGGTGACTACCGCGGCGCGCAGGAGCTGTTCGAGGAGGCGTTGGGCCGCTGGCGCCGCCAGTTCGCTGCCACCCGCACCCGGACCGACCGCGCGGTCCGCCGTCCCCGCCCGCACCCGGACGGCGGCATGGCATCCTGACGCCCG
Source organism: Frankia alni ACN14a (assembly GCF_000058485.1). Lineage (NCBI taxonomy): Bacteria > Bacillati > Actinomycetota > Actinomycetes > Frankiales > Frankiaceae > Frankia > Frankia alni. Next base: position 4,192,305 of record NC_008278.1, read on the forward strand.
GGTGAGGCGCGGGAGCGGAGCGCGGGAGCACTGCGCGGGAGCGGAGCGCGGGAGCGGAGCGGCGAGGCGATGGCGGACACGAGCGCCCGGATGCTGCGGCTGCTGTCCCTGCTGCAGACGCACCGGTACTGGCCGGGCGGCGAGCTCGCCGAGCGGCTCGGGGTCAGCCCCCGCACGCTGCGCCGCGACGTCGACCGGCTGCGGGAGCTCGGCTACCCGGTCCAGGCCACCCGCGGGGTGGCCGGCGGCTACCAGTTGCGGGCCGGCACGGCCGTGCCGCCGCTGCTGCTCGACGACGCCGAGGCCGTCGCCGTCGCCGTGGGCCTGCGCACCGCGGCCGCGGGGGCGGTGACGGGCGTCGGCGAGACGTCGGTGCAGGCGCTGGCGAAGATCGTCCAGCTTCTGCCGCCGCGGCTGCGCCGCCAGGTCGACGCCGTCGCCGCCTTCACCACCCCCGCGTCCTGGGACGGCCCGACGCTCGACGCCGGGCTGCTCACGGGGATCGCGCTGGCGTGTCGGGCCGAGGAGGAGCTGCGCTTCGACTACACCGACCGGGGCGGGGACCACAGCCGGCGCCGCGTCGAACCGCACCGCCTCGTCGCGCTCGGCGGCCGCTGGTACCTGGTCGCCTTCGACCTCGACCGGGACGACTGGCGCACCTTCCGGGTGGACCGGCTCGCCGAGCCCACCGCCACCGGCCGGCGGTTCCGGCCCCGCCAGCCGCCCGGCGGGGACGCGGCGGCGTTCGTCCAGCGCGCCGTCGCCGGCGCCGGGGTCCGCCGGCGGGTGCTGGTCGACGTCGCCGCGCCGGCCGCCGAGGTCGCCCGGGTGGTCGGCGGCTGGGGCCGCGTGGAGGCGCTCGACGGCGGCTCGTGCCGGCTGCGGATGGAGGTGGACTCGCTGGACTGGCCCGCGATGGTGCTCGGCGCCGTGGGAGCGCCGTTCACGATCGTCGAGCCGGCCGAACTCACCGACCGCGTCCGTGCGATGGGCGAGCTGTTCCTCCGCTCGGCGCAGCCGGCGGCTCCCGCCGGGTAGCGGTGGCCGGGCCGGTGGCGGTCGGGCCGTTCGAGCCGGTGGGGGCGGTGGGGGCGGTCGGGCGGGACGGAGCGTAGAGGCGGCGGTTGAGCGCGGCGACGGTGGCGCGCCGGGCCGGGCCGAACGGTCCGGTCGCCCGCAGCGCGGCGCGGGCGGCGAGCGCGCCCGGGCCGCCGTGCACCCCGCCGCCCGGGTGGGCCGACATCGAGCCCAGGTACAGCCCGGCGACGGGCGTCTCGGGGCGGCCGAGTCCCGGCACCGGGCGGAAGACGAGCTGCTGGTGCAGCGCCGCCGTCCCCCCGTGCACGGCCCCGCCGCGCAGCACCGCGTCCGAGCCCTGCAGGTCGGCCGGCGACTGCACGTGGCGGGCCAGCACCCGCGCGGCGAATCCGGGGGCCGCCGCGGCGACGGTGCGCTCGGCCCGCGCGACGACGCGCGCCACGGCCTCGTCGTCCCAGGGCCCGGCGATGCCCGCCCCCCCGGCGTCGCCCCGCGGCAGCTGGGGTACGTGCAGGTAGGCCCAGGCGCTCTCGGTGCCCGGCGGCGAGCGGGTGGGATCGGTCGTGGTCATCTGCCCGAGCACGCAGAACGGGTCGGCCGGCACCAGGCCGCGGGCGAGCTGCGCCGCGGTGCGGCTGAGGTCGTCCAGGGTGCCGCCGAGATGGACGGTGCCGGCCTCGGCGCACCGCGGGTCCGCCCAGGGGATCGGCCCGGACAACGCCCAGTTGATCTTGATGGTGGCATGGTCCCACTGGAAGCGGGTCAGGTCGTCGAGCAGCCGGGCGGGCAGGTGCCCGGCGCCGACCAGGTTCCGGTACAGCGACACCGCGTCGACGTCGGCGATGACGGCGCGCCGCGCCGCCAGCACGCCGCCGTCGGCCAGCCGGACCCCGCGGGCCCGCCCGCCGCGCACCTCGACGGCGTGCACCGCCGCCCCGAGGCGCAGCCGGCCACCGCGCTCGCGCAGGCGGGCGACGAGCGCCTCGGGGATCCGCCCGGCCCCGCCGCGCGGCGAGGGGAAGCCGACGTCCTGGCCGAGCATGGTCAGCAGCCAGCCGAGCAGCGCCGAGCCGACCGATTCCGGGCCGAGATCGGCGTGCATGGCGTTGCCGGCGAACAGCAGTGCGGCGCCCTCGCCGGTGAACTCCTCCTCGGCGAAGCGACGCGCGCCGAGCGTGGCGAACCGGGCGAAGCGCAGCCCGTCGGCGGCGCCGAGCTGGCGGGCGAGGCGCAGTCCGGCGCGCAGCGGCGGGAACGGCGCGCCGAACAGGGCGTCGAGCAGGGGTGCACGCAGCGGCGCCCACCGGTCGACCAGCGTCCGCCAGGCGGCGCCGTCGCCCGCGGCGAAGTCGTCGAGGGACCGCGCGGTGCGGGCGGGGTCCATGGACAGCAGCGCGCAGCGGCCGTCGGGGGTGGGATGGGCGAGCACCTGCGGCGCCCGGCACCATTCCAGCCCCTGCGCGGGCAGGTCGAGGCGACGCAGGGCGGGGCTCGCCGCGGCGAACGGGTGAAAGGCGCTGAACAGGTCGCTGACGAAACCCGGGGCGGTGACCTGCGCGGAGCGGCAGGCCCCGCCGGGGACGCCGGCCGCCTCACAGACGACGACGTCCCACCCGGCGTCGGCGAGCATGTTCGCGGCCACCAGCCCGTTCACGCCCGCGCCGACGACCACCGCGTCCGTCACGCCGACGCCGACGGCGCCGACGCCGTCACGGCTTGCCGATGCGGGCGCGTTCCCACTCCGTCAGCCCGCCCCAGACGCCGAAGCGCTCGCCCGTGCGCAGGGCGTAACGCAGGCATTCCCGTCGCACCCGGCACCCGGCGCAGACCGCCTTCGCGGCCGCCTCCCGCCGGGTGCGCTCCCGGCGGGGCACGCCCTCCGGGGCGAAGAACAGGTCGAGATCACCTGCTCCGCAGGCGCCCGCGCTGCGCCAGGAGGCGAGCGGGGGAACGTCGGCGGCGGGTGACCAGGCGCGGTGCGTGGAGGCTGATACCGGCATGTTGCGGCCTCTCCGGTGGGAAGCGGTCCGACCGAAGTGCCTATTCCCCCGCAGGCCGTCGGAAACCCGCCGCGGGCCTTCGTCACGAGACGGAAACCCGCCGCGCCCGTCTGCTCGGGTTCCTCCCCCGGCCTGCCGGCCCGGATCGTGGCACCGGCGGGCAGGGCGGCATGAAACCGCCGGTCATGGGGACGCCGAGACCGTGGCACGGCTACGCCGATCCGATCTGACCGCCCCGGGCATCACCCGGCGTCGGCGCGGCCGGGGCTGGTCGTACAGCGCGCCCGGCGGCGGCCCCCTGCGGGACAGCGACGAAGTGGCCCGGGTCGGCGCGCTCGCCATCCCGCCGGCGTGGCGGGACGTGTGGATCAGCCCGTGGCCCCTCGGCCACATCCAGGCCCGCGGGGTGGACGCGGCGGGCCGCCACCAGTACCGCTACCACGACGCCTGGCAGGCCAGGCAGGCGACGGCGAAGTTCGATCGCGTTCTCGAGGTCGCGCAGCGGTTGCCGCGGCTGCGCGAGCAGGTGGACACGGACCTGCGGGCCACCCCGCTGTCGCGGACGCAGCTTCTCGCCGTCAGCGTGCGGCTGCTCGACGTCGGCTTCTTCCGGATCGGCGGCGAGGAGTACGTCGAGGCGAACAACTCCTTCGGGCTGACCACCCTGCGCCGGGAACACGTCCGGGTCGCCGACGACCAGATGGTGTTCGACTACCCGGCCAAGAGCGGCCAGCAGCGGGTCCAGGCGGTCGCCGACCCGGCGGCGGTCGAGATCATCGCCGGGTTGCTGGCCCGGGAGGGCGCCGCCGACCAGCCGCTGCTGGTCTGGCACGACGGTGCCGGCGAGCACGGGGTGAGCGGCCGCGACGTGAACGAGTACCTGCGCGACACCGCGGGACTGACCGACGTCAGCGCCAAGGACTTCCGGACCTGGTCGGCCACCACGCTCGCCGCGGTCGCCCTCGCCGTCAGCGCCCCGCTGGCCCGGGCGCCCTCGACCCGGCGACGGGCGGTGACCCGCATGTACCGGGAGGTCGCCGACTACCTCGGCAACACCCCGGCGGTGTGCCGGGTCTCCTACGTCCATCCCAGGATCGTCGACCTGTTCCTCGACGGGTACACGATCGCGGTGGACCTGGAGTCCCTCGGCACCGCCGACTCCGGCCGCCTCGCCACCCAGGGGGCGACCGAGGCCGCCGTGCTCGACCTGCTCGCCGGGCCGACGCGCCGGGGCGGCCGACCACAGGCCCGGTTCCGCTCCCAGGTGCCGTGACGATCCCGACGCGCCCGGCCGCAGACGGGGCGTCAGACATCCTGGCCTGGTCCTATTCGTCGGCGGGCAACGGGGGGCGGCGGGCCGTCGGCAACCGGTTCGGGGGGCGTCGCGCAGGGCATCACCGACTTTTCTGGCATGCTTGACCTCGCCGAAGGGCGCGGTGATCCACAGGCAGGGAACGGCCGGCAGGGTGCCGGCCTGCGCCGCGTCACGGTCGCGTCGGGTCGCGCCGCGTCAGGGCCACCAGGTTGGCCGGTATCTAGGGTTGGCCGCCATCAGGAGTGGTCGGTCGGACGGGAGGCCGGCAGGGTGGGCAGCCACAGTGAGGTGGGCGAGGATGTCGTCGCCGGCAGCGATCGCGCCACGATGCGCCTCGACGGCCGCTCCGGCGGGGTCGACCGGGTGCGCAGGCTGGCCGTCCGGATGCTCGCCGGCACCCGGTGGGAGCCGGTCGTGGACGACGTCCGGCTGGTGCTGAGCGAGCTGACGACCAACGCTCTGCTGCACGGGGCCGCCCCGATCGAGGTGCGGATCCTCACCGGCGGCGAGGCGCTGCGCGTGGAGGTCAGCGACAGCAGCCAGACGATGCCGCTTCGCCCTCCGGCCGGCGGGGACGGGCTGACCGGGCGGGGCATGGCGCTGGTCGCCGCCTCGGCCACCCGCTGGGGTGTCCAGCCGGCAGCCGCAGGCAAGATCGTCTGGGCGGAGTTCACCGGGGACGACGACGGCGCGGGTGCCGTCACCGGCAAGGCCGCGGACGCCGTCACCGGCACGAGCGCAGGCGCCGTCACCGGCAAGGACGACGGCGCCGGCGAGGGCCGACCGAGCGGCTCGCACCGCGGCCGGACCTCCCGGGCACGAACTCCCCCCACACCTCGACGGCCGGATGCCTCGGCGCAGGACGGCGGCTCGGCGCAGGACGGCGGCTCGACGCAGGACGGCGGCTCGGCGCAGGACGGCGGCTCGGCGCGCACGGTCGGGATCCGGGGTATGAGCGGCCTGCGCGGCGTCGGCACGATCGTCGTGTCCGCCGGCGGGCAGCCCACAGCGATGCCCGGGCATCTCGTCCGTCTCGGCGACGTGCCCACCGAACTCCTGCTCGCGGCGAAGCACCACGTCGACGGCCTGGTCCGCGAGTTCGCGCTGGCCGCGGGCGGCGCGGCGTCCGGTACCAGCGCGGCCGTGCCCGAGCGGCTGGCCGAACTGCTCGGGACGGTCACGACCCGGTTCGCCGGGCCCCGCCAGGCGATCAAACGTCAGGCGCTGGCGGCCGCGGCGGCCGGGCGGCCGCGCACGCCGCTGGAGCTGGTCCTCCCACTGAGCACGGCGGCCGACGCCGAGCAGTACCTCGCGGCGCTGGAGGAGATCGAGGACTACGCCCGCGCCGCCAGGCTGCTCACCCTGGAGTCCCCGCCCCAGCACGTCGCGTTCCGTCGCTGGTACATCGGCTCCCTGGTCGACCAGCTGCGCGCCGCCGAACGCGGCGAGGGCACGCTGCGGACCCGCAGCTTCGAGCAGTACCTGCTGGACACCCTCGACGTGGTCGTGGCCGCCCAGCGCACGGCGGAGCGCTCCGCCCGCCTGCAGCGGGTCACCGCCGCCCTGGCCCGGGCGACCACCCCGGAGCAGGTCGCGGCCGCCGTCGTCTCGCAGGGCGCGAAGGCGCTCGGCGCCAGCGGCGGGGTGCTGATGATCCCGCAGGGGGCCGGTCGGCTGGCCATCCCCGGGGCGGTCGGCTACGGCGAGAGCATGATCGCGGCGCTGCGGGCGGAGCGGCTCGACGACCGGCTGCCGGCCATGGACGCGCTGCGCAGCGGCGAGCCGGTCTGGCTGGAGTCACGCCGGGAACGCGACGCCCGGTACCCCGACCTCGCCGAGCTTGAGCCCACGGCGGTGTCGATGTGCGTGCTGCCCCTGTTCGTCGGCGACCGCACCCTGGGCGCCCTGCGGTTCTCCTTCGACCACTCCCGCCTGTTCGACGACGACGAGCGGGCCTTCGTCCAGGCGCTGGCGACGCAGGCGGCGCTGGCGTTGGAACGCGCCCGGCTGTTCACCGTGGAGCGCGAGGCCCGGGAACGCACCACGCTGTTCGCCGCCGCGACGGACCTGTTCACCTCCACCCTGGACACCCGGCGCATCCTGGAGCACCTCGTCTCGCTGCTCGTGCCGTGGCACGCGGGGCAGGCCGCGGCGTGCCGGTTCGACGAGGAGGGCGGCGTCGAGATCGTCGCCGTCGCCGACCGCGCCGACCCGCTGTCGACCGTCGCCGTGTCCGCGATCCCGGGCCGGCACCTGGCCGCGGCCCCGACCCGCGGCCAGCTGGGCGGCCGCGGCGTCCCGGACAGCGGGGGCATGACGCAGGCGCTGCGCACCGGCCGGCCGGCCCGTTCCCCGGACGGCACGCGCCTGGCCCTGCCGATGGTGCTGGGGGGTCGGCCGGTGGCGGCGGTCGGCCTCGCCGCCGCCGAGGGCCGCGCCTACGCCGACGACGAGCAACGCGTCGTCGCCGAGCTCGTCGACCGGGCGACCGTCGCGATCGGCAACGCCCGCCAGTACGAGCAGGAACGCCGCACGGCGGTCACGCTGCAGCGCAGCCTGCTGCCCCAGCGGCTGCCGGAGATCCCCGGGCTCGCCTTCGCCTGGCGTTACCTGCCCGGCAGCGCCGGCGCTCTGGTCGGTGGCGACTGGTACGACGTGCTACCCCTCGACGACGGTCGGATCGCGCTGGTCATCGGCGACGTGATGGGCCACGGGATCCACGCGGCGGCGACGATGGGCCAGTTGCGCGCCGCGGTGCGCGCCCATGCCGTCGCCCAGACCAGCCCCGGGGCCGTGCTCGCCCTGCTCGACGCCGCCGCCAACCGGCTCGAACAGGGCCGGATCGCGACGGCGGCGTTCGCGCTGCTCGACCCCGCCAGCGGCCGGCTCGTCCTCGCCTCCGCCGGGCACCTGCCGCCGCTGCTGATCCCCCCGCACGACCCGGCCCACTACCTGCACCTCGAACCCGGGCCGCCGCTGAGCGCCGGCCTGCCCGACTACCCCGAGACGGCGGTGACGGTGGCGCCGGGCAGCACCCTGCTGTTCTTCACCGACGGCCTGGTCGAGGACCGCCGCCGCCCGGTCGACGAGGGGATGGAGCTGCTGCGGGCGGGCGCGGCCGCGCACGGCACCCCCGAGGAGGTCTGTGATCGGGCGCTGGCCGCGCTCGGGCGCGACGCCGACACCGAGGACGACACCGCCCTGCTCGCCGTCCGCCTGGGCTGACCCGTCCCGGGCCGGCCACGCCCCGGGGATCCTGCCGCGGCGGGTTCGGCGGTCAGCGGCGGGCGGCGTAGATCCGACGGACGACGTCCTCGATGTCGGGCTCCTCGACGGTGAAGTCGAGGATCTCGGCCCGTTCCGCGACCGCCGCGAACACGCGGGCGGCGGTGGTGGCCTCGGCGTCGAACGCGAGGCTCTGGCGCAGGCCGTGCGCCTCGCTGGACAGGTGGCGGGCCACGGGAATCCCGGTGAGGTCCGGGGACGGCGCGGCGAGGTGGACGACGAGCACCCGCTCGGCGCCGGTGGTCCGCCCGAGGCCGGCCAGGTCGCCGTCGTAGGCCAGCCGGCCGTGGTCGACGACCAGAACGCGGTCACAGAGCCGTTCGACATCACCCATGTCGTGGGTGGTCAGCAACAGCGTCGTGCCGTCGGTGCGACGCATGGCGATGAGGAACTCCCGCAGCCGTTGCTTGGACAGCACGTCGAGCCCGATCGTGGGCTCGTCCAGGATCACCAGGCGGGGGGCGTGCAGCAGCGCGGCCGCGACCTCGGCGCGCATCCGCTGGCCCAGGGACAGCTGACGGACCGGGGTGGCCAGGAAGTCGGCCATCTCCAGCCGCTCGACCAGCTCCTCGGTGCGGGCCCGCTCCACGGTGGCCGGCAGGGCGTGGATCGCGGCCAGAATCCGGAAGGACTCCCGCACCGGCAGATCCCACCAGAGCTGGGAGCGCTGACCGAACACGACCCCGATCCGGCGGGCGAGCCGGCGCCGGTCCCGGACCGGTCGCAGCCCGCAGGTGGTCACCGTGCCGCTGGTGGGCACGAGGATGCCGGCCAGCATCTTGATCGTGGTGGACTTCCCGGCCCCGTTGGCACCGATGTAGCCGACCGCCTCGCCGGGTTCGATCCGCACCGTCAGGTCGTCGACGGCGGTCAGCCGCCGCCGGCGGACCCCGTCGCGCACGGTGAACTCCCGGGTCAGCCCCGCGGTCTCGACGATCGCGCTCATCCGCCGTCCCCTTCGTCGTCATCGTCCGCCGTCGCCGTCACGGTCAGCCAGCGCCGTCACCATCAGCCAGAGCCAGCGCTGTCACCGTCGGCCAGCGCTGTCACCGTCGGCCAGCGCTGTCACCGTCAGCCAGCACTGTCACCGTCAGCCAGCACTGTCGCCATCAGCCAGCACCTACCTCAGCCGCCACCGCCGCGGTAGTGCCGCACGCCCCAGTGCCAGCACAGCAACGCCATCGCCCACGCCCAGAGCGCGGCGAGCGGTCCGCACCAGGCCAGCCACGTCGGCAACCACGCGGGTGCCGGCAGGTCGAGCAGCCGCAGCGTCGGCAGGAAACCGGTGAAGGCCATCGGGAAGAAGAATCCGAACACCGCCTGGAGCGGTCGCGACCACACCGACGCCGGCTGGGTGGCGGCGTAGCGGCCGCCGTAGACGAACGCGCTGGTCATCTCCTCCCCGTCGACGAGGAAGAACTGCAGGCCTGCCGCCAGGACGAACATCGCCGCGAACGTCGCCCAGCCGCTGACCAGAGCGACCCCCAGCAGCGCCACGTCGCCCACGCCCCAGGTGACGTCGTTGACGGCCAGCCCGGCGCCGAGCGCCACCAGGCCGACGGTCGCGCGCGCCAGCCGCCGCAGGCTGATGTCGCTGGTGACCAGCTGCAGCAGCAGCGGTTGCGGCCGCAGGTAGAACACGTCGAGAGTGCCGGCCCGCAGGTACGCGGGCAGGTCGTCGCAGTGCCCGAAGACCAGGTCGGCGAGGGAGAAGGCCAGGTCGGCGAGGCCGAACACCAGCAGGATCTGGTGAAACTCCAGCCCGCCGAGCCGTGTCACCGCGTGGAACAGCACCCAGACCTCGGCCAGCTCAACGACGGCGGACAGCAGAGAGCTGATCAGGTCGAGGACGAAGTTCGCCCGGTAGGAGGCCTGCGAGCTGGCCCGGGCGGCGAGCACCACCCGGTAGGGACGCAGCCGAGCCCGAACAGCGAGCCCCTCACCCACCCGCATCTCGGCCACCCTGCACCTCAGCCACCCTGCACCTCGAGGTGACGCCGGCCGGCGCGGGTCAGTACCTGGCCGAGCCCGCCGACGCCGGCCAGCCACGCGAGCTGCGCCGCGAGCAGGGTGAGCGCGCCGGCGACGCCCACCCGGCCGGCGAGGATGTCGATCGGGTACGTCATCATCGACGGGAACGGCGTCGCCTGGGCAGCGATCCACAACCAGCGCGGGAACAGCCGGATGGGCACGAACAGCCCGGCGAGGAACCCCGAGACCACCAGATAGAAGACCTGCACGCCGTGGGTCTCCACCAGCCAGAAGCCGGCGACCCCGACCAGGTAGGCGGTCGCGACGGAGATCACGATGGCGAGCAGCAGGCTCACCGCGCCGAGCGGGTACGCCGCGACCGACCCCGGCGGCGCCATCCCGACGATCACGCCGATCAGAAGCATCGGGATCCCCCGCGGGACCAGCGCGAACAGGGCCCGCCCGACCTCGGTCGTGATCTCGGCGGCCTGCACGTCCAGCGGGCGCAGGAAGTCGACGGCGACCTGGCCGTCCTTGATCCGTTCGGCGATGTCGGTCCGGCCGGTGAGGTTGACCGAACCGAGCAGCGCCTGGGAGAGCCAGATGTAGGTGCTCATCCGACCGACGTCGTACCCGGCCAGGTCGCCGCCCGCCGCGCGCACCGTCGCGAAGAGCACCTCCACCTTCAGCAGCCCGAACGTCGCGTTCGCGGCCACCCCGCCGAACGCCGCCAGCCGGTAGGCGGACTGGCGACGGATCCCCGCCCTCAGCAGGCGCCAGTACACCCGCATCCGTGCACTCTTGCACGGATGACGCCGGCCGCAGGGTGAAATCTGGATGTTCGCGACGACCCCAGCCGGACTCTCGGGGGTCGGCCGCCACCGCGTCCCCGGCGCGGCCCGGTGGCACCGATTTGCCACGATAAGCCCCAGCGATGGGCCGACGAGTAGGCGGCCAGGGCAGGAGAATGATCCGGTGAGGATCCGCACCGGCCGGGACGGCGACGTCGAGCTCCTCCTGGCGTTCTGGGGGTCGGCCGCGCACGGGACGAGCGTGAGCGACGATGCCGCCGGTGTCGCGGCGCTGCTCGCGCACGACCCGCAGGCGGTACTGATCGCGGAGGTCGACGGGGTCGTCGTCGGCACGCTCATCGCCGGCTGGGACGGCTGGCGTTGTCACCTGTACCGGCTCGCCGTCGCCCCCGAGCATCGGCGCGCCGGAATCGCTCGGGCGTTGCTGGCCGCCGCGCGGGAACGGTTCCTCGCCCTCGGCGGCCGCCGGATCGACGCCATGGTCGACGACACCAACACCCAGGCGCACGCGCTCTACCGCGCGGCCGACTACCGGTCCCAGCCGTCCTGGACGCGCTGGGTTCACCCCCTGGGTGGCTGACCGGCCGGCTCAGGGATGGCCGACGACGAGTCGGAGCGCTCCGACGAACCCATGAGCATCAACGCGACCGGCCGGTCGAAATCGAGGGTGCGCGCGGCGCCGACGAGCACCGCGGCCGGGTCGCGCAGGTCGGCCTCCAGGTAGCCGGTGGCGCCCTGCGGGGTGCCGACGAGCAGCGGGCGGGCGTGGACGAGCACCAGCGGTACCACCCCTGGGTTGCACATGTCCGTTTCTTTCAGACTTTTGCAAGCGCCGGCCCGCCGGCGAGGCCGCTCGACCTTGTAGGCAGGGCGACCTGTACCGCGGGTGCGTCAACGCCTGAGGACTGAAGCAGTGCAGCATCCTTGCCGTTGGCCGCGCAGTCACCGGCCTTGGCCCGTTGTTCTGGGGCTGGTGGGAGAATGTCCGTCTGAGAGCCGAGTCAAAAAAGCCCCTTGCTTGCACATTTCACGTCAAGGTGACACGTTCCTCGCCACGGTGGCCGACGCGGGTCGGCATCCCTCCCCGGCGGTCGCCAGGCTGCGGCAAGCCGGCCTATGTCGTTTTCGGGTCGGCTCCCGGCTGCGGGCTGTCGGGAGAGGGGTCGGGCTGTGCCGGTCGCGCCTCCGGGCGGTCCTGTCCGGAGCTGAGGTTCACCTCTGCGCCGCGGGCCGCGGCCAAGTCCGCATCCGTGGCGGTCCCGGTTCTCCCGGGTGACTCCTGCCCTCGGGAGGCGTTCTCGTCGCGCAGGGCGGACGCGATTCTCCCGCCGTCCTGCGACCGCCCGAAACCCGTCCGGCGGACCCAGGCCCTGCCCTCCGCGGCGATGCCCTCCAGCACGTGGATCGTGTGCTGAACACCGGCGGCATCCTGTGTCAGCCGGGCGACCGACTCCGTGCTCTCATCCACCCCGTGGGTCGTGTCCTCGTCCAGGCTCACCTCGGCCATCTGCATCCCGATCTTCGTGCCGTCCACCAGGACGAGTTCGAGCTTCTGCTCGTCACTGGCCGTCCGGTCGACCCGGATCGAAGCAACCACGTCAAAGCGGTAGTTCATCCGGTTCTGCTCCGTGAACACGCCGGTCTCGAAGTTCAGCCGGGAGACGAGGTTGCGAACTCCGTCGGCGGTGAGCAGAAAGACCGAGATCCGGTATTTGCGGAACCGCCACGGACCGCGAGGGACGCGGGCCGCCGTCTTGCCTTTCTCGGAGTTGGGGGGACCGCCTACCGGTGTCTCGATGAACGCGTGGGCGACGACGTCGCTGGCGGTGAGTCGATAGTGACGCAGTGCTCTGTCCAGGAGGAGTTTGCGGTCGTGGTCAAGCCACTGGGCCAGCTCCGCGTCGCTGGGACGGTCGGCCAGCCGGGCCCGCCACCGCTCGAGTGCCGCCTGTCGTGCCGCGAGAACCTCGGCGTGCTGCGCCGTCTCGGCGACCCGACGCCGGTGGTCGCCGTTCATGGCCAGCCAGGCACGTGCGTACCCGGTGGTGCTGGCCGACACGACGAGCACCGTTCCCACCGCCAGGAGGAGGTCGACGCCGGCCGCGGCGACCGTCGCCCACAGGCAGCCACCGACGACAGCGGTGATCCCGAGCGTTCCGCGGGCGCTCACCCCGGGCGCGACCCGCAGCTCCCGGCGGAAGGAGACGCGTGCCTCGCCTCCCGACAGGCGCTTGAGATGGGTTGCCTCGTGACGCAGCAGCCAGGCGATCCGCTCGATACTGATGCGGGAGTAGGAGTACTGGCCGACGATCTCTCGGAGCAGGCTGAACCGGGCGTCGGCGGTCTGCCATAGCCACTGGTCGCTGGTCAGACCGTGAGGTCGATACGAGGCGACGTAGTACCTGAGCCTGCCTTCGACCTTGCGAGCAAACGCGCCGGGTGGGATCTCACTCCCGTCCTGCGTGTGATCGTAGGTCACGTTCCAGACGATTCCGCGCTGGAGGCCGAGCAGGCCGCCGACAAGGACGACGGCACACCCGAACAGCACCGCCAGGCGACCGTTGAGCGTGAGCTGTATCGCGAGATACACCGCCCAGGCCACGAGCGCCAGCCGCGAGATCTCGGCGCGCAGCCGAGTGTCGGCAGGAACTGTGGTCGGCCGTGCGCCGCGCGCCCGAGCCTCGATGGGCGGTGGTTCAAAGAACTTCCACACCCGGTCCTGACGCGCCCCGGCCTGCTGCCCCCGGGCGGCGACTTCGATCGCGCGCCTCCACAGCTGGTCCTCGAGAGGGCCCTCCAGGAACTGCTCCAGGTGACGGAGAATCATCCGGCGCTGGGTCCGGCCGAGTACGCTCCGGTCCAGGGCGTCGAGCTCCTTGAGCGCCAAGGCCATCTCGTCCTCGGTCGCCGTGACCGCGTTCAACAGCAGGAGCACAACGCGCAGCCCGTCGGTCCACGCGTCGTGGACGGCCGCGGGTGGGCCCGCCAGGACCTCCTTCAGCTGCCTGGTCTGCTCGGTTGTCAGCTCGTCCCGCGAACGCCCGCTCACCAGCGCCAACAGCCAGTGGAAGAGCATCCGGTCAGTTCTCGTCGGGCGCATCAGGACGGCCTCGTTCATGAGCTCCAGCGCCCGGGGCGGCATGTTGCCCTCCAGATGCAGTGCCCCGACCTCGAACCTCTCCTCCGGCGTCGCGCCGGGCGGGACCATGTACACCCGGACGTCACCGTGGACCGTCCCGGCCTGCGCGCCGACTGTGGAGGAGCCGCTGACCGAGTTGGTCGTCGACGACGGTGCGTCCCCGTCCCGAAACCCGGAGCCGTCGGTCACGACAGGCCTTGCGCGAGGGTGAGGACAACGGCGATCCTCGCGGCGAGGTCGACCACGTCAATGACAAGGCCACGAACCTTCTTCAGCGACACCACCAGCGTGCGCCGGCTCTCCGGCGAGTTCGCCCGCAGGGCCTCGTCGGCGGCGGTGAGCTCGGCCTCGGCCGCCGCGAAGGTCGCCGCGTCCACGGCGCCGGCGGTGTGTGCCGTGGCCAACTGGGCGCGGAAACCGGCCAGCGCGGTCGGCAGGTCGACCGGTGTCCGCTCGGTGGGGGCGCCGACAGTGACGTCGCCGTGGACGACGCCGGCCTGCGCACCGACCCAGGTGTTGCTGCCCGACACGACGTTACGGATGTTGTGGGTCGGCTTCGGCATGGCGGATGTCCTCCCGGTGCTCGTCACAGCCTCGGCCCGTCCGAGGTCGGCGGACAGTTCCTCGGCCAGCGCGATGGCGAACGAGGCCGCGTTCGCCACGGCCCGCGGCTGCCACTGCTGGCGGTCGGTCGACTCCTTGGTGCCGTCCGCGTGGTCGCTGATGCCGCGGACCACAACCACCGGCAGCGAGCTGTTCAGCTGGCCGGCCTGCGCGGCTCCGGCAGCCTCCATCTCGACGGCGAGCGCGTCGTTGTAGTGGACGTGCAGCCACCGGGCGAGCGCCGAGACGGTGGAGTTCAGCACCACCTCGCCGGCCGCGATCGGCCCGAAGTGCACCTGCGGGAGGGCCTCGGGCCCGGCCTGCTGCGGCACCCAGGACCGCGTCCGCTTCAGGTGATGGGCGATCTGCTCGGCACGGTGCGACATCGGCCAGGTACGAGGCCGGCCCCAGTCGCCGTCGTCCTCGCTGGTGGCACCGTGAAAGGCATAGACCTGGCTGGCCACCACCACGTCGCCGAGCGCGATATGGCGATGCAGGGCGCCGGCCACGCCGACGAAAAGCAGCGCCGCCGGATCGAACTCGGCGATCGCGCGTTCGGCCAGCACCGCGGCTGACTGATTGCCCACGCCGACCAACGCCAGCGCCACCTGGCACCGGCCGGCCGCGAGCCGGCCTACCTCGAACCGGGTGCCCTGCGGATGGCGGCGCAACCGCAGATTCACCAGGTGCTCGCGGACCGCCAGGTACTCGAGGTCGAGTGCGGTCAGGATGACGATCGGTCTGGTCCTTGCCATTGTCCTTACTCCCCGTTCCAGATGGACTTTTCTCCGGAAACTGCGGCTGCCCCTCAGCCCGGTCATGTGAGTCCGGACCTGCGACAGGGGCCGATGGATGGACGGCATCCGCGGACGGCGGCCTGACGGATACGGCGCGCTGCCGCGGCCGCGGCAGCGGCGTCGTCAAGGTCAGTCGGCGGAAGAACTCCCAGCCTCGTTCGGCCGCCCGATCGGCGGTGACAGGACGGTGCTGGGGCCGGCTTTGAACAGGCGTGCCGGGCGCCCGACGAGGCTTCGCTGCTCTGCACCGGTGGGGACGAGGAATCCGTCCACTCTTTGGATCTTGCGATAGAAGTTCCTGGGGTCGAGCGGTATTCCCCATACCGCCTCATAGACCGTCTGTAGCTCACCGATGGTGAATGTCGGGCCGCAGAACGCCGTGGCGAGCGAGGAGACCTCGAGTTTGCCTCGGGCCCGCTCGACCCCGTCGAGGACCAGCTGGCGATGATCGAAGGCCAGGTTCAGCTCGCCCGCGAGCACGCGGTCCGCCGGCAGCCAGGCCGCGTCGGCGGCGTCGGTGCCCGCGACCGGATCGGGCAGTCGAGGCGCGATGGCCAGGTATGCCACTGAGACGACCCGCCCGCGCGGATCCCGGCCGGGACGGCCGTACACCCCGAGCTGTTCCAGGTGCAGTTCCCCGGCGTCGAGGCCCGTCTCCTCCGCGAGCTCCCGGCGCGCCGCCGCGTCGAGATCCTCCTCGCTGTGCGCGAGAAATCCACCGGGGAGCGCGTGCGCCCCCCGGTATGGCTCTGTCCCACGCTCGATCAGGAGCACCCGCAGGCTCGCCGCGCGCAGCGTCAGAATCACCAGGTCGACGGCGATCAGGACAGCCGGCGGTTCCCAAGGAACATCGATCATGCTGCGAGACTAGCTTTTTGTCCGACTGACAGGAAGAGTTGTCGGTTAGCCGACAGCTGCTCACGCCTGCGCTACGACCCCTGATCGTCGGTGTCGGAGAAGGCTATGCTCCGCGATCTGGGCAATCGGGACGAGGATGCCTCACGGGGTAACCAGGGCCGCGGCGAGGTAGCACATCGGTCTTGATTGACTACGAAGCGTGGTGAAGCTGGTAGCTCCCTCGCTGGGCTGGGGGTCGGGTGTTGTGGTTTCGGCAATGCGTGGCCGGACACCGGCCGCAGAGACCGGAGTAATCGTCCGCAAGTTCGTCGGCGGAAGCCTGGCGCGATCGGGCTGGGGCGCCTTCGGCTGGTTTGGGAAACGGCCGGTATCGCGATGGGAGGGCCTGGCACCGGCGTTGCTAAGAAAGTGGCCTTCCGTTTCGGACAATGAAAGCGCCAACAACCATTGTCTGCACGAAAAGAAGGCCACCGAGTGTCATCATGCCAGCCTGACCCCGCCATGTCCACTGCCCCGTTCGGTGCCGAGTGCTATGACATCACCAGCCTCCTGGACACGCTGGGCGAGATTCCCGACCCACGGGACCAGTGGGAGAAGATCTACAGCCTTTCTTTTCTTCTCGCCGTGATACTTGTCGCGACGCCGACGGGCGCGAAGTGCCCGCGCGAGTTTCATCGCCGGGCTGCGGACCTCCCGCAGTCGCTTCTCGCCGTTCTGGGGGCACCGCGCGACTTTCTCGTCGGCGGCTACCGGGAGCCGTCGGAAAAGACGATCCGCCTGCTCCTGAAGAAGATCGACGTGGACGCCCTTGACACGGCGTTCGGCAGTTGGCTGTGCGCGCAGGCCGCCCCCGGGCAGGTCGCGTTCGCGATCGACGTCAAAGTCCTGCGCGGGGCCTGGTCTGGCAAGGACGCGCAGGTCAGGCTGCTATCCGCGATGCTCCACGGCAAAGGAGCGGTCAGAGTGCGGGTCCGGATCCCCGACGACACCAACGAGATCACCCATATCCAGGAACTGGTCACAAAACTTCCGAAAAATGCCCGGCCGACCAGTCACGACGCTCGACGCCATACGCACCCAGCACGACACCGCGAGACTCCTCGTGAAAACCGCATGGACTACATTCTTACCGTCAAGGGCAACCAGCCGACCCTGGAAAGGCAGACGTTCGAGCGGATCCTCCCACTTCTCCAGGAAACGCCGCATCACGAGGTCGAGGAACGCGCCCACGGCAGGATCAAGAACTGGCAGACCTGGACCAGAACTGCCGAAATAATTGATTTCCCCCACGTCGAGACCGCCTGCGTCATCCGCCGCGATGAGTTCGACCTCACCGGTGTCCGCATCAGTCGCGAACACGCACTGATACTCAGCAGCACGCCAAGCGAACGCGCGACTGCCGCCTATCTACACAATCGCACCCGCAGGCACTGGGGAATCGAAAACGAAATTCACTACACCCGCGACACCGCCTGGCGCGAGGACGCTAACCCCACCTACACCGGAAACACCAACCATGCCCTCGCAAGCTTTCGGAACCTTGCCATCGGCGTCATTCGCCTCAGCGGCGCCAGGAAGATAAAGGAAACCATCAAGCACGTCGCCGCCAATCGCTACAGAGCACTCCAACTCATCGCTACCGTCTGCAACGGAGCAGGACTCTGAGCTACCTTGCCGCAGCCCTGATTCCGGTCGGGTTGCCCGAGCGCCAGGTGCGGTCCATGAAGCAGCGGTAGAGGTCGGGCTGGAGGCCGTGCAGCAGCGGGCGGTCGACCTGGCTGCCGAAGTGGGCTTTGAGGCCGGCCTGTTTGGCGCGTTGGTCGAGGTACCAGGTCTCGGCGTCGGGGAGGTGGAAGGTGTGCTTGCGGCGTTCCTTCTTGGCCCGCTCGGCGGCGGTGGGGACGAGGGCCCACCAGGGGTCGTGCTCGGCGAGGATGCCGGCCTCGTCCCAGTCGGGGCGGGCCCAGGGCGGGTTTCCGACCTGGAGGCCGAAGCCGCCGCGGGCGAAGACCTGGGGGAAGTCGAGCTCCCAGTGGAAGAAGCCCTGGCGGTCCGCGATCTCGGCGGCGACCCGCAGCCACGGGAAACGGCTGGTGGCCTCGGTGACCGGGGTCTCGTCCGCGAAACCGAGGTCGAGTGCCTCGGCGTCGTCGAGGCCGCGCCAGGAGAGGTCGTCGGCGAAGCTTCCCTGGCCGGCGCGTTCGTGCCGGCCGGGCTTCGTCGCGCGGCCGAGCAGTGCCTCCAGGCCGCCGAGCCAGGCGTCCCAGTCCGGCGGCGTGACGGTGGTTGTCAGCGGCCACGACGACAGGGCGCACCAGGCGTCCATGACCAGCCGCAGGCGGCGGTAGGCACTGTTCGGGTCGTGCAGGACGGCCTCGACCTGCTCGCGGGTCCCCGGCTCCGTGGTCTCGGTCTCGGCCCGCGGGGCGCCCCACACCCCGGTCGCGCGGCGGATGCCCGCCTCGGCGATCTCCAGGCGGCGGCGCGCCGGCCCCCACAGGACCTCGACCCGCTGGGCGAGGCGGGCCAGCCGGTTCTGCTTCTCCTTGCCCGGGGTGCGCAGCACACCGGCCCGCCAGGCCCGCAGTGCCTCCCGGGCCTCGGGTGCGTACGCCTTCGCCTCGGCGGTGTCGACGACGGCGCCCCAGCCCGCCGCCGGCTGGGTGCGTAGCGGCACGTCGGTGGGGTCGTTGTCCACGTAGACGATCCGGGAGTCGGGCGTGGCCCGCTGGGCGACCTCGTGGGTGTTGTCTGCGGTGGGCAGGCCGGTGCCGACGTCGAGGAACTGGCGGATGCCGGCCTCGGCGGCGAGCCAGGTCACCGACCGGGCGAGGAAGCCGCGGGAGGCGCGGGCCAGCTCGGCGATGCCGGGCAAGACCTTGAGGTACACGGAAGGAAACCACCTCGCTGCGGACGGTGGCGGTCACCCTCTCATCGGGGGCGGTATCGGTTGAGCGCCGGCCGGTCGCGCCATATACAACGTAAGGGCGTGACTCGGATCACCGCGGGCCCGCGGTGCTGACCGGCGGCACGGCACCCGGCACCCCGGATCCATCGGGATCCATCCCGACGCGAAGGAGCACCCGTGGCCGACAAGCAGCGCATCTCCACCACCCGCCGGATCTCCGCCCCGGCCGAGCGGATCTTCGAGCTCGTCACCGACCCGGACGGCCACGTCCGCATCGACGGGTCGGGCATGCTCGTGGCCGCGGGCGACGCCCGGCGCGTGACGCGCGCCGGCGACGCGTTCGAGATGGACATGGACCGCGAGCCGCTCGGCGACCTGCCGTTGGGCAAGTACCGGGTGCGCAACGTCGTCACCCGCATCGAGCCCGACGCCCTGGTCGAGTGGACGGTCGGCGGCGTCGACCATCCCCCGATCGGCCACGTCTACGGCTACGCCCTCGCGTCGGTCGACGACCACACCACCGACGTGACCTCCTACTGCGACTGGAGTGCCGTGTCGGAGAAGTGGAAGGCCCGCGTGAGCTGGCCGGTGGTGCCGCTGACGATGCTGGAGAAGTCGCTGGCGAACCTCGACCGCCTGGTCACCTCCCCCGCCGCCTGACCGCCGTACCTTCATGAGCGGCGTTCTCATGCTCCGCCAAGTCTGAACCGGGCCTCACACCACGACTTCCCCGTCCACCACGTTCATGGTGTCCGTGTCGACGGCCGCCCTGAGGCGGACGATCTCGTGGAGCATGCGCGTACCGCAATCGGCTCTACCGGCGAGGTGTGACCTGCCTCCACAGATCATGCGCCAGGTTCCTGCGGCGGGGTCGGGCTGGAAGTGCCGAAATGGTCGTGGCGGTCCGGGGCGCGGCCGGCGATGCGACGCGGTTCCGCGGAACCGCCCGCCGCGCCACGGCAGAGTCGGGCGTCGGGGCCGATTGCGCCACCGTGGCATGGGTCAGGTGTCTCGCCGATCGGGATCGGTTCCGGGGGCTGTCGACGGTGGGCGGGTGGCCCAGCGGATGGTCGTGACGATGCCGTGACCGGCCAGGCGGCCGACGGTTGCCTCCGCCGCGGGCAGGTACGGCAGCCGCAGCGGCCAGCGGGTCCAGGCGGGCATCAGACCCACGGCCGCGAGGGCTATGGCGCTGTAGGGGACCCGTGCTGGTAGCGGCAGGGGCGGGCGCAGCAGCAGGTAACGGGCCGCCGAACGCGCTTCGGGAGTGCCGGCGAGTTCGGGGCGGTACTCGCGCATTGCCTCGACGAGTTCGGCTTCGGTGCGCGGCGGGTCGATCACTCCCAGCTTCTCGGCGACGATCGCGGCATCGGCGACGTAGCCGTCACGCTCGTGCGCGTCGAGTGGTTCGCCTCCGCCATAGCGCTGGAACGCGGCGAGGAAGCTGGCCACCTCGGCCACGTGGACCCAGCGGAGCAGGTGCGGATCGGAGGCGTCGTAGGGGCGCCCGTCGGGTGCCACCCCACGGACCTGTCGGTGGACCCCTTTCACCCGGGCGACGGCCCGCTCGGCCTCGGTGGCCGGACCGAACGTGGTGACGGCGAGGAAGAAGCTGGTGCGTTGCAGGCGGCCCCACGGGTCGTGGCGGAAGTCCGAGTGCCCCGCCACGCCGGCCATGGCCAGCGGATGCAACGACTGGAGCAGCAGAGCCCGCAGGCCGCCGACGAACATCGACGAGTCCGCGTGCACGCGGCGGATCGGCCGGTCCTCGGCGAACCAGCGCTCGCCCTCGGCCTCGAAGATCTGTTCTCGACGAGTCGGGCCCTCGGGACCCGCCACCCGCTGCAGAACGTGGCCGCCGAGCCAGGCCCGCACCTCGCCGGCACCACTGATCATCCGTACACCCACCATCACCCCATGATGCGCCGGACCGGGCACCGTGGTCCCAGCCCGAGGGCGGGGTCAGCGGCGTTCGAAGACCCAGGCGGCGGCGACGGCGGCGCCGACCACGACGCCGACGAGCAGAATGCCGCCGAGGACGAAGAAGCCGACCGCCTTGATCAGGGCGATGACGATGGGCAGTGCGGCGGCGAGCACGAAGAAGCCGCGGGTGCGCACCGGGGTGTTCACGACCGCGTACAGCTTGCGGGGGCCGCTGACGCGGGAGACGTTGAGCTCGTCGGACACCGACGGCATGAGCCGGATCGTCGTCCAGGTCAGCGCGACGAAGGCGAGCGTCAGCGCGAGGGCGTAGAGGAACCCGACGCCGCGGCCGAAGGCGTCGAACGACGCCCCGGCGGCGATCACCGTGATCACCAGGGGGATGTACCAGGAGGTGGTGCGGTCCTGACGCGCCTGGCCGGCCAGCCGTCGCGCCTGGGCGAACCGTTCGCCGCGTCGACCCGCCCCCCGGTTGCCACCCGACGACTCGCCGTAATACCCGTCCGCCATGAGCGCTCGGCTCCCCTCCACGGTGAGTACCGCCATGCCCCGCATCTTGCATGGGCACGACACGGCACCCCTCGCTATTTTCCCCCAATCCAGCGGCCCGGGATGTGTGATTTTCGGGGAAGACCACAACCCGATGGTCCGGCGTCACAGCCCGATGGCCCGGAGGTGGGCTGCGGCGCCGGGTCGTCGCCATCCGCCGGTCGCGGCCGACGCCCGGCCGACGCCGCTCGGACGGTCGTTACGGTTGGGGTATGTGTCGCAACATCACCGAACTGCGGGGACTCGAGCCGCCGGCGACCGCCGACGAGGTGCAGGCCGCCGCCCGCCAGTTCGTCCGGAAGATCAGCGGCCTTCGGCGGCCGCCGGCCACGGCGGACGCCGCCTTCGAGACCGCCGTCGCCGAGGTCGCGACCTCGGTGCAGCGGCTGCTCGACGCGCTTCCGGCCCGCCGTCAACCGCCCTCGACGGTGCCACCGCTGCGGCGGCCGGAAGTCCGCGCACGAGCCGACGGATAGCCGCTACCGGCGCTGGGTCTCGGCCCGGGAACGGCGCCGCCGACTGCCGGAGTCGACGAGCCGGTCCGGCGCCTTACCTGCGAGTGCATCGGCGCGATCGGTGGCGACGCTGTCGGCGATCAGTTCCCGCGTCCGGTCCTGCTCCTGGTCGTCAAGGCCGTGCAACAAGCTGTCGAACATGCTCACGTGGTCACTCCACCTGGTCGGATCCGCGGCGTTGCTGCCCTCGCTCTGGGCCCTTCCCGCTCTCGCGTGCATAAAGCACCGAATTTGCGCTGATCTGATGCAGACCACAGACAAGCCCCTGACCTGCGTGTTTGTCCGGGTCACGGCGGCAGGGCGGCGGCGGGCGCGCGTGTGCGTGGACGCGCTCGCGGGCACAGACACCTCGCGGGGAGGTGATGCCGATGACGGTGCGCGCGTCCACGCTGCTCGGGCCGACGGCCGAGGTTGCCACACCGTCGGCGGCGGTGGTCGAGCTGCTCGGCGTGCTACGCAGGCATCTCGGGATGGACGCGGCGTGGCTCGGCCGGATCGAGGGCGACGTGCTCGTCATCCAGGTCCTCAACGGCGACGGGGGGTCCTTCCACCTCACCCAGGGGTCCACCGTGCGGCGACAGACCGGCCTGTATGCCGAGGTGCTCAGCGGGCGGCTGCCGGCGCTCATCCCCGACACCTTCGCCGACCCCCGCACCGCCGACTCGCCCGTCGCGCGCGAACTGGACATCCGCTCCTACGCCGCCGTGCCGGTGGTGGACGGCGACGGCGCGCTCTACGGCCTGCTCGGCTGCATCGCCCACCGGCCCCATTACGAGCTGCGGGAACGCGATGGCCGGTTCCTGCGCATGCTCGCCGAGATCCTGCGCGACTCCGTGACCGACCTGCACCGGATGTGGCAGGCACGCAGTCAGGTCTGGCTGGACGTCAGCCGCCTGATCGACCAGGGCGGCCCGGCGCTCGCCTTCCAGCCGGTGTTCGACCTGGAGCGGGGGCGGATCATCGGGGTGGAGGCGTTGTCCCGGTTTCCGGACTCCTCGCGCAGCACCACGCAGTGGTTCGCGGCGGCCGGCGCGGTCGGGCTGACCGTCGAGCTGGAGCTGGCCGCGGTGCGCCGCGCCCTGGGTGCGCTCCCCCAGATCCCCGCGCAGATCGGCCTCGCCGTCAACGCCTCCGCGACCACCCTGTCGGCCGGCCTGGTGGAGATGATCAGCGGAACCGACGCGGAGCGCCTCCTGGTGGAGATCACCGAGCACGAGCGGATCGCCGACGCCCCCGAGGTCACCCGTGCTCTGGCCCGGCTGCGCCGGCTCGGGGTCCGCCTGGCCGCCGACGACGTCGGCGCCGGCTACGCCGGGCTGGAGCAGCTCGTCCGGCTCCGCCCGGAGATCATCAAGATGGACTGCAGCCTGACCCAGGGCATCGACGCCGACCCGGCCCGCCGCGCGGTCGCGACGGGCCTGGTGCACGTCGCCGAGGAGATCGGCGGCGGTGTGGTCGCCGAGGGCATCGAGACGGCCGGCGAGCTGCTCACCACCCGCGAGACCGGGATCCGTTACGGGCAGGGATTCCTGCTCGGCTCGCCCACCGGCGTGCTGAGCGACGCCTGCGCCGCGGCCGGCGGGTGAGCCGGCGGGTGAGCCGGCGGGTGCGCCGGCCGGTGCGCACCGCGGACTCCGCGCACGGGTGTGCGCGGCCGGGGGATGCGCGGCCGGGGGAACGGCGGTAGGCCGCCGCCCGCGACGGTGGCTGCGCTGCTGCCGGCCCCCGGGCCCCCGTCGGGGCGGCCGGCGCCGGCGATGTACAGGCGGACCAGGCCGGTGCGTTTGGTCGACGTCGACGTCGACGCGCCGAGCGGCAGCAGCCGGCGGCGCGAGCCGCGGCGCGGCGGGGCAGGCGGGGTGGGCCGCGGCGGGTCGCCGCGATGATGGTCCAGCCCGACCAGGTGGATGAGCGCGGGCAGCAGCACCAGCCGCAGCACGAGGGCGTCGAGGATCACCCCGACGGACAGTCCGATGCCGAGCAGCTTCATCATCCGCACCTGTTGCGTCGTGAGCGCCACGAACACCGCGACCATGATCATGCTGATGGTGATGACGACACCGCCGACGTCCGCATGCCGGCTGCTGACCTCCGCCTGGGGATCGGCAGCGTCGGCGGAGCCGCGCAGCCGGTTGAGCAGCGTCAGGTGCATCCCGATCGACAGCCCGTACACGATGATCAGGATGAGGCCGAGGATGAACGGCTCGATCGGGCCGGTGCGCACGCCGAGCCCGGAGGCCAGCCAGCCGTTGCAGAAGACCGAGGTGATGACGCCCATGGTCGCCGCGAGGGCGAGCATGCTGGCCGCCGTGATCGCCAGGCTGTGGCGCACCGAGCGCAGGCCGAGCAGGACCGCGACGCCGAGCACGCCCAGTTCCAGGATCAGGAAGGCGGGCAGGACCCGGGCGAAGCGGTCCGACATGTCCTCGAAGATCGCCGTCTGGCCGCCGATGTACACCTCCAGGGAGGTGCCCGCGATCGCCGCCGGCACGGTGGAGTCGCGCAGGCGGTGCACGAGGTCGCTGGCCGCCGCCGATCGCGGCGGGTCGTTCGGGAACACCTGGATCAGGGCGCTCGCCGCCTGGGCGTTCTGCAGGACGAGGAAGGCCCGCTGCACGCCGCGGGTGCCCTGCAGGGCCGTCAGCAGGTGGGGCACGGCGTTCGGCTGGTCCGCGGAGATCCCCGTGGCCATGACGATCAGCTGCCCGTTCAGGCCGGGGAAGTACTCGTCGCTGACCAGGTCGTAGGCGCGCCGGCTCGTCGTCGACGTCGGGTCGACGCCGTTGTCGGTGCCGCCGAGGCGCAGGCCCACCACCGGCAGCGCCAGGACGGTGAGCAGCACGACCGCGGCGCCGGCCAGCACCTGCGGGTGGCGCCCGACGGTGCCCGCCCACCAGGACCGCAGGCCGGGGCGCACCGGCAGCCCGGTCCCGGTGACGCTCAGGTGGGTCCGCTCGGCCCAGACCAGCAGGCCCCGCCCGGAGATCGCCAGCATCGCCGGCAGCAGCGTGACGACGACGAGGATGCTCACGGCGGCGGCGGTGAACCCGGCCAGGGCGAGGCCGTCGAACACGCTGAGGCGCAAAGCGCTGGTGCCGAGCATGACCACGGCGAGCCCGAGGCTGCCCGCGACGGTCGCCCGGCCGGGATGGCGCATCGCCGCGCGCACGGCGTCGGCGGGTCCGCGTCCCCGGCGCAGGTCGGTCTGGCAGCGGTTGACGACGACGAGGGCGGAACCGAGGCTCAGCCCGAAGCCGAGCACCAGTGCCAGCAACGTCGCGAGCTGCATGACGTTGGCCCGGTGGGACAGCAGGGTGACGGCGGCCAGCGCCCCCGCGGTCGCCGCCCCCGCGGCGACGGCGCACACGGCGACGGCGGCCGGCGAGCGCACCGCCAGGCAGAGGATGAGCAGCGCCACGCCGATGCCGATCGCGATCGGCCAGGGGGAGATCGTCCCCTGCACGACCACGGTGGTGGCGGGCCCGGTGACCTCGACCTGCAGATCGGGCGCGTCGTAGTCGCGGGCGGTGGCGATCAGCCGGCGCATCGCGGGCAGGTCGGGCGTGGTCGGCGCGTCCTTCATGAGCACGGAGACGATCGCGGTGTGCCCGTCCGCGCTCAGGGGGCTGCCACCGAGCGGCACGGCGCCGAGCGGGCTGTAGGGGTCGAACACGCCGGTGACGCCGGGGAGCTTGCCGAGTTGCGCGATCATCGTGGCGACCCGCGCCCGCACCTCGGGCGCCTGCACGTCACCCGCCCGGGCGCGCACGACGATCATCTCCAGGTCCGGCAGTCTCCGGTTGGGCATGATGTCGGCCACCAGGTCCATCGCCTGCTGCGATTCGGCGCCGGTGACGCCGAGATCCTGGCTGAACCGGGCGCCCTTCTCCTGGGCGACGTTCGTCGCGGCGATCAGCGCTACCACCCACGCCGCGACGACCAGCCATCGGTACCGCTGGCACCAGCGGACCAGTAGCGTCACGGCACTCTCCTCGGCAAGGACCAGTAATGGCCCATTTGGGTTGAATGTCGGATTCGTATGCGGGGCCAATCTGGCCCACGGACAGGCACGGCGTCAACGTGAACCGGGTCAGGACCGGCCAGATGGGCACTCCGGTGGGGTGCCGGCAACGTGTTCGGGGGATCACAAAACGTCCGGGGGAACCGGCCATCGGGTGGCCGCGGCGACAGCGGCCGCGGCGGTGGTGGCGGACGGTGGCGACGGCGGCGGCGGCGCCCGCGGGCGGCGCGGCGGTGGCGAATTCTAGCGCCCGACAATGCGGCGGCGCGGCGGGTGACCTTCTCCTGCCAGCGGCGGGACGTGTGCAGAGCATGTTGGCGACAAGCTGTCCGGGCGTCGCTTCCGACCTGCTTTTTCGATCGTCTTCACTACGTGCGGCCAACCGGCGTGCAACGATCGGCGCGCTGCTCCCCCCGCCCTGGCAGCGAAAGGAAGTTCTCCCTCCATGTCCATTACGGAAGCCGTGCAGAACGATCAGGAAATCCCCTCGTTTCCCTTTGACGACACATTCTCTCCACACTCCTCGGAACGGCTGGCAGAATATGCGCGCGAAGCACCCGCGATCCGGGTGCGTTTTGGTCCCGGCCAGCTCCCGATCTGGCTGATCGTCCGCTATGCGCCGGCCCGGGCGATGCTCGCCGACTCCCGTTTCTCCCGCACCCGGACGCTGGACTTCTCCCCGCCCCTGACGGCGGGCCAGATGCCCGATCCGAACTCCATGCTCTGGCTCGACCCGCCGGAGCACACCCGGATCCGACGCATGGTCAACGCCGGATTCGCCCACCGTCGCATCGAACGGATGCGGCCCTGGATCGCGGCGACGGCCCGGGCCCGGATCGACGCGATGACGGCCCAGGGCGCGCCGGGAGACATCCGCACCCTGGCGTTCCATCTGCCCATCGAGGTGATCTGCCAGCTTCTCGGCGTCCCCGATCTCGACCGGGAGAAGGTCCGGACCTGGAGCGAGTCGCTGTTCCGGTTCCATCTCGACCCGAAGGGCGCCGCCGAGGGGCTCTTCGCCCTCTACGGGTACATGGGCGAGCTGGTGCGTGCGCGCAAGGCCGCCGCCGGCGACACCCACAGCCCGGAGGGTCTGCTCGACGTTCTCATCGCCGCGGCCGACGACGACGGCACCCTCACCGAGCCTGAACTGCACTCGCTCGCGATGACCCTGCTCATCGGCGGATTCGAGACCACCGGCGGCGTCATCTCGAACGTCATCACGACCCTGCTCACCCAGCGGTCGCACTGGGAGTCCCTGGTCGCCGACCCGAGCGGCATGCCCAACGCCATCGAGGAGCTTCTGCGCTACCACCCCCTGTCGATGACCTTCCCGCGGGTGGCGACCGAGGACGTCGACCTGGGCGGTTTCGTCGTGCGCGCCGGGGAGGTGGTGGTCGTGCCCCTGGCGGCGATGAGCCGCGACCCCGCGGTGTTCACCGACCCCGACCGCCTCGATCTGACCCGGGAGCCCGTACCGAACCTGACCTTCGGGGCCGGCGTGCACCACTGCATCGGCGCGCACCTGGCCCGGGTCGAGCTGACCGAGGTGCTCACCGCGCTGATCGAGACGGTGCCCGGACTGCGGCTCGCGGTGGCGCCCGCCGAACTGCGCTACGAGCTCAAGGCGCCGATCGGCCGACCGGAGACCCTGCCCGTCGTCTGGTGACCGCAGGCGTGGCGCCGCCGGAGCCGACGCACCGTCCACGGACGTCACCCACCAACTCCGGCGGCCCGCGCCCGCCCCGCCCGCCAGCCCGACGGCCAGCCACCCCGAACGGCCAGCCACCCCGAACGGCCAGGCAGCCTCGAACGGCCAGGCAGCTCGACGGCCAGCGAGCCCCACGACCATCGTTGGATTCTCCAACCCGCTGGGGTTAGGCTTCCCCTCGACCAGTCAGTTTGATTTTCGGACTCACTGTGCGAGCGAGGAGCGAGCATGAAGGAGAGCCCCGTGGGCGGTGGGCGGTTCGGGCGGGTGTTCGCGGTGGTGGCGGCCGGGGTCGCCATGTCGAACCTCGACCTGTTCGTCGTCAACGTCGCCCTGCCGGACGTGGGCCGGCACTTCGACGGCTCGTCGCTGTCGTCGCTGTCGTGGGTGCTCAACGGCTACGCCGTCGTGTTCGCCGCGCTGCTCGTGCCGGCCGGGAACCTCGCGGACCGGACCAGCCCGCGCCGCGCCTACCTGTGGGGCATCGGGATCTTCGTCGCCGCCTCCGCGCTGTGCGCCGTCGCCCCCGCGGTGTGGTTCCTCGTCGCCGCCCGGGTGCTGCAGGCGGCGGGAGCCGCCGTGATGACCCCGTCCTCCCTCGGCCTGCTGCTCGCCGCGGCGCCGCCCGAGCGGCGCGGGGCCGCGGTGCGGGCCTGGACGGCGGTGAGCGGGCTCGCGGCCGCGCTCGGGCCCGTCGCCGGCGGCCTGCTGACCGAGCTGGACTGGCGGTGGGTGTTCCTGGTCAACCTGCCGGTCGGGCTCGCCGTGCTCGTCGCCGGACCGCGGGTGCTGCCCCACCTGCCGCGGCGCCCCGGCGCGGGGCGTACCGACCTGGCGGGGGCGGTCGTGCTGACGGTCGGGATCGCGGCGCTGGCGCTGGGGCTGGTGCGCGGGCCAGACTGGGGCTGGGGTTCGGCGCGGATCGTCGGGTCGCTGCTCGCCGGCGTGCTGCTGCTGGCCGGGTTCCTCCACCGCTCGGCGCGTCATCCCGCGCCGGTCCTGCCGCTGCCGCTGCTGCGCGTGCGGACCTTCAGCGCCGCGGCGGTGGCCGCGTTCGTGTTCAGCGTCGCGTTCGCGGCGATGCTGCTGTCGGCCGTGCTGTGGTGTCAGGACGGCTGGCACTGGTCGGCGCTGCGGACCGGGCTCGCCATCGCCCCCGGACCGCTGATGGTGCCGGGGCTCGCCCTCGCCGCCGGGCCGCTGGTGGCCCGCCTCGGGCCCGGGCGGGTGGCGGCCGGCGGCTGCGGCGTGTTCGCGGCCGGGATCGGCTGGTGGATCCTGCGGATGGCGCCGCAGCCGGACTACGTCGGCGCCATGCTGCCCGGGATGCTGCTCACCGGCGTCGGCGTCGGGCTGATCCTGCCGACGCTGATCAGCGCGGCCGTCACCGCGCTGCCCCCGGCGAGCTTCTCGACCGGCTCCGCGGTGGTGACCATGGCCCGCCAGATCGGCACCGTCATCGGCACCGCCCTGCTCGTCGCCGCGCTCGGCGGCGCGACGGGCGACGACCTCGGCTCGCTCACCGACGCCTACGACCTGGGCTGGATCATCATCGTCACCGCGGTCGTCCTCGCCGCGCTGGTCTGCCTCACGCTGCCGCGCCCGACCCGTCCCCTCGCCGTCCCGGCCAGATCGCGGACCCATCGTGCCGAGGCTTCGTGACGTCGGGAGCGGCCGGGATCAGCGGCGCAGGAGGAACCAGACGGTCTTGCCGTCGCCGGGGACGGCGGCCGCGCCCCAGTCCTCGGCCAGCGCGTCGACGAGGTGCAGGCCGCGTCCGCCGAGCGAGTCGGCGTCGACGTGGCGCACCTGCGGCCGCCGGCGGTCCGGGTCCCGCACGCCCACCCAGACCAGGTCATCGGTGGTCCGGATCTCCACCACCGGTTCGCCGTGGCCGTGCAGCACGGCGTTGGTGACCAGCTCGCTGGCGAGCAGCAGGACGGTCTCGGTCACCTCCGCCGGGACGCCCCGGCCGGTCAGGTCCGCCGTCAGCCGCTGGCGCGCCCGGCCCGGAGCGTCCGGACCCGACGGGAGGACGAACCGGTCGAGAAAGGTCCCGACTGGTGGCTCCGGCCCGACTGCCATGGGATCCACATATCCGGGCGTATGAATGGATAAACCGCCGTCGCGGGGGTCATCGCGCGACCTGGGCGAGGACGTCGTCCCAGTCGGCCAGAAAACGCCCGAGGCCATGGCGGGCGAGCCCCGCCTGGCGGGCCCGCTTGCCGTAGGCGCGGGCCAGCTCCGGATCGGCGAGGAACCGGCGGGCGGCGTCGACGAGCACCGCCGGATCGGTGGACAGCACCCCCGCCTCGGCCGGCACCGCCTCGGTCGCCTCCGTCGCCGCCAGCGCGACGACCGGCATGCCCAGCTGCATCGCCTCCAGCAGGGACAGCCCCAGGGAGGTCCAGCGCGGCAGGTGGACGTACACCCGCCGGCGGGCGAGGGCGTCGTGCAGGTCGGCCTGGGCGAGGTCGTCGAACACCGCGAGCCGCGCCCTCGGCAGGCCGGTGTGCGCGGGCAGCGCGGCCACACCGATGCCGAACGCGTCGACCGGGGCGGCGCGGGTGAACCCGGCCAGCAGATCGGTGCCGGTGACCCGGCCGCGGCGCACCGGCTCGTTCACCGCCACCGCGATGCGGGCCAGCTCGCCGGTGTAGCGGTCGCCGGGGTCGACGATGCCGTGCGCGACGACCCGGGTGGGGGTGTTTCCGGCGTCCCAGAACAGCCGGTTGAAGTGGGTGACGTGGACGAGCAGCAGCTCCGGCCGGTCGGCGACGGGATGGCGGGTCAGCGGCACGTCGCCCCGCGGGGTGTTGTGCTCGACGTACACCGCCGGCAGGTCGCGGCCCGGCCGCCGGCCCAACCAGCGCTCGGTGAGCTCCAGCTCGTGCGGGCGCTGCAGGACGACGACGTCGACGCCGGCGTCGCGCAGCTCGTCCGGTCCGAGTTCGGCGACGGTGCCCGGCCACGGGTAGGTGCGGGCGAGGCCGAGGCCGTCGGGGCCGCGGCCGGGCAGCACCGGGACCACGTAGGAGTGCCCGCCCTGGACGAACGACGTCGTCCACGAGCCGTGCACATGCCAGAGCAGGATTCTCATCCGGTCCCCGTCCCCCCGCGGTCGCGGTCGCAGTCGCGGTCGTGGTCGCAGTCGCGGTCGCGGTCGCAGTCGCGGTCGCGGTCGTCGGTCTCGACGATCTCGGCGTAGGCGTCGACGTCGCGATCGACGACGCTCGTGGGCAGTTCCAGGTGCTGGGCGCCCGACGGCAGCAGGCCCACACCGCCGGCCCGTTGCATCACCCGGAGCTGGGCGACGATCTCCTCGCCCCGGTGGCTGGCGGGCAGCCGCCGCCAGAACTCGAAGCCGCCGCAGTCGACGAGCACGGCGCGGTCGTAGAGCACGCAGCCGGCGATCCAGGTCACCCGGTAGGCCAGCCAGCCGCCCGCCGGCAGCGTCACCCGCTCGGCGAGGTGGGCCGGGTTCGCCGCGTTGTGCAGCCGCCACCGCTCCCAGGCCGGTCCGCCCTTGCGGACCCGTTCGGGGCGCACCGGCCCGCGGACCTCCTCGAAGGCGGTCCACTCGTGCGGGCGGACGTCGTCGAGGTAGCTCAGGCCCTGCGGCGCGCAGCCGACGAACCCGCAGCGCAGCTCCCCGATCGCCGCCAGCATCCGGGCGACGGTGGACGCGTCGAGGAAGACGTCGTCGTCGAGGAACAGGACGTACTCGCCGTCGGCCTGGTCGAGCAGGAACTGGCGATGCTCGGCCAGACCGCGGCGCGGGTGGCCGTGGTACAGGTCGACCCGGTGGCCGCCGCGGCGCAGCCGGCGGGCCATCGCCCGCACCTCCGGCGCGTCGGCGGCGGGCGTCGCGGGGCTCTGGTCGGACACGACGACGCGGAACCCGCCGGCGCTCTGGTTGGCGAGCCCGGCCAGGGTCACCGCCAGCGCCGCCGGCCGCCCGCAGGTCGGGATGAGCACGTCCAACCCGCCCGTCATGGCAGTGCCGCCCCGCGCCGGCGGATGCGCCCGAGCAGGTCCGACGTCGACCGGTCCGCGACGTAGTCGACGAAGCGCACCTCGCCGCCGAGCGCCCGGACCAGCGGCGCCTCGGCGAGCATCGACTCGGTGTAGTCGCCGCCCTTGACGTAGACGTCGGGCCGCAACGCGCGCAGGAGCCGTTCGGGGGTGTCGTCGTCGAACACGGCGACGTGGTCCACGGCGGCCAGGGCGGTGAGTACCGCGAGCCGGTCGGCGAGCGAGTTGATCGGCCGGTCCGGGCCCTTGAGTCGCCGCACGCCGGCGTCGCTGTTGACTGCGACGACGAGGATGTCACCGAGGTGCCGGGCGGCGTGCAGGTAGGCGATGTGGCCGGCGTGGACGACGTCGAAGCAGCCGTTGGTGAACACGATCCGCCGGCCCCGGCAGCGGTGCGCGGCGACCGCGTCGGCGAGCGCCGCGGCGTCGAGAACGGCGCCGCGGACCCCGCCCGCGGGGTCGCCGTCGCGGCCGTCACCGGTCGTACGCAGGCGGGCCCGCAGGTCCGCCGCCGAGCAGGTGCCGGTGCCCGGGGTGGACACCGCGGCGCAGGCGGCGAGCGAGCCGAGCCGGGCGGCGGCGCGCGGGGCGGCGCCGGCGGCGAGGGCGAGGACCATCGCGGCGATGAAACTGTCGCCGGCACCCGAGGTCCGCTCGTCGGGGGCGTCGGTGCCGGCCGGCAGGTGCCACGGTTCGTCGTCCCGGCTGAGCACGACGACGCCGTCCCGGTCCAGGGTGACCGCGGCGAGGCGGGCGCCGCTGGCCGCGAGGATCGGCCCGGCGCAGCGGCGCACGGTGGCGACGCGGTCGCGGGCGAACGCGTCGCGGGCGCCGGGTGGCAGCAGCGCCACGACCTCGCCGGCGTTCGGCTTGACCAGATCGGGCCGGACCCCCGCCCAGCGACCCGGGTCGTGGGCGTCGACGACGAGCCGCCGCCCCGCCGCGCGGGCCGCCGCGCCGACCGCGTCGATCAGCTCCGGCGTGAACATCCCGGCGCCGTAGTCGCAGGCCAGCACGGCGCAGGCGGCCGGCGTCGACGCCCTCACACCGGCGGCGAGCGCGGCGGCCGTGGCGGGCGCCGGCGGAGTCTCGTCGCCGGTGTCGCAGCGCAGGTGCAGGTGGTTGCCCGAGCAGATCCGCCGCTTGGCCAGCGTCGCGCGGCCCGGCTCCGCCACCAGGCCGGCCGTGCCGACCCCGCCCGCGTCGAGCAGGTCAGCGAGCCGGCGGCCGTCGGCGTCGTCGCCGACCATGGCGACCAGCCGGACGCGCGCGCCGACGACCGATCCGGCCAGCGCCGCGTTGCCCGCCCCGCCCGGGGACTCGGTGCGGGCCGTCACCGACACGACCGGCACCGGGCCCTCCCGGGACAGTCCCCGCGGCGGCCCCCACAGCCAGGTGTCGAGCATCGCGTCGCCGACCACGAGCAGGTCGAGGTCGGCGAACCGGTCAAGCAGCCCGGACAGCCCCGCCTCGCCCGCCACCCCGGCCGCCGCCGTACCCGCCGGTTCGGCCCCCACCTCGCCGGTCGCGCAGGGCGCGCGGCGCAGCGCGGCGCTCACGCGGCACGTCCCCGGGCGCAGAGACCGAGCGCGGCGGTGGCGACCTCGACCGGTGTCAGGTCCAGGCACTCCTGCTCGAACGGGCAGGTGAAGGCACGGCACGGCGAGCACGGCGTCGCCCGGCGCAGCACGACGGCGCGCCCGGCGCGCGGCCGGTACTCGGCCTCCCGTTCGGTGCCGGCGAACAGGGTGACGACGGGCGCGCGCACCGCGTCGGCCAGGTGCGCCCCGGCCGAGTTGTTGCTGACGGCGACCGCCGCCCCGCTGAGCAACGCGACCAGCCCCGGCACGTCGAGGGCGCCGGCGAGCCCCCGTCCGGCCGGACCGGCCCCGGCGCGGACCCGGTCGACCAGGGGCGCCTCCTCGCGCGTCCCGGCGACGAGGACGCGCAGCCCCTCCCCCGCGAGCAGGCCGGCGACCTGGGCGAACCGGTCGGGATCGTAACGCCGCGACGAGCAGCTCGCGCCGGGCAGCAGCACCGCGTACGGGCCGGCCTCGACCAGCGGACGCACACGGGTGCGCGCCTGCGTGGGCACGGTGAGGCGGGGATGGCTGCCAGCGGCGGGCAGCCCGGCGTGGCGCAGCAGCAACAGCGCCCGGTCGACCTGATGAACGCCGCCGGGCAGGTCGTCCACCCAGTGGGTGAGCAGCGAGCCGCCGAACTCCCGCGACGCGCCGACCCGCACCGGGATCCCGGCCAGCGCGCACACGAACGCGGCGGGCCAGGGCGACTGCGAGAACGAGGTGAAGATGACGGCGGCGTCGTAGCGGCGGGCGGCGAGGGCGCCGACGAGCCGGTCCTGCTCCCCCGGCTCGACGGCCCGCCCGCCGGCGTCCTGCCAGCACACGCGGGCCACGATCGCCTCGTCGACGTCGTCGATGAGCGGCACGGCGGCGGCGCCGGCCGGGGAGGTCAGCAGGTCCAGCTCCGCGGCGGGCGCCGCGGCGCGCAGGGCCCGCAGTGCCGGGGTGAGCAGCACGACGTCGCCGAGGTTGTCCGGGCGGACGGCCAGGATCCGGCGCGCGTCGGCGAGGTCCAGCGGGCCGCCGCTGCCGGCGGCCGGATGATGGCGGCCCACGTCTGCCCTCCCCCGTCGTTTGCGTCGTTGGCGGCGCTCCCCACCCGATTCCCGGACCCTCGGCAACAAAACTACTACTCAACGTAATCAATGCTGGTAGACGATGGTGCACCGCCGGAGCGGGTAGGCCTCCCGCATGCCCGGGAGTGCTCACCGAGCCGCCCCGGCCGGGTCGCCGGCAACCGGACGCGAGCGCCCGGGCGACGGCGGGTGGCGGCCGCGGGTCGCCTTCGTCTGCGGCAGTCTCGCCCCCGCCGAGGACGGCGTCGCCGACTACACCGTCCGGCTCGCCGCCGCGCTGCGTGACGACGTCGAACCCGTGCTGGTCACCGCCGGACGCCTCGACGGCGACACCGGCACGTTGCCGGTGGTCGCCACCGGACGGGGCTGGGGGCCGGCGGGTCTGCGCGCCACCGCGCAGGCCCTGCGGCGGCTACGGCCGGACGTGGTCCACGTGCAGTTCGCCCCGTCGGCGTTCGGGTTCTCCCCGGCCCCGGGGCTGCTGCCCGTCCTGGCCGCCGCAGGGGCCGTCTGGGTGGCCACGCTGCACGAGTACGGCTGGTGGGCATGGCCGTCGCGGCTGCCGGCGGCGCTGTGGCGGGTGCCGGAACGGCGTGGCTGGTGGGATCGGGAGACCTTGACCCTCGTCCCGCGGGCGCGGGCCCTCATCGTCACCAACCCCGACCATGCCGCCACCGTGCACACCCGCTTCGGCCGGACCACCCAGACGGTGCCGGTCCCCGCGAACATCCCCCGCGCCACCCCGCTCCCCTCCCGCGCCCGGCTACACGCCCGGCTGGACGCGCCGCCCGACGCCGAGGTGGCGGTGTTCTTCGGCTTCGTCCATCCGGTGAAGGGCGTGCGTTACCTGATCGACGCCGTCGCCGCGCTGCACACGCGGCGGCCGCGGCTACGCCTCGCGATCGTCGGCGGATTCACCTCGCTCGCGCTGCCCACGGCCGAGGCGGCGGCGTTCCGCCGCGAGCTCACCGAGCACGCCCACACCGCCGGGGTCGGCGACCTGGTCACCTTCACCGGGCACCTGCCCGCCGCCGAGGTCTCGGAGATCCTGGCCGCGGCCGACGTGTGCGTCCTGCCGTTCACCGCCGGCGTGACGACGAAGAGCGGGGCGCTGGCCGCCGCCCTGTCCCACGGGCTGGCGACGATCGTCACCGCCGCGGACCCGCCCGATCCGGCGCTGGTCGACGGCCGGACGGTCCTCGTCGCCGACCGGGTACGCGACCCGGTGCCCCTGGCCGCCGCGCTGCATCGCGCGCTGGGGGATCCGGCGCTGCGGGCGCGGGTGGCGGCCGGCGGGCAGCGCCTGGTCGCCGCCCGCACCTGGCCCACGATCGGCGCGGCCCACACCCGCCTCTACCACCAGGTGCTCGCCGACGACGCCCGACCGCAGCCCCGCCGATGACCGCCATCCCGGCCGGCGCGGTTCCGTCCACCGCGGTTCCGTCCACCGCTGGCCCGGCCGGCGCAGGCGCGGCCGGCGCAGGCCCGGCCGGCGCAGGCCCGGCGACGGCTCCGGGCATCGGCGAGATCCTGTTCGTCGAGTTGCTGGGTGGTATCGGCGACCTGCTCATCGCCCTGCCGGCCATCCACCTGCTCGCCGACAGCCATCCCCGCGCGCGGCTTCGGGTGCTCACCTTCACCCCGGCGGTCGAGCTGCTGCACGGCGACCCACGGGTCGCCGAGATCCTCCCGTTGACCGACCACGGCGGGCGCGCCGTGCAGGCCGCCGTCCGTGACGCGATGGCGCGCCGTCCGGATCTGGCCGTGACGACGACCCGGCACAGCGGCGTACCGGCGGCGATCGAATCCGGCCGGCCCCGCTTCGCGGTGACGGACCTGTGGCGCGGCCCCGGCCCGCACGAGCCGATCGGCGACCGCTACGTGCGGCTACTCGCCGCCGACGGCTGGCTCCGGCTCCCCGACGGCGCCGACCGACCCGCGGGCGGGCGGCGCGAGCCCGACCAGCTCGGCGAACGCCCGCCGGGACAGGTGGCCCTGGACTCCGGCGAGCTCACCGAGGGCCGGCACCGCCTCGTCGCACTCACCACGCCCGGCGGCACCACGCCCGGCGGCACCACGCCCGGCGGCACGGCGTCCGGCACGGCCGGCGGGGGCGTGCCGGTGCTGCTGGTCCCCGACGCGGGGATGGCGGTCAAGCGGTGGCCGGCGCCGCGCTGGGCCGAACTCGCCCGCCTGCTCACCGCCCGGGGTCACCCGCTGCTGCACCCGCACGGGACGGCGGTGCCGAGGGCGGTGGCGGTGCCCCCGCTGTCGCTGCGGGAGTTCGCCGGGCTGTGCGCGGCGGTGGCGGAACGCGGTGGCGTCGTCGTGGGCGGCGACACCGGTCCGGTGCGCCTGGCGGCCGCGGTCGGCGCTCCCACCGTGACGTTGTTCGGCCCCAGCACAGCCGCTCGCTACGGGCTGGTCGGGCAGGACGGGTCGGCCACACGCACCAGGCTGGCCGATCGCAGGCTGGCCGGCGGCACAGCGGGCACCGACGCCCGGCGCCCGCGGCGCACCCTCGGCGCGGACCTGCAGGGCCTGCCGGACTGCGCCGTCCGCCGACCCCTCGCGATCACCGAGCAGGAGTGCTGGTGGACGGCCCGCTGCCCGCTCGCCCCGGACGGCCCGGCCTGCCTGGACGACCTGAGCGCCGAGCAGGTCGCCGGCGCTGTCGCGGAGGTGGCGCGGACGCCGCCGACTGTTTGACCACCACCTCGACTTGACCACCACCTCGACCGGCTCGTTGCCTGACCACACCGGTCCTCACCGCGATCGTCGCGCGGACGCAGCCAGCTCAGCCCAGGTGCCGGCACAATCGCGGCAGGCCAGGGGATGAGGGGGTGGCATCCGACATCCCTCGACCGGTCACGCAACCCTCCAGCCTCATTTGATTACTCAGAGTAGTAGTTTTGGCGGCGTTCGCCAGGGCAGTCCTGTCTGCGTGACTGGACAGACCGATCCCGTGCTCAACTCGGACGACTCACCGCGAGTGGACGGACGATATGTGCCCAACCAGGTGCGGGCGGTGCTGTTCGATCGGGATGGGACGTTGTGCGTGGACGTGCCCTACAACGGCGATCCCGACCGGGTGGAGCCCGTCGCGACGGCCCCGGCGGCGCTGTGGCGGCTGCGCGCGGCCGGCGTGGCGACGGCCGTCGTGTCGAACCAGAGCGGCATCGGGCGGGGCCTGGTGACCGGCCGCCAGGTCGACGCGGTCAACCGCCGGCTCGACGCGCTGCTCGGCGGCCTCGGCCCGATCCTGGTCTGCCCGCACGCGCCGGACGCCGGCTGCCCCTGCCGCAAGCCCGCACCCGCGCTGCTGCTCGCCGCCGCCGACCGGCTGGGTGTGCACCCCGGATCCTGTGCGTTCGTCGGGGACATCGGCTCCGACATGGCCGCCGCCGCGGCCGCCGCCATGCGCGGCGTGCTCGTGCCGACACCGGTGACCCGCGCCGTCGAGGTCGCCGCGGCCGTCGAGGTCGCCCCCGACCTGCTCACCGCCGTCGACCGGCTGCTCGGAGACGACCCGGCGACGCGAGTGGCGCGGGTGGGTCCGGCGGCGCGCTCGGGGCGGTCGTGAGCGCGCGGGTGCTCGTCGTCCGCCTCGACAGTGACGGCGACGTCCTGCTCTCCGGGCCGGCGATCCGGGCGGTGGCCGCGCGGGCCGCGCACGTCACGCTGCTCGTCGGCCCCCGCGGTCGGTCGGCCGCCGGCCTGCTGCCCGGCGTCGACGAGACGATCGTCTGGCGCTGCCCGTGGATCGACGCGACGCCGCCGCCGGTGCGCCGCGACGACGTCGACGGCCTCGTCGACCGGCTCGCGGCCGGCCGCCACGACGAGGCGCTGATCCTCACCTCGTTCCATCAGAGCCCGCTGCCGGTCGCGCTGCTGCTGCGCCTGGCCGGGGTGCCGCGCATCGCCGCGGCGTGCGAGGACTATCCCGGCACGCTGCTCGATGTCCGTCACCGGCTACCCGAGCGCGGTCTGCACGAGGTGACGCGCGCGCTGTCGACAGCGGCGGCGCTGGGTTACCCGCTGCCCGTCGGCGACGACGGCATGCTGGCGCTGCGCCGGCCGCTGCCCGATCCGACGCCGCTGATCGGCCCGGGGCCGGCAGTCGGCGCGATGCCGGCGGACGGCGCGATGCCGGCGGACGGCGCGATGCCGATGGTCGGCGCGGTGCCGGCGGGCGCCCGGCCCTACGTCGTGCTGCACCCGGGGGCCTCCGTCTCCGCGCGGCGCTGGCACGTGGCTGGCTTCGCCGCCGTCGCCCGCCACCTGGTCGGGCGCGGCCACCGGGTCGTCGTGACCGGCGGACCCCGGGAGACACCGCTGACCGCCGCCGTCGCCGGCGGGCTGGCGGGCGTACGGGACCTCGGCGGGCGCACCGACCTCGCGGCCCTCGCCGGCGTGCTGGAACGGGCCGGGGCCGTCGTCGTCGGCAACACCGGACCGGCGCATCTCGCGGCGGCCGTGGCCACGCCGGTCGTGTCCCTGTTCGCCCCCACCGTGCCGGCGGAACGCTGGGCCCCCCACACCCCGCGCCTGGTGCTGCTCGGCGAGCAGGGCCTCGGCTGCGCCGGCTGCCGTGCCCGGGACTGCCCGGTGCCCGGCCACCCCTGCCTGAGCCGGGTCGAGCCGGGCGACGTCGTCGCCGCCGTCGAGACCCTCCTCGCCCCCGCTCCCTCAACCGCCCCCGCTCCCTCAACCGTCACCGCCCACTCGACAGTCACCGCCCACTCGACCGCCACCGCGCCCTCGTTCGCACCTGCCACCGCCGCCCCGCCGGCCGGACCGACCGTGGCCGTCGGCCCGACCAGCCCGGACGCCCTGGAGGCATCCCGATGAACGTCTCGATGGTCTCCGAGCACGCCAGCCCGCTCGCCGCCCTCGGCGGGGTCGACGCGGGCGGGCAGAACGTGCACGTGGCCGCCCTTGCCACGGCGCTGGCCCGCCGCGGCGTCGAGGTCACCGTGCACACCCGACGGGACGATCCCGAGCTGCCCCGGTACGTGCGCCACGGCGCCGGCGTGCGGATCGACCATGTCCCCGCCGGACCGGCGTGCTACGTGCCCAAGGACGAGCTGCTGCCCTACATGGACGGCTTCGCCGCCGAGCTGCACCGGCAGTGGCGGTGCCGGCGTCCGGACATCGTCCACGCGCACTTCTGGATGTCGGGGCTCGCCGCCCTGCGCGCCGCCCGCCCGCTCGGCGTCCCCGTCGTGCTCACCATGCACGCCCTCGGGGTGGTCAAGCGCCGTCATCAGGGACGCAAGGACACCTCGCCGCCGGCGCGCATCCCGCTGGAACGCCGGCTCGTCGCCGACGTCGACCAGCTCGTCGCCACCTGCACCGACGAGGTCTTCGAGCTCGTCCGGATGGGCGCGCCGCGGCGGCGGATCAGCGTCGTGCCCTGCGGAGTCGACCTGTCCCTGTTCACCACCGAAGGCCCAGCGTCCCCCACCGAAGGCCCAGCGTCCCCCACCAAAGGCCCCGCGTTCCCCACGCGCGGTCGAGCCGATCGCGTGCGGCTGCTGTCGGTCGGTCGGCTGGTGGAACGCAAGGGCGTCGGCAACGTGATCAGCAGCCTGCCGCTCCTGCCGCGGGCCGAGCTCGTCGTCGCCGGCGGGCCGGATCCGGCGGGCATCGACAGCGACGCGGAGGTGGGCCGGTTGCGCCGGCTCGCCGCGGAGCTGGGCGTGGCCGACCGGGTGCGTTTCCTCGGCCGGGTCGACCACGACGCGCTGCCGGCGCTGTACCGGGAGGCGGACATCGTGACCTGTGTGCCCTGGTACGAGCCGTTCGGCATCGTCCCGTTGGAGGCCATGGCCTGCGGGGTGCCCGTCGTCGCCTCCGCCGTCGGCGGCCTCGTCGACACGGTCGTGGACGGCATGACCGGGCTGCACGTCCCGCCGCGCTGCCCGGAACGCATCGCCGAAGCCCTCGCCGAGCTGATCGACGATCCGGGGTGGCGGCTCGAACTCGGCGCGCAGGGCGCCCGACGGGCCCGCTCCCTGTTCTCCTGGGACCGGGTCGCGGCGCTCACCCTCGCCAGCTACGAACGGCTGGCCGCTCGTGGCCCGGCGCGCCTGAGCGCCCCCGACCTGCCTGCGGGGGTGTGACGGTGAGCGCGCTGCCGACGGGGCACGAGCATCTCGCCGCACTGCACCGGGCACTGGACGACGTCGACGTCGTCCGGCTCACCGCCTGGGGCGGACGCCTGGCCGCCGTCCTGGCCGCGGGCGGACGGCTGCTCGCCGCGGGCAACGGCGGATCGGCCGCCGAGGCGCAGCACCTGACCGCCGAGCTCGTCGGCCGCTTCCGCGACGACCGGCCGCCGATGTCCGCGATCGCCCTGCACGCCGACACCTCCGCCCTCACCGCGATCGGCAACGACTACGGCTACGACGCCGTGTTCGCCCGCCAGGTCCGCGCCCACGGCCGGCCGG
The DNA here is from genome assembly GCF_000058485.1 of Frankia alni ACN14a. Taxonomy (NCBI): domain Bacteria; kingdom Bacillati; phylum Actinomycetota; class Actinomycetes; order Frankiales; family Frankiaceae; genus Frankia; species Frankia alni. The sequence continues at coordinate 4,232,914 of NC_008278.1, forward strand.
GAGACGTGCTGATCCTGCTGTCCACCTCGGGCCGCAGCACCAACCTGCTGCACGCCGCCCGGGCCGCCCACGAGCTGGGCATGGCCACGTGGGGGCTGGTCGGGGCGGCCGACAGCCCGCTCGCGGCCGCCTGCGACGAGGTCGTCGCGGTCGGCTCCGCCTCCCCCGGCACGAACCGGCCGGCCCGCGGGGGAATCGCCCCTGGCCGCCGCGGCCGCGGCGGCGCCGGCGGCGCAACGACGTCCACGGCCACCGTGCAGGAGACCCACCTCGTCGCCGTGCACCTGCTCTGCGCAGCCTGCGACGCGGCGCTCGGCGTCGCCCCTGCCGGCGCGTCCACGACCGGGGACGAGCCGGCGGCGCCCGCCGACGACACCGGCGCCGGGTCGGATCGCTCCGTCCGCGTGCGGGCGACGCGGGCGTCGGGCCGGGCGCGGTCCGGCCCGCTGGTGATCGTCGGCGACGCGTTGCTGGACCGGGACGTCGCCGGTCGGGTGGAACGGCTGGCTCCCGACGCGCCGGTGCCCGTCCTCGACGAGATCGCCGACACCGCCCGGCCGGGTGGGGCGGGGCTCGCCGCGCTGCTGGCCGCGGGCGACGGCGCCGACGTCGTCCTCGTCACCGCGCTGGCCGGTGACGACGCCGGCCGGCGGCTCGCCGCCCTGCTCGCCGACGCCGGGATCGCCGTGGTCGACCTCGGCCTGACCGGCCCGACCCCACAGAAGATCCGGCTGCGCGCGGGCGCGACCACCCTGCTTCGGCTCGATCGCGGCAGCGGCGGCAGCGGCAGCGGCGGTAGCGGGACTCCGGTCCGCGGCGGCCTGCCCGAGGAGGGTCGGCGGGCCCTGGCCGCCGCTCGGGGCATTCTCGTCAGCGACTACGGCCGCGGGCTGACGCACGAACGTTCGGTGACGGTCGCCCTCGCGAGCCGCCCGGGTGGGGTGCCGCTCGTCTGGGATCCGCATCCGCGCGGCGGCGAACCGTGCCGCGGCGCGACGCTGGTCACCCCGAACCTCGCCGAGGCCCGCGGATTCACCGCCGGCACCCCGGCGCGGCGCGATCCCATCGCCGAGGCCACCGACCGCGGACGCCGACTGGTGACCCGCTGGGGCGCCGGCGCCGCGGCGATCACACTGGGTGAACGCGGCGCGGTGCTGGTCGGTCCCGAGGCCGGTCCTCCCCTGGTCGCGCCCGCCGAGCCCGTCGACGCCGATCCGTGCGGCGCGGGCGACCGCTTCGCGGCGAGCGCCGCGGCCCTGCTGGGCGCGGGGGCGCTGCCGTCGGAGGCGGTCGTCGCGGCGACCCGGGCGGCCGGTGCCTTCCTCGCCGCCGGTGGCGTGTCGGCGCTTCCTCCCGAGCCGGGACGCCACACCGGCGAGCACGCCACCGACCAGCCCGGCGGCGGTCACGGCGGCACCCGTGGCCACGGCGGGACCGGCGAGCACGGCGGGACCGGCGCCGGCCATGGCGGCACCGGCACCGGCACCGGGATCGGGATGGCGGCGGCCCTGGAGGTGGTGCGGCGCACCCGCGCCCGCGGTGGGGTGGTGGTCAGCACCGGCGGCTGCTTCGACCTGCTGCACGCCGGTCACGTCAACGTTCTGGCCGCCGCCCGCCGCCTCGGCGACTGCCTCGTCGTCTGCCTGAACAGCGACCTGTCCGTCCGCCGGCTGAAAGGCCCCGACCGGCCGCTGGTGAGCCAGGCCGATCGGGCGGCCGTGCTGTTGGCGCTGGGCAGCGTCGACGCGGTCGTCGTGTTCGACGACGACACGCCCGCGCCGATCCTGGCGCGGCTGCGCCCGGACGTGTTCGCGAAGGGCGGCGACTACGCGGCCGGCGACCTGCCGGAGGCCGCGGTGGTCGAGTCCTGGCGGGGACAGGCGGTCATCCTGCCCTACCTCGCCGGCCGATCCACCACATCGATGATCAGAGAGGCGGTGCGCCGTGGCGGCACCTGAGGTGACCCTCGACGCGACAACGACGACGAACCAGCTGACGACGAACCACGTGACGACGAACCCGACGACGACGAACGCGTCAGCCACGGAGGCGACGGCCACGAAGGCGGCGCCGGGCTTCCCGGCCGGCCGCGCGGACGAGGTCGGGACGGTCCTCGTCTCCGGCGGGGCCTCGGGGCTGGGGGCCGCGGTCGTTGCGGCCGTGCGCGACGCCGGGGGAACGCCCCTCGTCCTCGACCGGTTTCCGGTCCCGTCCGCCGAGCACGCGATCGTCGACCTCGCCGACGGCCGCGCCACCGAGCTCGCCACCCGCCGGCTCGTCGAGCGGGCCGGCGGGCGACTCGACGGCGTGTTCACCGCCGCGGGGACCGACCGTCCGGCGCCGTTCGGGTCGCTGGACGGTGCCGGCTGGGAACGCATCGTCGGCGTGAACCTGCTCGGCACGGCGGCGGTGATCCGCGGGGCGCTGCCGTACCTGGAGGCCTCGGCCGGACGCATCGTGACCTGCGCGTCCACCCTGGGCCTGCGGGTCGCGGGCGACGCGTCGGCGTACTGCGCGTCGAAGTTCGGCGTCGTCGGGTTCACCCGGGCGCTGGCCGAGGAGTTCCGGGGCCGGCTCGGCGTGACGCTGCTCGTGCCCGGCGGGATGACCACCGCCTTCTTCGACGACCGCGAGGAGCAGTACAAGCCGGGGCCCGACGCCAAACTCAACCGGCCCGAGGACGTCGCGCGCACGGTGCTGTTCGCCCTGACGCAGCCGCCCGGCTGCGAGATCCGGGAACTGGTGGTGACGTCGTCCTGGGAGACGTCCTACCCGTGAGCACCGATCCCGCCGGGCGCGGGCCGGTCGTGGTGCTGCGCGCGCTCGGCCTCGGCGACCTGCTCACCGGTCTGCCCGCGATGCGCGGCCTGCGCCGAGCCCTGCCGGACGTGGACATGGTGCTGGCCGCCCCCCGCTGGCTGGAACCGGTGGCGCTGCTGTCCGGGAGCGTCGACGCCGTGCTCGACACCGCGCCGCTCGGACCGGTGCGCGTCGAACGCCCGCGGCTCGCCGTCAACCTGCACGGCCGAGGCCCGCAGTCCACCGCCACGCTGCGTACCTGCCGGCCGGACGCCCTGTGGGCGTTCGACCTGCCGCGGGGCCCACGGTGGGAGCCCATCGGCGGCGCCGCCAGGCTCGACCGGGCCGACGGGACCGGCCGAACAGGCAGGGTCGGCGCAGCGCGCTCGGACCGGGATCCGCAGGAGCGTGAGGTGGTTCGGTGGTGCCGGCTGCTCGCCGCGTACGGCGTGCCCTGCGACCCGGCGGACCTGGCGCTCGCCCGACCCGACCGGTCGGGTCGGGCGGACCGGGATGTCACTGTGGTCCATCCGGGTGGAGCGGCACCGGCTCGGCGCTGGCCGGCCCAGCGGTGGGCGCGGGTGGCCCGTGGCCTCGCCGATCGGGGGCATCGGGTCATCGTGACGGGCGGGGCGGCCGAGGCGGCACTCGCCCGTCAGGTGGCGCACGGCGCCGGGCTCGGGCCCGCGGCCGTGCTCGCCGGCGCCACCGATCTGCTCGACCTGTGCGCTCTCGTCGCCGCGGCCCGGCTCGTGGTCGCCGCCGACACCGGCGTCGGGCATCTCGCCACCGCCTACGGCACGCCCTCCGTGCTCGTGTTCGGTCCGGTGCCGCCGGCGGTCTGGGGACCGCCGCCGGACCGGCCCCGGCACCGTGCCCTGTGGGCCGGCCGGCACGACGACCCGTTCGCCCCGGCGCCCGGGTCCGGCCTGCTGGCCGTCACCTCGGCGGACGTCCTCACCGCCGTGGACGAACTCGTCGCGGGTACGCAGGAGCCACCGGTACGGGCCGAGCCGTCCGGCCGGCGGTGCGGACCGGGCCTTTGATTGTCAGTCGACAGGTTTCTCGCGGGAAATGCGGTTCAGGCGGACCGAACGGCGCTGCATCGCCCCATTGGCCGCCGGCCGGGTCAGGGGGCGTTGAATCCGGCCCACGCCGCGGATGGCATGCTGACAATCATGAACGACGCGAACCCGCGGGGGGCGGCTGTTCCGGAGCCGGAAGGCACCGGGGGACGGGCCGAGTACGACTTCTTCGTCTCCTACCACGCCAGCGACCGCACCTGGGCGGAATGGGTCGCCTGGCAGCTTGAGGATGCGGGCTACCGGGTGCTGTTGCAGGACTGGGACTTCGCGCCCGGAACGAGGTGGACGACCTTCCTGCAACGTGCCCGAGCCCGGTCGGAACGCACGATTGCCCTGGTGTCGGAGAACTACATCAAGTTCGCGTACGGGCAACCGGAGTGGGAGCTCGCCTACCAAACCGATCCCCTCGGGCTCAGGCGCAGGCTACTGCCGATCAGGGTCGCGGACGACCCCCTGCCCGGGCTGCTCGGCGGCATCAGGGCCTTCGACCTGTTCGACGTGGCGGACGAGGCGGAAGCCAGCCGTCTGCTGCTGCAGTGGATCGTGTACGCACGGACGGGTCGGGCCAAGCCCAGGACGAAGCCGCCGTTCCCTGGCTCGCCCGGCGCCGAGCCGGGACAGACCGGGGAGACACACAGGTGGCATCCCAGTACCGAAGCCCTGTTGACGGGCACGCCGCTGGCCAGCATGGAGGAGTATCCGGTGCGGCTGCGGGACGGGCGCGCCGTCGAGCTTGATCTCGAGTACCTGCGCCGTGCCTGCCAGCGGGTCATCGCCGACCGGAACGTCCGCGGCGCCGTGGAACTCAACTACCTGGCGACGCAGAACCACGCGGAGGTGCAGATCTCCCCGGGCACAGTCGAACTGGTGCAGCAGGTCAGGAAGGAGTTCTCGGCGGAACTGGCGCAGATGGACGGGCCCCAGGCCCAGCAGCGCAACCTCATCGAACCGCTGATCAACCTGACCAACCTCGTCGGTGCGATGTTCGCGCGCCTGCCGATCGAGTTCGTCCTGCACGACACCCGGGACCCCCTTCGTTCGGTCTGCGCCGTCCAGAACGGGTTCACCGGACGACAGGTGGGTTCACCGGCCAGCAACGTGGCACTGGACCGAATCGTGAACCCGCGGCGTGCCCGGGCGACCATGTACCAGACGCAGTTGCCGGACGGTCGAAGGCTGAGAAGCACCACCATACCGATTTACCACCGGGTGTTCGGTCTGATCGCACTGCTCTGCATCAATGTGGACACCGAGAAGTTCGAACCCGAAGCGCAAGGAGTCAAAGAGCTGCTGTCGGCTCTTGCCCACCTTCCTGACGAGGTGGTGAACGAAGCCTTCTACATCTGACTCCGCCACCTGCCGTCGCCGACTTCCGAAACGTCGACGTGACATTCCGTGGAATTATGCGGGCGAGGTTTCGACGGCCGGGCGGCGGGCCATCATGGCTGCATGACCACAGCAATCGAAGCGCAGAAGTTCCTCAAGGGCGTCGACTACCCGGCCGATCGTTCGGCGATCGTGAAGAAGGCAAAGGAGAACGGCGCGGACGAATCCATCGTCCGTACTCTGGAGCAGATTCCGGACCGGCAGTACAGCGGCCCGAACGCAATCTCGAAGGAACTGTCCGGGAAGTCCTGACCGGGACCGGTCACCGAACGGGGCACACGACGGGGTCGAGCCGGGGCATTCGCCCACGGCCCGACCCCGTCGTTCACGCCGCGGCGGCCCCGACCGCGTCGGCCGCGGCGGCCGGCCACCCGCCGACCGACGTCACTGGTTGGCGGGCATCGAGCTGACCTGTCCGAGCACGGACTCGTTGTCCCCCTCCCGGGCGAGGTCGCCCAGGCTGACGACGCCGACGATGCGGTTGTCGTCCACCACCGGCAGCCGCCGCACGGCACGCAGCCGCATCAGTTCGGCCGCGTCGTCGATCAGGGTGTTCGAGGTCACCGTCTCGATGTCGCCGCTGGCGACGTCGCGGACCGGTGTGGTGTGCGGGTCACGGTCCTCCGCCACCACCCGCACCGTGATGTCCCGGTCGGTCAGCACCCCGGCGGCACCACCACCGTTCTCCGTCACCACGATCACGCCCGCGTCGATCTCACGCATGAGCCGCGCGGCCTTGTCCACGGTGTCGTCCGCCCGAACCGTGGCGGGATCACGAGTCATGATCTCGGCTACCGTCGTGACCATCGCGGTCTCCTCTCGCCGTTTCTCCGTCACCGGCTATTTCCGGATTGTCGGCAGCCCGATCGTTTCGGAGCCATTCGGGCCCGTTCCGGCCCGACCGGGAAGTCGGGATTCCGGTACACCAGGAGTGTGCACGGTGCCGGCCGGAGGAAACCTGCCGCGACGGCGCGGCGGAACCCGAACGACCATCACCCTGACGGCCATCACCCTGACCACGGCCACCCTGACGACGGCCACCCTGACGACGGCCACCCGATCGACGATCAGTGCACGTGCACGACCGCCTCGGCCAGGAAGAACGCCGCGACGAGCAGGACGACCATCCCGACCGCGATCAACGCGATTATCATCGGGGTGCGGTTGGGCGTGACGGGCTCGGCGTTGGGCTGGTCGCCGCCGACCGCCCCGCCGGTGGAGTCCTCGCCCGGCGGCGTCTCCCCCGGCGGCACGCCACCGCCCGGTTCGAGCCCGGGAGTACGGGCCGGATCGGGATCGACGGGCGAGCCGGCGGCGCGGGATCGCGCACCGGCGCGGGCATGCGCCGCCCCCACGGAAGCGGGTACCGGTCCGCCGGCGCCGGCCGGCGCCGGGCCCGAGCGGACGTGACGGTGCTGGTCAGGTGTCATGACCTCGGCGTGCCCGCACCGAGCCGGACAACCCGCCCGGGCGCCCGACGGGCGTTTTGCGGCGCCCCCCGGACGGCGGCCCGGCTTGCGGTCACGAGACGGGGAGCTCCGCCGTACGCTCCGGCGGGGCGACCGGTTGTGCCGCCGGCTCCGGCCGGCCGGGCAGGAGCAGACCGGCGGCCAGGATGATCACGACGGTGCCCAGCGCGAACCAGTAGACCCCGTGGAACCCGTCGACGCCGCTGCCGTCGCCCACCGTGGCCAGGATGAGGGTGACCACGGCGATGCCGATCGCCGCACCGAGCTGGTTGAGGATGTAGAGCACCGAGCTGCCCTGGGGCACCAGGGCCGGCGGCAGCGTGCGGTACAGCGAGCCCATCGTCGGGGCGCCGACGAAGCTCAACCCCAGTCCGACGACGAACGCGGCGAGCGCCGGCCAGACCTCGGCGGTGTGGGCGCCCACCCGGGTGAACGCGAACTCGCCGACGGCGGCGACGAGTGCCCCGGCACGGACCAGCCGCCGGGCGCCGAGGCGGTCGGACAGCCGACCGGACTGCGGCATGGCGATGATCGCGGCGATCGCGAACGGCGAGACGAGCAGCCCGGAGGCGAGCGGGCCGTGGCCGTGCTGCTGCTGGTAGTACAGCGGTAGGACGAACAGGTTCGCGAACATCGCCAGCCCGACCAGCATCATGATCGTCACACTCGCCGAGAAGCCGCCGCTGGTGAACAGCCGGACGTCGATCAGCGGCGGCGGGCGCCGCGCGTCGGCTGGGCGCAGGGCGTGCCCGACGTAGCCGGCGAGCAGGGCGACGGCGGCGGCCAGCGGGACGAGCACCTGCCAGGCGGCGAAGGTCGTGCGGTCCGCCGCCTGGGACAGTGCCAGCACCGCCGCGGCGAAGCCCGGTCCCACCAGCGCCACCCCGAGCACGTCGAGCCGCGTCCGCGCCACCTCCCCCGCCGACGGGTCGCCCGCCGGCGCGTCGCGCGGGATGACCCGCAGCGCGCCGATCAGCGCGACGGCTCCGATCGGCAGGTTGATCAGGAACATCCATCGCCACGACAGGTGCGCCAGGACGGCTCCGCCGACGATGAGGCCGAGCACCGGGCCGGCCGAGAGAACCATGCCCATCAGCCCCATCACCCGGCCCGCCCGACGGGGGCCGGCGGCGCGGGCCAGCAGGGTGAGCACGAGCGGGTCGAGGATGCCGGCGGCGAGTCCCTGCAGGACCCGGAAGACGATCAGGCTGCTCACGTTCCAGGCCAGCCCCGAGGCGACGGAGGCGGCCAGGAAGGCGACGAGGCCGGCCAGCCACAGCCGGCGGGCGCCGAACCGGTCGACGGCCCAGGTCGTGACGGGGATGGCGACGGTGAGCGCCAGCAGGTAGCCGGTGGAGACCCAGCCGATCGTGCTGAGCGCGGCGTCGAAGCGCGCGGCCAGGGTGTCGACCCCGACGGCCACCATCGATCCGTCGAGGATGCCCATGATCCCGCCGAGGAGCACGACCGTGATCAGCCGCCGCAGAACGGGATCGAACCGCCCTTCGTCCTGCACCTGCGCCATCGCTCACCTCACGAGTCCCTCAATCTGCACCGACTGGTGCAGTCTAACAGGCTGCATCGTTCCGAGAAACCAGCCGGGTCGCTGGAGTGCACCGACGGGTGCAGAGCCGAGCGACCGGTGGGATACGGTGTCGTGATGAGTGGGACGACGCCCGCCGCAGCCGCCGGATCGGACGCCGCCGCCGGTTCGCCCGCCGCCACGGGCGCACCCGCCCCGCCGGGTGCGCGCGGTCGGATCGACAAGCGCAACGCGATCCTCGCCACCGCGTTCGTGGTCTTCGCCCGCGAGGGGTACACGCAGGCCACGCTGGACGCGATCGCGGCCGAGGCGCGCGTCGCCAAACACACGATCTACAACCACTTCGGGGACAAGCAGACGCTGCTGCGCGCGGCTATCGCCGCCGAGGCGGACCGGGCGATGGCGAAGAACCTCGCGGCCGTCGACCGGCTACGCGACCACGACGGCGATCTGCGCGCGGCGCTGGAGGACGTCGGCAGCCAGCTCGTCGCGTGCTACTGCGACGAGCGCGGCTGGGCGCTGCGGCGCCTGCTCTACGCGGAGATCAACCAGTTCCCCGACCTGCTCGACATCATCACCGGCCGGGCATCGGACCCGGTCACCGAGGCGCTCGCCGACCGCCTGGCCCGCCTCGCCCTGGCCGGCCACCTGCGCGCGGGCGACCCGGCCGCCGCGGCCGAGCAGCTTGCCGCCCTGCTCACCGGTTCGCTGGAGGCCCGCTGCCGCTACGGCACCCGGGTCATCTCCCCCGCCGAGCAGCACGCCGTCGCCCGCGCCGCGGTCGACACCTTCCTGCACGCCTTCGGCACCGCCTCCGGTCCCGCCGCGACGCCCACGGTCAGGGCCACGCCGGCCTGACACCGACAGGCACTCCACCGGCCCGACACCGCCCGCACCGCACTGCAGCACCGCCCGCAGCGCACCTGACGCGAAGGTGCAGCCCGAGTCCGACCTTGAAGATCCCGCGGTTCCGCGGTTCCGCGGAACCGCGCCGGGCCGCCGGATGCGGGCTAGCCACCGGAGGCACGCGTGGGTTCGGCATGCGCGGCCCGGGACCGTTCGCGGTCCGCCGCGCCCGCGCCCCCGGCGGCGGTCCGGTCCACCTCCTTCGCCCGTGCGCTGGTCCCCCCGGGCAGGCGAGGCTCGCGCACACCTCCCGCCCGTGCCAGCACCACCCGATGCACGGCCGCGAGCCAGCACGCGCCAAGGAAGGCGCCGCCGATCACGTCGCTGGGATGGTGCATGCCGCGGTAGGTCCGGCAGAACCCGACGAGCACCGGCACGGCCACCGCGACAACCACCGACGCGACCAGCACGACCCCGACCCACCACGGCCGAGCCGACGCCGGCTGCCCCCCGCCCCCACCTGCGCCCCGACCGACACCGCCCTGGCCGACACCGCCCTGGCCGACACCGCCCTGGCCGACACCGCCCTGGCCGACACCGCCCTGGCCGACGTCGCCGGAGGCGGCCGATCGGCCAGGGCGGCCGTGCGCGGCGAGCCGGCGCAGCACGAGGGCCAGGCCGCCATACAGGCAGACCGCGGCGGCGGTGTGCCCGGACGGGAAGCTGGCCAGCGGATCCCCCGGGTCGAGCCGCGGCACCGCGGGGCGCGGCCGGTCCACGAGGGCGTTGGACGCCTCGTAGACGGCGGTCTCCCCCGCGGTGAGCAGGATGATCCCCGCCGGCAGCCACCAGCGCCGCGTCCACCACCCGGCGGCCGCCGCCAGCACCGCCGTCGCGGCGATGACCGTCCAGGTGTCGGCGAGGTAGGTCGCATCCGCGGTGAGGCGGACCAGCCCGCCGGTGCGGTGCTCGGCGAGCCAGCGCTCGGCGTCGGTGTCCCAGCCCCGCACCTGGCCAGGCCCGTGGACGAGAAGAGCACCGGCGCCGGCCAGGATGAGCACAAGCAGCCCCGCCGCCGCCACGAGACGGCCGCCCAGGCCGAGGAAAGATCGCACGGATCAGTTCCTCTCCACAACGAACCCACCGGACACCTGCCACGCCGTGCCACCCTGGCCGGACGTGACCCCGCCAGTCGGTGTGCAAGCATCTGGCGGTGCTGGCGGTGGGTCCGGTGACCACGCGGTGGCGCGGCAGGGAGAAGCCGCACCGCCGCGACGCCGCACCGACGGGCGTGATCGCCGGGCGCTGGATCAGCCCCGGAGCGCGGGCATGCGCTCACCCGCCTGTCGACGGCACTGGAGTCCGAGCCGATGAGCAGCACCGAGTTCGTGTACACCACCTACATCCGCACCACTCCACCGGGCCTGTGGCAGGCACTGACCGATCCCGCCATCACGCTGCGCTACTGGGGGGCGACCCTGGAGTCGGACTGGCAGGTCGGCTCACCGGTCGTCTGGCGCCAGAGCGGGGTGACGATCGCCGATCCGGAGCAGGTCGTCCTCGCGGCCGATCCTCCACGGCGGCTCGCCTACACCTGGCACACCTTCACCCCCGAGCTCGCCGCCGCGTTCGGGTTCGCGGACGAGTTCCTGGCCACCGTGCGCGCCGAGCGCCGCTCCAGGGTCGTGTTCGACCTCGAGCCGGTCGGCGGGACGGTGAGGCTCACCGTCGTCCACACCGACTTCGACCCCGGCAGCACGGTCCTGGAGGCGATCAGCGGCGGGTGGCCGGCGATCCTGTCGAACCTCAAGACGCTGCTGGAGACCGGGCAGACCCTGCCCATCGAGGACCAAGCGGCCCAGGACCAACTCGCCCAGGACCGGGCGACCCAGGAGCAGACGGCTCAGCAGCAACCGGCCGGGGAGCCGCCCGCCGCGCACTGACACCACCACTCCAGCCTGCGACCGTGCGGATCACCGGTCGCGCAGCGTGCGGCAGTACTCGAACCCGGCACGCAGCGCCTCGTGACCCGCGTCGTCGGCGGTGACTGCTCCATCTCGTCCTGGCGGGTGACCTGGACCGCCCTGGCCATGATCGACGACCTGGAGTATGCCGTTTGACCTGCGCCGCCGCGCGGATCGGGCCGGCGGAAAACGGGTTGCGGTCCCGGGACGTCGCGCCTAGAACTCCGAATCATGAGCGAGCAGCACGTGACCGAGCAGCACGTGACCGAGCAGCACGTGACCGAGCAGCACGTGGCCGAGCAGCGCCTGCCCGGGGGCCGGCATGTCGGGGGCGTCCGCATCGGCGACACCGTGCACCGCCCCGCCAGCCCCTGGACCCCGGCGGTGCACGAGCTGCTGCGCCACCTCGACGCGGTCGGATTCACCGGTGCGCCGCGGGTGCTCGGCTTCGACGAGCGGGGCCGCGAGGTGCTGTCCTGGCTGGACGGCGACACGATCGGCGAACGGCGGCCGTGGCCCTCGTGGGCGTTCTCCGACGAGGCGTTGGAGCAGGTCGGGGCGTGGCTGCGCCGGCTGCACGACGTCACCGCCGGCTGGGAGCCGCCGCCCGGCGCCGTCTGGCTGTCCGGGCGGCCGTGGCAGCCGGGGCTGGTCGTCGGCCACCACGACGCCTCGCCGTTCAACGCGGTGTGGGACGCGGGCGTCGGCCGGCTCGTCGGGTTCGTCGACTGGGACACGGCCGGGCCGTCGTCCCGCGAACTCGACCTCGCCTTCACCGCGTTGACCTGGGTGCCGCTGCACGCCCGCGCCGTCGTCGAAGCACAGGGCTTCACCGCCTTCGACGACCGGCCCCGCCGGCTGCGCCTGCTGCTGGACGCCTACGGCTACGAGGGTGACCGCGCCGCCTTCGGCCCCGCCGTCGCCGCCCGGGCCCGGCTCAACGCCGCGGTCATCGCCCGGCTGGGCATCGACGCGCTGCGGCCCATCGCCGCCGACTTCGAGCAGGCCGCCCGCGAGATCGAGGCCCTGCCGTCCACCTTCTGGACCTGACCGCTGCCCGGCCCGAGCCTGACGGCTGCGCGAGCTGAGGCCTGACGGCTGCGCGAGCTGAGGCCTGACGGCTGCGCGAGTTGAGGCCTGACGGCTGCGCGACAGCGGACCCTGGGCCTGCGCTCAGGCGGCGCACAGCCACCCCACAGCCTCGGCTCGCACTCTCATCACCAATCGGCGTTCCGCCCACGGAGCGCGGCCGGTGAGAGGGAGACGATGGCCACACGCGAACAGGGGATCCGACGGGTGGGTCCGGTCACGACCGGACTGGTCGCCGTTGCGGCCGCCGGCGTCATCGGGTTCGGCGTCCTCGCCCACGAGCACACCGCCGCCGCGGACGACGACACCCCCACCGCCGCAACCGGCGGAACCACCACCTCGGGCAGCACCGGCACCACCTCGGGAACCGCCGGTGCCACCTCGGGCAGCACCGGCGCCACTTCGGGAAGCGCTGGCAGCACCGGCAGCACCGACTCATCGGGAAGCACGAGTTCGTCGGGCAGCACCAGCTCGTCGGGCAGCACCAGCCTGGGATCCTCGTCGTCGAGCGGGTCGTCGCTCTGGAGCGCCGACGGCCAGGCGCACGCCACCACCGGCGGTTCCTGACATGACCGCGACCACGAGATCCCGCCGCGGCGCGGCACAGAGCCCCACCCAGTCCGAGCCGGCCTCGGCCGCGTGGCCGGTCTGGAGCACCACCGCGCAGGTCGTGGTGACCGACCCGGACCACCTCGACGACGCCCGGCGGCTCGTCACCGACCAGCTCACGGCCGTCGACGCCGTGGCCAGCCGCTTCCGCGCCGACGCGGAGATCGTCCGGCTCGACGCCGCCGACGGAGCGCCGCAGCAGGTCAGTCCCCTGCTCGCCGAGCTGATCGGCGTGGCGCTGGACGCCGCCCGCCAGACCGGCGGGGCCGTCGACCCCACCGTGGGCGGCCCACTGGCCGACCTCGGCTACGACCGGGACATCGCCCTTCTCGCGGCCGGCGGACCGCCCGTGCGGGTGGTGCGCCGAGCGGCGCCTGGCTGGCAGCGGGTCCGCCTGACCGGGCGGCTGCTGACCCTGCCCGCCGACGTCCAGCTCGACCTCGGCGCGACGGCGAAGGCGCACACCGCCGACCGCTGCGCCGCGCTGGTCGCCGAGCGGCTGGGCACGGGCGTCCTGGTCAGCCTGGGCGGGGACATCGCCACCGCGGGACCGCCGCCGGCGGGCGGCTGGCGGGTCCGGGTGCTGGACCAGCCGGGCGAGCCAACGTGCACGGTCGGCCTGCCGCCCGGGACCGCGCTCGCGACGTCGAGCACGCTCGGGCGGCGCTGGCAGCGCGGGCACCGGCTGCTGCACCACGTGCTGGACCCGCGTACCTGCCAACCGGCGCCGGCGGTGTGGCGAACCGTCACCGTGGCCGCCGCGAGCTGCCTGGCGGCGAACACGGCGAGCACGGCGGCGATCGTGCGCGGTGCGGCGGCGCTCGAGGCGCTGCGCCGCGACGGGCTTGCCAGCCGGCTGGTCGACGCGGCCGGCACGGTGGTCACCGTGGCCGGCTGGCCGTCCCCGCCGGAACACGGCTGGCCGTCCCTGCCGGAACACGGCTGGCCGTCCCTGCGGGAACAGTCGACGCGGCCCGCGGTCGTTTCCGGGCTGGCGACGGCCGCCGACCGAGGCTCGGCGGTGACGCGATCGGCGACGCCCGGACCGCGGGACGCCGGGACCGCCCGATGACCACCGACACGCTCTGGTACACCGCCCGGGGCAGCGGCACCGTGGCGCTGCTGCTGCTCACGCTGACGGTCGTCCTCGGCGTGGTGGCCCGCTCGGGCCGGGGTCTGGCGGGCCTGCCGGGCTTCGCCGTCGCCGCCGTGCACCGCAGCGCGGGCCTGCTCGCGGTCGTGTTCGTCACCCTCCACGTCGTGACCCTGCTGCTCGACCCGTACGCGCGACTCGCCCTGCCCGACGTGGTCCTCCCCTTCGGCCCGGGATACCGCCCGCTGTGGGTCGGCCTGGGGACGGTGGCCCTCGACCTGCTGGCAGCCGTGATGCTGACCAGCGCGCTGCGCCGGCGCGTCGGCGCCCGGATCTGGCGCACGGTGCACTGGGCCGCGTACGGCGCGTGGCCGGTGGCCGTGGCGCACGGCCTCGGCGCCGGCAGCGACACCGGCACGCCGTGGTTGTGGGCGGTGGCCGTCGGCTGCGTGCTCGCCGTCGCCGGCGCGGCGAGCTGGCGCCTGTCGGCCGGGTTCGCCACGCGCGGCCGGCCCCGGCCGCCGTCACCGCCCCGGCCCCGGCCGGGCGGGGTCGATGCCTCCCCCCTGCGGGCCATGCGCACCGTTCCCGCCGTCGTCCCCGCCGTCGTCCCCGCCGCCGGGGACAGCCCCACCGCAGCCGCCGACCGATCGGACCCGCGATGACCGTCGAACACACTGTTGAGCCCTGGCCCGCCGGCGCCCACCCGGTCCGCGGTGTCGGCGGGCAGGCCGCCGAGCGACTGCTGGCCCTCGCCGCCCCCGACCTGCTCGGTCACCACCGCCGCTGCGGACCGCTGCCCTGGCGCGGCCCCGGCGGACGCCTGCTGGGCGAGATCCACGACGCGGGGCTGACCGGACGGGGCGGCGCGGCGTTCCCGACCTGGCAGAAGCTCGCCGCCGCCGCGCAGGCCGCATGCCCGCCCGGCGCGGACCGCCGCGGGCGGCGCCGCACAGGCACAGGCACAGACGCGGGCACGGGCGCGGGCGCCGGCGCCGGCGGGGGCGGGGGCGGCGGTCGACCGCGGCCGGGCGGCATGCCCGTCGTCGTCGCGAACGCCGCCGAGGGTGAACCCGAGAGCGCGAAGGACGCGACCCTGCTCGCCGTCGCCCCGCACCTCGTCCTCGACGGCGTGCAGCTCGCCGCCGAGGCGGTCGGCGCCGCGGACGCCTTCGTCTACGTCAAGGCCGGCAGCGCCGCCGCGGCGGCCGTGCGGCAGGCGGTGGCCGAACGGCGGGCCGCCGGCTGGGACCGCTGCGGCATCGAGGTTCGCGAGGCCCCCGCGACGTTCCTCGCCGGAGAGGCGTCCGCGGTCGTCGCCGCGCTCGACGGGGCCGCGGCCCGACCTCGCGCGCACTGGCGACCGCTGGCCGACGCCGGCCTGCGCGGGCGCCCGACGCTGGTGCACAACGTCGAGACCCTCGCCCACCTGGCGACGATCGCCCGCTGGGGCGCTCCCTGGTTCCGCTCCGTCGGGACCGCCGACGAGCCCGGCACGCTGCTGGTCACGGTGACGGGAGCGGTCGCCGGGCCGGGGGTCGTCGAGGTGCCCTGCGGAACCCCTCTCGGCGCTCTCGTCGGGTCCCGCGGCGGCGCGGTCGAGCCGGTGGGTGCCGTGCGGGTCGGCGGGTACGCCGGCACCTGGCTGCCCGGTGCCGTGGCTGCGGCGGTGCCGATGTCGCGGGAGGGCCTGGCGTCCTGGGGCGCCACGCCGGGTCCGGGGATCGTCTCCGTCCTGCCCGCCCACGCCTGCGGGCTGGCCGAGACCGCCCGCATCGTCGCCTACCTGGCCGGGCAGAACGCCGGCCAGTGCGGCCCGTGCGTCAGCGGGCTGCCGCAGCTCGCCCGGTCGGTGGCCGGCGTGGCCGGGATCGCCGGCCGGGACACGGCGCCGGACGGGGAGAACCCGACCCAGGCGGCGAGCCGGGCGTTACGCCTGGCTGCCCTGGTCGCCGGCCGCGGCGCCTGTCACCACCCCGACGGCGTGGCGCGCCTCGTGCACAGCGCGCTGCGAACGTTCGCCGCCGACATCCGCGCGCACGCCCAGGGCCACTGCCTCGGCTCGGCCCACCCGAGCTGACCGGCGACCGACCCGCGACCGAGCACAGGAGGACCCATCATGCCCGGCCTACCGCAACGGCGACGGACCAACCCGACCGGCGCCCCGAACGCTCACCCGGACTCCCCTGCGACCGGCGGCGGGCCCGCGGTCGGCCCGGCGCGGCTGTGGATCGACTGGACGGCCTGCGACGCCCGCGGCTGGTGCGCCGAGCTGCTCCCGGAACTGCTCACCCGCGATCCCGACGGCTACCCCCTGGCCCACGCCCCCGGCGCCGAGACCACCCGGACCATCACGGTCCCCGCGCCGCTCGCCGGCCACGCCCGCCGCGCCGCCGACGCCTGCCCCCGCCTCGCCCTGCGCCTGCTGCCCGACGGATGAACGCGAGCGCGCGGGCGAGCACGCCGTCGCATCAGGGATAATTCTCGAGAATCTCCGTGTGAGAGAACGGGATTGCGGGGTACAGCAACGTCACGACAGTACCGGCCGACGACCGAAGGAGAAGAGGAGTTCCCATGACGAGGCCCAACACGGTGCACGATGCCGGTACCGAGCAGATTCCCGCCAACCCGCCTGCCGACCGGCCCTACGGCCAGCCCTACCGCGAGCCGTACCCGCCCCAGAACTCGCCGCAGTACGGCGGCTACGGCACCCGGGATAACGACCAGACCGGCTATCTTCCGTACCCGGACAATGGCCAGGCGCAGATGCAGTACGGCTACCAGTCGCAGCCCGTCGGGCCGCGCCCGGAATCGTCGGGGACACGGGCGCTGTGGATTCTCGCCTTCGTTTTCTCGGCGGTGGCGCTGTTCGTGCCGTTCGTCGGTTTCGCCGCCATCGCCTGCGGCGCCGTGGCCTGGGGCAAGGGCAGCCGGCGAGGTAAGCTCGCGACCTTTGTCGCCATCGCGGCCACCGTCGTCGGCTGGGTCCTCAGCATCCTTATCTACACCTCCTGACCGACGCCGCGCCGTCCAGAGCACTGCCGGACGGCTGAAGCAGGGTCTCGCTGCACCCGCGGCGGGCCCTGCTCGGTTGCGACGTCGCACACATCAACCGCCGGCAGTCGGCTCAGGGATGCCGCCGGCCGAGCAGACGACGGCGGGGACGGTGAACCGACGGCTCCGGGTCCGGGTCCGCCGCGAGAGCGGGAAAGTCGGCCAGAATGGGGATCGGCCGGTCCGGGTCGAGCCTTGCGGCGGCCGGGATGAGCCCGTCGAGCTCGTCCGGGCCGAAACGGCGCCGCTTCGCCGTCCACCACAGTGCCCCCTGGGCCCATCCGGCCACCAGATACTGGCCGTTCGGCAACAGCACTGCATGGCCGCCGTTGCCGAACAGGACAGCGGTGGCCGCCAGTGCCCGCTCCGCCACATCCCAGTAGCGAATGGTGTGATCGGCGCCAGCGACGGCGAGTGTCCGACCGCCGGGGGCGAAGACGAGGTCGACGACCGGGCCGGATTCGCTGACGAGCTCTGCAGCGAGGCGCCCCGAGGACACCTCCCACAGCCAAACTCGGCCCTGGCCGTGGCGCTGGCCCCCGACGGCCAGCAACCGTTCATCGGGCGAGAAGGCGAGGGCCGACACCGAGCCATTCGTCAACGCGGGAGATGCGTTCGCTACGAGTCGGAAGCCGGTCTCGGACATCCAGACGCCAATCCCGGAGCCGCCTGCGGCCACCATCCGCCCTGTCGGTGAGAAGGTCACCGCGACCGGTTCGATCGCCGCGGCACGCTCGAACAGCGGAAGTCTCTGCGTCGGCCGCCAGAGGCTCAGGCCCGCTTCCCCGACGACGGCAACATCGGGGCCCGAGGGTGAGAACACCAACGACCGTATCGGCGTGGAGGGTCCCTGCGAGCCGTAGGCTGCGAGCACCGCCTCGGTCCAGGGCGCCGCAGCCCAGGCCAGGTGGGCCCGGGGACCGGTCGCGTGTGCGGCGGACCGTCGCAATCCCGCGCGTGCCACCGGCAGGTCCACGCCGAAGAACCTGACATGTCCCTGGTCATCGCCGACCGCGAGGACTCGTCCATCCGGCGAGAGCGCGGCTGCGGTCACGCCACCCGGTGGCCGGACCGTCGTCAGCACCGTCGGGGGCGGCAGATAGCGTGCCCATGGTCGAGCGGCCCAGTTCGGCGGTAGGAGTCGTACCACGCTGATCTGGTTGGCATCGTGGTGGTCGAGGCCGCCGAGCGCGCTTACCGAGCCATCCGCAGAGAGGGCGGCAAGCCAGGTGTCGGCGCTGATGTGCAGGCCGGTATCCGGGTCGAGAGCACGCGCCACGCCGTGGCCGGAGATCCGTCGACCCGAGGCGACCTGGTGCACCGCGAGCGTGCCCTCCGCAGCCCGGCCGGCGCAAGTTACCAGCACCCGAGTGTCCGAGGCGAACAGGGCACTCCGGCCTGCTGCCGCAGCCGGGTGATCCTTCGAGACCGCGAGCAGCCTTCCCGAAGAGACGTCGCGGGCCTCCAGATGCCCATCACGGTCGACTGTCGCCAGCAGAGCGCCCGACGGAGAGAACGCGGGCCGGGTTGCCACTGCGGCGAGGGTCGGCACGCCTCTGGGGATCACAGCGCCGGCCATCGAGACAGGCCAGACCCGTAGGAGACCGTGGGTGTCGACCGCAGCCATGAACGCGCCGTCCGCGGAGAAGGCCACCTCGGCGAAGCCGGCAGGTTCGACGACCTGTTCGGCGAGGAACCGGCCGGTGGCCGTGTCCCACACCCGCAGGTAGCCGTCGAGGCCGGCGGTAGCCACCCGGCTCCCGCCGTCGAGGAAGGCGTTGATGTGCGGCTCGGTGCCGTCATGCGCGGTCCATGCGGCCACCGGCCGGCCGCTGACCGCGTCCCACACCCTCGTGCACCCACCGGCGTCGCGGGAGGCGAGCAGAGCCGCATCGTCGGAGAACACCAGGTCGTGACCCGTGCCGGGTTCGACCGGCCAGCCCGCCGTCCGACGGGCCGCCGTGACGTCCCAGATCCGCAGGAAGCCGTCGACCCCGACGGCGGCCAGGCGGCTCCCGTCTGCGCAGAAGGCCACCGCCCGCCCCACACCCGGCGTGACCCGCCAGCGGACGGTGACCTCGCCGGATTCCACCGTCCAGACCCGCACCTCGTCGTCCCCGTCGACGGTGGCGAGCCGATCCTCGGCGAGGAAGGCCATCGCCCGCACGGCGGCCGGGTGCTGCAGGACGTCGAGCTCCACGAGATCGGTTGCGGCCACTATCAGCACCGCGGAGCCGCTGGCCACGGCGAGCAGGCCGGCGTCCGGGGAGAACACGGAACCCACGCCGGGAGTGGCCGCCGGACGCAGGACGGGCCGTAGGAGGTCACGGCCGGAGAGGACGGCGCCGGACAGTTCGGCGCCGTCGCGGGCGTCGTCGTCAAGGAGGGGATCGATCAGGACGGCCTGGTCCCAGTGGCTGCCGGCCAGGTGTGCCCCGGTCAGCACCGGCCGGACGAACCACGCCCCGCGCAGGTCGGCGTCGGTGAGGTCCGCACCGGTCAGGTCGACGTCGTGCAGGCGCAGCCCGGCCAGGTTCGCCCCGGCGAGCCCGGCGTACCGCAGATTCTGCCCGGACAGGTCGCGGCGGCGCAGGTCCTGCCCGGCGAGCTGGAGGGGGCCGAGCTGGAAGCCGAGGCGGCGGCTGAGCGCGAGGGCGTTGTCTCTGGCCACCTGGAGGTCAGTCAGCGCCCTGGCCGGAACCGGCAGCTCCCGGTCGACCCCCAGCTGCGCGCCCTCCTCCGTCCACTCCTCATAGCGGGTCAACGCGGCACCGGCCCAGGTGCGCAGCGAGACGAAGTCGGCCGTGCCGGCGAGGAAGTCGACCATCAGCTCCGACATCTCCCGGCGTTCCAACAGCTCGCCGGCCTCGTCGCCGCCGGCGGCGAGCTGCGCGGCCGCCGCCACGGCGACCAGGTACTCCATCACGGAGCGGTGCGCGAAGGAGAACCGGTCGTCGTCGCCGCGGCGCAGCAGGCTGCCCGAACCGACCGCGAACGCCGCCTCCGCGGCGCTGAGGTAGGCCGCGCTCAGATCGGTCAGCGCGGCTCCAACGGTGGCGGTGAGTTCGCTCAGCGCGATGGCCTCCCCGCCGCTGTCCCACAACGCGACGGCGAGGGCATCGACGGCGGTGCGTAGCTGTTTCCTGTCGAGGCTCTGGTGCGATCCGCGGGTGGGACGGCGGCGGTCGGCCTCGAAGCGCAACCACCGCTCGATCAGCGTGGCGTAGAGGTCCGCGGAGCTGATCGTCCCGTCGTCAGAGCGGGCGGCGAGCAGATCGCCCTCGGGCAGCTCGGCGATGAAGGACAACATCCGGGGATTCGCCGAGAGTCCGAGCAGGTCGCGGATGTCGTGGATGAGGCGAAGCCGCGCGTCGGCGCGCCACTCGGCCCGCTGCCGCCGCTCGGCCGCGTCGAACCCGTCGCTCGGCCAAGCCCCGCCGGGGTCGGCGCCGGTCCGCTCGGCGCGGGTGGACAGGCGGACGAGGTACTCGCGGATCTGACTCTCGTCGAAGTCGGCGAGCCGGATCAGCTTGCTGCCGGCGAGCTGGCGCACCCGCTCGCCGAACGCGGTCCGCCACTGGTCGTCCGAGGCGAAGTGCTGGGTGCGGCTGGTCAGCACGATCTTGGCCCGGCCGGACACCGCGTCGAGGATCATCCCCAGGTGCTCGGCGGCCCGGTCGAAGGTCACCCGCTGGGCCAGCTCGTCGAAGCCGTCGAACAGCAGCACCACCCGGCCGCGGTCCAGCATGCGCCGCACCGCGGACACGTTCGCGTCCGGCTCGCCGACCTTCGCCAGATGCAGTGCGAGCAGATGGTCCACGTGGTGGCTCTTCTCCAGGGCCCGCAGCTCGACCAACATCGGGACGACTTTGGGTAGTTCCAACGGCAGCACCCGGGCCAGTTCGTGCAGCAGGAACGACTTGCCGTGCCCGAACTCGCCGAGCACGAGCAGCATCCGCGCCGACTCCACGTCCAACCAGTCGACCATCGCGGTGAACACGTCGTCGGTGGGCCGGGTGCCCGGCGGATCGTCGAGCAGGACGTAGCGCTGCGGCACGTACAGCTCGGGCGGGTAACTCGGGTCCGCCGTCAGCCGTCGCGTCTGGCGCAGGACGTAGCCCTGCGGATCCCAGCGCCCTTCGAACTCGGCGAGGCTGCTCAGCCGGATGCCCTGCCGGCGGGCCCAGCGCCGCACCTCGGGTTCGGCGAACCCGGCGCCGTAGACGAGGTCCGACTCGACATAGCGGTCCCGCGCCTCGTACCGGGCATGGATCAGCCGGTGGAAGGCGCTGACCAGGGCCCGATCCGGGCGGCCGGGGCACAGCCCGACCGGCCAGACGCCGCGTTCGCCATCCCGTTCCCCGGTGACCTCCAGATGCAGCAGTGACACGGCCCGCTCACCGACCCGCGTCTCGACGGCGGGCTGCAGGACGACCGACGCGCCGGGGTACCGATCGGCGCAGGCGTCACGCACCCAGCCCACGAAGGACTCCGGCCGCTCCAGCCCCGGGAACTCCGGCCCCGGCGTTCCAGCGGCCTCGCCCAGGGTGCCGGGCTCGGCGCCAGCGCGCGGCTGGCCGGGCTGCGCCAGCTGGCTCCCCTCATTCAGATCTTTCCCCTCGCCCAGATCGCTCCCCTCGCCCGGCAGGCCGCCACCCGGCGGAAAGGGCGGCTGCCCGGCGGGGACGAGATGGCCGTCGAGGGCGCCGCGGAGTCCCCGCAGCAGCGCCCGGCGGGCATCGAGCTCATCGACGTCGAACAGGTCGATCCGGACGAGCGGGCTCAGCAGCCCCGGCGGTGCGCACAGCTCGACCCGGATCGGGATGAGGGTGCGCTCCCCGGGGTCGAAGCGCGCCTGCCACTCGGCGCCCGCCCCGGCGGAGCGCAGGAACGCCGCCGAGAGGACGAGCAGCACATGGTCGGCCCGGGCCAGGCAGCGGTCCAGCCACGCGACGACGTTCGTCCCTGGCACGGAATGCCAGGCCTGCACGTCCACCTGCCAGCCGGCCTCGCGAAGCTGCCAGGCGATCCATTCCGCCCACGCCTCGTTCTCGCGCACATAACTGACGAAGAATGTTCGCGTCGCCCTGCCTGGCCCATCGTCGTCCCCCGAAGCCACCCACAAAGGATCTCACCCCGACCTCGCGCGTGGGAGCGGGGTCGCTACGCCGGGTCAGTCTGCCGATGCGGAGGCACCGGTCAGTCGGGCGATCGCGGCGCGGACGGTGTCGACGTCGCCGAGGGCGATCTCGTGGCGGTCGCGGTCGGCGTGCAGGCGCCAGTGCGCGTCGGCGACGGCCTCGGGTGCGGCCGGGGAGCCGGGGGCGACGGGCGCGCCGATGGGGACGTGGCCGACCTGCACCCCACTGCGCTCGAGGGCCTCGGCGAGCGCGAGCACGTAGTTGCGCAGCCCGGCCGCGGCAAGACCGACGTTACCCAGGAAGGGAAAGGGGTGGATGGCCGAGATGCCCGAGGTGAACAGCAGGGTGCCGGCGCCACGGTCGAGCATCCCCGGCAGGACCGCCCGCACAGCCGAGACGGCACCGAGCACGCTGACGTCCAGGGCGTCACGGGCGCTGTCGACGGTGACGTCCAGGACGGCCGTGACCCCGCGCCCGGCTCCCACGGCGTTGTAGACGAGCACGTCGACGGGCCCGTGGACCCGCTCGACACCGGCGAGCGCGCCGGCGAGGGCTGCCGGATTCGCGGCGTCGGCCGGGTGGGCCGAGGCGGTGACGCCACGCTCGGCAAGTTCAGCGACGTGGCCGGTGAGGCGATCGGCATCGCGTGCGATCAGCGCCGGGTGGAACCCCTCCCGACCGAACCTCCGGGCGACCGCCAGGCCGATCCTCGGCCCCACGCCGACGATCACGATCGTGCCGGGTGAGGTGCGGGCCGACGAGGCGTCCGGCGGGTGTCCGTTCGCGGTGGTACTCATGCTGCTCCCTGGGTCGAGGCGGTCAAGATGAGGAATGGCCTCATCTTTCGGCGGTGACCCTAACACGAAGGTGAGGTCACTCCTCAGGTTATGGGCCTTACCATCGCCGCATGCCCACCGAGACCCGCGGGTCGTCCCGGCCGCTGCGCAGCGACGCGCGGCGCAACCGTGAGGCGCTGCTGGCCGCGGCGCGCACGGTGTTCGCGGCGCGAGGCGTCGACGCACCCCTGGAGGCGGTGGCGCAGCACGCCGGGTTCGCCATCGGCACCCTGTATCGGCACTTCCCCACCCGCGACGCGCTCCTCGACGTCATCGTCGACGAGAAGCTGCGGGCCTGGGTCGAGTTCGGTGAGCAGGCCGTGGCCCGCGACGACGCCTGGGAGGGGCTGGTCGCCTATCTGGAGGGGATCTGCGCGCTGCAGGCGGTGGACCGGGCGTTCAACGACGTCGCCTGCGGAGCCGTGCTGGCCGCCGACGGCTCGGCGCCGCAGCGGCGGCGGGTCGCCGACCTCGTCGACCAGATGCTCGCCCGCGCCCGGCAGGCGGGGGTGCTGCGCGCCGACTTCACGGTCACCGATCTCGCGCTGCTCGTGCTCGCCAACGCCGGCGTCGCCGAGTCCACGAGATCACTGCGCCCGACCCTGTGGCGGCGCCACCTCGCACTCGCCCTCGACGCGCTGCGCCCCGCCGCCGCCCACCCGCTCACGGAGCCGCCGGCCACCCCCACCGAACTGCAACGGGCGCTGGTCGATCCCGCGACCGCGGGCCCACGGCGGCGCTGACCCTCTCGACCGCCCCCTCCTCCGCTCTCCGGGCGACCACCCGCCGTCGCGAAGGGGGCCGTCACCTGTCGCCGATGCGATGGGCGAGATCGCCGGTCCAGAGCCGGTCCAGATCGTCGGGCCGCAGCCCGTATCCGGTGAACCGCTCGACGACGAGCAGACCCTTGGCGACCCGGTGCCGCCCGCTCGTCAGATCGATGCCGGCCAGGTAGGGTGCCGCCTCGGGGCCGGCCGCATAGTCCTGGGACAGCTCGCCCGCCGCGAGGATGTCCCCATCACGAGCCAGGGTCAGCCGGGTGACCGCGTTGACGTTCCAGAACATGCTCGCCGCGGGGCCAAGCCGGGACAGCGTGCGCATGATCGCCGGGTCGCTTCCCGCGAACCCGTTGTCCTCGGCCACCACGACCACGCCGGCCTCGGGCAGGGCGAGCGCCGCCACCCAGCCGTCGCGGTCCGGCAGGTCGATCAGGGAGACCAGCGATCGCCGGTGGCCGGGATCGGCGCCGAAGGCTCGCACCACGTCGGCCCGGTCGGCGCCGGCCACGATGGTGATGGTGGCCGCCTCCCGCAGCACGCTGGCGTAGATCCACCGCAGGTGGCCCTCGGTCGGCGCCGGCGGCTCCGGCTCGCCGCGCAGCCGGTGACCGAGCCGGTCGGTGCGGCGGCGGACGAGTGGGGGCGCGGGCGGCGCGGGCCACACCCACACCTCGTAGGACTCGGTGCGGTTGGCGTCGTCGCGGCCGCGCGCGACGACCCGCAGCCGATGGTCGCCGGACCATGGCGGCGTCTGCTCCCGCAGGGCCGCGGCGGCGGGGGTACCGTCCGGGCTGACCACCGACGCGGACCCGACGTCGGCATGCCAGCTCACCTCGACGACCTCGTCCCAGTCTCGCAGGCTCCAGCCCCCGGGGCGCGGCGACTCTGGCGGCGGCGGCGGCTCGGCCAGGACGCGTAACCGGACCCGGACGCTGCCGTCGGCCTGGCCGGTCCGGATCACCGCGCCACCGGGAACCACGGCAACCAGGCCGTTGGCCGCGAAGGCCGCGTCCGCGTCGACACCCGCCGGGAAGGGACCCTCGAACAGCCCGAAACGGTGGCCGCGCACCTGCACCGACCCGACGCAGGAACGCGGGAGCCGGTACTCCGACCTGCGCCTGGCCAGCAGGGCCTCGCCATGGCCGGGCGGCATCGGCGCACCGGACAGGTACACGGCGGCGGCGCCGAGCCCGGTACCGACGACCGCGGGGGCGCTGGCGACAGAGCGCGCCAGGGCGGCAGTCGGCAGGACCGCCGCGGCGACGGCGACTCCGAGCGCGACGTGCGCCGCACCGTGGCGCGCCGCGATCTCCGCCTCCGCCGCTCCGGGCGGCACGCCCGCGTCGGCGAGCAGGGGTTCGAGCACGGGATGCCGAGCCAGGACGGCGACCAGCGCGACGACGAGTTCCGTCGCCTCCGGCAGCGCCCGGTCGAGGCGGCGCACCGCGCGCACCGCCTCGCCGTCGGGATCGGTCGTCCCGACCCGCTCGTCGACCTCGAACCGCCGCGGCGGCCGGAGGTCGGGCAGGCCCGGCACCGGCGCGAGCCGCAGGCCGTCCACGGCGAGCTCCAACGCGCCGAGCAGTCGATCCGCGAACGGCGCGCCCAGCGCACGCAGGGCTCCCAGCACCGCGGAACTTCCGGACCCCCCGCGGCGTAGAGGTCCGGCGGGACCGGGCCTGCCGCCCGGACCGCCCCGGACGGCCGGCGCGGCCGCGCCGAGGCGGCCGACCACAGCCGCAGGCACGGCCGGTACTCGCTCGGCAAGCTGCGGCAACACCTCGGCCACGACCTCGGCGAGTACCTGCGTCACCTCGCCGCTCACGCCGCCCAGTCGCCCGGGACCCGCTCGGCCGAACTCAGTTTGCGCTCCCCGCGCCGAACGCCGCAGGCTCTGCTCCTCGTCCGTCATCCGCCCCGCTCCCACCGAATTCGTCAGCGCCTGACTCCACCTGGCGAGCAGGCTAGGCGCAGGGTCCGACAGAATTTGCGCACAGTGGGTTCACAGGTCGTCCATGCGCACGTCCGGAGCCGTGATGGGCACAGCGAAACCGTCGGTGCGCGATCTGTTGCCACGGATGAACCACTCGCAGGCAGCCGTTCGCCGGCGGAACCGGCGCGGCCGCGTCTCCACCACCACACCGACGCCGATCTCGACCGGACGCACCGGTGTCAGGGCCGCCACCGGGCAAACCGGCGGCGCCGAGGTGACTCGGCGGTGGGCTCGTCCTCCATCGAGGGAGCGCGGAAACCGCTGAGGGCCGAAGTCGGCTGACAGTACGTGGTGCACACCCGGATAGCCGGAGTCGTTGACTCAGGGACGCGGCGTGCGGCGAGGGAGACGGGTCCTCGCCGCACGCCGGGCATCCCACCGTCAGCGGTGACGGGGGACGGGGCGCTTGAGGACGACGCGGTCGAACTCGGTGCCGTGCTCGTCGACGCCGCGCACGGTCAGCGTGGACGCGCCGCCGGGCAGGCCCGGCGCCGAGTCGACGGCGACGAACGCGTAGTTGTCGAAACGGGTCCGCGACCAGGAGATGGCCTCGGGGGTCTTCGTCCCGTCCGGCGACCAGACGTAGCTGTTCGGCACGACGTTCGAACCCGCCGGGGCCGGCTTGCCGCGGTAGTTCTCCACCTCACCGGTCTGGAACTGGTAACGCGGGCGGCCGGCGCTGCCCGCGGTGATGTAGATGGTGCCGTCCTTGGCCGGTTCGATGGTCGACCCGTCGGGCGCCTCGCGGGTCGGGGCGTTGCCGCGGATCGGGTCGGAACGCTCGAAGAGGTGGTTGTGCCCCTGGAGCACCAGGTCGACCTGGTAGGTGTCGAACAGGGGCGCCCACGCGCCGCGGACCCCGCCGTCGCTGGCGTGCTGCGACGTCGTCGAGTAGGCGCAGTGGTGGAAGAAGCAGACGATGAAGTCGATGTCGGGGTCGTTGCGGTAGCCCTTGAGCGTCCGCTCCACCCAGGACGTCTGCGCGCCGCCGGAGTAGCCGGTGTTCGTCTTGATCTCGAAGCTGACGTCGTTGGCGTCCAGCGAGAGCACCGCGACGTTGCCGTAGACGAACGAGTACACGCTCGGGCAGCCCTTGGGCCCGTCGCCGGGAAGGTCGAGGCGGGCCGCGTGGCCGCCGTAGCCGTGCGGCGAGTACAGCGCCTCCATGTCGTGGTTGCCGGTGGCGAACATCCACGGGCTGCGGGCGCTGGAGAGCTCGATGTCGGCCAGGTAGACGTCCCAGACCGTCGGGTCGTAGTTGTCGAAGCCCGCCGGCGGCTGGCCAGTGGTGGTGCGCTGCGGCGGCTTGCCCGCCCCGGACGGGTCGGCGTAGCAGATGTCGCCGGCGAGCAGGTGGAACGCCGGGTCCTGGCGGGCGATCGCCGCGGTGATCGCGGAGGCGTGCGCGACGGTCGGCTCGTTGTCCGGCTTGTAGTAGTCGTCGTCGAAGACGCCCTTCGGGTCACCCGGCGGGGTGGTGTTCGACCCGTGGTCGCCCATCATCGTGAACCGGAACGGCCCGCCGTGGCGGCCCTTCGCGTGCCCGGTGCGCACCGCCTGCACCGGGGTCGCCGCGCCGCCGGGGATGCGGAACCGGTAGTAGTACTCCCGGCCCGGGGCGAGGCGGTCGAAGGCGGCGTGCACGTAGAACTGCTCGACGCTGAGGATCGATCCGTCGACCTGCGGCACCTGGGACAGCAGCGGCCGGACCTCGGCCTCGACGGTGCCGCCGAGGGCGCGGGTCGGGCCGACGTCGACGAGGATCCTGCCGCGGCCGGGGTTACGGGTCAGCTGCGCGGCCAGGCGGAGCTGACGCGCCGGGTCCGCGCCGAACGCGGTGTGCCGGCCGCCGACGAGCAGGGGGCTGTCCGCCGTGGTGGCGGCGTAGGCGGCCCGGCCGAACGGGGTGGTGCCGAGGGTCGCGGCGCCCGCGCCGGCCAGGCCGCCGAGCAGCAGCCCGCGGCGGCTCACCGGCCGGCGGCGCAGAAAGGTCTGGAGCCACTCGTGCTGCTCCGCGATGGTCATGTCCTGGGCGATGTTCGCCGGAACGCCGGAAGCGACCACTTCGTTGGGAGGACTCACTGGCATGGCGCTGAACGTTAGGCCCGCCGCATGCGGAGCGCCCCAACGGCAAGGTGGCCGCCGGTCGAAATATGCGTAAACACGCCGGCCGTTCACGCAGCTCGGTCGTACCGGCCGGCGCGCATTTCCCGGTCCTCGGTTCCCCGCCCGGGCGGATGTTCCCGGTCACCGCACGTCACGTCGGAACCTCACGTCCAAACCTCACGTCCGACGTCACGTCGGGACGTCACGTCACATCACGTCGGGACGTCACGTCGGACGGTCGGTGACGGTCACGTCGATCTTCATGTTCCTACCGTCGCGGTTGACGGTCAGGGTGACCGTTTGGCCCGGATCGACGGTCCGCAGGTCGGCCGAGAAGTCCTCGACGGAGGTGACCGCCCGGCCGTCGAACGAACGGATGACGTCGCCGGGCCGCACGCCGGCCCGCGCCGCGGGACCGCCGCCGACCACGCCGATCACCAGCGCACCGCTGCGGACGGCCAGGCCGAGCTGGTCGGCGATCTGCGAGGTGAGCGTGACGGACTGGATCCCGACGAACGCGTGCCGCACGGAACCGGTGCGCAGAAGCTGGTCGACGGCGTCGACGACGGTCGCCGACGGGATCGCGAACCCGAGCGAGACCGCGCCGCTCTGCGGGGGCACGTAGGCCTCGGTGACGCCGACGACCCGTCCCTCGGCGTCCAGCAGCGGGCCGCCGGAGTTCCCCGGCGAGATCGCCGCGTCGGTCTGGATGAGATCGACCCGCGGACCGGCCGCCGCGGCCTGCCCACCGGACCCGCCCTGCCCACCGGATCCACCCGAGCCGCCCTGACCGCCGTCCCCGCCCGGGCCGCCCTGCCCGTCGACGCCGGGCAGCGTGCGGTTGACCCCCGAGATGATCCCGGCGGTGACGCTGTTCTCCAGGCCGAGCGGGCTGCCGATGGCGATCGCGAGCTCACCGAGGCGGGGCTGCTGCTCGCGGAACTTCGCCGCCGGCAGCCCGGTGCGCTCGACCTTCACCACGGCGATGTCGCTGATCGCGTCCGCGGCCTGCACCTTGCCCGGCACGCGCCGACCGTCCGCGAAGGCGACCTCGACCGCCCCGCCTGCGGCCGAGGCCACGACGTGCTGGTTGGTGACGATGACGCCGTTGGAGCGGTAGACGATCCCGCTGCCGAGCCCGTCGCCCACGAGGATGGTGACCACGGAGGGCTCCACGTCGGCCACGACGTCCGGCACCACGGACAGCGCCCCGGCGGCGGCCGGCGGCTGGCCCTTGGCCGGCGGTACACCGGAGCGCCCACCCTGCCCGACGAAGGCGATGAGGGCGACGAGCACCACGATCACGGCCCCCACCCGCGACCACGCTCTGCGTACGACCCGATGCACAACATCCCTGTACCCGGTTTCGCCCCAGCGCAGATCCTCCGGCGGGGATGAGACTTCCCCCGCCACCGCGCGGGGCCGGCCGTCACCGGCAGGTCGGCGATCACCGTGGACGCCCCGACTGCGGGATCTGCCAGGCCCGAGAAGGAAATACCAGAGGCACACCCTGCCGCTGCTAGGATATGGCTGGACAAAATCGCGCCGATCACGTGAGGTCAGTGATCGCATCTGGCCGCCTGACTCGGCGTCGGGAGTCCGGGAGTGTCGAGAACCCTTGCACAGGATGGCGAACGGTCTTGGCGGGTAGGGTCTTCGTCTTCGGCAGCCTCAATATGGACATTGTGGCCTCCGTGCCGCTGCTGCCCGTTCTCGGCGAGACGGTTGCCAGCACCACCATGACCTTTCTTCCTGGCGGCAAGGGCGGGAACCAGGCTGTTGCCGCAGCCCGCGCGGGAGCTCCCACGTCGATGATCGGTCGAGTCGGCGAGGACGCCTTCGGTCGGACTCTGCGCAGGTTTCTGGCGGACAACGGTGTCGATGTCGCCCGGGTGGAGTCCGTCGGCGACCGACCCACCGGCACCGCTCTGGTCACGGTCGATACGGCCGGCGACAACACGGTGGTCATCTCCTCCGGGGCGAACGACACCCTTGCTCCCGCCGCGGTCGACGTTTCCGGACTAACGCCCGAGGATGTGGTCGTGGCCCAGTTCGAGTCGCCCGTCAGCGCGGTCTCGACCTTCCTGGCGGCGGCCGGCTCCCGCGGTGCGACCACAGTGCTGAATGCGGCGCCAGCCAGGGACCTGCCGCCCGATCTCGAGTCGTCCGTGGACATTCTCGTCGTGAACGAGAACGAACTCGCGACGCTTTCGGGTCGGCAGGTCGACTCGGAGTCGCCGACCTCCGCCATCCTGTCGGCGATCACTGCGGTGCCGGGGTCCCGCGCGGTCGCCACGATCGCCACGGTGGGCAGCAGGGGGGTCGTGGGCAGGCTCGGCGACCTGGACTACGCCCTGCCGGCGCGCCCGGTGCGGGCGGTCGACACCGCCGGAGCCGGCGACTGTTTCGTGGGCGTGCTCGCCGCGCGGATCGCCGCCGGCGATGATCTCGGTGTCGGGATCCGCCACGCGAACACCGCGGCCTCGCTGTGCGTGCAACGGCCCGGCGGGGCGCCCGCGATGCCGACCTGGGACGAGATCGAGCGCTCCGCATAGCGCGGCCGAAGCCAGTGCCGTGGCCGCGGCCACCGGACCCCGACACGCCGGCCGGCACGGGCACGGGCGCTGCCGCGGACGCGGACACGGTGCGTGCAGTGCGGATGGTCGCCGATCCCGTCCGAACCGCAATGTCCACCGATCGGCACGCGAACGTATGTACTTGACCACATTCGGCGGGCCGGGAAGGCTCGGTGCGGTCAACACGTCGAACGTCCGGGGCCCGGCACCGACGGGCGCGCGGCGGCGCGGCGACGCGGGGCCGGCGACGGGCCGCGCCGGAGCCCCCGCGTCGGCGCGGGGGACCAGCGAGCGCCAGCGGAGGTCAGCGCCATGAAGTACGTCGCGGAGTTAGTGCTCGACGCGGGATGCCGGCCCGGGGCCTTCTCGGCCCGCCGGCTCGCGCGGATCGCGCGGCGCATCGAGGAGGCGGGCTACGACGCCATCGCCGTCAACGATCACCTCGCCCCCTCCCGCAAGTGGTACGAGGCCGGCGGCCACGACGCCTACGAGCCGTTCGGGCTGATGGCCTATCTGGCCGCCGTCACCGAACGGGTGCGGCTGATGACGTTCGCGGTCGTCGTCCCGCACCGCAACCCGTTCGCGCTGGCCAAGTCGGTGGCGACCACCGACGCCCTGTCCGACGGCCGGCTCGACCTCGGGGTCGCCGTCGGCTACCTGCGCTCGGAGTTCCTGGCCCTCGGCGCGGACTTCGACGAGCGCAACGAGCTGTTCGACGAGGCGCTCGCCGTCCTGCGCGGGGCGTGGACGGCGAGCAGCGTCTCGGCACGGGGCCGGCACTTCGACGGCCTCGACCAGGTTCTCGCCCCCGCTCCCGTGCAGCTTCCGCACCCGCCGCTGTGGATCGCCGGCAACAGCGCCCGCGCCCGGCGCCGAGCGGCCGCCTGGGGGCAGGGGTGGGCCCCGCTGTCCATCGACGATCTCGGCGCCCGCACGATCCGGTCGGTGTCGATCCCGACCGTCGACGACCTGCGCCGGGCCGCGCGGACGCTGCGCGCCGACACGGTCGTCGCCGGGCGGGACCCGGCCGAGGTCGGCCTGTGGGCGACCACCAGCGACAGCGCCGCCGCCGGCCGCGACGAGCTCGACCCCGGCGCCCACCTGGACCACCTCGTCGAGCTCGCCGAGCTCGGCGCCAGCCACTTCACAACGACGTTCCACCTCGACGACACCGACGGCGCCGAGCGTGCCGTCGACACCTACGCCGAGCGCGTCCTCGCCGCCGCCGGTCTCCCTCGCTGACCACGGCCCCACCGAGCACAGCCCCGCCGACCACGGCGCTCCCCCGGCCGGGCTCCTCGCACCCGGGCGGGGCATTTCTGTTCTCTTCCCCGACGGTCGAATTTTGCAGAACAGCAAGCACCATCATTCACCGGAATGAGCCCTCCGCATTGACTGTGATCTGAATCACAGTTGCGATTATGCGTGACGCATCCACCTGTCCGCCCTAGTCTGCCCGTGTCATCAATTCCATCGCCCGTCCAGGTGACCGCGACGGGCATTCGCCGATTCGCACGGGTCACGTCGATTCACGTGGGTGTCGCCGATTCGGGTAGGCGGCATCGATTCGCACGGGTGGCGTCGGTTTACGGGGGTGGAAAGTGTCGGGAGCCGAGAGGGCGCAGCGCATCGCCGGGAGTGCCAGGGCGACGCTGCGGCGGAACAAGCGGCTGCGGGGCGGTGTGGTCGCGGCGAAAGACGCCTTATGGCAGGCCCGGGTCTCGCTGGACGCGGCGCGGCGCGGGGCGGTCGTCGTCGAGGACGAGTACGGCATCACCCTGCTGGTCCCCGCCGACGAACGCGCCCACCTGCGCTCGCTCATGCGCCGCCCGGGCGACCGGCCGGCGTTCGCCCTGATGGACCGGCTGCTCGGCGCCGGCGACGTGGTGTTCGACGTGGGCGCCAACATCGGCGTCTACAGCGTCCACGCCCGGCGGCGCACCGGGGCGGCCGGCCGGGTCTACGCCTTCGAGGCGGTGCCCGCCACCGCCGACCGGCTCGTCCAGACCCTCGCGCTCAACCGGTCCGCGGATGTCACGGTCGTGCGCGCCGCCGTCACCGACACCCCGGGCACGGCGACGATGAACGTGTTCCCCGACCCCGCGTCCGGGTGGAACTCGCTCGGCAGCCACCCGATGTTCACCTACGACGGCAGGGCGATCCGGCCGAGTGAGGTCGTCGAGGTCCCGGCGCTGACCCTCGACGGGTTCGCCGAGCGGGAGGGGATCGAGCGGGTGGCGCTGTGCAAGGTCGACGTCGAGGGCTTCGAGCGCCAGGTCTTCGCCGGTGCGGCCGGGCTGCTGGCGCAGCGGCGCATCGGCGTCGTCTGCTTCGAGATCAGCGAGGACCCGCTCGTCGGCGAGGGCGGCACCCCCTCGGAGGTCTTCGACGCGCTCGACCGCCACGGCTACCGGACCTTCCGCCACGACGAGGCGAGCGACACCCTCGTCGGCCCGATCGACCCGGCCGTCGAGGACAAACGCCTCGCCGCCGAGTCCGTCCGTCCCTACGTGGCGAACTACTTCTCCACCGTGGACGAGGCGCTGCTGACCACCTGACGGCCCGCCGCCAGCCCTGACCGGCCGTCACCCGGCCCGCCGGGAACCTCCCGCGCCGACGGCCCGCGGCGGACGGTCAGGAGTCGGTCCAGCGAGGCTCGCGCCGTTCGAGGAAGGCGGCCACCGCCTCCGGGTTGTCCGCGGTGGTGGAGGCGAGGACCTGGGTGCGGTTCTCCAGGTTGATCGCCGCGTCCAGACCGGGGATCTCCAGCGTCGACCACATCACCTGCTTGGTCATGTAGACGCCGAACGGCGAGTTGGCGCGAATGAGCCGCGCGGTCTCCAGCGCGCGCTCCAGCAGCGCGTCGTCGGGCACGACGTCGACGACGAGGCCGATGCGCAGCGCCTCCTCGGCGTCGATGATCCGGCCGGTGAGCAGCAGCTCGTGCGCCCGCCCGACGCCGACGACCCGGTTGAGCAGCCAGCCGGTGCCCATGTCGCAGCCGGACAGCCCGACGCGGGCGAACGCCGCGGAGAAGCGCGCCGACGCGGCGGCGAGGCGGACGTCGCAACCGAGCGTGAACGCCAGTCCGCCGCCGG
The DNA here is from genome assembly GCF_000058485.1 of Frankia alni ACN14a. Classification (NCBI taxonomy): domain Bacteria; kingdom Bacillati; phylum Actinomycetota; class Actinomycetes; order Frankiales; family Frankiaceae; genus Frankia; species Frankia alni. The sequence continues at coordinate 4,266,380 of NC_008278.1, forward strand.
TCGCCGGCCCGTTGACCGCCGCGATCACCGGCTTGGACAGCGCCCGCAGCCTGCTCGTCGTCCGCGAGTACTGCTCCTGGATCTGGAAGGTGCCGACGGGGCCTGGCCGCGGCTCGAACGGCTCGGGGATGTCCGGATCCCCGCCGCGCAGGTCGGCGCCGGCGCAGAAGCCACGGCCCGCGCCGGTCAGGATGACCACCCGGCAGGACCGGTCCGCGTCGACCTCGTCGAGGCGGCGGTGCAGCGCGTCGACGAGCGCCGGGGTGATGGCGTTGAGCCGCGCGGGCCGGTTGAGCCGCAACAGCGCCACGCCATCCTCGACGACTTCCCGCTGCACCAGATCCACCCCGGCCCCGCCGTCCACCCCAGCACCACCGTCCACCCCGGCCCCGCCGTCCACCTCGCCGCCAGGCGCGGTCACCGCGGCGCGCCGCTGGTCGCCGGGTCGGCGCCGAGGGCGGGCACGGCGCGCAGCGCACCGACCAGCTCGCGGACCTCGTCGGCGCCGAGCGACGGCGGCGGGGTGAACGACAGTCGCGTCGCCAGGCCGGCGAAGCGCTCGGCGATGCGGGCGGGGACCTCGGCGGGCGGGGCGACGACGGCGAACGCCTCGACGACGTCGTCGTCGATCAGGGTGGCCATCTCCGCCCACCGGTTCTGCTTCGACAGCACCGTGAGCTCGGCCCCGAGCTCACCCCAGCCGTGCAGGTCGAGCACCGGGCGGTAGGCGGGCGTCGAGCCGTAGAACGAGATCTGCCCGCGGATCGTCGCCAGGCCCTCGACGATCTCCTGCTCGGTTCCGGTGGCGAGGAAGGCGCCGGCGACGACGTCGAAGCCGGTCAGGTCACCCCCGGCGCGGCGGCGGCCCTCGGCCAGCGCCGGCAGGGTGTGCTCCCGGATCCAGCGCGCGGTGGTGAAGCCGTGGCAGAGGAAACCGTCGGCGACCTCGCCGGCGACCCGGGTCATCACGTCGCCGACGCCGGCCAGCAGCACCCGCGGCGGCCCGTAGGGATGCGGCGCCGGGACGAACGTCGGCGGCATCAGCGTGTGCCGGTAGTACTCGCCCTCGAACGACAGCGGCGTCCCGTCCGCCCAGCTCGACCACGCGGCCCGCATCGCCAGGATGAACTCGCGCATCTGCGGCCCCGGGCGGCCCCACGGCATCGAGAACCGCCGGGTGATGTGCGCCTTGACCTGCGACCCCAGCCCGAGCACGAACCGGCCGCCGGAGAACCGCGCCAGGTCGTGCGCGGTGTAGGCCAGCGACATCGGCGAGCGGGACAGCGCCACCGCGATCGACGTGCCCAGCTCGATCGTCGACGTGGCGTCGGCGGCGAGCGTCAGCGGCAGGAACGGATCCTGGTTGACCTCGGACGCCCACACGCCGTCGTAGCCGGCCTCCTGCGCCGCGCGGGCGTTGCGGGTCGCCTGCTCCAGCGTGCCCAGGGCTCCGTCGATCTTCATACCCAACCTCCACAGGGCGCGCCGGCGGCCACCCGGCCGCGGCCGTCCGTCGACAGGGAAGCTAACAGAACCCGTCTGCTGCGGCCATCGGTTGTTATCTGTCGATGCCGAGCGCATGGCGGACCTGTGCGCTCGCGCGCCCGTCGAGGCCGCCGTGGGCGGTGGCGTAGGTGTCGACGACCCGCTCGCGCAGGGCGCGGGCGTCGGCCGGCAGGAACTCGGGGGGCAGCTCCGGGTCCCGGTAGACGAGTTCGCGGTAGTCGTGGGTGAGCCGCATCCACCACAGCAGCGCGTCCGGCCCGGTCAGGGCGTCGCGGGAGACGGCGGTGCACAGCGGCGCGAAGCGGGCGACGAAAGCACTGTAACGCTGAGTGAGCGAACCGAGGTCCCAGCAGCGGTGCAGGATCGCGTCGACGTCGGCGAGCGCCGAGGGGCGGCCGACGAACACGTCCACCAGGCCGGCCAGGTCCAGTGACTCGACCAGGTCCTTGACCTCGTCCTCGCAGGCCCGCGCGGCGACCCAGGTCGTCTCCCGCAGCCGGCCGAAGCCGAGGTAGGCCAGCGCGCTCTTCATCCGCCGCCGGGTCGAGCGCAGCTCGTCGGGCACCGAGGCGAGCACGATCGTCCACGAGCCGTCCCAGCCCACCGACCGGCCGAAGCTCTCCACCCGGCCGCCGACCGAGGTGACCGTCTCGGCCATCTGCCGGCCGAGCCGGTAGCTGGTCTGCCGGCCGTCGCGGCGGCGTTCGAGCGAGCCGTCCGCGCACAGCCGCGACAGCCCCACCCGGGTCGCGCCCGCCGCGTAGCCGGCGGTGGCCAGCAGGTCGACGAGGCCCGCGCCGGACGCGAACGGACGCGCCGGCAGCGCGGTGCCGATCAGCAGCGGCACCCAGCTCTGCGCCGACACGCCCGGAAACTCACCGGCCGTCATCACCGGAGTGTAACGGCGCTTCGGCCAGCGCCCGCCCGGCCGCCGGGGCGGACCGATTGACGCGCGGGCCCGGGCGCGCCTAGAACACCGAACATGAACCGTATGCGACGTCACAGCCGACGAGGCCAGGAGCCCCGCCGTCCGTCCGGGGCGGCGAGGTGAGCGCCGGCACCGGCCGGCTCGCCGGTCGTACGGCGATCGTCACCGGCGCCAGCCGAGGCCTGGGCCGGGCCATCGCCCTGGCCTTCGCCCGCGAGGGCGCCGCAGTCGCCGTGGTCGCGCGCACCGAGGCGCAGTGGGACGCGCGCCTGCCCGGCACCGTGCACGAGGTCGTCGAGGAGATCGTCAAGGACGGCGGCCGGGCGCTGGCCGTCCCCGCCGACCTGTCCCGGCCCGCCGACGTCGAACGCATCGTCGAGGTGACCCGCGCCCGACTCGGCCCCGTCGACCTGCTGGTGAACAACGCCGCCCTGACCGTCCCGGGCCGCCCGCCCGCGCAGCCGCAGCCGCAGTCGCAGTCGCAGCCCGGCTTCCCCCCATCCGGCAGCGCCGCACCCGGCACGCCGGCCGCGCCGAGCACGCCGGCCGCGCCGCGGGAGGGCGCCACGCCGGCAGGGCCGGACGGTACGCCGGCGGCGGGAGCGTCGGGCCAGGCACCGCCGGCGCCGGCCGGCACGGGTGCCGGAGTCCCTGCGGCGCCGGCACCGTCCGGGGCGCCGGGGCGGATGCCGGGCTGGGCGTCGTTCCTGAACTTCCCGCTCAAGGGCCTGCGGATGCACTTCGAGATCGGGCTGTTCGCCTCCTACCGGCTCATGCAGCTCGTGCTCCCCGACATGATCGACCTGGGCCGGGGATCGATCGTGAACATCAGCTCGGTGGCCGGGTTCATCCCCGGCGAGGGGCCCTACGCCGCGCCCGGCACGCCCGGCCCGATCGCCTACGGCGGCAACAAGGCGGCGCTGCACCACCTGACCCAGGCCGTCGCGATCGAGGCGCAGGCCTACGGGATCGCGGTGAACGTGCTCTCGCCGTCGGAGCCCGTCATCACCCCCGGCAACCTGGTCGCCGCCGCCGGGGAGTCCGACTGGGCCAGCCCCGAGGAGTTCGCCGAGGCCACCGTCCTGGTCGCCCTCGCCGATCCGGCGACGACCAACGGCCAGCTGCTGTGGAGCGACGACGTGCTGCACCCCGACCTTGGCCGCCGCGGCTGGCTGCGCCCCACCTAGCCGCGCGGCGAACCGACAGCGGCCTTTCGCGGCCAGATGCCGGCCAGATCATGCCGAGGTCACAGCACGGTTCTGCCCCCGAAAACCGTGCCGGACCCTCGGCATGATTCTGTGCCTGACCGATGACGTTCGGTGTGATGGCCGGCGCGATGCCCCGCCCGGCCCCAACGCCGTCTGGTGCCGGCCTGGGTGGCGGCCCGGGCGGGGCGCACCGCAACGCCGCCCCGCGCGGCCGGCAGGTGCCGCCCACGGTGGCGGCTAGGCGAAGCCGGCGACGGGGTGGGGGGTGTAGGGCTTCTCGAGCTGGGCCCGCTCGTCCTCGGTGAGGTCCAGCTCCACGGCGGCGACGGCGTCGTCCAGGTGGGAGAGCTTCGTCGCCCCGATGATCGGCGCGGCGACCTGGGGGCGGCCGAGCAGCCAGGCGAGCGCCACCTGGGCGCGGGGCACGCCGCGGTCGGCGGCGATGCGCGCCACCTCGTCGACGACGGCCCGGTCGCCCTCGACGTAGAGCGTGCGGCCGAACTCGTCGGTCTCGGTGCGCGCGGTCGTCGCGTCCCAGTCGCGGGTCAGGCGGCCGCGGGCCAGCGGGCTCCACGGGATCACGCCGACGCCCTGGTCGGCGCACAGCGGGAGCATCTCCCGCTCCTCTTCCCGGTAGATCAGGTTGTAGTGGTTCTGCATCGCCGCGAACCGGGTCCAGCCGTGGGCGTCGGCGACGAACAACGCCTTGGCGAACTGCCACGCGTACATGGACGAGGCGCCGATGTAGCGGGCCTTGCCGGCCTTCACCACGTCGTGCAGGGCCTCCAGCGTCTCCTCGATCGGGGTGCGCGGATCCCAGCGGTGGATCTGGTAAAGGTCGACGTAGTCGGTGCCGAGCCGCTTCAGGCTCGCGTCGATCTCGCTCAGGATCGCCTTGCGGGACAGGCCGCGGCCGTTCGGGCCGCGCCGCATCGGCCCGTGGACCTTGGTGGCCAGCACGATCTCGTCCCGGTTGGCGTACTCGGCCAGCGCCCGCCCGGTGATCTCCTCGCTGCTGCCGGCGGAGTAGACGTTCGCCGTGTCGAAGAAGTTGACGCCGGCCTCGATCGCCCGGCGGAAGAACGGTCGGGCGGCGTCCTCGTCCAGCGACCACGGGTGGGCGCCCCGGCCCGGATCGCCATAGCTCATGCAGCCCAGACAGATGCGGGACACGTCCAGCCCCGTCGAGCCCAGCTTCGTGTACTTCACCGCGCCTCCTGACTTCGTCGCCGGCCCGGCATCGTCGTCGGCCCGGCATCGTCGCGCCGGTGCCCGGTCGCGCGTCCACGGGGAGCGCGACCGGGCACCGGCAGCCGGCCTACATCCTGCCGGGATCAGACCTCGATGAGGACGGCGCCGCCCTGGCCGCCGCCCGCGCACATCGCGGCCACGCCGATGCCACCGCCGCGGCGGCGCAGGTCGTGCAGCAGCGTGATGATCATGCGGGCGCCGGAGGCGGCCACCGGGTGACCGAGGCTGCAGCCGGAGCCGCTGATGTTGACGGTGTCCTCGTCGAGGCCGAACTCCTTGACGGCGGCCACCGGCACGGACGCGAACGCCTCGTTGATCTCCCAGAGAGCGACGTCCTTCGTCGTCAGCCCGGCGCGGCCGAGCACCTTGGAGATCGCCTCCAGGGCGCCGAAGCCCATCCGGCGCGGTTCGACGCCGGCCGCCGCCCACGCGCGGACCTTCGCCAGCGTCGGCAGGCCCTCGGCGGCGGCGATGTCGGCGCCGACGAGGGTGACCGCGGCGGCCGCGTCGTTGACGCCGCTGGAGTTACCCGCGGTGATGTTGAAGCCCGGGATCTCCGGGTGCAGGACCTTCAGCGACGCCAGCTTCTCCAGCGTGCTGGAGCGGCGCGGGTGCTCGTCGACGGCGAACTCGCGGAACGACCCGTCCGGCGCCTGCACCTTGATCGGCACGATCTCGTCGACGAAGCGGCCCTCGTCGATCGCGGCGACGGCGCGCTGGTGGGAGCGGAACGCCCAGGCGTCGAGCTCCTCCCGGGTCAGCCCCGCCTCCTTCGCGGTGTTCCAGCCCACCGAGATGGACATGTCCATGTTCGGGGCCTCGGGCGAGTCCGGGTGGGTCGCGGGGATCCAGTCCTCGAACTGGTCGGCGGTGCCCAGGACGCGGCGGGTCAGCTTCGGCCCGGTGGACGTCGCCTGCACGCCGCCGGCGACGATGATCTTCTCCATCCCGCTGACGATGCCGGCGGAGCCGTTGCCGATCGCGGTGAGGCTGCCGGCACAGTGCCGGTTCACGGCCTGCCCGGGGACGCTCGTCATCCCGAGGACGACCGCGGCGTACCGGGCGAGGTCGCCGCCGCCGTACATCGACTCGGCGAAGATGACGTCGTCGATGCGGGCCGGGTCGAGGCCCGAGCGGCGCACGGTCTCGCGCAGGACCACCTCCGCCAGCTCCTCGCCGGTGGTGTTGACCAGCGAGCCCTTGAAGGCCGTGCCGATCGCCGTGCGCGCCGCGCTGACGATGACGGGATCTGACATGACGGTCCACCTTTCACAGGGTGAGGGCTTCCAGCGGAACGCCCCCGGACAGGAACTATGGTAAGCATTACCGAGATACCGACAGTAATACAGCGGGATGGAGCCGTGAGTTGACGATAACGTCACCTTGCGGCCGGACGCCCCTGATGACGACCGCCTCCGCCGGCCACCCCTGCGGGACACCGGCGGCCCCGAAGGAGGAACCATGGATCTCACAGGAGCGTCCGCGCTGGTCGTAGGCGGAGCGGGAGGCTTCGGCGAGGCCACCGTGCGCCGGTTCGTGCAGGCCGGCGCCAAGGTCGTCATCGCCGACCTGGCGGCGGACAAGGGCAAGACCCTCGCCGACGAGCTCGGCGAGCAGGCCGTCTTCGTCCCCACCGACGTCACCAGCGACGAGTCCGTCGAGGCCGCGATCGCCGCCGCCGTCGAGCTCGGTCCGCTGCGCGCGGCGGTCGTCGTGCACGGCGGCCCGGCGGCCGGCAAGCGGCTGGTCAACCGGGCGGGCCAGGCCTACCCGGTGGAGACCTTCCAGCGGACCATCGACATCTTCCTCGTGGGGACGTTCCGGGTGGTCAGCAAGGTCGCCGGGGCGATGTCGCAGAACGAGCCGCTGGACTCCAACCAGCGCGGCGTCATCATCACCACGGCGAGCATCGCCGGCTTCGAGGGCCAGGTCGGCCAGACCGACTACTCGGCGGCCAAGGGCGGCGTCATCGGGTTCAACCTCACCGCGGCGCGCGACCTCGCCCCCACCGGCATCCGGGTCGTCTGCATCGCCCCGGGCACCTTCTTCACCCCCGCCTACCGGATGGAGGAGGCCGAGGCCCAGGCCAAGTGGGGCCCCGGCGTGCCGAACCCCAAGCGGATGGGCCACGCCGACGAGTACGCCAAGCTCGCCCTGTCGATCGTCGACAACGACTACATCAACGGCGAGACGATCCGCATCGACGGGGCGCAGCGCTTCAACATCTGATCCCACCCGGCTGATCCCACTCGGCGGATTCCACCCCAGCTGGTCCCACCCCAGCTGGTCCCGCCCAGCGCCGATCCCACTCAGCGCAGCAGCGCTTCGACGAGGAGGCCGGCCTCGGCCGCGGGTCGCCAGGCGTCGACCTGGCCCGGGCCGGCCTCCTCGCCACCCGCCCCGCCGGTGAGCAGGCCGCGGCGTTCGAGGTGCAGCAGGTGGGCGTAGGTCTCGCCGACCGCCGAGCGGCGCACGATCCCCTGCGACTCGCTCCACGGCCGCGACCAGGTCAGCCGCTCGGCGACCGCCATCGTCGTCGGACCGTCGAGGTCGACGACCGCCTCGACGACCTCGCGCAGCCGCGCCCGGTGATGGGCCTGAAGCTGGCGCACCCGGGCGCCGAGGCCGCGGAAGCGGTACTCGTGGGCGGGCAGCACCTCGTCGACCGGCATGTCCTCGATCGCCGCGAGCGAACCCAGGTAGTCCCCGAGGGTGTCCGCGCGCACCCGCGGCGACGGGCTGATGTTCGGGCTGATCCGCGGCAGCACGTGATCGCCGGTCAGCAGCACGTTGTGCTCCTCGTGGACGAAGCACAGGTGGCCGGGGGTGTGCCCGGGGGTCCACAGCGCCCGCACCGCGACCGCGTCGCCGAGCGGGCGGTCGCCGTCCTGGAGCAGCACGTCCGGCGGATCGCGCCACTCGGGCGGCTCGTCGCCCTCGGGGAACAGCGCGTCGATCTCCGCGGCCGGCATGCCGCGGCGGCGCAACCAGATCCGGTCGGCGGTGCGGAACTCGGCGATGCTGGCGAACTGGTGGGAGGCCGCCACCTCCAGTTCGTGGATCATGACGGGGGCGCCGGACTCCCGCCGGATCCGCCGGGCGAGACCGAAGTGGTCGGCGTGGCCGTGGGTGATCAGCACCGCGCTGACGTCGCCGATCTCGTGGCCGGTGGCGCGCACGCCCGCGACGAGGCCGTCCCAGGCGTCCTCGCTCGGCCAGCCGGTGTCGACGAGAACAGGCCCGCGCCGGGTTTCCAGCAGGTAGGCCAGCACGTACCGCAACGGGCTCTGCGGGAACGGGGTCGGCACCGACCACAGGCCCGGTCGGACCTGCTCCACCGGCGGCAGGACCCGGTCCCGCCAGGCCTGCTGCTGCACCTGCCCGGTGACGATGAACGCCTGGTCGTCGACCGTCACGCTGGCGCCTCCTAGCGCTGGGATGCCGTCGGGCCCGGCCGCGCGCCGACGACCGTCGCGTGCCCGCGACGGTCGTCGGCGCCGGCGGACGACGGCGGCGGGAAGGGATGGTGCGGCGGCAAGGGACGGCGCCAGGAAGGGACTGCGCCGGCGGGTAGGGACGGGCGGCGGGCCTCAGCGCATGTTGGGTTCCCGGGGCAGGCCCAGGATCCGCTCGGCGATGACGTTGCGGCCGACCTCGGAGGTGCCGCCGGCGATGGTGAGCGCCCGGGCGAACAGGTAGCGGTAAGCGAGGTCGGCCTCCGCTCCGGTCACCCCGGTGGCGCCGGCGATGGTCATGCCGAGCTCGGTGACGTGCTGGGCGTGCTCGGCGGACAGCAGCTTGCTGACGTTGCCCTCGGGCGACGGCTCGCTGCCGGCGACCGCACGCTCGACCTGGCGCAGGTTGATCAGCCCCATGGCGGCCTCGACGGCGACGAGCCGGCCGACGCGGCGGGCGAGCTCGACGTCCCCGGCGGCGTAGCGGGCGTGCAGGTCGACGAGGCCGACGGCGGTGCGGCCCTCGTCCGCACCGCTGCCGGCGCCGATCGTCACCCGCTCGTTGCCCAGCGTCGCGCGGGCCACGAGCCAGCCGGCGTTGACCTCCCCGACGACGTCGGCGTCGGGCACGAAGACGTCGTCGAAGAAGACCTCGTTGAACAGCGCGTCGCCGGTGATCTCGCGCAGCGGCCGGACCTCGACGCCGGGCGCGGTCAGGTCGACCGCGACCGCCGTGATGCCCTTGTGCTTGGGGGCCGTCGGGTCGGTGCGGACGGTGGCCAGGCCGCGGTTGCAGTTCTGCGCGTCCGACGTCCAGACCTTCTGCCCGTTGATCTTCCAGCCGCCCTCGACCCGCTCGGCGCGGGCCTGCACGGCGGCGGCGTCGGAGCCGGCGTTCGGCTCGCTGAACAGCTGGCACCAGCGCAGCTCGCCGCGCAGGCTCGGCAGCACCCAGCGCTCGATCTGCTCGGGCGAACCCTTCTGGGTCAGCGTGAGCAGCACCCAGCCACCGATGCCGAGGTTGGGCACCTCGACGCCGGTGAACTCCTCCTCGATGACGAGCTGTTCGGCGGCGCTCGCCTCGCGGCCCCACGGCTTCGTCCAGTGCGGCACCAGGTAGCCGCTCTGGACGAGCAGCTCGCGGCGTTCGCCCTCGGCGGCGGCGTGGTAGCGCTCCAGGAACTCCCGGGCCTCGCGCCGGTACTGCTCGGCCTCGGGCGGCAGCTCCACGGCCAGCGCGCGGCGGGCGCCGTCGCGGGTCAGCGCGTAGACGTCGTCCTCGGCGCCCTCGACCGGGCCGGCGAGCGCGGCCAGCGTCGCCGCGCGCCGCAGGTACAGGTGGGCGTCGTGCTCCCAGGTGAAGCCGATGCCGCCGTGGATCTGGATGTTCATCCGGGCGTTGTGCTGGTAGGACGACAGCGCCACCGCGGCGGCGACGGCCGCGGCGAGCTCGGCCTCCGCGCCGCCGGCGGCGACCCGGGCGGCGTCCCAGGTGGCGGCGGTGGCGAGCTCGGTGGCGACGAGCATGTTGGCCAGGTGGTGCTTGACGGCCTGGAAGCCACCGATGATGCGGCCGAACTGCTCGCGGACCTTGGCGTAGTCCAGCGCCATGTCCAGGGTGGCCCGGGCGCCGCCGACCGCCTCGGCGGCGGCGACGACCCGCAGGATGCGCACGGCCGCGGCCCGCCCGCCGCGCAGCAGGCCGGCCGGGTGCGCCGCGACGGCGGACAGGCCGAGGCCGGCCAGCCCGAGCGACGGGTCGAGCGCGCTCGTCGGGCGCAGCGTCAGACCCGCGGCGTCGGCGGCGACCACCGCGAGATCGTCGCCCACCGGCACCAGGTGGATGCCGGCCCAGACCGCGCCGAGCGCCGCCGGCGCCTCGCCGTGCAGCGCGCCCGCCGCGTCCGCGGTGACCGCGCCGATCGGGGAGAACGAGGCGATGACCGAACCGTCGGCGAGCCCGGGGAGCAGCTCCGCCTGCTGCTGCGGCGAGCCGACGGCGGCCACGACGGCGGAGGCCACGACCGTGGGCAGCAGCGGACCGGCGGCGGCACGGCCACCCAGACCCTCGGCGATGATCGCGAGCTCGGCGAGGCCGAACCCGGAGCCGCCGTGCTCCTCGGGCAGGTGCAGGCCGAGCCAGCCGAGGTCGGCGATCTGCTTCCACTGCGGGCCGACGGCGCCGGGACCGCCGTCGAGCGCCCGCCGGGCCGCCGCGCGCAGATCGTTCGCGTCGGCGAAGGTGCGGACCACCTCGGCGAGGGCCTTGTGGTCGTCGCTGATCGCCAGGGCCATCGTGTCTCCCTCCAGCGGGCTTTCGTCACCACACCGCCGAGCGGCGCGGCCGGCCCACCGACCATGATTTGTAAACCTAACCGTAAGCCTTTCGAACAGGCTCCGTCCACGGATCCCGATCGGATCCCGACGCACCGGCCATCCGCAGGGAGCCGACTCGACCTGGGCGGCCGGATGCGGGCACCCGGATCGACACCAGGCACGCTAACCGTGAGCCATGCCGCGAGTCGATCGATACCGGCCGATGGCCACCTCGGGACCAGCCACGGGACCAGTAGGCGGATCAGTCCGGGCTTGATCCGGCCGGCCCGGCTCCGGCCAGGGCTCGGGCTCGGGTCAGGCGACCTCGCGGTCGTGCGCCTCCTGGGGCAGCAGGCTCCGCAGACCAAGAATGATGTTGGTGATGCCGAACGCGAACTCCCCCGGCGGGCCGGCGACCGGCCCCGACGGTTCCGGCTCCGACGCCAACGCCGCTGCCGATACCCGGGCCGTCGCCGCCGTCGCCGCAGTCGCCGCCGTCCGCGTCGCCGCGGGAGGCGCCGCGGCCGCGGTGACGGCCGGGCGCCGGGCGGAGGCGGGCGGGGCCTCGGCCGGCTGCTCGGTGAGGAGGAACCCGCGGGTGTAGGCGGCCAGCGTGATGAAGGCGTGCCAGGCCAGCGACGGGGGGAAGCCGGCCTCGCGCAGCCCGTCGAGCAGCTCCGCGGCCCGGGGCCACGCCGCGACCGCGTCCTGGCGGGTGGCGCCGCCGATGCGCCGGACGATCAGATCGCACGTCAGGTCGTCGGCGGCGAGCGCGGCATAGCAGTCGTCGAAAAACCCGCGGAGCATGTCCTCCCAGCCGCCGGCGCGCAGCGGTGGCATGCTCTCGTAAAAGGCGGCGAGCGCCTCCTCGGTCATCGCGTCAAGAAGGTCGCGCTTGCTCTTGTAGTACCAGTAGATGCTGGTGACGCCGACGTCGAGGAATGCCGCGAGCCGCGGCATGCTGAGCTGGTCGACAGGCGTGTCCCGGCAGAATTCGAAGGCCCCCGAAAGAATCCCCGCGGCGTTGATCGACCCCCGCGCACGCCGCGATCGAGACCGCTTGGCGTTCGTGTTCGCAGTGGGGGGCACGCGCTGCCTCCGCATCGTCGGGACCAGACTGACGCAGCCCTGCCCGCCAGGACCACCCCGACTAGCCTACCGGATGGTTCACCGGATGGCCTTGAGACATCCGCCGCACCCTGCGGACGCAGGCCTTGTCCGCGGAGTCACCGCCCGCCTCGGGGCCACCCGAGGAGCCGCCCCACACCCCCCACGGCCCGCCCGAAGAGCCGCCCCGCCGGCCCCGCCCCACGGGCCACCACGCGACCCGCCGTACCCGGTCTGCCGGCCGCCACGGGCCCGGCGGCGATGCGCATCCAAGGGTCGCCTCCATTCTGGCCGACCATTCTCGACGACCGTCGCCGCGCGGGCCGGGCGAGACCCTGCCCACAGCGGGCCACCGGTTCCCACCGGGTCACTGCGCACCAATGCCATCCGCAGAACGGCGGCCGCCATCCGTGAACGGCAACCCGGTACCGGAACTGCGAACCCGCCGCGCAACCGCGACCCTGGCTCGGACGTTCTCCGAAACGCCAGAGCCGATGGGTATACCCTTTTGCGCGAGATGGATCGGGCACGGCCGAGGTTATGGCACCCATGCCGCGCATCGCGGCCGGAATGGGCGCACAGCCGGGCTCGGTGATCGGGGCTGGGAGGGGACGGCGATGAAGCTCGGGATCGTGTCCGACGTGCACTGCGAGGCGGCGCTGCTCGAGACCGCCGCGCGGGAGATGGTCGAGGCGGGCGCCGAGGAGATCCTCCTGGCCGGCGACGCGCACTTCGAGTACCGATTTTCGAACGAGGTCACCGAGGTCATCCGCGCCTTCGACATGCGCTACATCTCGGGCAACCACGAGTGGCGCCTGATGGGCCCGACCGGGCAGCGGGCCCGGGAGGCGCCGCACGTCCGCGCCGCGAACCGCGACTTCGTCGAGGCCATCCCGACCACCATCGACACCGTCGTCGACGGGCGATCCCTGCGTATGATCCACGGCTGCCCGTGGCCGCCCTACGACCGCTACCTCAATCCGGCCGACCCGGACTACGCCCGCTGCGGCGACCTCGGCGTGGACATCCTCGTCCTGGGCCACACCCATCTGCCGCACCTCCAGCGCGTCGGGGGGACTCTCGTGATCAACCCCGGCTCCCTGGCGTTCTCCCAGGATCCCGGCGGCTTCGACCTCATGACCTACGCCCTGCTCGACGCCAGCACCGACGAGGTCACGCTCGTCCGCCGCCCCAAACCGACCTCCTAGATCGCGCCTCTACCTCCCGCATCTGCAACTCGCCCACCTCCACCTGGCGCAGACCTGCTCCTGCAGTTTCGGAGAGTGATGGGGCTTGCTGCCCCCGGCCCGCGTCGGGGCCCGTTGGTGTGCCGTATATCTTGGCCAAACTAAGGACAGATTCCGAAGTAGCGGCATATCTTCACGCCTGAGTCCGCATCCGCGGAGCTCGGTGCAACGGAGCACGTCCTGTTCACGCAGGGAAGTCGGTCACTTCCCGTGCATGAGGTTTCGCTCGCCCCTTCCGGGCAGCTCGGGTCGGCGCGCGGTCACGCGCCGTGCCCGGGCCGACGGCGTTCAGGCGGTCCCAGGCCAGGACCAGCCCGCTGCGCCGTCGCCGCCCCGGGTGAGCCCGACGGCCGAGCTCCGGAGGCGGCGCGCGCGGAATGCGGTCCTGGGACAGCCGCACTCCGCCGCCACGCAGACCGCGGTCGCGAATCCCCGCACGACCCGAAACACCGGGCGCCCGCGCCCATCCGCGCCCTCCCTGTCGGACAACTGTTATGGGGACCACCGAACACATGTCAGCAACACACCCGTCACCCAGACACCCGTTCGCCGCCCTGCTCGCGGCCCTGGTCGCGGCCCTGATCGCGCTGGTCACGCTCACCGCCTGCGGCAGCGACTCCGACGGCGGCTCCGGCAAGCCCGCGGCGGCGGCGACGCCGGCCACGCCGACGACCCACGAGGTCGTCGACATGGGCGGCCGGCGCGTCACCGTGCCGACGCACCCGGAGCGGATCGTCACCAACTACCCGGCGGTCACCCAGATCATCTTCATGCTCGGCGGGATCGAACGGGTTGCCGGCGTGCCGCTGAGCAACCTCACGACGCTGCCGCTGTTCAAGAAGATCTACCCGCCGCTCGCCCAGAAGAAGGCGGTGTTCGGCGCCGACACCACCACCGTCAACACCGAGACCCTGCTCGCCCAGAAGCCGGACCTGGTGGTGCTGACCTCCGGCAACGCGGCGCTCGTGAAGAAGATCACCGATCTCGGTGTGCCCGTGGTCCAGATCGCCTCGTTCCCGAACTACTCCAAGCTCAACGACGGCGTGACGTTCCTCGCCGACGTGCTCGGCGGCGACGCTCCCAAGAAGGCCCAGCAGTACGTCGAGTACGTCGACGGCAACGTCGCCCAGATCAACAAGGGCCTCGCTGGCCTGCCGGCGACCGACCGGCCGAAGCTCTACTACACCGCCAACAACCCGCTGAACACCGAGGGCGGCGGCTCGATCATCGACAACTGGTCGACGCTCGCCGGAGGGACGAACGTCGCCACCGTCAACGGCGTCACGGGCACCATGAAGGACGTCTCGGTCGAATCGATCGTCCAGTGGGACCCGGAGTACGTCTTCTGCCGTGACGCCTCGTCCTGCACGAAGATCGAGCAGGATCCGCGCTGGTCGTCGGTCGCCGCGGTGCGCGACAAGCACCTGATCGTCAACCCGCGGGGCGTGTTCGTCTGGGCCGCACGCAGCGCCGAGGAGGCCCTGCAACCGATCTTCGTCGCCAAGACCCTGCACCCCGCGCAGTTCGCCGACGTCAGCATCGAGCAGGAGATCAAGGAGTTCTACCAGACCTTCTACTCCTACGACCTGACCGACGCCGAGGTGTCCGGCATCCTCCACCCGACGACCCCCTGACGCGCGTCGATCCATCGACCGGCTGACCCGCCGAGGCACTGGTTCGTGACCATCCGCTAAGGTCACGAACCGGTGTCTTCGGGGGGAGCACGGATGGCGGGTCGTCGGCAGCACGTCGCATTCCTGGCAGGACGGGGGGCCCGGATCGGGCTCGGTGTGCTCGGCGCCTTCGTCGCCGTGGCCATCGTGGTCGGGATCTTCGGCGGCTCGTCGTCGAAGCCCCGAAACCTGGTCGACGCCTCCACCCGAGCCGCGGACTCGGCGGCGACGCCCACAGCGGCGGCGACGCCCGGGTTCACCCCGTCACCGTCGGGGGCGCGGTCGGACGCGGGGTCGCCGTCCGGGACGACCTCGGGTACCCCGTCGTCCGACGACGGATGGCCCGGGCTGCCGTACTCGGCCGCCCCGGCACCGTCGCCCGGCACCGGCACCGGCACCGCGGACGGCAGAACGACAGGCAGCGGTACCGCGGCTGGGACCACGGCCAGCACAATCTCGACCAGCACAATCGCGGCTACCAGCGCCACGGCTACCGGAACCACAGTCACGGGCTCCGGGGATACCGATCCGGCAGGCGGCGGCCCGGCAGGCAGCGAGACCACAGGCGCCGGGCCCACAGGCGCCGGGACTTCGCGCGGGAACGCGCTGGCTCCCGCGGCGGCGGGCGGCCCGACACAGGCGTCCGGGTCGACCTACTACGCGAACTGCACGGCGGCGCGCGCCGCCGGCATCGCCCCCCTGTACCGCGGCGACCCCGGCTACCGCGCCGGACTCGACGCGGACGACGACGGCATCGCCTGCGAGACCACGTCCTCGACCACATCGTCGACCACATCGGGACCCGCCGCCGGGTCGGGAGCGACGTACTACGCGAACTGCACCGCGGCCCGCGACGCGGGTGTCGCCCCCCTGTACCGCGGCGATCCGGGTTACCGCTCCGGCCTGGACGCGGACGACGACGGCATCGCCTGCGAGACCACGTCCTCGACGTCGACGGCGCAGCGGCTGCCTGCGACGACCCCCGCGGCCCAGGCCGCCGCACCCGCCGCCGCCCAGTCCGCGGCGCCCAGCACAACTCAGAACGCCACCCCTCCCGCGACCCGGCCCGTCCCGGCCACCGAGTCCACCTCGCCGCCGCCACCCGCACCCACCTCCGCGGCACCCGCTCCCACGACCGCGCCCGTCCACACGACCGTGCCAGTGCCGACTGGCGGCCAGCCGGTCGGCTATGCCAACTGCGCGGCCGCCCGCGCCGCCGGTGTCACTCCCTTGCACAGCGGCGACGCCGGGTACAGCTCCGATCTCGACCGGGACGGCGACGGCATCGCCTGCGAGTAACGCCCGGCCGCGCCCGAGTGCCCACGCCTGCGGGACACATCCGTCGACGAGCGACCGACGGTGTGCGCCAACCGAGTAGCGCGGCACCATGACGACTCGTGCACTGCACCTTCGAAGATCGGGATTCCCGTTCGACAGGAAGCCCAGCACAGTCGGGAACGGTGGTGATCGTGGTCCATGAGCTGATCGCCCGGTTGGCGTCACCCAGTCCGGGATCAGTTGTCGTCGATGCCGGCGCCGGGTCGGGCCGGACGCTTGCGGCGATCGGCAGACGCGCTCCGGAGGCGAAGCTGATCGCGGTCGATCTCGACACGGACAAGCTGGCCTCGGCGATGTCCACCGTTCGGCGACGTCACACCTGCCGAGGTCGACCGCTGGTGGAACGAGCTGCAGGCGGCCGACGCCGCCGACGAGTTCCTCTTCAGCGAGACGGCATACATCGTCACGGCATACCGCACCCACTAGGATTCCGGCGGTCAGCAGGCGAGCATCTTCAAAACCGCCTACCGAACGTCTGCTGGTGCCTATCGGTCACCGGGGGTCTCGGCGGTTCCGGTGAGGGTGGCTCGCGCGAGGATGTGCGAGGCCATGGTGAAGCCGAGGGATGCCGGCGTGCTGTCCGCGGGAACGCCGATGTCGTCGACGTCGAGCGCGTGGACGGTGATGAGGTAGCGGTGCGGGCCGTGCCCGGCCGGCGGGGCGCCGCCGATGAACCGGGCGGCGCGGGCGTCGTTGGGAAGCTGCACGGCCGGATCGGGTAGTCCCGAGCCGGTGTCGTCGCCGGCTCCTTCCGGCAGCGAGGTCACGGTTGCGGGGATGTTGGCGACGGCCCAGTGCCAGAAGCCGGACATGGTCGGGGCGTCGGGGTCATACACGGTGACGGCGTAGCTCCTGGTGTGTTCCGGGGCGCCGGACCACGAGAGCTGCGGGCTTGCGTCTCGGCCTCCGGGGACGCCGAACAGGCCCGAAAGCTGCGCGGGCCGTAGCGCCTGCCCGTCCCGCACGCTTGCGCTGGTGACGGTGAAGCTCGGCACCTCGGGCAGGCGCGCGAACGGATCGTTGCTCGTCATCGGATGTCTCCTGTTCGTCAGGTGCAGGCGCCACCCACGCCCGCCCAGTCATCGATTAACCTAACATGAATCGATTATTTGAGCTAGAGTCGAGTGCATGGCAGAGCGCGATGACGGGGTGGCGCCGTCGGTGCGGGCGTACGAGTCGCTGCGAGCGGCGGTCATGCACGGCCAGTTCCGGCCGGGCCAGGCGTTGCGGCCGCAGGAGCTGGCCGTCGAGCGGGGGGTGAGCCTCGCGGTGGTGCGGGAGTGCCTGCTGCGGCTCGTCGGGGAGGGGTTGGCCGAGCGGCTGCCGAACCGCGGGTTCGTGGTTCCCGAGGCGGGTGACGTGCGATGGCAGGTGATCGCCGAGGCGCGGGCGGCGGTCGAGCCGACGATGCTGCGCATGTCGATCAGTCGCGGCGACCTGGAGTGGGAGACGCGGGTGCGCGCCGCCCACCACCGGCTCGCCGGCACGCCGCCGTTCGAGCACGACGGCGACGCCCATTTCTCGGATGCGTGGGCCGCTGCGCATCACGGGTTCCATCGCGCGCTGCTCGACGCGTGCGGCAACGACGTCCTGCTGGACACGTTCGAGCGGCTGTGGACCGCCAGCGAGCTGTCGCGCCGCTGGTCTGCGGCCGGCAACCCGGCTCGCAACTACCTGGCCGAGCACCGCCGGCTCGAACGGCTGGCGCTGAGCCGGCAGAGTGAGGCGGCCGCCGACGCGCTGGTCACCCATATCGCCGGCACCGCCGCCGCGCTCACCGAGGCGACGACGTCCACCGAAACGACCACGACCACCGACACGACCACCGACAGGGCCACGACCACGACCACCGACACGGCCACGCCCGCCGAACACACGCGGAAGGACGGCTGACCTGTGGACATGAATGCCGTCCGCGAGGTCAGCCTCGCCGTCAATGCGACCCATCGGTTCATCTACCTGGTCCCTGAGGCCGCGCAGGAGGCCGCCACCCTCGGCGTGACCGACCACGGACCGGCGGGGCCGGCGTACTTCGCGTTCCGCTCGGCCGCGATGGGTGCAGTCCCATGGCAGGTCACGCTCGCGGCCTTCTACAACTGGAGCCCGCGGTCGGTGCGGGCAATGACGGGCGTGTGGGACGCCGCGTCGCCCGAGCGGTGGCAGGCCGCCCGCTTCACGGCCGTTGAGCGTGCGTTGCACCGCGTCGGCGTGCGTCTCACGGCCGAGCAGATCGCGCAGGCACGGTCGTTGATCGACCCGGTCGTCGCCGGTGCCGACTATGCCGGCAGGACGCTGGCCGCCGCGAACGCGTCGGTCGCGCTCCCGTCCGATCCGCTCGTCGCGTTGTGGCAGCAGATCACGGTGCTGCGCGAGTGGCGCGGCGACGCCCATCTCGTCGTGCTCGCCGCCAACCGCCTCGGGCCGTGCGACTGCAATGTCATCCAGACCGCGACGGGTCGCTTCCCGACGGTCCTCGCGCGGGCGACCCGCCGGTGGAACGACGAGGAGTGGGCCGCGGCGACAGCCCGTCTCGTCGCGCGCGGCTGGTTCGACGCGGACGGCACCGTGACCGATGCCGGCACCGAGGCGCGCGAGCAGATCGAGATCGAGACCGACGAGCACTGCGCCGCGCTGTGGGCGCCGATCGGCGAGGCGGGCGCCCGTCGCCTCGCCTCGCTCATCACGCCGATCGACGACGCGTTCACCGCGGCCGGGACCTATGGGCGACTGCGCTGATCGCACTGGCGGGGACGTCGGGTGTAAACCGGGTCGGCTGCGCTAATATCTGACCCCACGAATGGGGGGCGCCGGTAGCGCTGTGCCGCCTCCGGGTTGGCGCGCCGCAGGAGTGCCTCCCCGGCCGCGCGGGACCCCGCGTTGATCCTGCCCGAACTGCCCGTGTCCGCATGGAGGTCTGCGTGAGCACCCGGATCGAGACGCTTGAATTTCAGGCCGAGGCCCGTCAGCTTCTGCAGTTGATGGTCCATTCGATCTACTCGGACAAGGACATCTTCCTGCGTGAGCTGATCTCGAACGCCTCCGACGCGCTCGACAAGCTCCGTCTCGCGTCACTGGTCGACAAGGACCTGCAGGTCGACACCTCCGACCTGCACATCGCCATCGAGGTCGACCGGGAAAAGCGCACTCTGACCGTGCGCGACAACGGCATCGGAATGTCCCGCGACGAGGTCGTCCAGCTCATCGGCACCATCGCGAAGTCGGGCACGGCCGAGGTACTCAGGAAGGCGAAGGAGTCGGCCGACGCCGCCGCGTCGCGGGAGCTCATCGGGCAGTTCGGTGTCGGCTTCTACTCCACGTTCATGGTGGCGGACACGGTCACGCTGCTGACCCGCCGGGCCGGTGCAAGCGGCGGCACCCGGTGGGAGTCCAGCGGCGAGGGCACCTACGTCATTGAGGACGTCGACGACGCGCCGCAGGGCACCGCGGTCACCCTGCAGCTCAAGCCGGAGGACGCCGAGGACCATCTGTTCGACTACACCGCCGAACGGAAGATCCGCGAGATCGTCAAGAAGTACTCCGATTTCATCGCGTGGCCCATCCGGATGGCCACCGAGAGCACGGACACCGGCGGCGCGGATACCGGCGACGAGGCCACGACCCAGATCGAGACGCTCAACTCGATGAAGGCGTTGTGGGCGCGCCCGCGTGACGAGGTCGACCAGGCCGAGTACCACGAGCTCTACCGCCACCTCAGCCACGACTGGACCGACCCGCTCGAGGTCGTCCACATGAAGGGCGAGGGCCTCTTCGAGTACGAGGCGCTGCTGTTCATCCCGGCCCACGCCCCGCTCGACCTGTTCGCGCAGGACGGCAGGCGCGGCGTTCAGCTTTACGTCAAGCGCGTGTTCATCATGGACGACTGCCAGGCGCTGATGCCGAACTACCTGCGCTTCGTCAAGGGCGTCGTCGACGCGCACGACCTGTCGCTGAACATCTCGCGCGAGATCCTCCAGCAGGACCGTCAGATCCAGCTCGTCCGTCGCCGGCTGGTCAAGAAGGTCCTCTCGACCGTCCGGAGTCTGCAGACCGACGACGCCGAGCGCTACCGGACCTTCTGGAAGGAGTTCGGGCCGGTCGTCAAGGAGGGGCTGCTCGACGACGGCGACAACCAGGAGGCGATCCTGGAGGTCGTCTCCGTCGCCTCGACGCGTGACCCGGAGCAGACGACCACGCTGCGGGAGTACGTCGAGCGGATGAAGGACGGCCAGGACGACATCTACTACATGACCGGCGAGTCGCGGTTGATGGTCGAGAAGTCGCCGCACATGGAGGCCTTCCAGGCCCGCGGCTACGAGGTCCTGATCCTGACGGACCCGGTCGACGAGGTGTGGGTCGAGCGGGTGGCGCAGTTCGACGGAAAGCCCTTGCGCTCGATTGCCAAGGGCCAGGTCGATCTCGACACGGCGGACGAGAAGGAGAGCGCCGAACCCGAGCGGGAACAGCAGAAGAAGGATTACGCCGAGCTGCTGTCCTGGCTGGCGCGGACGCTGCAGGACCAGGTGAAGGAGGTCCGCCTCTCCTCCCGTCTGACGACGTCGCCGGCCTGCCTCGTGGGCGACACGTTCGACATCACCCCGACCCTGGAGAAGATGTACCGCGCCATGGGGCAGAACGTCCCGCATCCCAAGCGCATCCTGGAGCTCAACCCCACCCACCCCCTGGTGTCCGGGTTGCGGAAGGCCCACGAGCAGCAGGACGCCGACGCCGACGTCCTCGGCGAGACCGCCGAGCTGCTCTACGGCATGGCCCTGCTCGCCGAGGGCGGCGAACTCCCCGACCCGTCCCGCTTCACCCGCATCCTCGCCGACCGCCTGGCAAACACCCTGTAGCGGACACGAGACCGGGAAAACCCGGTAGGGCATCCTCCGCCGTGAGATTCTGTTGGTTGTGGGGATGCGGGCGGACTCACCAGGCGCCGAAGGTACCCGCGAAGGTGGCACGGACTTCTTCGTGTCCTACACCCACGCGGATGCGAAGTGGGCGGAGTGGATCGCCTGGCAGCTCGAAGCCGCCGGCTACCGGGTGAAGATCCAGGCCTGGGACTTCGACCGCGGTTCACATTTCGTCCGGGAGATGCGCCAGGCCGCCGCCACGGCGGACCGCACGATCGCCGTGGTGTCGGCCGTCTACCTGAAGTCGGCCTATGGAGAGGCCGAGTGGCAGGCGGCCTGGGCCGCCGACCCGTCAGGTGCCGGCCGCAACCTGATTCCCATCCGGATTGAGGACTGTCCACGACCCGGTTCACTGAGCCAGCTCGTCGGCGACGATCTCTTCGACCTGGACGCCGAGACGGCGACCGCCCGGCTGCTGGCCACAGCTCGGGGTGGGCGTGGAAAGCCGGCGACGGAACCGCTCTTCCCCGGCCACCGCGCGACGGTGGGAACCACGCCCGAGCCGACATTCCCCGGTCAGCTTCCACGAATGTGGAGGGCCCCTGGGAGAAACCGGAACTTCACCGGCCGCGAGCGCCTGTTGGCCGCGATCCACCTCAGCCTTCAGCAGGGACGGCCGGTGGCCGTGACCGCGCTGCACGGACTGGCCGGGGTAGGCAAGACGCAGTTGGCCGCCGAGTATGCCCACCGGTATGCCGACGACTACTCGCTGATCTGGTGGATCGACGCCGAACAGATTCCGCTCATCGGCGAGAAGATCGCCGCACTGGCGGGCCCGCTTGGTCTGCCCGGTGACGGGCCGGCCTCGGTGATCGCGGCGACCGTCCTCGCGGCGCTGGCCCGCCGTACTGGCTGGTTGGTGGTGTTCGACAACGCGGAGGACCCCGTCGCCCTGCGGGACTGGCTGCCGGATGGGCCAGGTCATGTGCTGATCACTTCGAGGAACCCGGCCTGGGGGGCGCTCGCCGACCCCGTCGCCGTCGGAGTGTTCGAGCGGGCCGAGTCGAGTGCGCTGCTGAGCCGGCGCCTTCCCGGCCAGGACCCGGCGGCGGTGGACGCCCTTGCCGGCGAGCTGGGCGACCTGCCGCTGGCACTGGCGCAGGCGGCGGACTACATCGCCGCCACGGGCACGGACGCGGCCGGCTATCTGGCCAAGTTCCGCGCCCGCAGGACAGTGCTGCTGGCGAAGGGCGACGACCCGCCTTACACCGGCACGGTCGCGACCGCCTGGTCGGTGGCCCTGGATCGGCTGCGGGCCGAGGCCCCGGCCACGGTGCAACTGCTGCAGCTGTGCGCACTGTTGGCCCCGGAGCCCATCCCGCTCACCCTGTTCAGCGACCATCCCGAGCTGCTCGAGAGCCCGCTGGCGGACGCGTGCGCGGACGGCGCCGTCGACCTGGATCTGGACGACGTGATCGGCGCCGCGAGGAGGTACTCCTGGGTAGGGCGTACCGGGGACACTATTCAGCTGCATCGCCTGGTGCGGGACGTCATCGCCGACTCCGGGCGCCGGGCCCCCGACAGCGCCGCGACCTGCCGCACCGCCGTCACGCTCCTGGGCAGCGTGGTCGACTCCCTGAACCCCGAACTCCCGACCGACTGGCCGCGGTACTGGCTGCTCACGCCGCACCTCGCTGCCCTGTGCCATCAGGCCGCCGTCCGCACCGTCGACTCTCGCCACGTCGACCGTCTCCTGTACTGCATCGCGGGGACGGTGTCGGCGCACGGCAGGGGCGGGACGTTCGCCGCAGGCGAGGCGCTGGCCCGCGCCTGCCTGGACGTCCTCGCCGATCATGGCAGCGAACAGGCGCTGCTGCGGGTGCGCCACGAACTGGCCTGGCACGTGGCACAGCGACGCCCGGCCAGGGCAGAGCGGATACATCTCGACGTCCTGACGGCGCGACGGCGACTACTCGGCAACGATCATCTCGACACCCTGGCCTCCCGCCAGGAAGTCGCGTGGATAGCCGGCGTCCAGCGACGGTGGACCGCCGCCGAGAAGCAGTACCGCGACGTCTTCGGCGCCCGGCGCCGAGTTCTGGGTCTCGACGATTCCGAAACCCTCATCACCTGTCTCAGGCCATCCTGACAGGTAGGAGCCTGACCGCAGCAGCGCCGTGCACTAGCGGACTCTTGTGCCTCGCCGAGGGAAGCCAAGTACACCGTGACGCCCGTCAATCCCTGGGACAAGCCCTCACGTCCGCCGGCCGGGTGCACTTGTCGGCTCTCGTGCCTCGTCGCCCGAGCCGGCGGACATGCCCCGATTGGCCGTGTCGGCGAA
Source organism: Frankia alni ACN14a (assembly GCF_000058485.1). NCBI lineage: Bacteria > Bacillati > Actinomycetota > Actinomycetes > Frankiales > Frankiaceae > Frankia > Frankia alni. The sequence continues at coordinate 4,289,603 of NC_008278.1, forward strand.
TACCGGACCTGCCGGCGATCACATGGCCCGAATGACGGCGGGCCGCTCCTGGCCGCGTCCCACCTTCGCCCGTGTGCTTGTAGGCATCGGGTGCTTGTCTGCCGGAGCGGCGCCGCCCGTCTCGGAGGGATGAACGGGCGGCGCCGCAACATTTCGAGCGCTAGCGGCGGTGAGACGAGCGGCTTATCTCACCATCGCCGTGTCGTGGCCGGCAGGTTCCCGGGACGGGGTCAGGCGTTGGCGAGCTCGTGCGGGATGTCGGGGACGTTCACTTCCACCTCCGCGGCTGGTCCGGGCACCGCGACGTGGTCGATGTCCTTGCCGTCGACCGTCGCCCGGACGCCGGCGCTGCCGGGGAATTCGCCCGTCACGTAGGAGTCGACGTCGAAGCGCAGGCCACCCTGGCCGCCCACGGCGTCGCCGTCCTTGCGAATGGCGATGACCTCGTGGGTCGCTGACCACAGCGCTCCCGAGGAGCGCGGCGGGGTGATGAGGCCGTGGTCCTTGCTGTCCTCGGTGAACTGGGTGACGCCGTAGCGGCTGCTGTAGCCCAATTCGGTGGTCACGCTGGTGTCGATCGAGGCGCTGAACGCCTTGATGCTGATGCCGGCCGACGCGCTCACCGTCACGCTGGTCTTCCGGCTGTACTCCTCGCTGCGTTCCTTGCTGACCCCGGTGGTGACCCGCCGGTTCGACGGCTGGGGCACCGTTCCCGCCTCGTTGTTCCGAAAGATCTGCAATGTGTAGTTGACCCGCCGCTCCAGCGTGTAGAAGGGCGAGTTCGCGACCTGCCAGGCGATGGTCTTGTTGGGATCCTTGACAAGAGTGCAGGGCACGATCACTGCCCGGTCGGTCACCTGCGCGATCGGGTCGGGCTCCCGGTGCGACGTCAGGACGGGACGGGGTGGGGGATTACGCCGGGCGACCGCCGCAGGCAGATCCAAGACCGAGACAGTGTCGGTGGGCCGGGAGTAGTGGTTGACCGACAGGATCAGATCGGCGCCCAGGATGAGCCGCTCCTCGCTGTCCGAAGGATACGGTGCCGACCGGATCTGCCAGACTCCCACGTCAGTCTTCGCGCCGGACTTCTGGTCATTCCAGATCAGGTCTCCGATGACACCGTCACGCACGTAACGGCGTCCGGCGAAGTCGCGGCGGATACAGGCATACCAGTGCGCTGGCGGCTTGTTCCAGCTCCGGGAGAACACGTGTCCCAAGGCGACATAGCCGGAGGGCGCGACCGGACGCCATACCGAGCCGTCCTGCTTCGCGCCGGACTTCTCGTCGCGCCACACGAGCTGGAAATCGGTCGGCGGGCGGACCATCGCGTCGGCGGCGTTCACCCCGCGGACCAGGATCGTGGCCCGCGTACCGGTGATGTCATCGTGGTTGCCCCCGTGCCCGACGCTCCCAAGGGCACGCCAGCCCTGGGCGTACATCGCGTCGGTGATCAGAGGATCGAAGAACGCCCCGTGAAGAGTGGCACCAGACCCCCGATCGTCCCACAGCCGCACGAAACGGTCCGTGACCGCAATGTCCAACGCACCATGCCTGACGCTCTCGACCATGAACTCTCCCTGATCGCTGAAGGATGTGGATAGACGTACCTCCTCACCTTCCATGCCCCCAACCATCGCACATCCAAGGAGTGATTGAAGATGCGCTCAGGGTTACGAGACATCCATCGTCGCCGCCTTCGGGCCGGTTACGAACCGGACTGTCCGGATCCGCGTATCCAAGTGATGTTGAAGGTAGCGCGACTACCAGCGGTGGTGACGTCCTGTTTCGGGATGACCAACTGCCCGCGGAACCGACACTGCCGGTGCACCGGTGTTCTCGGTAGCCTCGTCGAGAAAGGTGATGTCGACTGCGCCGTTGGCCGGAGCGGAGGAGACGGGCGGCCAGGCGTTGATCCGCGCGGCTTCAGCGGTGCAGGCTGGCGGGCGGGGGGTTCACAGGGATCACACAGAGGTCGCACAGGGTCTGCGCAGGCGGGGGGCCGACCGTGAGGGCATGACGCTCCCGCCGACGACCGACGCCCGCCGCACCCGTACCGTCGCCCCCCGTACCGTCGCCGCGCGATCCGACTTCCCGCAGGCCGACTTCCCGCGGTCTCACGTTCCGCGGTCCGATGTTCCGCGGTTCTCGGGTCGGCCCGCCGCAGCGCAGGTCGACGGGGATGGGCGGGCCGACCAGCGCGTCACGCAGCCGAACCCGCGGCCACCCCGGCCCGATCATCCCGTCCTGGACCTGGTCGTGCCGGTCTACAACGAGGAGCGGGATCTCGGGCCGTCGGTTCGGCGGCTGCACGCCTTTCTTCTCAGCCAGTTCCCGTACCCGTTTCGGATCACGATCGCGGACAACGCCAGCCCCGACGAGACCCTGAAGCTCGCCCGGACCCTGGCCGCCGAACTGCCCGGCGTCGCCGTCATCCACCTCGACCTCAAGGGACGGGGCCGCGCCCTGCGGGAGGTGTGGTCGGGCTCGGACGCCGACGTGCTCGCCTACACCGACGTCGACCTGTCCACCGACCTGGGCGCCCTGCTCCCTCTGGTCGCACCGCTGATCTCGGGGCACTCGGACGTGGCCGTCGGCAGCCGGCTCAGCCGCGGGGCACGGGTGGTGCGCGGGCCGAAGCGGGAGATCATCTCCCGTTGTTACAACCTGCTGCTGCGCCGGACGCTGCGGGTGCGGTTCCGCGACGCGCAGTGCGGCTTCAAGGCCATCCGGTCCGACGTCGCCGCGCACCTGCTGCCGCACGTCGCCGACACCGGCTGGTTCTTCGACACCGAGCTGCTCGTCCTGGCCGAACGCTGCGGCCTGCGGGTGCACGAGGTGCCGGTCGACTGGGTGGACGATCCGGACAGCCGCGTCGACATCGTCGCCACCGCCCTGGCCGACCTGCGGGGCATCGTGCGGCTCCGCCGGGCGATCGCCAGCGGCACGGTGCCCGTCGCCCATCTGCGCTCCTGGCTGGGACGCCGCCCGCTCGCCCCGAACTCCGCGCCGACCGCCCCCCTGACGCCCTACCCTGACGCGCCCTACCCGGACGCCCGCCCCCGGTCCACGCGATCGGACGCCGACCGGCAGCCCGCCTCGGCCGACGCCGGCGCCCTGCACTGAGCCCGCCCTCATCCGCGCATCCGCACCGAACCGCCCGGGGCGGTTTCCTTGCCTTTCCAGAGGCCTTCGCGTCCGTTTTATCCCTCTGGATAGGCAAGGGAGTCCGTCGGCACGGGGGCGGAACCGCGACAGACAGACCCTGGAGACTTCTCGATGACGACCACCGCACCCGACGTCGACGCGTCCGACACGATCCGGCTCGCCCCGAGGTCAGGCGGCGCCGGGCACTGGGCCCAACCGCCGCCTGCGCCGCCGGGCAGGGGGCACGGGCGGCTCGGGCGGCTGGCCCGCGGGCCAGCCGGTGATCCGGTCTGGGTCCGCCCGGCGCTGCTGGTCCTGCTGGCCGGCACGGCGCTGCTCTACCTGTGGAACCTCGGCGCGTCCGGCTACGGCAACAGCTTCTACGCGGCGGCCACCCAGGCGGGCTCCCAGAGCTGGAAGGCGCTGCTGTTCGGCTCCCTGGACGCCGGCAACGCCATCACCGTCGACAAGCCGCCGGCCTCGCTGTGGATCTCGGGGCTGTCCGCTCGGGTCTTCGGCTTCTCGTCCTGGTCCGTGCTCGCGCCGCAGGCGGTCGAGGGGGTCGCGGCCGTCGGGTTACTGTACGCGACGGTCCGGCGCAGCGCCGGCGCCACCGCCGGGCTGCTCGCGGGCACCGCGTTCGCGCTGACGCCGGTCGCCGCGCTGATGTTCCGGTTCAACAACCCGGACGCCCTGCTGGTGCTGCTCCTCGTCGCCGCGGCCTACTGCACGGTCCGGGCCACCGAGCGGGCCAGCGCGCGCTGGCTGGTGCTCGCCGGGACCTGCATCGGCTTCGGCTTCCTCACCAAGCTGGCGCAGGCGTTCCTCGTCGTCCCCGCCCTCGGCCTGGCGTACCTGATCGCCGCGCCGACGGGCCTGGGACGCCGGGTGCTGCACCTGGCCGGCGCGGCCGGGGCGATCGTCGTCTCGGCCGGCTGGTACGTCGCCCTGGTCGACCTGTGGCCGGCGTCGTCCCGCCCCTACATCGGCGGTTCCACCGACAACAGCCTGCTCCAGCTCGCCCTCGGCTACAACGGCCTCGGCCGCATCCTCGGCTCCTCCGGTGGCGGCGCCGGTGGCGGCGCCGGTGGCGGTGGCGGTGGCGGCGGGATGGGCGGCGGGGCGAACAACGGCTTCGGCGGCGCCACCGGGATCATCCGGCTGTTCGGGTCGAGCATGGGCTCGGAGATCTCCTGGCTGCTGCCCGCGGCGCTGCTCGTGCTGGTCGTCGGGCTGTGGCGGACCAGGCGGGCACCCCGCACCGACCCGGCGCGGGCCGCGCTGGTGCTGTGGGGCGGCTGGCTCGTCGTCAGCGGGCTGGTGTTCAGCTTCATGAACGGGATCATCCATCCCTACTACACCGTCGCCCTGGCGCCGGCGATCGCCGCGCTCGTCGCCGCCGGCGGGATCGCGCTGTGGCGCGACCGCGACCGGTTCCCGGCGCGGTCGGCACTCGCCGTCGTGATCGCGCTGACCGGCATCTGGAGCTTCGTGCTGCTCGACCGCGTGCCGACCTGGTTGCCGGCGCTGCGCTGGATCGTGCTCGTCGCCGCGTTGGCCCTGGCCGCCGCACTGGTCGCGGGTGCGGCCCGGTTCACCCGGGTGAGCGCGGTGCTCGCCACCGCGGCGGTGCTCACCGTCGGCGCCGGCAGCGCGGCCTACGCCGCGAGCACCGCCGCGCATCCGCACACCGGCTCGATCCCCACCTCGGGACCGTCCAGCGCCGCGACGGGCGGCGGTCCCGGCGGAGGCGGCGGACGCTTCGGCGCCGGCAGCCCGCCCACCGGCAATCCGCCCACCGGCACCCGGCCCACAGGCACGGGCACGGGCACTGCGGGATCCTCGGCCGCCGCCTCCACCACGAGCGGCACGGCAGGCGGCAGCACCTCGGCGCCCGAGGGCGTGGCGGCGGGCGGAGGTGGCGGGGAGCAGTCCACGAACGCGGCGTTGACGGCGCTGCTGGCGCGGTCGACGACCACGTGGGCCGCGGCCACGACGGGCGGCGCGACCAGCGCGGCGCAGCTCGAACTCGCCAGCGGGCAGTCCGTCATCGCGATCGGCGGCTGGGACGGCAGCGACCCGGCGCCCACCCTGGCCCAGTTCCAGCAGTGGGTCGCCGACGGGAAGATCCACTACTTCCTGGCCGGCGGCGGGGGCATGGGCGGCCCGATCGGCGGCGACCGCACCTCGGGCACCGGCACCGCGATCGCCACCTGGGTCGCGGCGCACTTCACCGCCACCACGGTGGGCGCTCAGACGGTCTACGACCTGACCGCCACCAGCACGAACGGCTGACGCGGCCGGCTACGGCGGCGGCGGACCTCCCCGGTCCGCCGCCGCCCTGCGTCACGCCTGGACTGACTCACCGCCTGTCCGGAGGGTTCCGCGCCCGATTTATCCCTCCGGACAGGCAGGAGTCGCGGCCCCGTCAGGGGGTGTCGGTGCCGGCGCGTTGCCTGGCCAGCAGGGCGCGCAGGCCGTCGACGACGAGGGTGTCGGCGAAGGCGGTGAGGTCGCTTCCGTGGACCTGCGACCACATCGCCTCCACCCGGCTCAGCGCCGGCCACTGCGCGGACCGGTCACCCGGGACGCCGGCGCCCGCACCCTCGTGCAGCCGGCGCTGGATCGACCGGGCCATGCCGTAGTCGTGCAGGACGTTGAAGCCGAGCAGCGCGTTCTTCGGCGTCAGGCCGGCGTCCAGCAGGATCTGTAGGTAGCCGTCCATGATCCGCCAACCCTGGGTGGTGGGCGGGCGAGCGTAGACCAGCACGTCGACGCCGGGCCAGGCCTCCAGAGCCGCGGCGGAGCGCCGGCGCAGCTCGCACAGGCGCACGTCCCAGTCACCGAGGTCGGGCGGGGGAATCTCGACGTCGGCGAGGACGGCGTCGATGACCAGGTCGACCAGCGCGTCCTTACTGGGAACGTGGTGGTAGGCCGCCATGGCGGACACCCCGAGCTCCTCGGCGAGCGCGCGCATGGTCAACGCCTCGAACCCCCGGTGAGTCCCCACGCGCAGGGCGGCGGCGACGATGTCGTCGACCCCCAGGGCCCGCACCGCACCGGCCGGCGCGCCGGACGCCTGCGCGCCGCGCGCCGCAGCCGGACGGGCACCTGCCGCCACCTCACCACCCGAAACACGTCGACGTCGTCGGGCGCCGCCACCCTCCCCGCCACCCCGGGGAACGCCCAGCGGTCAGTATAAAACCGGCGACCCGGTCGACCCGGCGGACCGGCGGACCGACGACCGGCGCGCCGGCGACCGGCGGGCCGGCGGGCCGGCGGGCCGGCGGGCCGGGCGATCCTCCGACCCCGGTCGGCCCGCCGATCCGGTCGCTCGCCCGATCCGCTCGCTCGCCCGGTCCGCTCGGCCCGTCGATCCCGCCGCTCAGTCGGTCCGGCCGCTCAGTCGATCCGGCCGCTCAGTCGATCCGGCCGGTGGTGACAAGCTGATCGACGAGGACGGGGACCTCGGCGAGCGCCCGCAGCGCGTCGTTGAGGTGGGTGCAGCCGTCGGTGCCGACGACGAGTCGGATGACCCGGGCCCGCAGGGTCCGCATCGGCTCGCCGAGCAGCAGATCGACGTTGTCGGCGGCCGACGGGCACGTCTCGAAGGGCAGCACCCGCGGGTCCGCACGCAGCCCGACGAGCCGCATGGTGGCCGGGTCGACGGTGGCGTGCACGCCGTACTCGTGCACGACCGTCTCCACCCCCTGCGGGCTCCACATGCTGTCCCGGAACATCGAGTCGACGGTCAGCAGGCCGTGGGGCGTCCCGAGCTCGGGCGCCACCACATCCACCCGGCGCCGACGGCGGAACATCGCCGAATCGCCGGGCGGCGCCGGCATCCGGTGCCAGGCCAGCGGGTCGTCGGGCTGCTCCAACGGATGGGCGGGCACGAGGTTCTGCTCCAACCCGGCGCCCTGGGACATCCGTTCCAGCGGGCTGCCGTCGGCCCGCCATCCCGAGCAGACCTCCCGCATCGCCTCGACCCGACTGGCCTGCGTCGACGCGGCGAACTCCGCCAGTTTCCCCTGCTCGCGGGGCCACAGCCGCCAGGCGATCGGCCCCACCAGGGTCGCGCCGGGCATGTCGTCGAGCAGGAAGTGCAGCGGCGATCCGGTCGCGACGTCCTCGGGGACCAGTTCCCGCAGCCGGGCGCGGTAGCCGCGGCCGCCGCTCTGCCCGACCAGGCCACCCAGGGCCCGACGCGGGGGCACACTGGTGACGGAACGCAACGTCCGGGTGCCGTCGACAGTGACGCGCAGCTGCGCGGAGTCGACCACCGTCGCCTGCCTGTCGCGCCCGGTCACGAGGTCGCGGGCGCCGGCGTGCAGGTGCATCGGGGAGCCGAAGCCGTCAGGCCAGGTCACGTTGAGATGGCTGGTGCGGCGCACCGATCCGGGCACGCGCGGCGGGGCGCCGCGGTGTGGACTGCCCGGCGGCGGGGTCAGCTCGGCGAGCGCCGGCAGTGGTCGTACGGGAGACGGCATCTGGACCTCCGAGCCCGGTCGGGCGGCACGCCGCAGCGGCGCACCGCCCGTATGGACCGCGCCCGCGGCATAACCCGTCACCCTTTACACAGTAAAGCCGAAGGCAAATCTACCTTGCACAATCCCGCTGCGCTGGGTGACATCGACCACGGGCACGCCGGACACCCGCAGCCCGGTCGTGGGTGCGGGTGCGCTCCCCGCCAGGAGGCGGAGCCGGTCACGAGGCGGAGCCGGTCAGGAGAGGGAGCCGGTCAGGAGAGGGAGCCGGTCAGGCCGGGAAGGCGAAGTCGCGGATCAGAGTGACGAGCTCCAGCGGACGGTCGCTCTGCACGGCGTGGCCGGCGCCGTCGACGAGGGCGTAGCGCAGGGCCGGAAGGCGGCGGCGGAACTCGGCGACGTCGGCGTCGAGGACGTACCTCGACTCGCCGCCGCGCACGAGCAGCGTCGGCACGGTGATCGTGTCGACCTCGTCCCACAGCGAGGTGAAGTCGAGCCAGTCCGGGGTTCCCGGCGGGGGCGGGCCGAACAGGTCGTACCGCCACGACCAGCGGCCGTCCGGCAGCCGGCGGGCGTTGTGGCGCACCCCACGGCGCACCCCGGCGGCGGCCCGCAGCGGGCTCAGTGCCACCGCGGCGTCGGCCATCTCCTCGAACGAGGCGTAGGTCGGCGGTCCGGAGACGAGCGCCACCGAGCCGCGTTCGGCCGTCGTCATCGTCCGGCTCGGGTCGTTGACCTGCGGGGTGACGTCGACGATCACGGCACGCCGGCAGAGGTCGGGGCGCGTCGCGGCGAGATGGGTGACGGTCAGGCCGCCGAGCGACATGCCCACCACGACCGCCGCGTTCGGCGCCACGGCCGGCAGGGCCGTCGCCAGCGCCTCGACGTTGCGCCACGGACCGTAGTCACGGTCGGCGCGCCAGGACGACCGGCCGTGGCCGGGCAGGTCGAAGGCCACCGCCGGCCGGCCCAGCGCGAGCGCCACGTAGTCCCAGGTGTGGGCGTTCTGCGCGCCGCCGTGCAGGAACACCACCTCGGGATCGGCGGTACCCCAACGGATGTAGCTCAGCCGCCGGTCGGCCGCCAGGTCGACGTAACCGCGGCTGACGTCGGGCCGGCCCGCGAACGGCAGGCCCAGTTCCTCGGCGTTCTCGTGCAGCAGTCCGAACTCGTCGTAGTCGTCGGCCGCCAACGTGCTCTCGACATCGGTCGCCACGTCGCCTCGCTCTCCTCGCGCCGGCCCTCAGATGGCTGTGCAGTGCAGACGGACGATGATCGCGTTCGGGTGATCGGGGGTCGGGGGGTCGGATGGTGGACGACCCGTCCGGATGGGTGCGATCCGTCCAGCGAGCAATGTAGGACGCTCCGGCGTCGACGTGCGCCGTTTCGGGTCGTGCACCGGCCGCCGAGACGGGAATGCCGATCGACAGGCGTGGTTGTTAGTATGAGTCAAGCAACTATCCGACGTGGACGCGGGCGCATGCGGCCGGCCTGACCGGCAGGCACCCGGACCGGTACGAGGCATCCAACCGACACAGTCGGCAACCAACCGACACCGTCGGCAACCAACCGACACCGTCGCCAACCGACCGACACTGTCGGCATCGGACCACGCGGCCGGATCCCGGGCCCCGCACCGCAGCGACGAGCTGCGAGCCGGCCCCGGCCTGGCCCGGCCCGCCTCGCGCCCATGCCACTCAGGAGGCCCGGCACCGCCCCGCAGCGGCGGCCCGGCCGCATCGGTGATGGAGGGAGCAGCGCCGGATGTCCACGACAGCGGGGACTCCGGTCGACGCAGCGCGCCGGCCAGACCAGGACGACCACGCGGGATACCGCTGGATCGCCCTGTCGAACACGACCATCGGGGTACTGATGGCGACGGTCAACAGCTCGATCGTCATCATCTCCCTGCCCGCGATCTTCCGCGGGATCCACCTCGATCCCCTGCAGCCGGGCAACGTCAGCTACCTGCTGTGGATGCTGATGGGCTACATGCTCGTCTCCGCCGTGCTGGTGGTGACGCTGGGCCGGCTCGGTGACATGTTCGGCCGGGTCCGGATCTACAACGCCGGCTTCGCGGTGTTCAGCGTCGCCTCGGTCGGGCTGGCGCTGACCCCCTGGCAGGGCTCGTCCGGGGCGCTGTGGCTGATCGGCTGGCGGGTCGTGCAGGGCGTGGGCGGCGCGATGCTCATGGCCAACTCCACGGCCATCCTCACCGACGCCTTCCCCACCCGCCAGCGCGGCATGGCGCTGGGCATCAACCAGGTCGCCGCGCTCGCCGGCTCCTTCGTCGGGCTGGTCGCCGGCGGCCTGCTGTCGGAGTGGAACTGGCGCGCGGTGTTCTGGGTGAGCGTGCCGATCGGCGTCGCCGGCACGATCTGGTCCTACCGCAGCCTGCGCGACACCGGCCGGCGCGCGCCCGCGCGGATCGACTGGTGGGGCAACATCACTTTCGCGGTCGGGCTGACGGCGCTGCTCGCCGGCGTCACGTACGGCATCCAGCCCTACGGCGGGCACGACATGGGCTGGCTGAACCCCAAGGTGCTCGCCGCGCTGATCGGCGGCGCCGCCGTCCTGGTCGCGTTCGTCCTCATCGAACGACGCACCGCGCAGCCGATGTTCAACCTGGCGCTGTTCCGGATCCGGGCGTTCACCGCCGGCAACGCGGCGGTCCTGCTGTCCTCGATCGCCCGCGGCGGGATGCAGTTCATGCTGATCATCTGGCTGCAGGGAATCTGGCTGCCGCTGCACGGCTACGACTACGTCGACACCCCGCTGTGGGCGGGCGTCTACCTGCTGCCGCTGACGGTCGGGTTCCTGGTGGCGGGCCCGGTGTCGGGCTTCCTGTCCGACCGGTTCGGCGCCCGCGCCTTCGCCACCGGCGGCCTGACGCTGGTCGCCGCGACCTTCGTCGGTCTGCTGCTGCTGCCGACGAACTTCAGCTACCCGGCGTTCGCGGTGCTGCTGGTCCTCAACGGGATCGGCTCGGGCCTGTTCTCCGCGCCGAACACGACCGCGGTGATGAATGCCGTGCCGGCGGCCGCCCGCGGCGGCGCGTCCGGGATGCGCGCGACGTTCATGAACTCCGGGCAGGTCCTGTCGATCGGCCTGTTCTTCTCCCTGATGATCGCCGGGCTGTCCTCGACGTTGCCGCACTCGCTGCACAGCGGGCTGGCCGCGCAGGGCGTGCCCGCCGACGTCACCGACCGGGTGGCGAACCTGCCTCCGGTCGGCAGCCTGTTCGCCGCCTTCCTCGGCTACAACCCGATGCAGAACCTGCTCGGCGACGACACTCTGCACCAGCTCCCCGCGGCGAACGCGCAGGCGCTGACGGGCAAGGAGTTCTTCCCGCACCTGATCGCCTCGCCGTTCCACCACGGCCTGATCATCGTGTTCTCGCTCGCCATCGCCATGTCGCTGATCGCCGCGGTCGCCTCCCTGCTGCGCGGCGCGAGGTACGTCCACATCGAGACGCTGCTCGCCGTCGAGGCCGCCGCCGGCCCCACCGCCACCGGCGGTGCCATCACCGACGGAGGTGACATCACCGACGGAGGTGCCGTGTCGGTAGGAAGCAGCCAGGAAACGGAAAGCAGCGATCCGGTTGGGAGCGGTCACCCGGCCAGGAGCGGTCGACCGGCGACGGGCGCCCTGCCGGCAGAGCGGCTGCAACCATCCGACCAGGCGTGCGTCGACCTGGACGCACCGACGGTACGGATCCCCTAGCCGCACTGTCTGTCCCGGGGAGGTGGACGGCCGCCCACCTCCCCGGCCACTCCGCCCGCCGCTTCCCCACCCGCGCCGCCGCTTCTCCATCCGCGCCGCGGCCCACCCATCCGCGCCCACTGCCCGTACGCGCCGCTCGCCTGTTGGTCAGGTGCGAGTTGGTTCCCGTGTCGTCTCCGCCCACAGCGTACGAACAGGTGTTCGACATTGGGTGGATGTTGTTCTACCGTTACCCCATGGATCTCAACGACTTCGGGGACGGCCCTGACCCGCCGACCCGCCTCGCCACAATCTCCCGCCAGCTCGACGGGCTCCTCACCGCGCAGGCCTGGCAGCTGTCCGACACGGAGCTGGACGGGCTGCTCGAGGGGGTCTGCCGGCTGACCAGCCGCGTCGCCGCCGTCCGAGGGCTGCTGTTCGTCGAGGCCCAGGACCGCGGATTCGCCGTGCGCCACGGCGCCACCGACCTCACCGGCTGGCTGCGCGACCGGCTACGCCTGACCACCCGCGACGCCCGCCGCCAGGTCACCCTCGCCCACGACACCACCACCGTCCACACCGCCACCGGCACCGCGTTGGCCGACGGAACGATCACCGTCGAACAGGCGATGGTCATCAGCGACGCGCTACGCACCCTGCCCACCGCCACCACCCCCGACCAGCAGACCGCCGCCGAACAGGCCCTCCTACGCTTCGCCGACCAGTTCGACCCCCACCACCTCGTCAAACTCGCCGCCCGCCTCCGCGAAACACTCACCACCACCGACACCTCCCCCGGCGGCGACGACCCCCACACCGACAGCCACACCGGCGAACACACCAACCCCAGCACCCGCAAGACCGGCAGCGGCGGTGATGATGCCGGCAACGACGGCAGGAAAAAGCCGAGCCCGGACCCGGCGGACATCCGCCGGTTGACCCTGACCGACACCCCGACCGGCACCACCCTGATCAGCGGGGAACTCGATACCGAAGGCGCCGCCCTGCTGCGCACCGCGTTGGACAGCCTCGCCGCCCCCCAACCCGCCGCCGACGGCACTCCCGACCGGCGCAGCCCCACCCGCCGCCGCGCCGACGCCCTCATCGACCTGGTCACCCGCGCGTTGGGTGCCGCGACCGTCCCCGAAAACGGCGGGGTACGCCCACATCTGACCGTCACCATCGACTGGAACACCCTGCTCGCCAGCGGTGCCAGCCCCGCCCTGACCAGCTGGGGACTTCCGCTGCCCCACAGCACCCTCGCCCGGCTCAGCTGCGACGCGGAGATCAGCCGGATCATCCTGGATCCCGACGGTGTCCCCCTCGACGTCGGACGATCCACCCGCGTCGTGCCGCCACAGCTGCGTCGCGCACTCGTGGCCCGCGACCGGGGCTGCAGCTTCCCCGGCTGTGACCGGCCACCCACCTGGTGCGAAGCACACCACGTCATCCACTGGACACACGGCGGTGTCACCGCCCTGCACAACCTCGTCCTGCTCTGCGGCCACCACCACCGCCAAGTCCACCACGACGGCTGGACCATCATCTTCACCGACGACGGACACCCCGCCTACACCCCACCCTGGCGCATCGACCCCCACCAGACACCCCGCCGCAACCCCTACACCCACCCACCCGACCTCCTCACCAGCGCCACCTGACAAGGGGTGGTCGGCCCACGGCTGACCGCCGGCCGGTTCCCTGTCCCCGGTCGACCGGTGGGACCGCACACCACCTCACGGTCCACCCGCCGGTTCGCTCACCATGCCACGCGACCGCGCACGGACACGCCGACAGGTCCTACATGCCTGGTCCGTCAACCCGGATGACGACCCGGCCGGTGAACGCCCCACGCAGCAGGTCGGTGAAAGCGCGTGGCGCGTTCTCGATCCCGTCCACGATGGTCTCGTCGAGTTGCAGCCGGCCCGTCGCCAGCCAGTGGCCGATCTCCTGTTCGGCCTCGGCGCGGCGGTCCGCGAAGTCGGCGGTGCGCAGACCCCGCAGGGTGAGCCGGTTGGCGATGGCGTAGCCCAGGTCCGGGGTCGTCTCCTCGCCCGCGGCCCGGCCGGGCCGCGGGCCGGTCTGGCGATCGAGCAGCCCGCACAGCACCACCCGGCCGTGCGGGCGCAGCAGGCGGACCGCGGCGGCGAGCTGTGCGCCGCCGGTGTTGTCGAAGTAGACGTCGATGCCCTCCGGGGCGCATTCGCGCAGCCGATCGAGCACGGGGCCGTCCCGGTGGTCGAAGGCCGCGTCGAAGCCGAGAGTCCCAGTCACGTGCGCGACCTTGGCCGGTGACCCCGCGCTGCCGATCACCCGGCCGGCACCGCGCAGCCGTGCGATCTGACCGGCGAGGCCGCCGACCGCTCCGGCCGCGCCGGACACGAACACGGTGTCGCCGGATCGCAGCTCGGCCGCGGCGACCAGACCGGCCCAGGCGGTCAGCAGCGGGGCCAGATACGCGGTCGGGGTGGGGAGGACGGCAGGGTCGACCCGCCGTAGCGCCGCCGCGTCGGCGACGGCGAACTCGCGCCATCCGAGCTGGTGACAGACCTCGTCGCCCACGGCGAAGCCGGGGTCGGTGCTGGCGACGACCTCACCGAGGGCGGCCCCCGGCACGACGTCGCCGAGGGTGAGCCGGGGCAGCGGCAGGCCGACGTCGCCGAGGAACAGGCGGGCGGCGGCGTCGAGAGCAAACAGGGTGGTGCGGACGACGACCTGCCCTGGCCGCGGGGCCGGCACTGCGGCCAGTTCCACGCGGAAGTCCTCCGGTGCCGGCAGCCCGACCGGATACGCGGCGAGACGTACCAGCCGACCGGCAGCCGGTGCGGACAGCGACTCGACGGGCGACGACGAGGTAGGCGACGACGAGGCAGGCGACGACGAGGCAGGTGCCGACGAGATGGGCGACGACGGGGCGGGTGGGGTGACCTGCGGCGGCTCGGTGGCGGACGAGGTGGCGGGGGTGGAGGCGCTCATGTCGCCGACGGTAGGGGCTTCCGCGTGCGTGAAGGTCAAGCCCGCCACGCCGGGAAAATGGCCGACCATAGGAAGTGGGAGTCTCGATTGCGTGCATTGACGGTGCAGGCCGGGTTCCGTGGCAGGCAGGCCATCGGCAGTGTCACCCAGTGCCCAACCGAAGGGAGATGCGGACATGACGGTTCCGACGGAGGATGCCGCCGCTGGTCCGGGCGCCGGCTTACCTGACGGGCGTGGGCGGGACGGCCAATCCCCCGGCGCCGGTCTGACGGACGAGCAGCGGCGGTTCCTCGCCGCGCACACGCGTGGCTTTCTGATCGTGACCGGCGCGGACGGCGGGCCGATCGGTTACCCGATGACCGTCCGGTGGTGCGACGGCACGCTGGAGTTCAACACCTACCGTAGGAGCGCGAAGGTTACCCACCTGCGCCGGGACGGCCGGGTCTGTGTGGTCGTGGTGCCCCGTGACCGGGCGGCCGATCGGCGTGTGCTCAGTGTCTGGGGACGCGTGCAGCCCGGCGAGGGAAGCATCGAGCACTGGATGCACGACGGCGACGGCACGGATCCGACGCCGAGCCCGTCCACGCCGCCGCAGACCACGCCGCCCCACGTCACGAGCCCGCACGTCACGGCCCCGCAGGTCACGACCCCGCACGTCACGACCCCGCCCCACGTTGTCAGCAGGGTCCGGGAGAGGCTGCTCGACGGCAGGCGGATCATCATCCGGGTGAGCCCCCTCACCGCCCTGTTCATGAATGCAGCGCAGGGAGCAGACGATGTCGGCTGAGCGCCGCCGGCGGATCGCGATGGACGCCGAGCAGCTCTCGGCGTTCCTCGACGGTTCCGCGGAGATGGTCGTCGCCTACGTGAACGCGGACGGTTGGCCCGTCGGAGCCCTGGCCGGCGCCGAGCGGCACGGGGAGGAGATCACGGTTGCGTTCGTCGATCCGTCCGGGGCCGCCGCCGAGGTCGGCGTCGGCGATGCGGTGTGCTGTGTCGCCGAGGAGGGGGCCAGCTACGACGAGATCCGGGGCGCGATCGTGCGCGGTGAGGTGACCACGGTCGCCACGGCGGCCGGCCGGCACCGCTGGACCGTCCGCGAGCGGAACATCAGCAGCTTCGACTTCGCAGCCCTGGCCGACCCCGGGCCGGGGGGCGCCGGCTGATCCGCCGGGCGCGTCGACCGGGCCGATCCGTCAACCCGGGGCAGACGCGTCAGACCAGGCCGGCACGGACGATGTCGCCGTCGTGGTGGTGGCACTCGTGCAGGGCGCTGCGGGCCACCAGGGCGACCTCGACGATCCGGCCGTCCAGGTCGATCGTGCGGCGTGCCAGGTCCGCGTCGAGCCGCGCCATCGTCTCGCGCAGGCGGGCGACCCGGCGTTCGAACTGGCCGAGGAGATCGTCCAGGTCGCCGCGGAGGTAGTCCGCCGCGGCCACTGACGCGTCGGGGTCGACGGCCGGGATCACCGGGGTCTGCTCGGCGGTGGCCCGTTCGATCAGCCAACGGTGGAAGGCCATCGATTCGCGCAGGTGCCCGAGGTACTCGATCGGCGACCAGACAGTCGGTCCCGGGCGGTGGCGCACGACGTCCGCGGGCAGGGCCCGCAGATGCTCGGCGATCCGTCCGGCGACCGGGCCGAGATCGGCGGCGACCTGCCCGACCCCGACGGCGGACGCGTCGAAGTCGCACTCGCTGCACACCTGCTCCACCGTCGACTCCTCCACGATCACGTCCACGAGCACGAACGACCACGACCACTAACGACCACGACCACTAACGACCACTGACGACCACGACCGGGTTCGCCCGCGTCATTCGCCCGCGCTCACGAGACTGCCGCGGCGCGGCCGAGTTCCACGCAGGTCTCGGCGGCGAGGTGGAACAGGCGCGCGCGGGTGGGCAGCGCCTGCTGCCAGTCCCGCGACGCCCAGACCGGGCCCGCCAACGAATCGCCGGCGTAGAGGAGCTGCGCGAACCGCACCCCGCGGAACCGGGCGACCGCGAAGAAGGCGGCGGCCTCCATCTCCACCGTGAGGCAGCCCTCCATGCGCCTGGCCTCGACCTTGGCCGGCGTCTCGCGGTAGATCGCGTCGGTCGTCCAGGTCTTGCCGCGAACGAAGGGCACCCCGTGACGGGCCAGCACCGCCTCGGCCGCCGCCACCCCGGCGGGATCGGCGCTCACCTCGCGGCTGGGCGGCTGGTAGTGGAACGAGGTTCCCTCGTCGCGGACGGCCCGGTCGGGGACGATGACCTGTCCGAGCACGAGGGAGTCGACCAGCGATCCCGCCCCGCCGCAGGCAACGAAGGTCCGGGCGCCGAGGACGATGGCCTCCTCCATGAAACCCGCGCACAGCGGTGCGCCGATGCCCGGCTGGAACACGGCGATCGGCGTCCCGTCGAGGAGCACCTCGTACACGGGATGCCGGCCGTGCTCACCGACGAGCTCGGTCAGCACCCGGGCCTGATGGGTCTCCACCAGGGCATCGACGACCTCCCCGAAGAAACACAGCACCGCGAGTTCCGGCAGCCGGACACCCGCCTTCTCCCGACCCCGGCCCGCGAACGGCCGGACCATGCCCGCGGGAGAGGGATCGAACTCGACCAACGGAAGCGACGCAGAATCCGAGATCTCCACCCGGATCATTCTGGCAGGCCCATGTATGGCGCGTCGCCGCTCATATCCGTGATCATCCTTGGCGGGATCGCGCCTGAGCCGCGCCGCGACACTCGAACCGTCACACCAATCCGGTCCGGCGGGCCTCTGAGGGAAGGAGACGGAACGAGGTCCGATGGATTCCGATGGATGAGGAGCGAGACGTCGAGTTCCGGGCGTACTTCGCCAGCCGGCTTCCGGCGCTGCTACGCCTGGCGTACCTGCTCACCGGGAATGCAGCCGACGCCGAGGGCGTGGCCCAGACCGCGCTCGCCCGGGAGTTCGCGCCTGGGACCGTGTGCGGAGCAGTAACGCCCCCGACGCCTACGCCCGGCGCATCCTCATCAACGCTCGCCGTCGCCGGTTCCGCCGCCGGCGGGTCGGCGAGACGTCGAGGTCCGATGTGCCCGACGGCGTCCCTACATCCCGGCGGGCTGGCCGGGGTCGAGGACCGGGTCGGGCTGGCTGCGGCGTTGGCCGTGCTGTCCACGCGGCAGCCGGCCGTGAGGCGTCGCATGATCACACCGTCGATTCCGCGGGCCTGGTCGACGACTCAGGCGACGCAGCTTGATCAGGGCTCGCGGGGGACGGACGAGGCGGCCGCCCGGCACGTGAACTGGCTCGGGTCTGCCCCCGCCTTGGCGAGCAGCGCGTAGAGGTGTTGCTGATCGTCCGGGGAGAGACGGGCGAGCGGGGAGCCCGCCGTGAAGGCCTGCACGAGCTGCGCGCGCACTTCGACGCCTCTGCGGGTCAGACTGATGATCTTCTGTCGGCGATCCGTCGGTGCCGGTCGCCGTCGGATCAGGCCGCGCTGTTCGAGCCGGTCCGTCAGGAACGTCACGGTGGACGGGTCACAGTTCAGCGTTGCCGCCAGCGCGCGCATCGAGGGCGGCGGGCCGTCGGGGTCCAGCCGCCACAGCGCGCCGGCGAGCGCCTCGGTGAGATCGAGCTCCTTCACCAGGTCCGCGGCCAGGTCGTTGGTCGCGACCGCGAGGGTGACGACCTGCTTGACGACGGCGTGGATCAGCGAGTCGTCCGCAAGGCCGTCGCCGTCGCCCACCCGCCGACATTACCTGGAGCGTCCGAACCTGGCACATCCGAACCTGGCATATCCGAAGCTTGACGTCTCCAAGTATCTGCCCAATACTTGGAGACTCAAAGTTTTTCGGCAATGTCGTCAACAGCGTTGATTAGCGGAGGGTCAGCATGCATCTGGCGGTCTTCGGCGGCACCGGGCACACCGGGCGTCACCTGCTCGAACAGGCGTTGGCGCAGGGCCACACGGTCACCGCACTCGCCCGCGACCCCCGCGGTCTCGCCACCCACGAACGTCTGCGGCCGGTGGCCGGTGACGTCCGCGACGCGGCCGTCGTGAAGCAGGTCATCGCCGGCAGCGACGCCGTGCTCAGCGCGCTGGGCCAGCGCAGATGGGGCAGCACGGTCTGCACGGACGGGATGCGCACCATCCTGCCGGCGATGCAGGACCACGGCGTGGAGCGTCTGATCGCCGTCAGCGGCTACGGCGTGGCCGACAGCCGCCACCGCAACCTCTACGTCGCCATCGCCCGGGTGGCGATCAGATCCCTGATGCGCGACAAGGAGGGCATGGAGGATCTCATCAGGGCGAGCGCCACCACCTGGACCATCGTCCGGCCGGCCCTGCTCACCGGCGGCCCGCGCACCGGGCGCTACCGCACCGGCACCGACCTGCGCCTGACGATCACATCCAGGATCTCCTACGCCGACGTCGCCGACTTCATGCTCGCCCACCTCACCCGGGACGACTACGCCTGCCGCGCTGCCGCCATCACCTCGTAGCCGTCCGGCCGGACGAGCCGACCATCGCAAAGGGCGCCGGCACATCACCGGTAGCGGCCTGGGACTGTCCATCCACGGGTTGTCCATCCCTGAGTTGTCCATCGGCCTGCGACGTAGGCTCTGGGCGGAGGTGGTGACCGGTGGCGACCGCGCAGTTTCCGCGCGGCAGGCCGGGCGGCTCGGGCAGGGCGCGCAGCATGCGCGGGCAGGGCGAGCAGCTTCGTCGGGAGATCCTGGCCGCGGTGAACCATCTGCTGGTGGAGTGGGGCAGCGCCGAGAAACTGACGATGCGCGCGGTCGCCCGAGAGGTCGGGGTCGCGGCGCCGAGCATTTACCTGCATTTCCCGGACAAGGCGGCACTGGTCTGGGCGGCGTTGTCCGACAAGTACGACGATCTGGTCGCAAGCATGGCGCGGGCGGACGAGGCCACCGACGACACCGATCCCCGCGAGCCGCTGCGGGCGCAGACGCACGCCTACTGCCGGTTCGCGCTGACCAACCCCGGGCACTACCGGCTGATGTTCGAGGTGCCGCAGCCGACGGTGGAGATCGCGAGGATCAGCGAGCACCCGGCCCACGGCGTCTCGGCCAGTCTCCGCGCCGGCTTCCGGCGCTGTCGGCAGAGCGGATACGCGCTGTCCCTGCCGGTGGAGCAGGCAGCCCAGACCCTGTGGGCGGGGCTGCACGGCATGGTGACGCTCCACCACAGCCTCTTCCACGACGAGTCGACGGAGAACCTGACGCTGCAGCTCGCCGACGGCCTGCTCGACTCCCTCGTCGCGAGCACGCCGGGCACCTCGCCGCCCTTCCGGTCCGCTCCCCCGGAAACCGCCGCCTCCCGCCACATCAGGGCCATTCTGGCAGGCAACACGGATCGTCAGGGGGGAGACAGCCTTGCGCACGCCCCCGGGGGAGCCTCCCACCGGCCTACGGGGCGGTGACCGGTAGCCAGGCGGACGGTACCCCCACGGGATCAGGGCTGGGGTACCGCCACTCAGCGCCGACCTAGGCTCGGCGATCTCGGCACGGAGGTCGTGAACCCGTACGCCTACGGCGCACAGATCGCGAAGACGGTGATGGGCTGATTGGCGCTGTGACGGACCGCCCAGCCGGTCGCCGGGGTGGTCGACGAGCCACCGGTGGGCACCGAGGCAGTGAGAGCGCTTCCGTTCGACGACGACCCGCCGCCGCCGAGAGCGAAGGTGCCCGCCGGACACGACACAGCCGCGACCCTTTCGGCGGTGGCGGAGACGACGAAGCTGCTCGACCCGACGCTTGGCCCTGGCGGGCCCTGAGTGCCTGGCGGACCCTGGATGCCTGGCGGACCCTGGGTGCCTGGCGGGCCCTGAGTGCCTGGCGGGCCTGGCGGACCCTGGGTTCCCGGGGTGCCCGGCGGACCTGGCGGACCCTGGGTTCCCGGCGGACCTGGCGGACCTGGCGGACCCGGCCGGCCCTGGCACTTCTTGAACAGGTCCTCACAGTCCTTGTCGTCCAGGATGTTCAGTTTGTGCGGGGAACCGCCGCTCAGGCCGGGTGCCCCGTGGACGTCCTGCTCGACATTGCTGGCGATCGGGGCGGCCTGAGCGGTGGCCGCCTGGCCGAGCGCCGCGGTGCCGAACAAGCCACCGACCATCGACAGCATGACGGTAGTTCTGACAGCCCTCTTGCTGAGGGACCTAAAATGCATGACCACCTCCACCTTTCAAGGAAAAGATTCTCACTGGGAGCGATCAGTCTGATCGCCGGTTCGCGACGGCCATATCACCGCAATCCTGGGTCCGGTTTCACCCAGAGCAAGGTCGTCCTCTTCTTTCGAGAAACTCCCTACCGCGCGACCGGATCCACTCCTCAGCCGTTTCCGGCACCGACTCGATCGGGTCATCGATCCAGTAGACCTGGTTGATTCCGAAGTAGTATGAACGGTCGATACCGCACGGGCTTTCCTGATGACTCGACCGCCGGCGCGGCGCCTTAATCAATATCAGAGGCGAAGATCCTCGCGCACGTGACACGCCGAACAGCGATCAATAGCCTCCGCAATCCGGGCAGAGAGATCGCGTCGCGCGTATTCACTTCAGCCAATGCCACTTCAGTCGCGTCTGCGTCGGAAAATAAAGCCTGCAACTCCAGCGGAGTACCAGTTCCCGCTCAAGTGCACGGATTTTGAAGCGCGATGGAGACCATGCACGCGGCGCGGACATCCGGACCAGAGATCGGGATCCTCACCGTCCACCCAAACCCACCGAGAAAGAATCGCCGATTAATTGGACAAGTGGGTATATGCCCGCTTAAAGACGGTCGGTTTTGCCTACCCTCGAAGGTTGCGAGTACAGTCTGACTTAACTTTGTTAGGTGACCGGGGTCGACAGGTGACCGAGACCACGAAATCTGCCAGTCCCCCGGTCGGCAGAGCCCCCGGAAAGGGGCTTGCCCGGAGGTTTCCATGAAGATTTCTGTCGATGTCGACAGGTGCTGCGGCGCGGGCCAGTGCGTGCTCGCCGCCCCCGACGTCTTCGATCAGCGCGACGACGACGGCATCGTGATCCTGCTCGATGCCAACCCGCCGGCCGACCAACACGACAATGTGCGTAGGGCCGCCGCGGTCTGCCCGGCGGCCGCCATCGAGGTGCTCGACATCGAGGTGCTCGACATCGAGGCGCTCGACATCGAGGCGCCGGGGATCGACGCGCCGGGGATCGAGGTGCGGAGGTGAGCGCGGTGGCCCCGTCGCGGGTCACCATCGTCGGCGCCTCGGCCGCCGGTCTGAGCGTCGCGGAGGCCCTGCGACGCGGCGGCTACCCCGGGCGGCTGACGCTCATCGGCGACGAGCCCCACCTGCCCTACGACCGGCCCCCGCTGTCCAAGCAGCTGCTGTCCGGCGCGTGGGACGCCGACCGACTGCGGCTGCGCAACGCCGGGGCACTGGACGCGCTCGGGCTCGACCTGCGGCTGGGCGCCGCGGCCGTCACCCTGGACACCGAGGCGCGCGAGGTCGCCCTGGCCGACGGCGACCGGGTCGGCTACGACGCGCTCGTCCTGGCCACCGGGGCCGCCGCCCGTCGGCTGCCGGGCACCGACGGCGTCGCCGGCGTACACGTCCTGCGCACGCTCGAGGACGCACTCGACCTGCGTCGGGAGCTGCGGCCCGGCCGCCGGCTGGTGATCGTGGGCGCCGGATTCGTCGGCGCCGAGGCGGCCGCCGTCGCCCGGAAACTGGGCGCCGAGGTCACCATGGTGACCGACGCTCCGGTGCCGCTGGCCGACGCGCTCGGCCCCGACCTGGGCGCCATGCTCGCCGAGGTCCACGCCGAGCACGGGGTACGGATCATCTCCGGCGTCCGGGTCGACGCCGTCCTGACCCAGGGTGGCCGGGCCAGCGGGGTGCGGCTGGCCGACGGCCGGACCGTCGAGGCCGACGCCGTGCTGGTCGGCATCGGCGCCCGTCCCAACACCGGCTGGCTCGCGGCAAGCGGCGTCGCCGTCGGGGACGGGGTGGAGTGCGACGCCACCCTCCACGCCGGTTCGGGCGTGTGGGCGGCGGGCGACGTCGTCTCGTGGCCGCACCCGCGCACCGGTGAGCGCATCCGCATCGAGCACCGCGCGAACGCCACCGAGCAGGGCCTGGCCGTCGCCCGCAACATCCTCGCCGGGCCGGCGCACGCGACTCCCTTCGATCCGCTTCCGTACGTCTGGTCCGACCAGTACGACCTGAAGATCCAGATCTATGGCCGGATCCGGGGCTGCGACCAGGTACGGGTTGTCGAGGGCAGCCTCGCCGAACGCCGGCTGACGGCGCTGTACGGCCGCGACGGCACAGTCCGCGCCGTCGCCGGCGTCAACATGCCGCGGGCCACGCGCGGGTACCGCCCGCTGGTCGCCGAGCAGGCCCCATGGCCGCGCGCGACCGACACCGTGCCGGCCCCCAGCGCAGATAAGACCCCGAGCACAGGTCAGGCCCCGGGCACAGGTCAGGCCCCGGGCACAGGTCAGGCCCCGGGCACAGGTCAGGCCCCGGGCACAGGTCAGGCCCCGGGCACAGGTCAGGCACCGAGCGGACGTCAGGTCCCGAGCGCACGTCAGGTCCCGGTCGCGGACTCGGCCCCCGGCAGCGGCTCGGCGATCAAGGACGAGCGGGCACTCGGTGACGCAGTGGCGCTCAGTGGAAGGGACGCGTGATGGCGGAGACGATGACACTGCGGGCCGGTGTGGTGGGGCTGGGGATGATCGGCGGCGGGGTCGCCGTCAGCATGGCCCGGCGCGGCCGGGTTCCCGCGGTCCACGACGTCCGGCCAGATGCGTCGGCGGCCCTGCCCGGTGTCGGCGACCCGCTGGGCTCGCCCGCGGAGGTGGCGCGCAGCAGCGACGTCGTGATGGTCGCCGTCGTCACCGCCGACCAGGCGCGCGACGTCATCGGCGGGGAGAACGGGCTGCTGGCGGGCGCCCACCCGGGCCTGACGATCGTCCTGCTGTCGACCGTGGAGCTGGCGGTCGTCCACGAGCTCGCGGCCCTGTGCGCCGAGCACGACGTGGGCTTTCTGGACTGCGGGGTGACCCCGGGCGACCGGGCGGCGGACCACGGCATGGTCGCCATCGTCGGCGGGGACGAGGCCACCGTGGAGGCCGCGCGGCCCGTGTTGGACGACTGGGCGAGGCGCGTCGTGCACTGCGGCCCGCTCGGCGCCGGGATGGTCACGAAGATCGCCCGCAATGTCGTCACCTATGGCAGCTGGCGTGCCGTGTTCGAGGCTAGCGCCCTCGCACGCGCCGCGGGTGTGAACCCCGCCCGGCTCGCCGAGGTCATCGACACCGCCGACCCCGAGGGTCACACCCTGCTCACCCTGTTGCGGCTGCGCGGCGGCGACGACCGGCTGCCGCAGGCAGCCGGTCGAAAGATCCAACCGCTGATGACCAAGGACCTCGACGCGGCCCGCGACCTCGCGACCGCCCTGGACGTCGACGTGCCCCTGGTCGAGGCGGCCCGGACCCACGCCGACCAGACTCTCGACCTGCCCGACCCGCACAGCCAGCACAACCCACAGCACCCACAGCACCCACAGCACCCGGACAGCCCACACAATCCGCACGGTAACCCGCCTAGTTCCCATAGCCCGCTCAACCGGGATGATCCACACGTCCCGCACGTCCTGGGTGACTCGAATGACCCGCGCGGCTCGCGCGACTGGGACGTCACCGCCGACCTCGACGACGGCCCGCACCGGTACGGCCTGGAGATGATGGATCAGGTCTACGGCCCCGGCTTCAGCGCCGGCGTGCAGGGCGGGCACGACCCCTTCACCGACGAGACGGTGAACTACTTGTTCGCCCAGGTCTGGGGCCGACCCGGCCTGTCCGTGCGGGACCGCCGGCTGCTCACCCTCGGCGTCGCGGCGACCGTCGGCCGCCCCGAACTGGTCCAGATCATCGCCACCGGCGGGCTGGTCAACGACGAGCTCACGCCCGACCAGCTCCGCGAGGCCGTCCTGCACCTGGCGGTCTACACCGGCTGGTGCAAGGCCACCGCCACCCACGCCGGCGTCACCGCCGCAGTCGAGGCCCACACCGCCGGCAAGGGCCACTCAGCCGACGGAGCCCACACGGCCGACCGAGGCCACACCGGCGACGGAGCCCACACCGCGAAGGAGCAGACGAGATGACGACGCGGCACCTCATCGACCAGCCCATCTCCCGCGACCTGGCCCATCCCCTCGATCCGCCCGCGGCGTACACCGAGCTGCGCGAGAACCAGCCCGTGGTCAGGGCGCGCTTCCCCAACGGCTCCACCGGCTGGCTGGTCACCCGCTTCGAGGAGGGCAGCCAGGTCTTCAGCGATCCCCGCTTCAGCGCGAAGCGCCGCCGCCACGACACCCCCGAGGGCGAGCAGGCCGAGGCCGGGGACGACGCGCCGTTCGACGCGGGCTTCGTGATGATGGACGAGCCCGACCACGGCGTCTACCGCCGGCTGCTCACCGCCCGCTTCACCCCGAAGGCGGTACAGACCAGGCTCCAGCCCTACCTGGACCGGATCGTCGCCGAGCATCTCGACGCCATCGCCGCCGGGCCCGAGACCTTCGACTTCGTCCAGGCCCTGTCGCTGCCCATCCCGTGCCTGGTGATCTGCGAACTGCTCGGCGTCCCCTACGCCGACCGTGACGGCTTCCACCACGCCACCGAGGTGATGATGGACACGGGCGTCAGCCGCGCCGAGCGCGACCGTGGGGCCCACTGGCTGGTCGACTACATCACCGCGCTGGTCGCGGACAAGCGCCGCACCGGCGACACCGAGGGCATCCTCGCCGAACTGATCGGCAAGGCGGACGACGAGGGGTCGATCCTGAGCGAGCGGCAGCTCGTCGGCCTCGGCGTCCTGCTGCTGTTCGCCGGGCACGACACCACGGCCGCCATGATGGGCCTGTCCACGCTCACCCTGCTCACCCACCCGGAGCAGCGCCGGGACCTGACCGAACATCCGGAACGGATCGGGACCGCGGTCGAGGAGCTCATGCGCTACCTGACCATCGTCCAGTTCGGCCTCGGCCGGGTCGCCGCGCAGGACGTGGAACTCGGCGGCGCCCACATCGGCAGGGGCGAGCTGGTCGTGGTCGCCATGAACGCCGCCAACCGCGACCCCCGCGTGTTCGCCGACCCCGACGCACTCGACCTCGACCGAACCATGGTCCGTCACCTGGGCTTCGGCTACGGCGTCCACGCCTGCCTCGGCCAGAACGTCGCCCGCGCGGAACTGAGGACCGTCCTGCCCGCGCTTTTCCGGCGCTTCCCCCACCTGCGCCTCGCCACCCCGCCGAACGAGGTCCCGATGGATTTCACCGGCACCAACTACGGCGTCCGCAAACTCATGGTAACCCGCTGAAATCGGGCCCCGGATTCCGCGGAGCGTGTGAGGTATTCGGCTGTCGGGTACAACGACCACCACGCCGGCAGGTATTCGATGGCGTCGGAGGTGTGCCATGCGAGGGCTGTCACGAAGGCTGTCAAGAATCAGGGCGCTCGTCCTGATCGCGGGGACCGGAGCAACACTGGCCCTCGTTCCACTGGCGCCGGCCGGCGCCGGTACGACCAACAATCCGCTGACGGTCACCGGAACCGTCAGGTGCAAGCTCGGCTCCGCCGAATCACTGAAAATCACCGGCGGCGGGGAGTCCCACGGCACGACCGTGGGCACGGGCGGACGGTTCTCGGTGGTCTTCGGTAATCCGCAGCTCCCCAGCACCGCGAGTGCCGAGGTGCGATGCGACATCGCCGGCAAGAGGACCTTCCGGAGCACGAACTTCACCCTGTATCGACCGACGACCGGCCAGACTCTCGTCGTGGACCTCGCAGCCTGACCCGCTCGTAGCCTGAGCCGCTCCTAGCCTGAGCCGCTCCCAGCCTGACCCGCTCGCAGCCTGACCCGCTGGTAGCCCGATCAGCCGGGAAGCCTGCGAAGCCCGACAGGCAGGTGGTGCGCCCGCGTGTGGGGGCGCACCACCCATGAACGCCGCCGTCGCCCGCCTTCTCGGCCACGACGTCAGCCGCGTCTGCCTGGGCCGTGGACTGACGGCGCGGCGGCGACCCCGCCACCCCGGTGACGCGCCTCGCGCACGCACCGGCCGCGGTCGGCGGCAGGATGAGGCCGTGACCCTCGCCGGTCCACGGTCGCACACCGCGGACGAGCCCCACAGCGCGAACGCGCCCCACGCCGCAGACGCGCCCCACGCCGCGAACGAGCCCCACGCCGAGGGCAAGCCCCACGCCGCGAACGAGCCCCACGCCGAGGGCGACCTGGCGCGGGGACGTGGCAGGGCGCGCGTCGCCGTGGCGCTCGGTGCGCTGGTCGTCCTGCTGCTGACGTGCCTGCGCGGCGATGGCGGCGGCGTCCCGCTCGTCGCCGACTCGACGGCGAACCGACAGGTCTCGGCGGGGCTCGCCCGCACCCCGCCGATGGGCTGGAACTCGTGGAACGCCTTCGGCGGGACCGTGCGCGACGGCGACGTCCGAGCCGCCGCCGACGCCCTGGTGCGCTCGGGGATGCGTGCCGCCGGCTACCGCTACGTGATCGTCGACGACGGGTGGATGGCGCCGACCCGCGGCGGCGACGGGCGCCTCGTGGCCGATCCGGAGCGGTTTCCCGCCGGCATCGCCGCCCTCGCCGCCTACGTGCACGCCCGGGGCCTGCGGTTCGGCCTCTACGCCTCCCCCGGCCGCACCACCTGCCAGGGACTGCCCGGCAGCCTCGGCCACGAGGCCGCCGACGCCGCCACCTTCGCCGCGTGGGGGGTCGACTACCTCAAGTACGACGCCTGCGGCTACCCGGACCTGCGCCCGGCCGGTACCGACGCCCGCAGGTGGCTGATCGCCGGGTTCGGTCGGATGCGCGCCGCGCTCGACGCCACCGGCCGGCCCGTCGTGTTCAGCATCAACCCGTCGGCGGGCGGCGATCCCGCGGCCGCGCGGGCGTGGACCTGGGCGCCGCGGGTCGCCCACCTGTGGCGGGTCACCAATGATCAGGCTCCCTGCTGGGCGTCCACCGAACCGATGGACGGCTACCCGGGCGTCTGCACGGTGGACAACCTCGACGCCGCCCGCGCCTGGGCGGCCGCCGGCGGCCCAGGCCACTGGAACGACCTGGACATGCTGACGATCGGCCTGACCCCGACCACGGCCAACCCCGGGGTGCGCGAACTGGCCGGCCTCGCCACCGCAACCCCGGCGGCCGCCCTCGACGACACCGAGGCCCGCGGCGAGCTGAGCGTCTGGTCGATGCTCGCCTCCCCGCTGCTCGCAGGCAACGATCTGACCAGGATGACCGCGACGACGGCCGCGATCCTCACGAACGCCGCCGTGCTCGCCATCGACCAGGACCCGCTCGGCGCCGCGCCGGTGCCGGTGCCCCGCCGCGACGGTCTCGCGCTGTGGACCCGGCCGCTGGCCGACGGCGACACGGCCGTGCTGGCCGTCAACCGGAGCGACTCCCCCCGCGCGGCGACTCTCACCCGGGCCGAGCTGGCCCTGCCGGCAACCGCCGCCGGCTACCGCGCCACCGACCTGTGGACGGGCACGATCACCACCCTTGCCGGCGGCCCGCTGCCCCTGACCCTCGCGCCGCACGCCGCCGCCCTGCTCCGCCTCACCTCCGCCAAGCCCGCCCCCGCCAGATCCGCCGCGGCGGGACCCACCCCGGCCGGACCCTGAACTGAGCGCGGGAAGGAGTTCAGGCCGGCCAGCGGGCGCCCGGTTCCCAGACCGACATGACGACGCTGGACATGTCCAGGGTGTCGCTCAACGGCAGGCGCCCGTCACCCACCCGGGTGATGAACTCCCCGAACACCTTCGCCGGATCGTCGTCGAGCTCGTAGACTGCCAGGTGCCGTTGTGGCAGGCGGCCGTCACCGGCCTCGCCGTCTGCGGGCAGGACGTCGGCGGGCGGGACGTCCGGCCGCACCTGGTAGCGCTGGGCGGAGACGACGCCGGGGACCTCGCAGACGTCGCGGATGTGCACTTCGTCGTACCACTTGTTGTACTCGTCGTCCCGCCCATCAGCGGGATTGCTCAGAACCAGGAAAAGCGCGCGGGCCACGTCCGGTTTCCCCTCCTCGGCGAGAACCGGCCTCCCTCGGGGGCACGGCCGGTGTCCGATGATCGGGACACTAGCGGCCGCCCGCCGCGCCGTCCATGATTTTCTGGCAGATGACTGCCAGAAAGTGGCGCCGCGAACGCCGCCGCCACGCTCCACTGGTCCCCGCCGCACCCTCCCCCGGCACGCCCCGCATCTCCCGTCCGTCCCGCGCATCTCCCGGCCGCCCCGCGCATCCCGGGCCGCCCCCCGCATCTCCCGGGCCGCCCCCCGCATTTCCGGGCCGCCCCGCGCCCCCGGCCCGCCGCGCCCGAGGAGACTGGGCGCATGCTGCCCGACCGCGCGGTCACCGGCGCGGATCTACCCGTGCGGGAGGTCCTGCCCGCGCTCGTCGCCGCGCTGACCGGCGGCGGCCGTCCCGACCCGGTCAGCGGTAGCCGTCCCGACCTGACCGGCGGCGGCCGTCCCGACCCGGACGGTGACCACGAGCCAGGCCGCCATCCCGATCCGGGCGGCGGCCGTCGCGATCCGGGTGGGGTCGCGGTGCTGGTCGCACCGCCTGGGACGGGCAAGACGACGCTGGTCCCGCTCGCGCTCGCCGGCGAGGTCACGGGCCGGGTCGTGGTCGCCCAGCCGCGGCGGATCGCGGTGCGGGCGGCGGCGCGGCGGATGGCGTGGCTCGTCGGCGGTGAGGTCGGCGATGCCGTCGGTTACACGATCCGCGGGGAGCGTCGGGTCGGGCCGGCCACCCGGGTCGAGGTGGTCACGACGGGGGTCCTCGTCCGGCGTCTGCAACGCGACCCGGACCTGCCCGGCACCGGCGCGGTGATCCTCGACGAGTGCCACGAACGCCACCTCGACGCCGACCTGGCACTCGCGTTCATGCTCGACGTGCGCGCGACGCTGCGGCCCGACCTGCTGCTGCTCGCGACCTCGGCGACCGCCGACACCCCGCGGCTGGCCGGCGTGCTGGGCGCGCCCGGGCCGCCCGCCCCCGTCGTCGGCGCCGCCACCGCGCGCTTCGACGTCGAGGTGGTCTGGTCTCCGCCGCCGGGACCGCTCACGCCCGCGCACGGCCTGCGCGTCGACCCGCGGCTGCTCGACCACGTCGCCGCGACGGTCGGGCGCGCCCTGCGGGAGACGTCCGGGGACGTGCTCGTCTTCCTGCCCGGCGCCGGCGAGATCGCCGCGGTCGCCGGGCGGCTCGCGGGCCACCGCGACAGCGTCGACGTGCTCGCCCTGCACGGCCGGCAGTCCGGCGGGACCCAGGACGCGGCCCTGCGCCCCGGGCCGCGGCGACGGGTCGTGCTGGCGACCGCGGTGGCGGAGAGCAGCCTCACGGTGCCCGGGGTCCGGGTGGTCGTCGACGCCGGGCTGGCCCGCTCCCCACGCATGGATCACGCCCGTGGGCTGGGCTCGCTGGTGACGGTACGGGTGTCCCGGTCGTCCGCCGGGCAGCGCGCGGGCCGGGCCGGGCGCGAGGCGCCGGGCCGGGTCTACCGCTGCTGGTCCGCCGCCGAGCACGACCGGCTGCCCGCCCAGGCCGAACCGGAGGTCGCCGTCGCCGATCTGACCGGCTTCGCCCTGGACCTCGCGCTCTGGGGTCATCCCGGCGGCGACGGACTCGGCCTGCTCAGCGACCCGCCGGCGGGCGCGATGGATGCCGCCAGGGCGTCCCTGCGCGCGCTCGGCGCGCTCGACGACGCCGGCCGGGTGACGCCGCGGGGGCGATCGATCGCTGCCGTCGGCGTCCACCCCCGGCTTGCCGGCGCCCTGCTCGCCGGCGCGGGCGTCGTCGGCGCCGGGCGCGCGGCCGACATCGTCGCCGTCCTGTCGGGGGACGGCCCGGCGGGCGGCTCCGGACCGGGTTCGGGGTCCGACGACCTCCTCGCCGCGTGGCGCCGCCTGCGGGCGAACGCCGACCGGGCCGCCTCCGCCCGCTGGCGCGAGGAGTCGCGGCGGTTGCGCTCCGCCGTCGCAGCAGCCACCGCAGCCGCAGCCGCAGCCGCCGTCCCCGCCGACGCCCCCGCGGCGCGGCCCGGTGACGGCGTCACCGACGATCTCGCGGCGGGGCTCGTGGTCGGGCTCGCCTTCCCCGAACGGCTCGCGCGGGCCCGCGTCCCCGGTGGGACGACGTACCTGATGGCCGGGGGAACGGCCGCGGAGCTGGCCGCCGGCTCGGCGCTCACCGGCGCGCAGTGGCTGGCCGTCGCGGTCGCGGACCGCGGGGTCGGGCGGGCGTCGGCGCGGGTGCGCCTCGCCGTCGCCCTCGACGAGGCGACCGCGCGCGAGGCGGGCGCGGCGCTGCGGCGCACCGACGAGGAGGTCGCCTGGTCCGGCGGCGACGTCGTCGCCCGCCGGGTGGAGCGCCTCGGGGCGATCGTCCTGACCGAACGCCCGCTGGCCCGGCCCGATCCGGCCCTGCTCGAGGCGGCGGTGCTCGACGGGCTGCGTCGCGAGGGGCTGGCGACGCTGCGCTGGACCCGCGACGCGGCGGGGCTGCGGCAGCGGCTCGCGTTCTGCCACCGGTTCCTCGGCGCACCCTGGCCGGACGTCGCCGACACCGCGCTGCTGGCGGCGGCGCCCGACTGGCTCGGTCCGGATCTCGCCGGTGTCCGCCGCCGGGCGGACCTGGAGCGCATCGACGCCGGCCAGGCACTGCGCCGCCTGCTGCCCTGGCCGCAGGCCGCGCGGCTCGACGCGCTGGCACCGGAGCGGCTGGTGGTGCCGAGCGGGTCGCGGGTGCGCCTCGACTACAGCGACCCCGACGGCCCCGTCCTCGCGGTCAAGGTCGCCGAGGTGTTCGGCTGGGAGCGGGTCCCGCCCGTCGCGGACGGCCGCGTCCCCGTCGTCCTGCACCTGCTCTCCCCGGCGGGTCGTCCCGTCGCCGTGACCAGCGACCTCGCGTCGTTCTGGCGCACCGGCTACCCGCGGGTCCGCGCCGAGCTGCGCGGACGCTACCCGCGCCACCCCTGGCCCGACGACCCCACCACCGCTCCCCCCACCCGCCGCGTCACCCCCCGCGCCCGCGGATAGAGGAGCCGATCCCGGCCGCCCGGACAGCAGACGGTGGCCCGGTTCCGCGGAACCTCTGTTCGCCGGGAGCCAGACCGGGGCCGCGGTCGGGGTTGGGGGCGGGGGCGGGGGCGGGCAGCGTGGGGGCGGTTCCGCGGAACCCGACGGGCGCCACGATGGGCGTCCCCGGCCGGAGCGGGATCTCTCTGTACGGGTAGGCCGCCGAGGTCGGCGCGAGTGGCGGGGGTGCCAGCCCGCCGGAAGTCGACCGTGGGCAGCAAGAGTCGCAGTCGCTGCGGCGACCGGCAAGGCCCGACCTTCTCTGCGGCCCGGACCCCGGAAGCCCACCGCCGTCACATGTGCGCCGCACCGCGGGTCAGACGAGGTGACGGGCGGCCGACGGCGCCGCCGCGGCTTGGGCCCGGCATGGGCCCGGACGAGAGGACCTGAAACGGTGGCAGCACGGATGAGGAACCCGGCGGCGGTCATCCCCGAGGCGTGGCCGGCGATCGCGGCCCTGAACGCGGCCAGCGAGACGGGCGGCGTGCCGGCGGCGACCCTCGCGCTGGTGCATCTGCGGGTCAGCCAGATCAACGGCTGCAGTGCCTGCGTGGACGCCGGCTTCCGCGATGCACTGAAGGGCGGGGAGACCGCGCAGCGGCTCGGCGCCGTGGCGGCCTGGCGGGAGACGAGCTACTACGACGACGCCGAGCGGGCCGCGTTGGCCCTCGCCGAGGCCGCCACCCGGCTCAGCGACCGCACCGACCCCGTCCCCGACGACGTCTGGGCCGAGGCGGTCGGGCACTACGACGACCGAGGCCTGGCCGCACTGATCCTCAAGATCGCGACGACGAACGTCTTCAACCGGCTGAACGCCGTCACGAAGCAGGTCGCCGGCTCCTGGGGATAGGCCGCCATCCTGGGGCCGAGATCGGTCGGTTCGTCCGGTGGGACGCCGACGATCCTGCCCGCCACCGACCCGAGCACCTGTGCTGCGTGCCGACAGGACGGCAACGGCAACGGCAACGCGACGGAGGATCGTGACCGATGGACGAACGCGAACGGCTCGCCCGGCGCTTCGAGGAGCACCGCGGGCATCTGCGCGCCGTGGCCTACCGGATGCTCGGCTCCCTCGATGAGGCCGACGACGCGGTGCAGGAGGCCTGGCTGCGCCTGAGCCGATCCGACGTCGGCGCCGTCGAGAACCTCGCCGGCTGGCTGACCACGGTCATCGCGCGGATCTGCCTGAACATGCTGCGCGCCCGCAGGAACCGTCCCGAGGACCTCGCCGGCGTCCACGTGCCCGATCCGATCATCGATCTCGCCCCGGCCACCGGGGCGGGGCAGCCCGAGCAGGAGGCCCTGCTGGCCGAGGCGGTCGGGCTCGCCCTGATCACCGTGCTGGACACCCTGGCTCCCGCCGAGCGACTGGCCTTCGTGCTGCACGACCTGTTCGACCTGTCGTTCGACGAGATCGCGCCGATGGTGGGCCGCTCGCCGGCCGCGGCCCGCCAACTCGCCAGCCGAGCCCGGCGACGGGTGCGGGCGCTGGACACGCCCGTCCCCGACGCCGACCACGCCGTCCAACGCAGGGTCGTCGACGCGTTCTTCGCCGCGGCCCGCGGCGGCGACGTGACGTCCCTGGTCGCGGTGCTCGACCCCGACGTCGTGCTGCGTGCCGACGGCGGGGCGGGCCGGCCGCAGGCCTCGGCGGTGGTGCGCGGGGCGCGCGACGTCGCCCGCCGGGCGCTCCTGTTCGCCCAGCCCGCGGCGGTGGTGCACCCGGTGCTGGTCAACGGCACCGCCGGAGTGGTCATCACCATCGACGGAAGGCCGGTCTCGGTCATGGGATTCGTCGTCGCCGACGAGCGAATCGCCGAGATCCACGCCCTCGTCGACGCCGGCCGCCTCGCCCGGCTCGACCTCCCGGCCCGGCTCGGCCTTCCGGCCCAACTCGACCTCGCGGCCCGGCTCGGGCCGGCCGACGGCGAACGGGCCCGATCTCCACGCTCACGCTAGTTCGGCCCTCGGCGGCAGACGGCCATGCTGGCACCCGAGATTCTGGGCGCGGCCTTCCCCAATATCGTGTGCGTACTCGGCGTGCTGCGGGAGGTGCATGGTCCGGTGTTGGCGGACAGCGGTGGCCAGGCCGTGCGCAGTCCTGCCGTCCTGCCGGACGGAGTGACCGAGCTCGAGGACGACGATCCCCCGGCGCTGGGGCCGTACAGGTTGTTCGGCAGACTCGGTGAGGGCGGGATGGGGACCGTGTTCCTGGCCTGGAACCCGGCCGGTGGCTGGGTTGCGGCCAAGACGCTGCAC
Organism: Frankia alni ACN14a; assembly: GCF_000058485.1. Lineage (NCBI taxonomy): Bacteria > Bacillati > Actinomycetota > Actinomycetes > Frankiales > Frankiaceae > Frankia > Frankia alni. The sequence continues at coordinate 4,323,292 of NC_008278.1, forward strand.
CGTCACCTTGCCCGGCAGGCCGACTTCCTTGCCCGGTTCGCCCGGGAGGTCGACAACGCTCGGCGGATCAACAGTCCGTACACCCCGTCGGTGTTGGACGCGGACACCGCGACCCGTGACCCGTATCTGGTGACCGAGTTCATCGCCGGGCCGACGCTGAGCCAGGAAATCAGAACACGCGGGCCGCTGTCCCGATCGGAGCTGCATCAGCTCGCCCTGAACCTGGCGTCCGCCATGCTTGCCTTTCACCGCGTCGGGATCGTGCACCGTGACATCAAGCCAGCCAACATCATCCTTTCCCGGACCGGTCCACGAGTCATCGACCTCGGCATCTCCCGCGCGCTGAACGAGGCCGTCGGCATCACCGTGTCCAGCGGCCAGCAGCCCGGAACACCTCAGCTCATGGCCCCAGAACAGTGGACCGGTCAACGCCCGACCCCGGCGACCGACGTGTTCGCCTGGGGCAGCGTGCTCACCTATGCCGGCACCGGACGCTTCCCCTTCGCCGGGGTGGACCACCGGGAACTGCGGGACGCGGTGCTGCACTCCCGACCCGCAACGAACGGCCTGGACGCCTCCCTGCGACCGCTCATTCTTCGGGCGCTGGCGAAGGACCCGGCGGCGCGCCCGGATGTCGCTGATCTCCTGGCCGACCTTCTGGGCGGCGCCGCCCCCCTGGCGGCCGCCGGCATCGAGGCGACGCCCGTCAGTAACGCGACGCTCATCAGCAACCCGACGCCCGTCAGCAACCCGACGCCCGTCAGTGACGCGACGCTCATCAGCAACGCGACGCTCGGCGGCAACGCGGCGCTCGGCAGCCAGGCGACGCTCGGCATCGGGGCGGGCGTCACCGAGATCCCGCCTGTCGCGGCCCCTCCGGTGACCGACGAGTCGGTCACCGCACACGCCGAACCCGATTCCGCCGTCCGGCGGGGTCGCCGACCGGGCCGGCGGCTGACCGTCCTCGCCGGCACGCTGGCGATCGCGGCCGTCATCACGGTGGTCGCACTCCTCATCCATCGGACGACGTCACCGTCCCGCCCGGCCAACGCCGCCGTTCCCGACGGGCTGGTCGGCCTTCCCGTCACCCGCGCGAAGGCCTCGCTCCAGTCTGCCGGCTTCCGCCAGATCACCCAGACCCGCAGGCCGGATGACCGGGCACGGGGCACCGTCCTCGCGGTCAGGCCGCAGTCCGGCGACGTCGTCCGCGCGGACTCGCCCGTGGTTCTCACCGTCTCAGCCGGTCGCTCCGCGGTTGCGGTCCCGAATGTCGTCGGTCGGTCGCAGTCGGATGCCGAGACCGTGCTCCGCCGGTCGAACCTCGCCGTCACCGCGCAGATCAGCACCGCGGTCAGGGCGGGCGCCCCACCGGGGTGGGTCGAGGCGCAGGATCACGCCGGGGAGAAGGTGGAGCCCGGAACCGAGGTGACCATCACCGTGGTGAGCCTTCAGCTCCCGGTGCCCGACGTCGTCGGCCAGCCTGCCAGGACCGCCGTCGAACAGCTCACGGACGCCGGATTCCAGGTCACGCGGGAGGAACGTCGGTCGGATGCCGCGGTGGGCACGGTCATCGACCAGCAGCCCCGGATCACGGCGGCGGACCGAGGCTCCGACGTCCGTCTCGTCGTCTCCGCCGGTCGCCCGGCCCAGACAGCACCGCCCCGCCCCACCGCACCCCGAAACGTCACACCCCGAGCCACAGCCCCTCGAACCACCACACCCCGGGCTACGACGACCCATGCGCCGACTCCGCGGCTGACCGGGCTCTTCAGTGATCCCCTCGGGTAGGACGGCAGAGTGAATCCGGGCCTCCGGCGCGGGCAGAAGGTCCGGGACGCAGATCGACACCTGCCGGCACGTCTCGGCGAACACAGGTCCGTACGGGGCTGCGGGAACGGTACCCGGGTGTTCCCTGGCTGAACGACTTCGCCAGCGCTCCCGGCGCCCGCCCCGAGACGGCGCAGTGGTTCTCCAGCCTATCGAGCAGTGGTTGAGGCGGGGTGTCGGCGTGACCGGTTGACGTCGTCCGGTCAGGCTCGCACAGCTGGGAGGGGCGGGCGAGGGACAGGGGATGGCCACGGTGGCAGGCGGACAGGGCTCTCGCGATGTTCCGGTGGATCGGTCGGAGGGGTTCGGCGAGCGGCTGCTCGGCCTGCTGCTGGACCGCGCGCACGAGATGCCGCCGCAGTTGATCGCCCCGCTGGTGGCCGAAGAAGTGAACAGGATCGGCGGTCGGGACATCACGATCCTGCTGCAGGACTACGAGCAGCGGGTGCTGACGCCGCTGCCGGGCCGAGGCCTCGCGATCGGAGAGCCCGAGCCGATCGACGACTCCCCGGCTGGCACGGCGTTCCTCGGCGCGACGACCGTCGAGCAGTCACGGGCGGACGGTGTGCGGATGTACCTGCCCCTGCTGGACGGAAGCGACCAGGTGGGAGTGCTCGCTCTCACCCTCACCACCGTCGATGACGACGACCGCCGGTTGCTGCGCCGGCTGGCCGGCCTCGTCGCCGACATGCTGGTCACGAAGAGCAACTACACCGACCAGTTCTTCCGGGCCCGGCGCCGCGCGCCGATGAGCGTGGCCGCGGAGATCCAGTGGTCCCTGCTGCCCCCGCTGACCATGCTCACCCCGCAGGTCGCGGTGGCCGGCATCCTCGAACCCGCCTACGACATCGCCGGTGACAGCTTCGACTACGCCCTCAACGACGACATCCTGCACGTGTCCGTCATCGACGCGATGGGGCACAACCTGGACGCCGCCGTACTGGCGACGGTCGCGATCGGCGCCTACCGGCACGCCCGACGCGCCGACGTCGGGCTCGCCGAGCTCTACATGTTCATGGACGCGGCCATCAACAGGCAGTTCGGCCCCGACCATTTCGTCACCGCGCAGATGATGCGCCTGGATGTCGGGACAGGTCACCTGCAGTGGGTCAACGCGGGTCACCCACCAGCACTGCTGATCCGCGATCACCAGGTCATCCAGACCCTGGCGGGTCCGGGAACGCTACCGGTGGGCTTCGGCGGTGACATACCTCAGATCAGCGAGCAGAGACTCCGGCGCGGGGACCGCGTCCTGTTCTTCACCGACGGTCTCGTCGAGGAGCATGAAAGCGGCGGAGAACAGTTCGGCGAGGAACGACTGATCGGAATCGTCGAACGCGCCCGAGGCGAAGACGTGCGGGAAATGGTGCGTGGAGTCTCCCATGCGCTGATGCGGGAACGGCGCGGGATCACCAGCGACGACGCGACCCTCTTCCTGGTCGAGTGGCGCGGGGGCACCACCGATCATCTCGCCACCGTGGATCTGTGACCAGGGGGACGCCGAGCGCACCCGGCCGGCGGATCCCGGCGGTCGTCGCGGTGCGGGCTCGACGTGCGATCACCCGCATATCGCGAGACAGTCACCAGGTCCGGGGTGAGCCGGTACGGACCGCGACAGGTGGAGCATAGGCGCGGACGAGATGACGCTGTGTGGTTCAGGTGACGAGGTGACGCTGTGTGGTTCAGGTTGAGATACCCGGCGTCCTGATCCGGGAGGAGCTGGGGCGCGGCGCCTACTCCGTCGTGTATCGGGCGGAGCGGGAGGGCCGGAACTATGCGGTCAAGGTGCCCCTTCGGGCGGTGGCGCGCGACGAGTCCGTCGTGCGTGCGTTCGCCCGCGAGGCCACCATTCTGGCCTGCATAAACCACCCCAACATAGCGCGGGTTCGGGCCGCCGGGCACACGGCGGATCACCCGTTTCTCATCATGGACATGATCGAGGGAGAGTCCCTCAAGGCGCGGATCGCCGAGGGGCCGCTGGGGATCGCCGAGGCCACCCGGGTGGCGCTGGACGTGGCGTCGGCGCTGTCCGAGGCGCACCGGCGCGGCCTGGTCCACCAGGACGTCAAGCCCGCCAACATCATGATCGGACCGGACGGGAAGGCCACCCTGCTCGACTTCGGGCTGATGACCCGGGCCGGCGGGCCACCCACCGACCGGGCCGTCGGCACGGTTCTGTTCGGTGCCCCGGAACAGACCGGTATGTTGCGACGGCCGGTCGAGCCGCGCTCCGACCTCTACGCCCTCGGCGCGGTGCTCCACACCTGCCTGGCCGGCTCGCCGCCGTTCCAGGCCGGCGACACCGCCGAGCTGCTCCGCCTGCACGCGGTCGCGACGCCTCGTCCCCTGACGCAGGTCCGCGCGGACGTCCCGGCGGAACTCGCCGCGGTCGTGACGCGGCTGCTGGCCAAGGACCCGGACGACCGCTTCCCGTCCGCCCTCGACGTCGTCGCGGCGCTGACGCCGCTCGCGCCGGGCGTGGCCGGGCTCGCGCGTCCCCCGGTCGACCAGGCCGCGGCGGCCGGCGCGGGCGACCCGGACCTGCTGGTCCGGGGTCGCCACGTCGGCCGCCGCCACGAACGCGCGCTGCTGCGACAGGCGTGGGCACGATGCCTCACCGCGCAGCGACGGACCCCCGGGGAACGATGTACCGCCGGCGAACGATCCACGGCGGGGCAACGATGGACCGTGGGGGAACGTGGCGTCGTGACGGTCGTCGGGGAGGCCGGCGCCGGCAAGACCCTCCTCATCCAGGACCTCCTCGCCGCGCCCGGGCCGGCCGCCACCCCACCCGGCACTCCGCCCGGCCCGGCGGACGGCCCGGCGGACGGACCGGCGGAGGCACCAGGGGCCGGACCGGTGGTCCTACGCGGGCGGTGCGCCGCGAACGGCTCCGCGCCCCTGGCACTGCTGCACGATCTGATCGACGGCTACCTGCGCGGCCTGGCGAGCCTGCCCGAGCCGCGGCGGCGGGAGCTGCTCGCCCGGATGGTGTCGGCCGCGGGTCCCGACGCCGCGTTGCTCGCCCGCGTGCACCCGCTGTTCGCCCGCGCGTGGGACGTGGACCGCCCCGCCCGCGAACCGGAGGCCGGCGAACCGCGCTTGCGTGCGGCCGCGGCCGGCTTTCTCAGCCGGCTCGCGATCCGCAGCCACGGCCTGGTCATCTGGGTGGACGACGCCCACTGGCTGGGCCCGGCCGACCGGCAGATCCTCGAGGATCTCACGGCCTCGACCGACCCCGCGCCGCTGCTGCTGGTCAACGCGACCCGGGATCCGCGGCTGCGCGTGGCGGCCGGATCCGCCACCAGCTGGGACATCACGCTCGGCCCGTTGGACGAGCACGAGGTCGCGGAGGTGATCCGCGACTATCTCGGCGAGATCACCGACCACGCCTTCGCTCGCGATGTCGCCGTGCGCTCGTCCGGGAACCCGCTGGCCGTGGCGGAGTACGTCCGGGCCGTGATCGACGCCGGGCTCGTCCGGCCCGACTGGGGCCGCTTCGTCCTCGACCGCACCGGCCTGGACTCGCTGCCGCTGCCCGAGGAGGTCCTCGACCTGATCCGCCATCGGGTGCACGCGCTCAGCCCGACCGCGGCGGCGGTCCTCGGGGTCGCCGCCGTCATCGGCCGCGGCTTCGACCTCGCGCTTCTGACCGCCGCGAGCGGCCAGAGCAGCGCCGCGATCTCGATGGCGACCGCCGAGGCGCAGGCCCGTCAGCTCGCGGCCCGCGGCCGGGACGGAACCTGGTCCTTCGTCCATGACTGCGTCCACGAGGCGCTGCTGTCGACCATGAGCCCGTGGGAGCGGATCATCGCGCACCGGCGCGTCGTCGAGGCGCTCGACACCGTCGGCCCGCGCGGCGACGGTGCGAGCGGCGACGGTGCGAGCGGCGACGGCCACCTGTACGAGTTGGCCCGGCATGCCATCGCCGGGCGGATCGCGCCGCAGCGTCGCTTCCGGCTGGCCTCGGCCGCCGCGGCGGCGGCGCTGGCCACCCCGGCGCCCTACGAGGCCGTGGCCCTGTACCGGGCCGCGCAGGCGGCCGCGGACGAGGCGGGCGTCGAACCGGACGCCGCGTTCGAGGAGGGGTTCGCGCTGGCCTCCGCGCGCACGCTCGCCCCCGCCGACGCCCGCACCCACTTCACCCGCGCGCTGCGCACGCAGACCGATCCGCGCCGCCGCGCCCGCGCCCTGCTGGAACTGGCCGGGGTGGAGTTCGCCGAGTTCCGGACGGCCGCGGCGCTGGACTACGTCCACCGGGGGCTGGCCGAGATCGGCCGCGGACTGCCCGCCAACCCGGCCGCGATGGCTGCCGTCAGCGTGGGTCGGTGGGCGGCGGGCATGGCGTGCCGCCGACCGTGGACGGGCTTCGGCGCAGCCCGCGGGGAGTGCCGGGAGCTGCACGAGATCCGCTGCCGCCTCTACGAGATCGGCATCCTGAGCGAATGGATCTCGGGGCGGATCGGTCCGATGCTGGCCTTCATGATGTCGGCCGTCCACCCCAGTCAGCGGCTGGGTTCGGGCGAGGAGTACGTGCGCAGTCACGGCTGTTTCGTCCTCGTCGCGGCGGACTTCCGGCGCGCCCGGGTGGTGGAGCGCGGGGTGAGCCGGCTGCGGGAGCTCGTGGCGGACAGCGACGATCCGGTGCTGCGGGCGGAGGCCTACCTGTACACGTCCGCGGCGCTGCTGTTCGCCGGCCGCAACGTCGCGGGTGAGCGGGACTCCGAGGACACGTTCCGGCGCGCCCACCGGTGGATCGAGACGTTCTTCTTCACCAGCAGCTACTCGATCCTGGTGCGCAGCCTCGCGCTGCGCGGGCATGACCGCGAGGCGTGGGCGAGCTGCGAGACCAGGCCGCACGGCGATCGCGTGCAGGCGGACCTCGCCATCCTGCGGGCGAGGCTCGCCCGGACCCTGCGGTATCCGCCGGTCCCCCATCCCGGGCTCGGTGCGCTCGACGACGAGTCCGAGGTCGAGCGGATCCGGCGCTACCTGATCTGCAGCGACGTCGCCGAGCTCGAGGTCGAGGACGACGACTTCGGGCCGACCTTCGACGCCGCGGTCGAGATGGGCGACGCCGTCGTCCAACCGTCCTGGCGCGTGCCCCGGTTCTTCCGGAAGTTCTGGATCACCCGGGCGCGGGGCCGGCTGGAGCAGGCGCGGGCCGCCCCGCCCGGGCCGGTCCGCGCCCGGCGCCACCGCACGGCGCACGCGGCGCTGCGCGAGGCCCGCCGCGCCGCGGACTACCCCCCGTTCGCCGCCGACCTGCAGGTGCTGCGGGCCGTCGACCGCCAGCTCGCCGGCGACCACGCCGGCGCGCTCGACCTGGTGGATGCGGCGGAACGGGCCGCCCGCACCCTCGACCTGCCCCGGGTCCGCTTCGACGCCCTGCTGGAGCGGGCCCGCTGCCTGCGCGCGCTCGACGAGCCCGACCGCGCCACCACCGAGGCGGAGCTGGCGGCGACGGTGGCCGCCAGGTACGGCTGGATCGGCCGGGAGCACAGGGTGTACCGCGAGTTCGAGCTGACCGAGCGGGGGCTGTCGTTCGCCGAGGCCAGCGGCGCGGCGTCACCGGCCACCGCGTCCCGGGACCGGCGCCGGCTCGACGCGGTGCTCCAGGTGAGCGCGGCGGCCGGGCGGGAGACGACGCCGCAGGCCGTCGCCACCGTGGCCCTCGACGAGATCATCTCCATCCTCGGGGCGGACCGGGCGCTGCTGCTGCTCCCCGACCCGGCCGACCGCGAAGGCGACTCGGGGCGGCTGCGCCTCTACGCGGAGCGCCACGCCGACCAGAGCGACGAGCGCGCAGCGGACGGGGAACCCGGCGGGGGGCGGGACGGAGGGCCGCGCGAGGGGTCGGACGAGCCGCCGCGCGGCATCGCCATGACCGTCGTCGAACGCGTCCAGGCCGAGCAGCGGCCGCTGGTGGTCACGGGCACGGACGAGGGGGCCGCGCTCGGTTCGCAGAGCGCCGTCCAGTACGGGCTGCGCAGCATTCTCGCGGCGCCGGTTCCGATCGACGGCGGGCGCAGCGGCGTCATCTACGTGGACAGCCGGGTCGCCAAGGGCCTGTTCAACTCCGACGACGCCCGCATCCTCATCACGTTGGCCAAGCAGGTGGGCCTGTCGCTGAACATGGCCGAGGCGGCCCGCCTGCAGGCGGTCGTCGCGGCGGAACGCCGGCAGCGGGACCTGGCCGAGACGATGCGCAACGTCACGCTGCAGGCGACGTCGACCCTGAACACCCGGGAGATCCTCGGGCGGGTGCTGACGGCGGCCGGGCCCGTGCTGCCGTTCGACGTCGCCTGGGTGCTGACCCGGGTGGGCGGCACCGTGCGGATCAGCTCGACGCACGGCGAGGTGGCGGACGGCCTCGTCGGCACCGAACTGCGCCCGGCCCCCGGCGGTCCGATCGCACGCGCCTTCGACCACGGCGAGGTGCTCGCCACCGCCGACGCGATGGCGCTGCCGGGCGGCGGGCGGGGGGCCCGCAGCTGGCTGGCCGCGCCCGTCCCGCTGCGGGAGAGCATCGAGATGGTCGTCGTGCTCGCCTCCCGGACACCCGACTGCTACTCCGAGACACGCATCCAGATCGCGCAGACCATCATCGATCAGGTGGTCATCGGCTACCAGAACGCCTGGCTGTTCGAGAAGGTGCAGCGCCTGGCGGCCACCGACCAGCTCACCGGCCTGGCCAGCCGGCGGCACTTCCTCGAGCGGGCGGACCACCTCTACGCCGCCCAGGCCGCCGCGGGCCGCCCGGTGTGCGCGGCGATGGTCGACATCGACCACTTCAAGCGGGTCAACGACGCCTATGGGCATCTCGTCGGGGACGAGGTCCTCACGGAGGTCGCCCGGCGCATCCGGCGGGCGTTCCGCGACGACGATCTCATCGGCCGGATCGGCGGGGAGGAGTTCGCCGTGCTGATGTCCGGGCCGGTGACCACCGCCGAGAGCCTCGGGCAGCGGCTGCGCAACGCCCTCGCCCGGGATCCGATCGACACCTCGGCCGGGCCGCTCGACATCCGGCTGAGCGTCGGCCTCACCGCGCGGTCACCCGCCGACGGCAGCCTGCGCGACCTGCTGGCCCGCGCCGACGCCGCGCTGTACGAGGCCAAGCACGGCGGGCGTGACCGCGTCGCCGTCCAGCTCCGCTGACCGGCACCCCTGCAAACCGGAATGATCTTCCGTATCGTTGGGGCCCCCGAAACGGAAACGGATTCCTGTTCCGGCGCCCGAGGCGGACGGACGGCGGGATCTCGAGAGGGCCCGCCGGGTCTCCCCGCCGGGGCGTCGGCCACGGCCTGGAGACGCTGGCCGCGTTGGGAGTGCCGTTCGAGGAGAACTGGATCAACGCGTGTTGCGTCTCCTTCGGCTACCCGACGGGGCGCTGGGCGGTCGCCCGTCGAGAACCCCCGCAGGCGGTGACGTATCGCAATCGTTGGCTCGCGCCGAGCGGCTTCGTCGGCACCGGCCCCCTGTGGCCCGACAGCGCGTCGTGATCGGAGCCGCCGAGCTGTCCCAGGCCGAAGGGCGCCGCCCGCAGTGAGGCGGCCGCTGCGGCGGCGGTGCGCTCAGGCGAGCTGGCGCCAGGCGTCGGCGAGGGCGGCGAAGCTGTCCCGGCGGCGGTCCCGGTCGAGGTTCGGGGTGACGACGACGATCTCGTCGACCTGGGCTTCCTGCTTGAGCTCCAGCAGCCGCCCCGCGACGGACTTCGGCGCACCGGTCACCATCCGGCCGTCGTCACCGCGGGCCGCGCGGAACTGGGGCGAGCGGGCGAACGCGCGGATGTCGTCGGGGCGCAGCGGCTCGCGGATCCCGCGGGTGATGTTCTGGATCATCAGGGTCCAGGCGGCCTCGAACTCGCCGATCGCCTCCTCGTCGTCGCTGGCGAAGGCCAGCACGGACATCGCCGCGTACGGCGTCGCGCCGTCGGTGCGCGCGGTGAACTCGCGCCGGTAGGCCCGCAGCGCCTCCACGGCGAGATCCGGGCTCATGTGGTGCGCGAACACCGCGCTCAGGCCGTTGACGGCGGCGAAGCGCGGGCCGTACGGGCTCGACCCCAGCACGAACAGCTCGGGCCGCTCCTCGACCAGCGGCGCGGCCACGAGCTGCGCGTAGGGATGGCCGGCGGGGAAGCCGTCACCGAGGAACGCCAACAGCTCGCCGACCTGCCCGGGGAACTCCGCGCCCGGGTCGCCTGCCACCCCCCGGCGCAGCACGTGGGCCGTCAGCGGGTCGGTTCCCGGGGCCCGACCGAGCGCGAGGTCGATCCGCCCCGGGTACATCGCCAGCAGCGTCCGGAACGTCTCGGCGACCTTGAACGGCGCGTGGTTGGGCAGCATGATGCCGGCCGCGCCCACCCGGATGCGGGACGTGTGCGCGCCGACGTGGGCCGTCAGCAGCTCCGGGGCGCTGCACGCCAGGCTGGTCATGTTGTGGTGCTCGGAGACCCAGTACCGCCGGTAACCGGCCGCCTCGACGGCCTGGGCGACGCTCACCGCGCCGGCGATCGCGGCGCTCGGGCTCTCGCCGTGCTCGATCCCGACGAAGTCGAGAACGGCCAGCGGAAGGACGTCGTCAGCAACACTCACCCTCAGGTCAATTCCCCGTCCCGCGACCGCATTCCCGCCGCCGCCACCCAGGTGCGTGCGGTCGACGACGCCGCAGTCGCGGCCGGCCCCCTCCGGGGTGGGCGGGTTGCGGCACGTCCAGCCCGGCCCGAGCCCGCAGACCGTGCACGACGCACCGCATCCGAGCAGCGCAGCTGACGTCCCGCGGCACCGCCGGGGCGCAGCGAGTCGGCGGGTACCCCGCCGTCCGACCGCGGGCCGGACGTCGGGCGGCGGCGGGCCGGACGGCGGGCGCCGCCGGGAGGAAGGTCCCGCGGAGCCGGGTCCGGCTCGTCCCGTATTCAGAATGCCCGGCCGAGCGACCACGTGCCCCGACCGGGCGACGCATCAGCCCGATCGTCGGGTCACCAGCTGGGAAGAGAAAGCGGACACGATGAGCAGGAAGACCTTCACCGCCCAGGACATCGAGGACTACATCACCGAGTACCGGGCCACCGGCGGCAAGCCGACCGGCAGGTTCGCGGGGCCCACCCGGCTGCTGCTGCACAGCGGCCACGATGCCGACGGCACGCCGCACATCGTGCCGTTGAGCTACTTCGCCGACGCCGACGCCGACCGTTGCGTCGTGCTGGCCATCAACGACGGGCTCGACGAGGATCCGCGGTGGCTGCGGCACCTGCGCGCGCACCCGGAGGTCACCGCCGAGATCGGCAGCGACACCGTCCGGCTGACGGCCACGGAGATCCTCGGTGAGGAGCGCGACGCCATCTACGCGCGCCACGCCGAGACGTTCCCGATCCTGCTGGAGTTCCAGTCGGCGACGACCCGGGTCATCCCGGTCGTCGCGCTCACCCCGACCGGCGGCGCCTGACCCACTCGACGCCGCCGTCGCCGCCGCCTCGCTCCGCCCTCCTGGCCGGGAGCGAGGCGGCGCCGGTCAGTCGCCGAGGGCGGCGGCGCTCGCCGTGTCGGGCATCTCCAGGTGGCACGTGAGTCCGCCGTCGATCGGCAGCAGGACGCCGGTGATGAACGAGCCCTCGTCGGAGGCGAGGAACACCGCTCCGCTCGCGATGTCGCTGGACAGGCCAAGCCGAGGCAACATGATCGTCTTGCGGACGGGCGCCATCAGCGCCTCGTTCGCGACCATCTTCGTCATCTCCTCGCCGCCGGTGTTCGTGAAGCCGACGATGATGGCGTTCGAGCGGATGCCGTACTGGCCGTAGTCGACCGCGATCTGCCGGGTCAGCGAGTTGATCGCACCCTTGGAGGACTGGTAGCTCGGCCGCCCGGTGATCGACAGGACGCTGGAGGCCGCCGAGATGTTGATGATCGCGCCGCCGCCCGCCGCGATGAGGTGCGGGATGGCGTACTTCGCCGCCCAGAACGTCCCGTACAGGCCGATGCGGACGATCTCGTCGAAGACCTCGGTGCTGACGTCGGCGACCTTGGTGTCGGGCCGTCCCGGCCCGGTGAGGTGCGTCGCCGCCGCGTTGTTGACGACGGTCGTCAGCGAACCGTAGGTCGACACCGCCAGCTCGACCGCCGCGCGGACGTCGTCCTCCGACGCCGCGCTGCCGGCGGCGAACGTGACGTTCTCCCCGCGGGCCTTCGCCTCCTGCTCGATCTGCGAGCCGGCGTCCACCGAGCGGCCGGTGAAGACGACGGACGCGCCCTCCCGGGCGAACCGCTCGACGAACTCCCGGCCGATGCCCCGCGTGCCGCCCGTGATGAGGGCGACCTTGCCGGACAGGCGCTGCGCACTCATGACTGCAGCGCCCCGGACACCACGCCGACCGGCGCGGGCAGGTCGAGCACCGTGACCCAGCCGGTCTTCTGCGTGGCGGCGACGCCGGGCAGGCAGGCGACCGCGCGCGCGGCGTTGAGGGCGGCGACGTGGTCCGGACCGTCGTGCGAACCGGGCAGGCCGAACTGCAGCTCGATCGACGGGCTGCCCTCGACGACGACGCGCCAGTTGGGCTCGTCGTCGTCCTGGCGCCAGTCGTCGCCGAGGCCGAGCACCGCGCTCTGCTCGTTGACGAGCTCGTAGAACGGCTTGCCGTTGGAGTAGGCGGTCAGCGTCCACCGGGCCCCGGCGACGTGCCCCTTCGGGATGTGAAGGCCGCTGGGCTGCAGCGTGAGGTCCTCCGGCGCCGCGCCGAACTCCTTCTTCGTCAGCTTGGTGCCGTCGTACGGAATGCCGAGGGCCCGGGCGACGATCTGCGCGGACTGGCCGATGCACCACTGCCAGGACGCGTCGGCGAAGGAAAGCTCGCCGTCGAGGTCCACCTTCTCGGGGATCTCCTGGCCGAAGCCGAGGAACTCGCCGAGCTGGAAGGCCGACGGGTAGTGCGGGACGTGGTCCTTCTGCCAGGCGCGCACGTACGTCACGTCGGCGCTGTAGCCGGTGGCGAACAGCGGCAGGACGTCGCTGATCAGGCCGGGGATGTTGCCGCCGGCGATCAGGGCGGAGCCGCCCTCCTCGCCCGCGGCCTGAATCAGGTCGTACGAGGGTTCGCTCGGCAGGAACCAGCCGCCGTGACTGGAGTAGACGCTGGTGCCCGCGCGCATGAACCGCGCGATCAGCTCCGGCTGCCAGTCGATGCCGTGCCAGGCGAGGACGTCCGCCTTCAGCCCGATCAGCGCGTCGACGTCGCGGGTGGCGATGACGCCCGTGGGGGCGATCCCGACGATGTCGCCGGCGTCCTTACCATCCTTGTCCTCGCTGTGCACGAGAACACCGACGAGTTCGAACGCCGGGTTGCCCTGCACGAGCCGGACCACCGTGCTTCCGACCCCGCCGGTGTAGCCGACAACCACCCGTAATGCCATGCGTCGCCTCCGCGTTCACCTCTGCGCGTCCAACCGGACGTGCCGAGGGTCACACGCGTCGGCCAACCCAGTCAATCGACGGTCAGGAAGCTGAACACTTGTACAGCACCCGGAATCTCCCCGTCCGGCGCGGTGTTCACCTCCGGCGACGGTGGACGGCAGGGTCGCCGGTCGGGCCTGGTGCGCCCGCCGGCCGCGGGGTGGCAGCAGGTCGGCGCCCCGCGACGGGCCCGCGACGAGGAGGGTGACGGTCGGACGCATGCGCGTGGACATCTGGAGTGACGTCGTCTGCCCGTGGTGCTACATCGGCAAGGCGCGCTTCGAGCAGGCCCTGGCCGGTTTCGCGCACCGCGACGAGGTGAGCGTGGTGTTCCACTCCTACGAGCTGGACCCGACGCTGCCCCGCGGCGAGTCCGGCCCCCTGCGCGAGGCGCTGGCCGCCAAGTTCGGGCGCCCGGTCGAGGAGGTCGCCGCGATGGAGAACCGCGTCGCCGACGCCGCCCGCGGCGAGGGGCTGCAGTACACCGCCGACCGGCTCAGCGGGAACACCTTCGACCTGCACCGGCTGCTGCACCTGGCCACCGACGCCGGCCGGCAGGCCGAGGCGGTCAGCGCCCTGAACGCGGCCCACTTCGGCGCGGGCCGGCCGGTGTTCGACGCCGAGACCGCCGTCGAGGTCTTCACCGCCGCCGGCCTCGACGCCGCCGAGGTCCGCCGGGTCTGGAAGGGCGACGACTACACCGACGCGGTGCGCGCCGACGAACGCGCCGCCCGCGACCTCGGCATCACCGGGGTACCGTTCTTCGTCCTCGACGACGCCTTCGGCGTCTCCGGCGCGCAGCCCGTCGAGCTGTTCACCCAGGCCCTCGACCAGGCCTGGGCGCACCACCGGGCCGCCGTCTGAAGGCAGGTCTGGCCCCGGGTAAGGGCGCCCGGGGCCAGACCTGTGCGCGAGACGACGTGCTGAGGGAATCTCCTTGGGTCGTGAGTAGTGGCTAGGTCTCCCTTCGCCGTGCTGCTGCCTCGATGTCGGGGTTCGGGCTGCTGGGCGGCGCCCGCTGCCCGGCTCTGCGTTGGGGGCGTCGGGCGACCGGCGGTCCGGACGGGTGCGGGTGGGGACGGCACGCGGTCGGCGGTGGTCCCGGCGACGCTGGGCCCGGCACGGGTGGCCGCCCTGGCCTGCCCGTCGGAACGTCGCTGTCCCACCCGGCCGAGATGATCGCGTCGAACTCGGCGTGCAGCAGGTCGGGGTCGGCGCAGATCAGGTCGGCCAGTTGTGCCTCGACCGGCCGGACCGGCGCCGGCCCCGGTGGGGTCGTCATCGGTCCCGCCCCGGCTCAGGCGTGGATGGCCCGGCGGTCGTCGCTGGACGTCTCGATCGCGATCTTCCGGGGCTTGGCCTTTTCCGCGACCGGGATCCGCAGGGTCAGCACGCCGGCGTGGTAGCTGGCGGTGATCTTCTCGGTGTCCAGGTTGTCGCCCAGGATCAACTGGCGGCTGAACACTCCGCGGGGCCGCTCGGCGACCAGGACCTCGCGGTCTCCTCGCAGGGCCGGGCGTTGCGCCCGCACGGTCAGCACGTTGCGCTCGACGTCCAGATCCACGCTGGCGGGGTCAACCCCGGGCAGATCGAACTCCGCCACGAACTCCTCGCCGTCGCGCCAGGCGTCGATCGGCATCCCGCTCGGCCGGGCCACCGTGCCCAGGGTGCCGAGCACCTGCTGGCTCAGCCGATCCAGCTCCCGGAACGGGTCGGTGCGCACCAACATCGGAACTCCACCTCCACGATCACGATCTTGTAGACCAGCACGTCAGGTCATCCACTTATCTGTGGCTGCTGACATAGATTTTGTATAGCACCGGTGGCAGACTGAGGCAAGACCCCGGCCGGCCGTCCGGGCGAGTCCCTGGAGGCGCCCCGTGAGCCCGTCCGACGTCGACCCGGCCCAAGGGGTGTACGGGATCTCGGTGGCCGCCGATCTGGTCGGGATGGACCCGCAGAGCCTGCGCGCGTATGAGCGGCGCGGGCTGCTGGACCCGGCCCGCACCGGCGGAGGGACCCGCCGCTACAGCAGCGACGACCTGGCCCGGCTGCAACGGATCGGGCATCTACTCGCCGCCGGACTGAACCTCGCCGGCATCGCCAGGGTGCTCGAGCTGGAGACCGAGAACGCACGGCTGCGAGCCGCACTCGAGCTGACTCAGGCGGCGGACGTGAAGCCACCACCTCGGCCGGACCGCCCTCGAGCCACGGACTGAGGCAGGACCGAGGCAGGACTAGGGCAGGAAGGCCGCGCCCGCGACGCGGACCGGCGCGGTGACGCGGACTACCCGTCCAACGGACTACCCGTCCAACGGACGGCCCGTCCAATGGACCGCCCGTCTAACGGACCGCCACGGTGCGCCCCTCGGCCTCGCCCCGGCGCAGGCGCTCGAGCCCGTCGGGGATGGCGTCGAAGCCGACGGTGGAGATGACCGGGTCGAGCGCGCCCGAGGCCAGCAGCGCATAGACCGCGACCAGGTCCTCCTTGGTGGCGCCGAGGGTGCCGCGCAGCTCCAGGCGGCGCACCACCAGGTCGACGATGCTGATGGTCGTCTCCGGCCGGCCCGCGCCGACCTGCACGACCCGGCCGCCGGGGCGGGCCGCGCTCAGGGCGAGCCGCGTGGTGCCGACGCCGGCGAAGTCGAACACCACGTCGAGGTCGAGGCCGGCGAACCGACCGGCGTCGGTGGTGAACGACGCCGCGCCCAGCAGGTCAGCCGTCGTCGCCAGCTCGGCCCGCACGTCGGTGACGTGGACCTCGCCACCGAGCAGGACGGCCACCCGGGCGCCGATCTGACCGAGGCCGCCGAGCCCGATCACGCCGACGCGACTGCCGCCGGCCACCTCGCCGACCGCGCTCACCGCGTGGTAGGCGGTCGCCCCGGCGTCGGTGGCGGCGGCGGCCTGCGCGTAGTCGACCCCGGCGGGCACCGGCACGAGCTCGTCGACCTGCGCCAGCGCCCGCTCGGCGTAGCCGCCGTCACGGCCCACCCCGGGACCGTCGTGCAGGACCGGGGCGATGCCGACCCGCTCGCCGACGGCGAAGCCCGTGACGCCGGCGCCGAGTTCGGCGACCACCCCGGCGATCTCGTGGCCGAGCACGATCGGGAGGTGCGACGGCATGCCCGGCACCTCGCCGTTCATGAAGGAGATGTCCGTGTGGCACAGCCCGGCCGCGCGAACGTCCACGACCACCTGGCCGGGCCCCGCCACCGGGTCGGGAAGCTCCACCGGCCGCAGGGGCTCCCCGGTCGCCACGAAATGCCACGCCTTCATCACGGTTCTCCTCGTCACGCGCCGCCCGCAGCGGTGGGAACTGGCCGCCTGGCGCCCCTATTCCCACTGGTGGGAGGGCTGACCCGGCCTCAGGGAGGCGGACGGGACGCGAGCTGACCAGGCGGCCGGGCGGGGGCTGACCGGCGCGGGCGGATCAGGAGTAGAGCGGGAAGCCGCCGGTGACCTTGAGCGTCTCGCCGGTGACGAAGCCGCCCTCGGCCGAGCACAGGTAGATCAGCGCCGCGACGATGTCGGCGACGCGGCCCTGGCGGTGGATGAGCTGGCGCTGGTCGATGATGTCCCGGACGAGCTCCGCGGGCAGGTCGGCCATCGCGCTCTCGGTGTCCATGAGCCCGGGTGAGATCGCGTTCACCCGGATGTTGTCGGGCGCGAACTCGGTGGCGAAGGCGACCGTCAGGCCACGGACGGCCAGCTTCGACACCGCGTACGGCGACGTCCCGAGGTGCGACGCCATCGACGAGATGTTGATGATCGACCCGCCGCCCCTGGCCGCCATCGACGGCCGGGCGGCCAGCGAGCAGTTCACGACGCCCATGACGTTCACGTCGAACAGCTCGCGCACGTCGTCGCGGGCCAGCGTCTGGAACGGCAGGTTGTACCGGGTCAGGTGCCGGCCCGCATTGTTGACCAGGATGTCGATCCCGCCGAAACGCTCGACGGCCGCAGCGACCGCCGCGTCGACGGTGTCCTCGGCGGCGACGTCGCACCGCACGGGCAGCACCGGGTGGCCGGCCTCGGTCAGGGCGGCCGCGGAACGTTCGGCGGCGGCGGCGTCGATGTCGGCGAGCACGATCGAGGCCCCGCGTTCGGCGAGTTCCCGGGCGAACGCGAGGCCGAAACCGGCCGCGCCGCCGGTGATGAAGGCGACGCGGCCGTCGAAGCGGCGGGCGGGCTCGTGGGTGCCTGACGGTGCGGTCATCGCATGAACCTCCGGCGCGGGGACTACGGCTTGCGGGCGACTGCGCCGTACGTGCCGACCTGAGCGTCGGCCAGTCCGTCCGTGGTGCCGTCGGCCCGCCAGCGCAGGACGTTGACCAGGCCGGGGTCGACGAACTCGAAGCCCTCGAAGAAGCGGAGCACCTCGTCGCGGGAGCGCAGGCGCGTCGGGATGCCCTGCTGCCGGTAGATCTCCGCGGCCGACTCCGCCTCCGCCGGGGCGAAGTCCGCCGTGCCATGCGTGAGCGACAGGAAGCTGCCCGACGGCAGAGCATCCGTCAGCGTACGGACCAGGCCATGCGGATCACCCTCGTCCGGGATGAAGTGGAGCATTCCGATCAGGGACAGGACAATGGGCTGCGTCAGGTCGAAGGTGTCACGCACCTCGGCGGAGGCCAGGATGCGTGCGGGGTCGTGGAAGTCGGCGTCCACATACGCGGTGCGACCCTCCGGGCTGCTGGTCAGCAGCGCCCGGGCGTGCACGAGCACAATCGGGTCGTTGTCGACGTAGACGACCCGGGAGTCCGGCGCGAGCTCCTGGGCGACCTCGTGCAGGTTCGGGCTGGTGGGAATGCCGGTCCCGATGTCGAGGAACTGCCGGACGCCCGCCTCCCTGGCCAGGTAGCGGGTCGCCCGCAGCATGAACGCCCGGTTCTGCTGGGTGGTGTTCTGGACGTCCGGGAAGACACTGATGATCTGCTCGGCGGCGGCCCGGTCGGCCGGGAAGTTGTCCTTCCCGCCGAGGAAGTAGTCATAGACCCGCGCCGAATGCGGGATGTCCATCTTCAGATCGGCCGCGATGAATCTCTGCGCCGCGGGAACATCCCGTGCCGCGCTCGACACCTCGTCCTCAGCCGTAGCCACCGCGACCGCCCTCTCCCCGTCTGACGCTCGTCAGACGCTCCGTGGACCTCACCTTAGCGGTCAAATCGCCCACAAGCAGTCATGGGTTCGGCCGTCCGGGGAGCCGGGCTCCCGCTGGGGAGAGGCTCTCGCGCACCTGCGCCCCGGACCGCCGTTTCGGTCGCCCGCACAGGGCCCGCAGCCCGGTCCGCCGTATGCGCCCTGACCTGGGATTTCACGCGCTACCGTGCCCGCTTCGGAGCCCGTGCTCCCCCGCGGAGGTGTCACGCGGGCACTGCGGGTACCTCCGTGACGCGGAACCGGGCCCTGATCATCGTCGTGATCACGGGCAGCGCGCTGGCCGCCGCGCTGGTCGTGGCGTCCCCGCTCCCGCGTACGAGCACCTCCCGCACGGCGTGATCGGAACCCTTGCGCACGATGACGTCGGCCCGCTCCCGGGTGGGCTGGATGTTCTCGACCAGGTTGACCTCGTTGATCTCCCGATAGCGCCTCGTCGCCTCCTCGGCGATCTCGGTCGCGGAAAGGCAGGCGTACCGACGAAGATGCGCGGGAGGATTTCCCTGTGCCGTCCGCAGGAGTGTCCGCAGGCGAGCCACATACCACCGGCGCAGATCGTCGAGGTCGGCGTCCACATACAGGGTGAGGTCGAAGAGGTCGTTGAGGTGCACTGCCGGGCCGCGGCCGTCCGGGCCGCGACACGACTGCAGCACGTTGAGACCTTCGACGATCAGGATGTCCTCCCGGCCCACCGTCACCGACCGGCCCGGCACCACGTCGTAGTGCTCATGCGAGTACACGGGACTCGCACCTGCCGGCCCGCCCTCGCCGCCGTGAGGAACCGCAGCAGCGCCGCCTGGTCGTACGACTCCGGAAATCCCTTGCGATCCAGGATTCCGCGCCGCTCCAGGACCAGGTTCGGCTGGAGAAATCCGTCGGTCGTGACGCTGCCCGTGCTCGGGGCCGCCGGCCGGCGGGACAGCAGCTCGCCCAGCCTGCGCGCGATGGTGCTCTTTCCGACGGCGACCGGCCCGGCGATCCCGATGAGGAAGGGCATTGTCGGCTCTCTCCCCGGTCCTGGCTGTCCGCCGTCGCACTGTCGGGGTCGGCACCCGCCCGGCGGCACCCGGGCAGCCGTGGCCGGGACCCGGGTCCCTGGACACGCCGCCTGCGAGGCCGCGGACGGGTTGCCGCCACGCTTCCGATTCCGTGCACCGTCATCGTGCGGCGAATCTGGACCCAAGTCAATCGACGGGTTTTATCGAGCTGACCCAAGTGATAGCTTGGGTCAGGTGACCCTCGAGGATCTCCGGGTGTTCGTCGCCGTCTGTGCTGCCGGCAGCCTGGCCAGCGTCGCCCGGGACAGCTCCCGATCCCAGTCCGCCGTGAGTCAGCACGTGAAGCGGCTCGAGCGGGCGACGGGCCTGACGCTCCTCGAGCGGCAGCCGCGCGGAGTGGTGGCGACGCCCGCCGGTCGGCTGCTGTACCTGGCCGCCCTGAGCGCCACCGCCTCGCTGGACGACGCACTGCAGCACCTGGACGACCTTCGCCGCGGCGTCGGCGGGGCCGTCCGGATCACCACCGGCGGTGTCACCGTGCGGCACTTCATGGCCGAGGCCGTCGTCGCGTTCCGTGCGCGCTATCCGAAGGTGACGCTGGAGTTCCACGCGGCGAACTCGACCCAGCACTGTGTCCAGATCCTGCAGGCGGGCCAGGTCGACCTGGCCTGGATCACGCTGGGTCAGCCGCTGCCCGGCATCGAGCAGCGATCCGTGATCGACCTTCCGTGGGTGCTCGTCGTGCGCCCCGACGACCCGCTCGCGCAGCGCGCCGTGATCCGGCCGGAGGATCTGGGCCACATCAGTTACATTGCTCAGCCCGAGAACTCGACCTCGCGTCTGCGACTCGAGGAAAGCCTCGTCCGACTCGGCGTCAGCCCCCCGGCACCGGCGGGAATCGCCGACTGGGACACGGCCCTTCTCCTCGCCGAACTCGGCACCGCCCCGGCCATCCTCCCGGCGCTGCCCGGACCCACGTCGCTGCCGGAAAGCCGTACCAGGACGATCCCGATTCCCGCTCTCACCCCACTCGCCGTGGGCTGGGCGGCCCGCAGCTGGCCGGCGCTGTCGCCCTACGCCACCGAGTTCGCCGACACCGTCGCCGCCACCCTGACGCCGTAGACTGCGCGGCATGTCGCAGGGTCCCGAGCGCGACCTTTACGTCGTCACCGGCATCTCGGCCAGCGGAAAGTCGACGGTGGCCCGACTGCTTTCGGACCGCCTCTCGCCGAGTGTTCTGGTCGAGGGCGACGTGCTGCGGGTGATGGTCCGCAACGGTCGCGAGGAAATGACCGCCCAACCCACCGCGCCGGCTCTGGCCCAGCTCGATCTGCGGTATCGACACGCCGCCATGATCGCCGACTCCTGTAGTCGGGAAGGGTTTCACACCGTCGTCGAGGACGTGATTGTCGGCCGACTCCTGGAGACATTCCTGTCGTACCTGCGAAGCCGTCCGCTGCGGCTCGTGATCCTGGCTCCCGACGTCGACGTGGTGCGACGACGAGAGGCAGGGCGCGACAAGGTCGCGTACGGCACCCGGTGGAGTCCCGCCCAGCTCGACGCGGTCCTGCGCACCGAGACCCCGCGCGTCGGCCTCTGGCTGGACAGCGGTGCGCTGACGCCGGAGCAGACGGTCGACGAGATCCTGCGCCGCCGCGACGAGGCCCTGCTGCCGGACCCGGCCCCGAGCCCGGACCCGGGCCCGGGCTCGGGCTCGGCGGCGTAGGAGGCGGGAGTCGGGCGCCGGGTGTCGCCGCGGGACCTACGCCTCGAGGACGACGACGACGTCGCGCTCCTTCGCGTCGACGAGGACGTCACAGACCCGCTCGCCGATGACGTCGGAGCCGAGCATGCCCGGGCCCGGCTCGCCGGGCTGGCCGAAGCCGTGGACCATGGCACGGATCATGACCTCGCGAACCAGCACCTCGCTGGCGCGGGCCTCCCGCTCCAGGTGCCGGTAGAGCATCCGCTGCGCGGCCTGGGCCATCGACACCACGCCCATCCCGCGGGCCGGGATGTCCGCCATGCCGCCGCCCATGCCCAGGTAGACCGCGCCGGCCGACAGTGCCGGCAGGAAGGTGGTCGCCGCGCTCAGGTGCAGCCGCAGGTAGGGGCCGAGGTGGTCGTCGGCCTGCTGCCAGGTCGTCGCCAGGACCGGCGTGGGCGTCCACGGGATGTTCACGGCGACGACGACGGCGTCGGCCGAGGCCAGGTCCAGGCGCGCCGCCAGCTCGGCCGCCCGCTCGGCGTCGGCGACGCTGCCCACGACGGTCTTGACGCCGGCGAACTCCTCGGGCAGAGCGTCGAAGCCGACGGTGTCGCGGTCGACGGCCGTCACCTCCCAGTCCCGCTCGCGGGCTGCGGCGACGATGCCGCGCCCGACGTTTCCGGTCGCGCCGACGACGATGAGGGAGAAGGCCATGGAGGAAACCTAGCGAAGGATGCCGTCAGGTGTCCGAAGCAGCACAGGGGCAGGTCTCCGCCCGATGCCGGGCACCGGACACCCGACGGCCCGACGGCCCGACGTCGGACGTCGGACGTCGGACGCCGGACGCCGAACCTCAGCCGACCGGTACCCGGTCGGGTGAGGGACCGACGGGGTTGGCGCGCAGGGCCCGGACCTCCGAGCGGCGCAGCTCCACCCGCCCGCCGCGCTCGCGGACCTCGTAGACCGGCTGCGGGCGGGTCGCCGGCCCCTGGACGACGTCACCGGAGGTCAGAGCGAACCGGCTGCCGTGCCAGGGACACTGCACGCAGTCCCCGTCGCGGTCGCCGTCGCTGAGAGGGGCGCCCCGGTGGGTGCAGCGGTCGTTGATCGCGACGATCCGGCCGTCGACCCTGGTCAGCAGCACGGGCACGCCGTCGACCTCGACCTGCCGCAGCGCCGTGGTGACCTCGCCGGCCGCCAGTACGTCCGTCCAGTCGGCCGGGCCCCGCTGGAACGCGGTGGTGTCCACCCCCACCCCGAGCGCGTAGGCGAGATGGCCGCCCAGCCACCCACCGACCCCGAGGGCGCTCGCCCCGGCGAGGCTCGCGGCCAGCCCGCTCCCAGCCACCCCGCCCTTAGCCACCCCGCTCCTGCCATTACGCCGCTGCCACCAGGATGCCGTGTAACACCCGATACCGACGATGTTGCAGGCGGCGTGCACGAGCCCGACGCGGCGTTCGGCGCCGTCGGTGTCGAGCCAGTCCGACCACCCGGCGACCGCCGCGGGACCGGCGGACAGCAGCCCGAGCCCGATGAGCCGCCGCGCGGCCGGGCGCAGGGCGGACCCGCCGGTGACGTCGAGCAGGGTCGCGCTCAGCAGCGTCCCCGCCGGCACGATCACGGCCGCGGGGTGCAGCGGATGCCCGAGTGCCCGGCCGCTGAGCAGATCGCGCAGCCGCGGCGAGCGAAGCGCCTTCGACCAGAACGCGTGGGCGCGCCCGGCGACCGCATCGAGCGCCTGCTCCCGTTCGAGCCGATCGAGTACCCGTTCGGACCCGCGCATACCTACCTCTTCTCGCCAGATTCCGCCACCCTCGGCGGCGGCGCCGCTGCGCGGCGCGACCGGCGAACTACCCGCGTCCGCGTCCCGCACACGCCCCCGGCCCGCCAGGTCCCGTGGGCGGCGGCGATGGCTACGACGTTCGTGCCGGCGCGGTCGCCCGACGCGAAGAATCCCGCGGCCACGATCGCATCCCCCCGCGAGCGGCCTGCCGGTCGTGGCGGGCACCATGTCAAGCCGTGGCGGGAGAGCGTGACGCAGCGGTCGACGGCGCGGTCGACGGTGGGCTGGTGGCGGGGGTGCGGGCCGCGCTCGCCGGCGCCGCCGACCCGGCGAAGGCACCGGGCATGCAGGCGTACATGAAGTCGGACATGCCCTACCGCGGCGTGCCGAAGCCCGCGCGGGAACGGGTGCTGCGTCCCGTCTTCGCCGCGCGGACGTTGCCGGACCTGGCCAGCTGGACGGCGACCGTCCTCGCGATCTGGCGGGACGCGGCCTACCGGGAGGAGCGGTACGCCGCGATCGACCTGACCGGCCATCGCGCCTACCGCCCCTACCAGCGGGCGCAGACGCTGGACCTGTACGAAGAGATGATCACTACCGGCGCCTGGTGGGACTATGTGGATGAGATCGCCGCCCGCCGGATCGGACCGCTGCTCGCCGTCGACCCCGCCGCGATCCGCCCCGTGATGCTGCGCTGGAGCCGCGACGGCGACCTGTGGCGGCGCCGCACGTCGATCATCTGCCAACTGTCGTTCACGACGGCGACCGACCTCGAACTGCTGTACGCCTGCATCGACGCCAACCTCGACGACCGGGACTTCTTCATCCGCAAGGCGATCGGCTGGGCGCTGCGCCAGTACGCCCGGACGGACCCGGCGGAGGTCCGCCGCTTCGTCGGCGCTCGCGGCCAGGCCCTGTCGTCGCTGTCCCGCCGCGAGGCGCTGAAGAACATAGGCTGATCCGTCGACCAGAGCCCCACGAGCGACGAGAGCCCCACGAGCGACCAGAGCCCCACGAGCGACGAGAGCCCCACGAACGACGAGGACGACGTCATGACCGTGTCCGTCATAGACACCGGACCGCACCAGATCAGCCGGTCGGTCCTGGTGGCCGCGCCGGTGAGCGACCTGTTCGCCATCGTGGCCGACCCGCGCCGGCACCGCGAGCTCGACGGCTCCGGCACGGTGCGGGCGACCGTCTCCGGGCCGCCGCGGCTGGCCGCGGGGGCGACCTTCTCGGTGAACATGAAGGCCTTCGGCCTGCCCTACCGGATCACCAGCAGGGTCACGGCGTTCGAGGAGGACCGCCTCATCGAATGGCGGCACCCGGTCGGCCACCGGTGGCGCTGGCAGTTCAGCCCGGAATCGAACGGATCCACCCGCGTCACCGAAACCTTCGACTACAGCGGAATGGGACGCATCAAGGCCACCATTCGCTACTACGACCTCATCCGCGCGCCGAAGGCCAACGCGGCCGGCATCGAGGCGACCCTGACCCAACTCCAGGCCCGTTACGCGCCGCCCGGCCCGACGACCACCTGACGGCACCGTCGGGACGTCCCGAAGGGTGCCGATCGGAGCGTAGAGTCGGCAGTGACCGGGACGACGACATCCCACCCTTTCGAGGTGCCTGCCACACCGGCGAGGCAATGAGGCTGTCATGGGTGTTCTGATCGCCGTGCTGGTGGCGGTGGTAGTCGTGGTCCTGGTTTTTCTGGCGGCGAGTGTGCGCCGGGTGGAGCAGTACGAAAAGGGCATCGTGTTCCGGTTCGGCCGGGCGCTGCCGGCGGTGCGTGGCCCCGGCCTGAACATGATCCTTCCGGGTGCGGACCGCATGGTGAAGGTCCCCATGCGCACCGAGGTCCTCGGTGTTCCCGCCCAGGGCGCAATCACCCGGGACAACGTCACGCTGACGGTGGACGCGGTGGTCTATTTCCGGGTGATCGATCCGATGAAGGCGATCGTCAACGTCCGGGACTATCGCAACGCGGTGTCGCAGGTCGCCCAGACCTCCCTGCGGTCGGTCATCGGCCGCGCCGATCTCGACACCCTGCTGTCGGACCGCGAGCAGATCAACCTGCAGCTCAAGAGCGTCATCGACGCCCCCACCGAGGAGCCGTGGGGGCTGCGGATCGAGCGGGTCGAGGTCAAGGACATCGCCCTGCCCGACTCGATGAAGAGGTCGATGTCGCGCCAGGCGGAGGCGGAACGTGAGCGGCGTGCCCGGGTCATCGCCGCCGACGGCGAGTTCCAGGCGTCCCGCAGGCTGTCCGATGCCGCCGAGGCGATGGCCGCCACTCCCGGGGCACTGCAACTGCGGCTCCTGCAGACGGTCGTCGACGTCGCGGCGGAGAAGAACAGCACCCTCGTCATGCCGTTCCCGGTCGAACTGCTGCGCTTCTTCGACCACGCCAACACCTCCGCCGCCAACGTCTCCGCCACCAGCACCCCCACGGCCACCAGTGCCCCCACTGCCGCCGACACCACTGACACCACCGCCGCCGGCGCGGTGCGCACCACCGAGGCGAGGGACATCGTGGGAAGCGCGGAACCCCTGGGCGCACGTGGCAGGCTCCGCCGGCCATCGACGGCGAACGACGCGCCGACCCACAACGGAGCGGGTCCCGCTCAACCCGTGTGATCAGGCGGCGCGACGTTGATCCCGTTGCTGCGCAGGCAGCCGGCCAGCGCGAGCAGTTCGTCGTTCTTCTGGGCGAGCTGGTCGGGATCCTGCTTCCCGCGCTCCTGCACCACGCCCGCCAGAATCCCGGCGCACGCCTTGTCGGCCGTCTGGAACGCGACCGACGAGGTGTCGACGCCCTGGTACAGCGACGCGGGATTGCTCGGCTGCGGATCCGGTACCTGGACTCCGTTGTCCCGCATGCACTGGGCGTAGGACAGCATCGGATCGCCGGTCGGGCTCGCCGCCGAACCCGGCGCCGCCGAGGCCGCCGCCACCGGATTCCCGCCGGCGTCGTCGCCGCTGCCCGAGCAGGCGACCAGCGCCAGCAGCGGGAGGAGCAGGAGGAGCAGACGTCCGTTCATGAGTCGTGTCATCGGCGATCGCCTCCGAGAGTCCGGTTCCAGTCACTGTCTGGCGCCAACCGTGACCCACGAACCTGCGACGCAGCTGAGCTCACCTGAGAGGGAGCTGAGTGCCCAGGCCAGCGGCTCGCACACGCCGACGGCCGGCGGCCGGGCGGTCAGTCGGTGATCGTCCCCGGCAGCGGCAGGCGAACCTCGAAGCGAGCACCGCCGAGGGGCGCCGTCCGCACGACGACGTCGCCCCCGTGGCGGCGGGCGATGCTCCGGGTCATCGCCAGGCCCAGGCCGACCCCGCCGCTCGGTCCCGGCCGACGTCCAGCCGGAAGAAGCGGTCGAACACCCGCTCCCGCTGCTCGGGGGGGACGCCGGGGCCGTCGTCGTCGACGGTGAGGACCACCCGGTCCCCCTGCGTACCGAGCCGCACGGCCACGGTCGCGACGGCGTGGCGGTCAGCGTTGTCGAGCAGGTTGCGGGCCAGGCGGGCGAGCTCCGCCGCGACCCCGAGGACCTCGACGGGTTCGAGGGACACGGTCAGCTCGACGTGGCTGACGGTCGGCAGCTCGCCCGCCACGACCTCGTCGAACCGCAGCGTCTCGACGGGCCGGGTCACCGTCAGGTCCTCGGATCGGGCGAGGACGAGCAGGTCGCCGGTCAGGCGTTCCAGGCGCCGGGTGTCGGTGTGCAGGCGGCCGGCGACGGCGCGCCAGTCGGCCGCGCCGCGGTGGGTCAGCGAGACCTCCAGCTCCGCGCGCATCGCGGCAAGCGGGGTGCGCAGCTCGTGGGAGGCGTCGGAGAGGAACTCGCGTTGCACCCGGGCGCCCGCGTCCAGGCGGTCGAGCATCTCGTTGAGGGTGCGCGCGAGGCGCTCCACCTCGTCGCCCGTCGTCGGCTCCGGCAGGCGTTCACCCAGCGTCGAATGGCTGATTGCCTCCGTGCGTACCCTGAGCGCCTCGATCGGCCGCAGCGACCGGTCCACCGCGAACCAGGTCAGCAGCCCCACGACCAGCGTGAGCAGGGGCGCGGCCAGCTCCAGCGACCGCTCGACGAGGGTGATGCTCTGCGAGATCTGGCCCAGCCGGGACACGGCGATCACCGTCCGTCGGCCCTGCGGCGTCATCACCGTCCGCGAGGCGACCCGCAGGTCTCGGGGCGGTGGCTGCCTCGGCACAACACCCGGCTGGGGCGCGCTACCCGGCTGGAGCGACGGGCGCGCCGACGGGACGGGCCGCGCCGAGGTCGCACCCGGCGACGCCGCGGGCAGGACCGCTATCACCCGGCCCGCGTCGTCGCGGACCTGGATCGCCGTGATGTAGCCGGCGGGGACGCCGGGACGGTCGATGATCGGCTCGCCGCGGACCAGGGCCTGCGCCACCCGGTCCACCTCGGCGCTCGCGGCGGCCTCGGCTCGTCCGAACAGCGTCCGGGACATGGCGATGACGAACAGGACGGAGGCAGCCGCCAACGTCAGGCCGACCGCGAGCGTGACTGTCAGGGTCAGGCGCACGCGCAGGGAGCGCAGGAACCTAGGCATCGGGGTCCAGCAGGCGATACCCGAGGCCCCGCACGGTGGCGATCCGGTCGCTGCCGATCTTGCGCCGCAGGCTCGACACGTAGACCTCGACAAGATTGCCCTCCCCCCCGCCGTCCAGACCCCACACCGCGGCCAGCAGGCGGTCCTTCGACAGCACTCGGCCGGGGTTGCGCAGCAGAACCTCGAGCAGCGCCCGCTCGCGCGGCTGCAGCGACACCGGCGCAGCGCCGACGGAGCAGTCGCCCGACTCCGGGTCCAGCACCAGGCCGCCGTGGCTCAGCAGCCGCGGGCGGGGGCTGGCACCCCGGCGGGCCAGCGCTCGTAGCCGGGCCGTCAGCACCACAAAGGAAAACGGTTTGCGCAGGTAGTCGTCCGCGCCGGCGTCCAGACCGTCCGCCTCGTCGTAGTCGCCGTCCTTCGCGGTCAGCATCAGCAACGGCGTCCAGACCTTCTCCGCACGCAACCGGGCGGCGACCGCGTAGCCGGTCATCGACGGAAGCAGGATGTCGAGGACGACGACGTCATGGGCACCTTCCCTGGCCTGCCAGTACCCCTCGAGACCGTCATGGACGACGTCGACGTCGAAGCCTTCGGCCCGCAGGCCTGAATACAGCACTTCCGCCAGCCGAAGATCGTCCTCGACCACCAGGATCCGCCTACGCCCAATGATCCCCGGGACGGCGCAGACCACGGCGTCAATGCCGCCGTCGAGACTTCCCGCTTTCCCGCCATTGCCATGTTTTGATGTGTACCGGCCACATCCGGGCGGGCCGGTGTCAGGCGAGGGGCCGGTGTCAGGCGAGGGGTGAGTCTCCACGGCGACGACCACGACACGAGACGAGGACGATGCCGGGCGGAGACCTTTCTCCCCGACCGCCACCGACACCGCCGCCACTGCCACTGCCACCGACACCGACACCGACACAGCCCCCGCCGACACCGCCGCCGCGGCCCACCGGCGGACGATGCGCGCCATCTCCGGTCTGCTGGTCGGGCTGTTCGTCTCGATGCTGTCGACCACGATCGTGACGAACGCGCTGCCGACCATCATGGCCGACCTGCACGGCAGCGCCACCGGCTATACCTGGGTGGTCACCGCCCACCTGCTCGCGATGACGGCCAGCATGCCGATCTGGGGCAAGCTCGCGGACCTGGTCGACAAGAAGCGGCTGGTCCAGTCGGCGCTCGGCGTGTTCGTCCTCGGCTCCGTGCTCGCCGGGCTGGCCGGCTCACCCGGAATGCTGATCGCCTGCCGGTTCGTCCAGGGCGTCGGCGGCGGCGGGATGTCCGCCCTGGTCCAGGTGGCGATGGGCGCGATCATCCCGGCCCGGGACCGGGGCAGGTACAACGGCTACGTGGGGGCGACCTTCGCGGTGGCCACGGTCACCGGGCCCCTCGTCGGCGGACTCGTCGTCGACGCCCCCTGGCTGGGCTGGCGCTGGTGCTTCTACCTGAGCCTGCCGATCGCGGCGCTCGCCGGTGTGCTGATCCAGCGCACGCTGCGGCTGCCCGTCGGTACCCGCGAGGTCTCCATCGACTACGCCGGCGCCCTGCTGATCTCCGGCGGCGCGTGCTGCCTGCTGATCTGGGTCTCGCTGGCCGGGGGCGCCTTCGGCTGGGCCTCGGCGCAGACCGGCTGGCTGGTCGGCGGCGGCGTGCTCCTGCTGGCCGTCGCGGTGGCGGTGGAGTTCCGGGTCCGCGAGCCGATGATCCCACCCCGCCTGTTCCGCGACCGCACCCTCGTGCTCTGCGTGGTCGCGGCCTTCTGCATCGGGACCGTGATGTTCTCGACCCCGGTCATGCTCAGCCAGTACTTCCAGCTCGGGCAGGGCCGATCCCCGGTGATCTCCGGGCTGCTCGCGGTTCCCCTGGTCGGCGCGATGGCCTACGCCTCGCTCCACGTGGGCCGGGTGATCTCGCGATCCGGGCGCTGGAAGCGCTTCCTCGTCCTCGGCTGCGGGCTCGTGCTCGCCGGCCTGCTGCTGCTCGGGCTGGTCGGCCCGACGACGACGCCGGTGCTCGTCGGGCTCGCCATGGTGCCGGTCGGCCTCGGCCTGGGTCTGGTCCAGCAGAACGTCATCGTGATCGCCCAGAACACCGCCCCGCTGGCCGATCTCGGGGCCGCGAGCGCGACCGTGCAGTTCATCCGCAGCCTCGGCGGAACGACCGGCGTCGCCGTCCTCGGCGCACTGATCGCGCACCGGATCACCGACCTGACCGCCGCCGGGCTGGCGGCCGACGGCCTACCCGTGGACGCCCTGGGAGACGGCCGGGACATCCCGGATCTTGACGCGCTCGGCCCTCCGGTGGCCTCCGTCGTCCGCCACGCCTACGGTACGGCGGTTCCCGAGGCCTTCCTGAGCGCGATTCCGCTCGTCGTCGTGGCCGCGGTCGTCATCCTGCTCATCGTCGAGACCCCGCTGCGCACCACGGTGCGGGTCGAGCCCACCGCCGACCCCGCGCCTCGCTGAGGCCATCGGACGACGCCGGACCTCCGCTCCGCCGGACACAGCCGGTTCACGGCCGGGATCACAGGCGGGATCGCAGGCGGAACGTACATGTTGGTGTACGACCGGTTACGGGGGGCACGGCGGAGGCAGGCACCAATCGCGTGACGGCTGGGGGTGAGGGGCGATGGCACGGGCGGAATCCGCCTCCGGACCCTCCTCGGACGGGCCCGCCCCGTCTGCGACCGCCTCGTCCGGGACCTCCTCGTCCGGGACCTCCTCGTCCGGACCCTCCTCGGACGGGACCTTCTCGGACGGACCCTTCTCGGACGGGACCGAACCGGACACGACGGTCATGGAACTGCTCGGGATACTGCGCCGTCACCTGCGGATGGATCTCGCCTATCTCGCTCGGGCGGACGGCGACGATCTGGTCATCCAGGTGCTCAACGGACCAGGCGGACAGTTCGGGCTGGCAACGGGGGCCAGGGTCCGCCCCGATCCCCGGTTCTACCGCAGCCTGCTGGCCGGCACGCTGCCGAAGGTGATTCCCGACACCGGACGGGATCCCTTCCTGGTCGACACGCCGCTCGTGACGAGGCTGGGCATCGGGTGCTATGCGGCGACGGTGGTGACCGACACCAAGGGCAAGGTGTTCGGAGTGCTCGGCTGCATCAGCCGTGAGCCGCGGCCGTACCTGCGGGAGCGCGACAGCCGCTTCCTGGGGCTGGCCGCCGAGTACCTCAGCGACGCCGTCATCGACCTGCACCGGATCTGGGAGGCACGCAGCCGGGTCTGGTCCAGCATCAGCGAGATGATCGACGCCGGCGGCCCGAAGATCGTCTACCAGCCCATCGTGGACCTGACAACCGGTCGCACCGCCGCGGTGGAGGCGCTGTCCCGATTCCCCCATGAGCCCGGGCTACCCCACGAGCCCCGCAGGCCGCCTCGAGGCCCGTCGAGCTGGTACTTCGACGCCATGACGATCGGCCTGAGCGCCGAACTGGAGCTGGCCGCGATCCGGCGGGCGCTGCGCGTGCTGCCCCAGCTGCCCGCCGGCGTCTGCCTCACGGTCAACGCCTCGCCGGCCACCATCACCTCCGGGCTGCTCGACGTCCTCCACGAGGAGCAGACCTGCCGGCGCCTGGTCGTCGAGATCACCGAGCACGAGTACTTCTGCGACGACGCCGAGGTCCTGCGCGCCGTACGGGACCTGCGCGCACGCGGCGTGCGGATCGCCGCCGACGACACCGGGACCGGCTACGCGGGGCTGGAGCAGCTCATCGAGCTGCATCCGGACATCGTGAAGCTCGACTATCTGGTCACCCACGGGATGGACGCCGACCCGGCCCGCCGGGCGACCGCCGCCGCCCTCGTCATGATCAGTAGGGAGTTCGGCGGCTGCGTCATCGCGGAGGGCATCCAGACCCCCGCCGAGCTGCACACCGCTCTCGACGTGCACATCCCCTACGGCCAGGGATTTCTTCTCGGCGCCCCGACCCCCACCCCCTCCCTCGCCTGCGCGGGAGGCGCGGACACCGGTCGGGGGCGGCGGTCGGGAGGGCTCAGGCCAGGCGGGAGCGGGGGGCGCGCAGGCCCTCCAGCCGGGCGACGCGCCACGACCAGGCGACGGTGATCGCCACGGCGGTCGCGGTCACGGCCGTGCCGGTGACCCCGCGGATCGCCACGAACACGGCGGTGGACTGCGACACCAGCAGCCAGAAGGTGAAGGCGGCGTTGCCGAGATTCACCGCGGCCCACAGCAGGGTCAGGCCGAGGAACAGCCGGCGCACACCGATCCGCTCGGTGACGCCCGCGGGCAGCGGGCAGAAGTCGCCGGCCAACCGGTGGACCAGGGGCCGGGGGGTCAACGCCGACAACAGGAAGATCATGCCGATCACCCCCGCGACGATCACCGGCTGCAGGAAGTAGAGGAACGCATTGCCGTTGATGATCACAATCACCGTGCGGACGGTGAGCCCGACCGAGGAGAGGATCAGCAGGGCGGGGATGCGTTGCCGGCGCACGACGCGGCGGCCCAGGGCGACATAGCCCCAGGCCACGGCCGTCAGCGCGGCGAGGGTGAGACCACCGAGATGCAGAAAGACCAGGAAAAGCGCCGCGGGGATGACCGTCGCCTCGACCAGATGCGGCACCGCGTGTTTCGCGATGCTTCTGGGCCGGGGCAACTGGACGGCGGCCAGGTCGGTCACGGGCGCGGAGCCCGGCTCGCCCACGGGTGGACGCGGGGGTGGACGCGCAAGCGCCAGTTCGGCGGTCGGGTGAACGTCGGGAGAGACATGTGCTCCTAAGGGGCCATCCCCGGGTCGCGATCACGCTGGAGGTGAAAACGGTACGCGACGATCGCTCGCGGGCGGCAGTGGCCCACCCCCGATGTGCCGATGTGGTGCTAAGCGTGCCCAGGACGTCCTTCTGCGCAATCCGCGCCCTGCGACCGCCGTCGGCGAGACGACGGCCACCGCCCGCCGCCACCACCAAGTCGCCTGCCAGCACGGGAGAACCGCCACGCCTGCGTCGTCCTGACGCCAGCCCCGCGTGCCACCACCACCTTTCGGCGAGGCCGTGGCTTCCGCCGGAGAACTCGTCTCCTCTCGGACGGATCTGATCAGGCTGAACCGGGCAACCCTGCCCGGGCCAGCCGCGCTCGACTCCCGGCGATCCGGCCCAGGCCGACGAACCGAGTCAGCGAAACACCACCAGCGGCGTCAGAATGGCCACGAGAACCACTGCGATCGCGGCGGTGACAAGAAAGGCGACCAAGAACGGTCGACGGTCGCTCAGGCCCAGGTGCAGACCGGGAAAGGACGCCGGGAGCTGGGCCACTCGGGCGGTACGAGCGACGACACGGACCGGTAGGCCCTTGCGCTCCAACAGCCTGCGCGTGCGCTCGCGATTCAGCGCGGCGCTGATCATCATGACCGGTGGAGCCGATGACACGCGTTCGACGATGATGCGGGTATGCGGGCCCGAGGTGGCAGTCTGCTGAACCCTGACGAGGCTCGCGAGGCGCACATCGTCGCATGGGACCGTCGTCTCCCGCCCCCGCCAGTCGACGAGCGTCAGGTTCCCGTTGCGGACGACCACGCCCTCCGGAAACTTCAGGACGACCAGCCCGGCCACCAGCGCGACGAGGGCAATACCCAACCCGGCCAGGAACCACCAGTCGCCGATGGTGCCCTCTTTGTGTAGCGCCCGCAGGACGGAAGCGGCCATACCTGCCGCGAGGAACGGCAGCAGACTTAGCAGGCGTGCCCGGGACGGTCGAGCAATCGGTTCCGCATCGCCTGCGCCCCCGTCATCGGTCATGCCGTCGGTGTTTCCCGGCGGCGAGACAACAAACGCTCGGAGTAACGGCCGGAGTCGGCGCGAGCCGGGCGTGCGACGCCGGCCGGGAAGGGCACAGCCCGGCCGCGCCGCATCACCGGTCCGCGGATACCTGGGCCGCCCCACCACCGATACTCACGTCCAGGCGCTCCTGGCGTTGCCGCCCGACCCCGGCGACGTCGCCCGGCGGGTCCTCGTGCTCGGCTGCACGCCACGGTCTGCCACCGACATCACCGCCGACATCACCACCGACATTGCCGCCGAGTTCCACCGAGCCGCCGAGTTCCACCGACGGGTCGCCGAGCTTCCACAGGGCGACGGCCAGCAGGAGACCGCCGACCAGCGCGAATCCCGCCAGGCCGGGCAGGACGAGATCGGCCGGCCCGGGAGCCCCGGCCGCCCACGCCGTCCGCAGCCGGTCCACCGGCGACAGGGGCGCGAGCGCGCGGTTCCGCCACGCCAGGTCCCGAACGATCATCGTCACGGTCAGCACGGCGAGCGCGGCGACGAGCACGACCGTCGGCAACCCCCGCCGTCCCAGCGGCAGCGCCCGCCAGCTGAGTTCGACGACGAACGCGAGCACCGGCAGCATCGGCAGCAGGTACCGGGTGAACGCCGCGCCACCGGCGGCCGCGTATCCCACCAGCGTCGCGACGACGAGCAGGCAGTGCGCGGCGAGCAGGATCCAGACGACACCCCCGGCCAGCCGCGCACCCGGCGGGCCGGGAGCCGGAGCGAGGGCCAGGGTCGGAGCCGAAGACGGGGCCGGGGCCGAAGCCGACGACGGAGCCGAAGCCGACGACGGAGCCGAGGACGGAGCCGGCAGCCCGCTCCCCCGCGTCCCACCGCCGTACAACCTGGCGCTGACGGCCAGGGCGTCCGCAGCCAGGAGGTCCGCGGCCCGGGCGGCCCGGATCCGCGCCGTCAGGACCCGGAGCACCGCGGCGAGCACGCCCACACCGGTGACGATCGCGAACCCGACGACCATCTTCTCGGCGTAGCCGGTCTGCAGCGAGACACGACCGAACAGGCCGCGATAGACGTTCCACCACCAGTCGGGATCGCGCACCACCTGCTGCGCCGACGGTCGCGGCCCGCGGATCGGGAGCATGGCGGCGATCCGGCCGAAGGCGGTGGGGTCGCCGTACCGGCGCACGTTACGCAGGTAGAACCAGCCGGTCGCGGCGAAGCTCAGCGCGGCGAGCCCACCGGCCACGGCCAGGCCGCGCCCGGCCCGCCGAACCGGGCGGCCGGCGGTGCGCGCCGCGACGGCGACCCCGACGGCCGGCACGACGACCATCAACGCCACCGCTCCGCTCGCCCGGCTGGCCGCGGCGGCCGGGCCGAGCACCGCGAGCGCCAGCAGCGTGCGCGGCCGCGGTCCCCGGCGCGCGATCGCGACGGTGACGGCGAGCAGACCGGTGATGGTCGCCACCGCCATCGTGTCGTTGTAGACCTGCCCGGCCGGGAACACGAACAGGCCGACGACCCCGGTGATCGCGGCCGCCGCGACCGCGACGGCCGGCTGCCCCGGCAGCACGCCCCGGACCAGGGCCGCCGTCGCGATGAGGGCGGTCACTCCGAGCGCCACATTGATCCCTCGGGCGGCCCGGAAGCCGGCCAGCGGGTGATCCAGGGCGATGCCGGACTTCAGCGGGACGGACTCGACCGCGTAGAACAGCGGCGGATGGTTCGCCGTGTAGACGACGTCGAAGTTGGTCAGCGGCCGCCGCAGCCGCCGCCCGCACAGGTGGTCGGCGTGCACGTTCACCGCGGCCCGGAACTGCCGGGGGGACACGCGGCACCCGGCCGGCAACCCCGGCATACCCGGAATGCGGGAGCGCACGGGTGTGTCCAGCCCGGGCAACGATCCATCGGCCACCTCAAGCGCGTACGCGGTGTGCTGCGCCTCGTCAGCGCTGGCAAAGGGCGGCACGACGACGGCGACCAGCAGTCCGAGCGCCGAGAAGACCATCGCGGCCGCGACCACTCCGACCACCAGCCACCGATGTCCGGACCGACTGCCCGGGCCGGAACCGCCCCGGTCTGTGACCTTCAACCACCACACCCCAACGCCGGCCGGCCAGCCGGCCGAGGAAACATCGGCCACGCTCGGCCTGGCGGCAACGGTAGCGCCTGGCGCGCCACGACTGTCCGGCGGACCGGACTTCCGGCACTTACGGGACATGGTCGGGCAGGGAGTGGACTCGGACGGGGAGTGGACGTGGAGGGACGCCGTCGACCGAGCCGGCCTCCCGGAGTTCGACCCGGAGTTCGAACCGAAGTACGACCGGGAGTACGCCGGGAGTGCGGCCGCCCGGACTGGTGAACAGCGTTGACACGTGCGCGGATGTTCTGCGACGCTGCAGCTCCCACAGCCGGCGAGGCGCGAGGGCGACGAAGACGGAGCTGTCTCATGGGCGCTATCGATCTGTCCGGGTACGAGGTCACCGACGCCTTCTTCGGGGCGCCGTTCATCGAGGTGGACGAGCAGCGTGAACGCCCGTCGCCGCACCGTTTCGTGCAGGGCGGCTTCGCGGGTACCGACACGGAGTTCGCCTTCTATCTCCCGCCCGCCGAGTACTACACGGGCCGCATGTTCCAGCCGCTGGAAGGCGGCAACGGCGGTCACGCGGTCACCTTCGGCGGCGGCATTCTCGGCGAGATGTTCCAACGCATCGACATGAGCGCCCGCCTCGGCGGCTACATGGTCGAGTCGAACCAGGGCCACAAGGGCGACGACTACGACCCGAAGGCCGGGGAGGATCCGACGCTCTACGGCCACCGGGCCAGTGCCGAGGCCGCGCGGCTGTCCAAGTACGTCGCCGCCCAGGTGTACGGCAGCGCCCCTCATCACAGCTACGTCTGGGGCGGCAGCGGCGGCGGGCGGCGTTCCCCGCTCTGCCTGGAGAACGCGCCCGGCGTGTGGGACGGGTGCATGCCGTCGACCAGCGGCGGTGAGATCGCCGAGCCCGGCAACACCGAGCGGGTCAAGGCCGGCAGCATCATGTCCTTCGGCCAGATGTTCAACGTCCAACGGCTGCTCGGTCGCGACCGGATCATCGCACTGGCGGACCGGATGGCGCCGGGCGGCAGCGGCGACCCGTTCGCGGGGCTCGGCACGCACGAGCGCGAGGAGCTGGCGTCGCTGTACCGGCAGGGCTTCCCCCGCGGCAACGAGTTCATGATCAGCGAGCCGATGGGCCAGATGTGGCTGTGGACCTCGCTGGCCGACGAGCTGCACCGCGAGGACCCGGACTACTTCGCGAACTTCTGGACGAAGCCGGGCTACGTCGGTCACGACTCCCCCGAGCTGGTCGAGGCGGACCTGATCCACCAGACCGGACGGGTCGTGCGCACCCTGTCGGCCCGCGACCTGAACGAGTCGGCCGACTTCGCCGGACCCGAGTTTCAGACCATGCGGATCCTGGCGGCGATCGTCGGCGCCGGCGGCGAGGCGTACGAGTTCCCCTACGCCGTCGAGATCGAGGGGCTCAAGGGCGGTTACCGCGTCGGCGCCGGCGTGAAGGTCCTGACCGGGAAGGCCGCGGGACGGTCGCTGTACGCCACCGGCGCCGCCGGGGACGTCTTCGCCTGCGACGGCCAGGGCGACGCGAACGTCCTGCGGTTCACCGGGGTCGAGCCGGGCGACGAGGTGCTCGTCGACAACCGCAGGTTCCTCGCCTACTGCTACTTCGCCCGCCACCACGTCATGGCCGATCCCGCGTTCGCGCACCTGCTCGTCGACGGCCGGCCGATCTACCCGCAGCACCCCGTGCCGCGGATGTCCTCGCTGATGGGCGTCTGCTACTCGGGCCAGTACGAGGGCAAGGTGCTCTGGCTGCACCACACCCACGACTCGTCGGTCTGGCCCGCGTGGGGCACCCTGTACGACCGGGCCGTGCGCCAGGCCCAGGGCGAGGCGGGCGCGCGGGCGAACTTCCGCATCCGTTGGACCGAGTACGCCGAGCACGGCCCGTACGGCATGGTCCCGCCGGAACCGAACCGGGTGGCGGCGACTCGGCTGATCGACTTCCGCGGCATCACCGAGCAGTCGATGATCGACCTGATCGACTGGGTGGAGAACGGCGTCGAGCCGAACGGCAGCCACTACACGTTCGTCGACGGCCGCGTGCACCTGCCGTCGAGCGCGGCGCAGCGGGGCGGCATCCAGCCGGTCGCGTCGGTCACGGCGAACGGCGGGGCCCGGGCCGACGTCGGCGTGGGCGAGCCGGTGACCCTGACGGTCACCGCCGCCGTCCCGCCGGGCGCCGGGCGGATCATCGCGGTCGAGTGGGACTTCGACGGCACCGGCACCTACCCGTTGCGCCACGCCGGGATCGACGGCACCGCCGCCGAGCTGACGGTCTCGACCACGCACGCCTACGACCGGCCGGGCACGTACTTCGCCACCGCGCGCGTGACGTCCCACCGCACCGGCGACGTGGCCGCGCAGCGGTGCCGGATCGAGACGATCGCCCAGGCCCGCACCGTCGTCGCCGCGCCCGCCGCGCCCGCCCCGTCCGCCGCCGGGACGGAGGCCTAGGATGGCGGGTTCACTGAAGGGCAAGATCGTCCTGATTACGGGTACCGGCAGCGGCATGGGCCGGGCCGGGGCGCTGCGGTTCGCCGCCGCCGGCGCCACCGTCGTCGGCGCCGACCTGAACGCCGAGGGCAACGCCGAGACCGAGGCCCTGGTGACGGCGGCCGGCGGTCGGATGCTCGGCACGGCGCCGGTCGACCTCGGCGACTACGCCGCGTGCAAGCGCTGGGTCGACGCAGCCGTGCGGACCCACGGTCGCATCGACGTGCTGTGGAACAACGCCTCGGCGTGCGTGTTCGCCACCATCGAGGCGATGACGGTCGAGCAGTGGGACTTCTCGATCCGCAACGAGCTGAGCATCGTCTTTCTCGTCACCAAGGCGGCCTGGCCGCACCTGACCGCCAGCGCCGGTGCCGGCGCGGACGCACGACCCGTGGTGATCAACACGGCGTCGGTGGCCGGGCACGGCGGTGGCCCGGGCGGAATCGCACATTCGGCGACCAAGGCCGCCGTCCTCGCGATGACGCACGTCATCGCGGCCGAGGGTGCGCCCTACGGCATCCGCGCCGTCAGCATCAGCCCCGGCGCGATGGACACCCCGGGCTCGGCCGAGCAGCTCGCCCTGCCCGGCGCCCGGGAGGCGCTGCTGAGCCACGCGCTCGTCCCCCGCCTCGGGGATCCGGACGAGGTGGCCCGGGCCGCGGTCTTCCTCGCCTCCGCCGACGCCTCCTTCATCACCGGCGCCGACCTTCTCGTCGACGGCGGCCTGACCAACCACGGCTGAGGCCGGCGCCCCGCCCCGCCGACCGGGACGAGATCCGGCCGCCGGTCCGGACCTTGGGCCACAGGTCCGGCCGCCGGTCCGGACCTCGGGCTACAGGTCGGCGTGGAGCGGCTCGTCGGCGATGAGGATGCGCTCCAGCAGCCGCGGCGCCGACCCGTAGTTGCGGACCGCGTAGTGCACGGCCGCCCGGTTGTCCCAGAACGCCACCGAACCCGGCCGCCAGGTGAAGCGCACCTGGTTCTCCGGCTTGCGGTACTGGTCGATGACCGCGGTCAGCAGCTCCTTGCTCTCCGCACGGTCGAGCCCGATGATCGTCGGCCGCTGAGTGAAGTTCACCCAGGCGATCTTCTCGCCGGTCTCCCGGTGGATCCGGATGACCGGATGCGCCACCACCGGGTAGTCATGCCCGCTGGCGTGCAGCGCGGCCCGGAAGTCGTGGGTGACGTGGCGGCCGTCGAGCCGCTCCTTCACCTCGTCGGACAGACCCTGGTACGCCAGCGCCGCGTCCACCCAGATGGTGTCGCCGCCGACCTCGGGCAGCTGCACCGCCCGCAGCACCGCGCCCCAGGTCGGGACGAGCCGCCAGCTCGTGTCGGTGTGGTAGGGGTCCCAGATGTCGTCGTCGGCCTGCGGGGTGTGCACCTTCGCGACCTTGTCGAAGTCGGCGGAGGAGATGCGATGGATCGCGGTGGTGCGGGCGTCGGCCTTCGCCGCGCCCGGGTGCGTGTACAGGGGACCGAACTGCCCGGCGAAGTTCTCGTGCCCTTCCTGGGTCAGCTCCTGGTTTCGGAAGAACACGACCTTGTACTTCAGCACGGTCGCCCTGATCTCGTCGCGCACGGCCGGCGAGAGGGGCTGGCTGAGATCGACGCCAGCGATCTCCGCGCCGATGGTGGGCTGCAGCGGCCGGACGGCCAGCGGCGACTGGACGGATGCCTCCACAACAGTGGTCACGGTCTGTCCCTTCGATCGAGTGGTGCAGGTCGGGTGGGGTGGTGCAGGTCGGGCGGCGTGATGCAGGTCGGGCGGCGTGATGCAGGTCGGGCGGCGTGATGCAGGTCGGGCGGTGAGGGCGCTCAGTAGTGGATGGGGCCCAGGGTGCCGCCGCCGGCGGCGATCGCCTCGCCGGTCACGGCGACCGCGAGCGGGGATGCCAGGAAGGTGACGACCGCGGCGACCTCGTCCGCGGTGACGGCCCGCCCGATGGCGATGCGGGTCGCCGCGGCCTGGATCTGCTCCTCGGACAGCACGACGCTCCCGCCGTGGTCGGCGGTCAGGGTCAGCCCGGGATGGACGACGTTGACGGTCACGCCGTGCGGACCCAGCTCGTCGGCCAGGGTCTTGGTGAGAGCGGCGACGCCGACGTTGCGGATGGAACCGGAGGCGAGGCCGACCTGGCGGGCCGCCAACCCGCCGATGTTGATGATCCGCCCCCAGCCCTGCGCGACGAAGTGCGGCGCGACCGCCTGCGCGGTGCGCAGGTAGCCGAGCACCTTGACGTTGAAGTCGGCGGC
The DNA here is from genome assembly GCF_000058485.1 of Frankia alni ACN14a. Taxonomy (NCBI): domain Bacteria; kingdom Bacillati; phylum Actinomycetota; class Actinomycetes; order Frankiales; family Frankiaceae; genus Frankia; species Frankia alni. The sequence goes on from NC_008278.1 coordinate 4,363,415, forward strand.
GGCGTCCGCGGTGGACAGGGCGGTGACACCCCCGGGCCCGCCGGCGCCGCCGGGCCGGGCGGCGTTGTTGACCAGGATGTCGACGCCGCCGAGTTCGGCGACGGTGCTCTCGACCAGGGCCTGGACGGAGGCGTCGCTGGCGGTGTCGGTGACGATCGGCAGCACCGTCGCGCCGCCCGCGGCGGACAGCTCGGCGGCGGCCGACTTCAGCACGTCGACGTCCCGGGCCGCGATGACGACCTGGACTCCCTCGGCGAGCAGCGCGCGGGCAACCGCCCGCCCGATGCCGCGGCTGCCGCCGGTGACGATCGCGCGGCGGCCCGCGAGGTGCAGATCCATGCGTGCTCCCTGTCTGTTGGTTGGGCTCCCGCCTGTCTGGGCTCCCGACCGTCCGGCGGCCTGCGCCGCAGCCACGGCGCGGACCGGCAGGACGCCGGCCGCCAGGGGGCACGAGTCGGCCGGCCCGGAGCCGATCGGGCCCCGACCTCCGCGGTTGCGCAGGCAGGGTGACGGCCTGGTGCGGAAGGGAGGCCGGTGCGAAGCGGACCGACCGAGTACGGGAGGCCGGGTGCGCAAGGCCGGTGCAGAGGGCCGGGTACGGAGGCCCCGTACAGACGGCCGGGTACGGAAAGCTGGTGCGAACGGCCGGGTACGGAGGGCCGGCCAAGGGGACGGGTACGGAGGAGTGCCTGACGGTCGACGAGGCGAAGCGCGCGTCACCGGCTCGACGCGGCGAGGACGTCGCGCCGCGGGTGGCGCTGGCGAAACCTCGCGCGCGGCGAGCAGACCGGGCGGGGTGCGGGACTGACCGGGCGTCGGGTGTCGGCGTCAGCTGCGGCGAGCCGGACAGCTCGCGGAGGTGACCCGCAGCAGGTCGATGTGCTCGCGCCTGGTCAGAGAGGCGATCGTCAACACCTCCCCAACATGAACCCGATTTGTCGATCGGTCAAGTGGGAAAATAAGGTGACGCACACCACATGACGGGACTCCGTCGGAGGCACCGGACCGGGGCCCGGCTGGGGATTGACAGCTCGCCGAGGCGGGGCACCATCCCCCTCGGGAAGCTTGACAATGGCTTCGACCCTGCCGCACAGTTGCGGCGCGCACCTGCTCCGGCGGCGCACCGCCGACACCTGCGCCTCCCGCCACGCGGGTGCTCCCGGCTGGGAGGGCCTTCTCCGTACTCCGCCTTCACTCCGCCTTCGCTCCTGGCACCGGCGATGCCCTGGTGAGCCCGCGTCAGGCCGGTTCCCGCCCGTCATCGAGATGGAAGGACCAGACCCCCATGGCGCTCTCCACCCATGCCCCGGCCCCGACGACCCCGGTCACCGGGGCGTCCGGCGCCGCGGCACCCCACGAGGCGCCATCCCAGAAGGCGCCATCCCAGAAGGCACCATCCGAGGGCCGACAGGGGAGCCCCTGGGCCGGGGTCTCCCCCGCCGAGGGCGGGGAATGGCCCCGTCCGGTGCCGGTCCGCACGGTCGAGCAGGAGCGGCTGCACCGTAAGCAGAAGCTCGCGGCGGCGTACCGGATCTTCGCCAAGCTCGGTCTCGCCGAGGGCCTGGCCGGCCACATCACCGCCCGCGACCCCGAACTGACCGACCACTTCTGGGTCAACCGCGCCGGCCTCGACTTCAGCCGCATCAGGGTGTCGAATCTGCTGCTGGTCAACGCGGCGGGAGAGATCGTGGCGGGGCAGCCGCCGTTGAACAGGGCGGCGTTCGCGATCCACTCGCAGATCCACGCCGCCCGCCCGGACGTCGTCGGCGCCGCGCACACCCACTCGCCGTACGGCCGGGCGCTGTCCGCGCTCGCGGTGCCGCTGCATCCGATCTCTCAGGACGCCTGTGCCTTCTACCAGCAACATGTCATTTTCGAGGAGTACAACGGGGTCGTGTTGAGCGAGGAGGAGGGCCGGAAGATCGCCGCGGCGCTCGGCCCGCACAAGCTGGCGATCCTGCGCAATCACGGCCTGCTCACCGTCGGCACCAGCGTGGAGTCGGCGGCCGCCCGGTACATCGCCGCCGAGCGGGCCGCCAGGACCCAGCTCATCGCCGCGGCGGCCGGGCCGCTGCACATCCTGGACCACGAGACCGCCAGCTTCACCGCCGGTCAGGGACGCAGCGACGACTCGGACCGCTGGGCCTTCGACGCCCTCTACGAGATCATCGTCGAGGAGCAGCCCGACCTGCTCACCTGACCTCCCCGGCACCCTCCTCGGTGACGTCCCCGCCCCGGTGACATTCCCCGCAACACCGCCGAGCCGGGGCCGCGGTCAGGCCGCGACGGCGACGACCGCGTAGTCCTGGGGCCCGAACAGCGCCGAGGTCAGCGCGGCGCCGACCAGCCGGGCGGTCGCCTCGTCGACGCCGTCGAGCCGCAGGGTGGACAGGTCGACCTGCTCGCGGGGGTGCAGCCGGCGGATCTCCGTACCGGTGAAGCCGCTGGTGGTGACCAGGAACTCGGTGAGCGCCGGCGGCAGGGGTCGCCGGTGGGTCGGGTCCAGGTAGAAGTTGCAGGCCCCCATGGCCAGGTTCGTCGGGTCGGGCGTCTCCAGGATCAGCCCGCCGCCGGGGCGCAGCGCCCGACCGGCCTGCGCCAGCACGGCGAGCAGTTCGTCGGTCGCCAGATGCTCCACGACGTGGAAGGCGGTGACGAGGTCCAGCGTGGCGTCGCCGACCGTGCGGAGATGGTCGAGAATGTCCCCGACCTCGACGCGCAGTCCCCGCGCCCGCGCCGCCGCCGCGAACGTCGGATCGGCGTCGACCCCGACCGCGTCGACCCCCCGGGCGGCGAGCATCAGCAACCACTCACCGCGCCCGGGACCGAGATCGAGCACGCCCCCGCCGGCGACGAAACGGTCGACGTCGGGCAGGTAGACCTCCAGCCGCCGGCTGATCTCCTCCTCGCTGCCCCGGAAGCGGTCGGTGAACGCCGGATAGTGCTCGGCGAAACCGGCCTCGGCGGCAGGAACGGCGCTGGTGGGAGGCTCGGCCGGGTCGCGGCCGTCGAGGAGATCGCCGCTGTCGCCGGCATCGGTTCTCATGTCGTAGGTCTCCCCGCCGCGCCCCGCACGCATCCCGAGGTCGGACACCGCGGCCCACCGCCGATGACGGCTGGTCGCCATGCGCGGGAGGACTGCGGTACGAAGTGTGCGATGTGGCGCCGACCGCGCACAACGCACCGCAACCGGCTCCCGCCTGGTTCGGGCACTATCCCCCGACGACCCGGGGCAGGGTCGCGCCGGTGTCGAGCAGGCCGATCAGCCAGCCCGGCGTGGCACCCAGGTAGAGGGCGTTGCACAGGACCGCGGCCGTGGCCGCCGCGGGGTCCTGGTTGATCACCGCGACGAACGCGGCCAGGCCCGCCGCCTCCATGCCGAACGTCAGGATCGAGCTCCAGCGGATGGTCTCGTCGAAGTAGGCGTCGGTCCAGACATCCTGCGCGTCCCCGCCCCAGGTGGTGTTGCCGAAGGCCACCGCGCGGGCCCAGATGTCGCGCAGGTCGGCCTGGCCGCCCTCGCCGACGATCGCCCTCTCGTAGGCGTCCGGGTGGGCGGCGACGGCCCGCTCGAACGCCGAGCGCCAGACCCTCAGATAGTTCGGGGTCGGCAGGTCGTAGTCGACCCGCATGAAGTGACGTGCGTTGATGCGCACCGCGGCCGGCCGGGGCGTGCGGTGCGGGCGGCGCTGGCCGATCGGCGGGTCCTCGGTCTTCACCACCTGAACCCCGGCGTTGTAGGCGATGCCGTGGACGGGGCCCGACGGCGTGTCCTCCCGCAGGATCGAGGGCAGGATCTCCAGGCAGCGTTCGCCGCCGTCGCGCAACGCCGCCAGCCGCTGCGTCATCTGCGTGACGATGCCCTGCTCGACCTCGGCGAACGGCGGTGACAGGGCGATGCCGAGCCGCTCGAACACCGGTGGCATCCCCCAGTGCTCCCGCAGCTCCAGGCCACCCCAGTAGCTGGACGCGAGGATCGCCCAGGCCTGCTCGCCGACGTCGTCGACGGCGACGGCGCCCTGCATGATCGGTCCGGACAGCCGGTCGGTCAGCCAGCCGTTGAACCCGACCCAGTACGCCTGCGGGGTCGCCATCGTGGCCGCCGTGGGCGCGAACTCGGCCACGAGACGGTCCACGAGCGCCGGCGCGGCGGGCATCACCGCGGCCAGCTCCGCCAGCAGCGGCGGCCCGTCGCCGTCCACGTGCACGTGCACGGTCATGCGTTACCTCCGTAAGGGCTGGCCCCCGGCCTGCCAGGCGTCGCCGGAGAGTGGTTGCAGACTGAGGTGGATGAGCTTCTCGTGCCGGGCACCCGTGCCGGCGATGAGGAACTGCTGGCGCTGCGTCCAGCGGTGGAAGTACTGCACCAGCGGGACGTCGAGGTCCGGGGAGGCGCGCAGCACGAACTCCTCCAGCGCCGCCTCGGCGGTGGCGAGGTCCGGCTGGCGGGCGCCGAGCAGCGCGGAGATCTCCTCGACGTCGGCGCTCTCCAGGTCGGCGCCGAAGGCGTGGACGTGCTCGGCGAACCGGGTCACCGCCCGGGCGCTGTCCGCCCGGAAGCCCTCGAAGGCGCTGGCGGTGGGCCACTCGTCGAGTAGTGCCATCAGGTTGGTGTAGGCGGCGCTCGCGTAGGACGACCGGCGCTGCGCGGGGGGTTCGACGGGGGGCAGCGGCGCGCCCGCGACCGCGGCGATGGCCTCGAGCGCCCACCGGCCACAGCCGACGAGCCAGGTGAAGTACTCCAGCCAGCTGTCGCCGGGCGCTGGGTTGCGTACGGAGTCCTCCCACTGGAACGGGGTCATCAGCGACCAGCCGGCGGTGTGGAACTCCACGGCGTCGCGGTCGATCCGCTCGCCGGTGACGGCCTCGTAGCGCCGCGCGATCCGGCCGATGTCGCCGAGCGGCTCCTCGCAGTCGCGGCTGCGCATCGCGGCGAACTCGGCGATCGGGTCGCCGATGTAGGCGGCCTCGAAGTCGATCAGGCCGGTCAGCCGGCCCCGGTCGAACAGGAACTGCGCCGCATCGGCCTGGATGAGCCCCCGCTGCGTGCGCCCCGTCGGGACGTTGCGGCACAGCCACCGCCACATGAACTCGATCATCGGGCTGGGCGCGGTCTTGGCCCGACGGTAGTTGCGCTCGCCGGTGGCGTACATGGTCAGCGCCGCGGCCCGGTTGTCGGCCGGCACGGGCAGCCCGAGCGCGCCGAACTCGCGCACGTCGATCGCGTGCATGCGGCACATGGCGTCGACGTACTGGTCCAGCACGGCGTCGCGTTCGGCGTCGTCGGACGCGGTGGCGAGGTTGACCCGGCCGGGCAGGCGGTCCATGACGATCGCGGGCGGGTCGTCGATCATCCCGTGGACGCGCGGGACGGGTACGCCGTGCCGGTGGAGCACCCGGTTGATGTCGGCCTCCTGCCGGAGGGTGATCATCTCCCGGAAGTTGCCGCCGCGGTGGCCGCGCACGTAGTACCGGTGCAGCTCCCCGTCGCTCGCCAGATCGGCGAACCAGGCGGCGCGCCAGCGCTCCTGCCGCTCGAACGCCACGACGGTGCCGTCGAGCTCCCGCTCCAACCAGGCCCGAACCCGCTCATCCTGGCTCACGACTCTCCCTCCCACGAACGTTCCCGGCGAGGCTACGGATCTTTCCTGGTCGAAGACCCCGATGCGCGAGCATGGCACCTTCGGGCCGAGCCGGGGGCCCACTGCCGTCAAACCTCGACGTCGACGAAGGCCTGCGCGTCGGCCACCGGCTCGACGTCGGCAGCGTCGGCAGCTACCTGGCGACGGGGCGGCGCAGGCGCGTGGCGAGGCCGGCGGCGCCGAGGGCGGCCACGACCTTGGCGCCGAGTTCGATCATGCGATCCATGCCCGCGTCGCCGATCGGCGCGTAGGCCAGCGCCGCGAGTTGGTCGGTCCGATCCTCGATCCAGCGCCTGCGGCGGCGACCCTCCGCCGTCAGCTCCGGCGTCACCGCCGCCGTCAGCTCCGGCGTCACCGCCGCCGTCAGCTCCGGCGTCACCTCTGGCGTCACCTCTGGCGTCGCGGCCTCGGTCAGCCAGCCCCGGCGGCGCAGGCTCGCGACCGAGGCGTCCCAGGCCGGTGGGTCCCAGCGCCGGGAGTCGCGCAGCAGCTCGCCGGGCCACCCCTCGTAGGCGGCGTGGATGACGAGCGCGTCGATGCCGCGCAGCCCCTCGAGGACGAGCCCGGCGATGTGCCCGTCGCCGCGGTGCTCGCGCAGCACCTTGGCGGCGTGCCAGATCACGAGATGGTCCTCGCGCGGCCACGGCAGCGCCGCGAGCCCGGCGAGCAGCGGACGGCCCTCCCTGTTCGCCGCCGCGGCCTGCCCGGCCGCGCGCGCGAGCTCGGCCAGCTCACCGAGTTCCGCCGGGTCGATCGGTGCGAGCGCCGCGGCGAGCACCGGCGCGAACGCCGCCTGTTGCGCCGCGAGGACGGCCTCGGGTGACGCCTTGCGCCACACGGCCGGAATGACGCTCTCGACCAGCCGGGGGTTGACGTTGTAGAAGGTCGCCACCACCACGTCGGCCGATGCGGGCCCCAGCAGCGCGGCGCGCGTCACCAGATTCACGACGGCGACGTCGTCGAGCCCGAGGTCGAGCCGGTCCAGCGCCGCGTGGACGGCCGGGCACAGCACGCCGGCGCCGAACGTGGGCTCGATCGCCAGCAGCGCGGGACGGGTGCGGGCCACATCCACGCCGCCGTCCGCCTCGTGGCCGGTCAGGAGGTTCCCCTCCGTGGTCACAGTCCGTCTCCTCTCGTCGCGCGGGAGTCCCGCCACAACGGCGACCTGACCCGCCGGGCGCGAAGAACCGACCGAAAGAACGATATGGGTACGCGCACCGAGAATCCATCGAGCGGACGGCGAGGTTGTCGGGCTCGATATCGGCGTTCGACGGCCGTACCGGGTCCCGCACAGCCTGCGTATGACATCCGTCAGCATGCGGGAGAACAATGTCGGCAGACTATCCGGTCCGCGTGCGAGCCGGGCCGCAGCCAAGCCCGTCCGTGCTACTCGGCAACCCACATAAAGGTGGTCCGACGTCGGTCATGGTGTTCGCCGGGCGAGGGAAATGATGGTCACGGCGGCACCGTACCACTCCGCGGGCACGCGGTGAACAGCGTTGACCATGCCGCAACTCGTGGACCCACCGAAGCCGAGGCGACTAGGGTGATTAGGGCAGGATCGTCCGGCTTTGAGGGGCAGGCTGCGGTGACCGAAGCAGGAGCAGGGAACGCCCCCGGCGGGCAGTGGTGGACGTCCCTGGCCGACGAGCCCCAGCCGGCCGACCTCAGGACGGACGAGGCTCATTCCGCCCGCATGTACGACTACTACCTGGGCGGAAAGGACAACTTCCCGGCCGACCGACAGGCCGCGGAGCAGGTGCTGGCCACGTACCCGAACGCCCGTAACGTCGCCCGCCACAACCGCGCCTTCATGATCCGCGCCACCCGGTTTCTCGTCGGCGACCGTGGGATCCGCCAGTTTCTCGACATCGGGACAGGCATTCCCACCTCGCCGAATCTGCACGAGGTCGCCCAGGGGATCGCCCCGGACACCAGGGTCGTCTACGCCGACAACGATCCGATCGTGCTCGCCCACGCCCGCGCCCTGCTGACCAGCAGCCCCGCCGGCCGCACCGCCTACCTCGACGCCGACCTGCGCGACCCGGCCCTCATTCTCGACTCCCCCGAGCTGACCGAGACCCTCGACCTGACCAGGCCGGTCGCCCTGTCGCTCATCTCGATCTTCCCGTTCATCCCTGACTCCGACTCCCCGCTCGACATCCTCCGCACGCTGATCGACGCGCTACCGTCGGGCAGCTACCTGGCCCTCACCCACGCCACCGCCGACTTCGATCCCGCCTTCGAGGCGTCGGCGTCGGCGTACCGCAGTCGCCGCATCCCCAACCAGCTCCGCAGCCGCGCCGAGGTGGAGCGCCTGTTCCTCGACCTGGAACTGCTCTCCCCCGGCGTCGACCTCGTCCACCGCTGGCTCCCGGACCCCGCCCACGCCGGTCTCGCCGACGCCGACGTCAGCGTGTACGGCGGCATCGCTCTCAAGGCGTGACCCGCGGGCGGTGAGCGCGGTCCGCACCGGCGGGCCGGCTCACCGGACCGACGCATGGCGACATTGTGACGATTTGGACGGTATAGAGGCGCTTTCCGCCTGTTCGAGAACGGCTCCCCCTGCCGTTGTTTCTCGCGTCCCGCGAAGGCGCCGGCACCCGAATATGCCAGCCCGTCATTAGCCACGGAGGCGGGCCTCGGTAATGTTGCCGCACTGATCAGGACCACGGCATCGATCAGTACACAATCGAGTGCACGGACGCCGAATCCGCCTCGCCGGCGCCAGGCCCATGTCTCCGGCGGATGTGCCGTGCCGCCACCCGATTGGCGCGTCCGCGCGCCCACGTCCGTACCAGGGAGTCCCATGTTCACGTGCCGCCATTCCAGAGCTCTGGCGGTAAGCGCCATGTTACTTCTGGTGGTCGCGGGTGCCGGCGGATGTTCTACCTCCGGCGTGGCCTCGGCGTCCACCTGCGACACCCCGGGAGTGACGGCCGACCACATCAATCTCGGCGTCCTCTATCCCGACACGGGAGCGGTCGCGAGCGCCTTCGGCGCCGTCCGCTCCGGAATCGACGCCCGTCTGGGCGTGGCGAATGCCACCGGCGGCGTCCACGGCCGCACCATCGGTTACACCTGGCGGGACGACCAGGGCGCGGCGGCCACGAACGAGACCGCCGCCCGGGATCTCGTCGACGGCCAGCATGTCTTCGGCATCATCGAGGCGACCCTCGCCGCGAGCGGCAGTGCCCAGTACCTGGCGGACCGGGATGTTCCGGTCACCGGCCTGGCGGCCGAGCAGGTCTGGTCGAAGTACGCGAACATGTTCGCCTTCTCCTACGTCAGCGCCGCGCCCACGGACACCTACGGGCAGTTCGTGCGGTCCCAGGGGGGCACCCGAGCGGTCGTCGTGCAGACCGCACTGTCGACCGGCGTCTCGGACGCGGCGGCGCGCTACGGGCGCAGCGTGGACGCCGCCGGTGTGCCGGTGCTCGACACGCTGAACTACACCCCGGGCGCGGACAACCCGCAGTCGGTCGCCCAGCGGATCGCCGCCCTCGATCCGGACACCATCATCAGCGTGATCCAGCCGGACGCTCTCGTCGCGGTCCTCGACGCGCTGCGCGCCGCGGGCCGAAACCCGAAGGTCGTCCTGTCGGCGAGCGGCTACGACCGGCGGTTGCTACGCACCTTCGGCCCCCGCATCGCGGGACTCACCGTTCCCGTCTTCTACCGGCCCTTCGAATCCGGCGGCCCGGCGATCGCCGCCTACACGGCGGCGATGACGCGCTACTCACCCCAGATCAGCCAGCCGGAGCAGGACATCGCCGTGACCTCCTACATCGAGGCGGACATGTTCATCCGCGGCCTGGAGCTCGCCGGCGACTGCCCCACCCGAGAGGGCTTCATCACCGCGCTGCGAGCCGTGACGCGCTACGACGCGGGCGGCCTGATCAGTCCGATCAACATCAGGACCGGCCTCGGCAAACCGACCACCTGCTACTCCTTCGTCCAGGCCAACGCGAGGGGCACCGCGTTCGACGTGGTGGCACCGGATCTGTGCGGCAAGGAGCTCACCTCCTGAAGCCCCGACGCACCCGGTCCTCACAGGAACGCTCCGAAACACTACTGAGAGTCGGGAACGATGTCGCTGCCGACGGTCAACGACAGGTGCACCGGCACCGGCACGATGTCGACGAGGCTGTGGCGATAGCTCGTCAGCCCCTCGGAAGCGGTCTCGACGGCGAATCCGTAATGCGGGTAGAGGTCCGCGACCTTGCCGTTCTTGGCAGTCCGGCGATACTCGCCGTGGACGGCGCCGTGGCCGGCCTCCCGGGCCGCCCGCAGGACCGCGCCCAGGCAGGCCTGTTCGATGCCGCGGGCGAACACCCGGCAGCTGAGCAGGAAGTTCTCGATGTGCAGCCCATCGGGGCGAGCCCGCACGAACAGCGCCCCGACCGTCCCGTTGCTGCCGAAGCGGTCGGCGGCGACGATCGAGAGCACCCGCGCGGCCGGATCCGCCGCGAAGGCCCGCACGTCGGACTGCGACCGGCGCTCGGTGGTGAGGTTGAACTGGTTGGTCCGCAGGGTGAGCTGGGACAGCCGGGCCAGATCGGCCTCACCGGCCCGTTCCAGCACCACCGAGACCCCGAGACGGTTGAGGAACTCCTCCGCCGAGCCCGCGGCCGACAGGAACTCCGTGCGCGCCGACTCCTCGTGGTAGAGCCGGGTGCGGGCCCGATCCTCCACGGTCAGCTCGGTCGTGACGAACCAGCCGTCGGCGAGCAGCCGC